>NZ_CP141179.1:1353000-2029500 GCF_035599575.1 Roseovarius sp. Pro17
CAGTGTGCAAAATGGCGATTTTGAGCCGTTCTCGGCCGCGTTGCCGCCCCGCGACTATTTCACGGACGAGATTCGCCGCCAGCTAAGCCGCGATTTCGGCGAGGGCGAATTCTTTTCGGGTGGCTTTACCGTGCGTGCGACCATCGACCCTGAAATGCAGGTCGAGGCCGCAGCCGCGCTGCAAGGCAAGCTGGAGCAGTATGACCGCAATCTGGGCCGCTGGCGCGGCACCGGCAAGAGCGTGCCCCCCGAAGCACTGGAGAGCGAAGAAGCATGGCGCGCCGCACTGGCCGATGTGTCGGTGGCGCGCGACGTCAATCTGGATGGCGAGTGGTATCCCGCTGTCATTCTGGGCATTGAGGACCAGCAGATGCGCATCGGCATCGAGGGTGTCGAGGCGACCGAGGCGGAGCCGCAGGTCATTCCGCGCGACGATATTGGGTGGCTGCCAAAGAATTTTCAGCAGACGTTTGAAGTAGGGCAGGTCGTGCATGTGCGCCGCATGACCGACGGTGGCAATTTCGTCCGCTGGACACTGCGGCAGGTGCCGCAGGTGCAGGGCGGTTTCATGGCGATGGACGTCAATACCGGTCGTGTTATCGCGATGCAGGGCGGATTTTCCTATCAGAACTCGGTCTTTAACCGCGCGACGCAGGCGAAACGTCAGCCCGGCTCCAGCTTCAAGCCGTTCGTCTATGCGGCGGCTCTCGACAGCGGCTACAGCCCCGCCACCATCGTGGTGGACGCCCCGATCGAGGTGAACACGCCGCAAGGGCTCTGGCGGCCGCGCAACTCTTCGAACAGGTTTTACGGCCCCACACCTCTGCGCACAGGGATCGAACAGTCACGAAACCTGATGACCGTCCGCCTCGCGCAAGAGGTGGGAATGGACACGGTCGCGGCCTACGCCGAGCGGTTCGGCGTCTATGACAATATGGGACCGTTTCTGGCCAATGCCCTCGGCAGCGAGGAATCGACAGTCTACCGCATGGTCGCGGCATATGCGATGTTTGCCAATGGTGGCGAGCGCGTCGAGCCGACGTTGGTCGACCGCGTGCAGGACCGCTACGGGCGCACCGTCTATCGCCATGACGAGCGGACATGCACCGATTGCGATGATCCGGGCATCGCGCCGGGTCGCGGCCCGCGCATCGTGTCCAATCGCGAGCGTGTGATCGACGGGATCACCGCATATCAGCTGACCTCGATGTTGCAGGGCGTCGTGCAGCGGGGCACGGCGGCGGGCAACGTCAACCTCAGCGTGCCCGTCGCGGGCAAGACCGGCACGACCAACGACGCGCGCGACGTGTGGTTCATCGGCTTTACTAGCAACATCGTTGCTGGGTGCTATATCGGCTACGACCAGCCCCGCAGTCTGGGGCGCAGCGCCTATGGCGCGGGCATGTGCGGGCCGGTCTTTACCCAGTTCATGCGCAAGGCGACGGCAAAATATGGCGGCGGCGAATTTGCCATTCCCCCCGGCGGCCACTTTATCAAGATCGACCGCTTTAGCGGTGCGCGGCTGGCCGACAACGCCTCGGGGGCGAACGTCGTGGCCGAGTATTTCCGCGATGGCGAGGATCCGATCTTTGGTCTGGCCTTCGACGGCGGATTTGCGATGGGCACGGACCTCGAGCTGTTTCGTGAGGGGAGTGGCGAGCAGGTGCGCGACGTCACGACATCGAGCGGCCAGACTGGCAAAGTGGGCAAAAAGGCGACCTTCGGGTCGATGTCGTCCGGCGGGCTATACTAGAGCTTTTCGACCACTCGCTAGGCCTTACTTCGGACCATCGCGGTCTCGGGTCTGACCCCAAGCGCGTTGACGGCGCGCTTGCCCGCCCGGGCGCGCTGCGGTATCAGGCGCAAGACCACTCAGGAAGGCCTCAATGCGCGCTGAAATTCAGAACATCACCCAAGAGATCGAGACCTCTCTCGACCTGCTGCGCCAGCGGCTGGGCTGGGAGACCGCCCAGCACCGGCTGGAAGAGTTTAACGCGCGCGTCGAGGACCCGAACCTGTGGGACGACCCCACAAAGGCGCAGAAGCTGATGCGCGAGCGGCAGGCGCTGGTCGATGCGCTGGACACGCACAATGCCATCAAGCAGGATCTGTCAGATAATATTGAGCTGATCGAAATGGGCGACGCCGAGGGTGACGCCGATGTCGTCGCCGAAGCGGAAACTGCCCTTAAGGCCTTGCACAAGCGCGCCGCCAAGAAGGAGCTGGAGGCGCTGCTGAATGGCGAGGCGGATGCCAACGACACGTTTCTTGAAATCAACGCAGGCGCAGGCGGCACCGAGAGCTGCGATTGGGCCAACATGCTGGCGCGGATGTATGTCCGCTGGGCCGAAAAGCGCGGCTACACGGTCGAATTGCAATCGGAGCAATCTGGTGAAGAGGCAGGCATCAAATCCGCCGCCTACAAGATCAGCGGTCACAATGCCTATGGCTGGCTGAAATCCGAGAGCGGCGTGCATCGCCTCGTGCGCATCAGCCCGTTTGATTCCGCCGCCAAACGGCACACTTCGTTCAGCTCGGTTTGGGTCTATCCGGTGGTCGATGACGATATCGACATTGAGGTGAACCCAAGTGATATCCGCATCGACACCTATCGCAGTTCCGGCGCGGGCGGGCAGCACGTCAACACAACCGACTCGGCCGTGCGGATCACGCACCATCCTACCGGGATCGTTGTGACGTCATCGGAAAAATCACAGCACCAGAACCGTGATATTGCTATGAAGGCGCTGAAATCGCGACTCTATCAGCTGGAGCTGGACCGCCGTAACGCTGCCATTAACGAGGCACATGACGCCAAGGGGGACGCAGGCTGGGGCAACCAGATCCGCAGTTATGTCCTTCAGCCATACCAAATGGTCAAGGACCTGCGCACGCTGGTCGAGACGTCCGACACCAAGGGTGTGCTGGACGGCGATCTGGACCAATTCATGGCCGCGACGTTGGCGATGGACGTGAGCGGCAAGAGCCGCGCCGAAGCGCAGGGCGAATGACGCTGCGCCTTTGGCAGCGCGCGGGATTTGAGTATTTTTTGGGACAATGAAATATGGCCCGCGCTATTCTAGCGGGTCGTGGCCCCAGTTCATCAGCGAGTAGCGCCAAGGTGAGTTTTCCACGTCCTCGTTTGGGCCACCTTGGGCCAGATGGCGTTTGATGTACCCGGTGACCTTGGCCATGTGATCCCATTGATCGTCGGTGATATCTGCCTTGTTGGTGCGCTTGATATCCATGATGCGGCGGCCTGAGGCGTGGCCGGTGGACTCGCCGCTATCGGCGTCTCCGACAGATTTCGATGCGTCTGTCTGAAGCCACTCTTCCAGTTCCTTTGGCGCCATGTTTACCAGATCGCGCCATTCGCTCCAGATTTCGTCGCGGGATTTAGATGACGACATCGGGTCGCTCCTGTGGTGTCGGTTAGCAAACCAACGACGCAGGGCAGGGACGGGTTGCACGCCGGCGTGATTATTCCTCGCGCCCCTGCATCGCAAGGCGGTGGTGCAGGTGCCGGGCCTGCGGCGCGCCCGCCTCGAGCGCAAAGACATAGGCATGGGTCAGAAAGAAGCAGGACGCATCCAGATCGTTGGCACTGTCCGCCGCCTCCGTATAGAGCGCGATCAGCGCAGCGTGGTCTGGCCCCGCATGCGCCGTCAACATGCGGTGGTGCAGGTCGCCGTTCATTCTGCCGCCTTTGCCAGACCGCGATGCGCCTCGACCTTGCCCGCGACCCAAGCGTGGAAGCAATGCGTCGGGCTGTCCATCACCGGCGAGAAGCGCCCGCCATCGAATTGCGTCACGTGACGGCCCTTTTGCATGCCCTCGACGACAAAGATGTCCTCCTCAAAGACACCCTTCCACAGCTGCGTATTGCGCGCCTTGAACCCTTCATCGACGCCCGGTTCGGCATAGTAGATATGGACGTGTTCGGCCGTACGCTCGAGGCCGCGCGGCTCAAGGATGATTGCATAGGCATGGTCGCGGTGAACGCCAAGCAGGACGTTGGGATAGACCGCGATGTATTCGGCCTGCTCGTTCCACTTGGCGCCGACCTCTTCGAAATCGGGAAACTTGTCGCCATTTTCATTCGTTAGCTGGCGGTAAACCATCGTGCCCTGACCGGAATAAGCCTCGGGCTCTTCGATATGGTAGTGATCTTCCAACCGCGAGTAGCTGTTGAGGCCGGGATGAACCCATGGCAGGTGATAGCTTTCGCAGTAGTTTTCGACCGCCAGCTTCCAGTTCGTCTGGACCTCTAGGGTGAAGCGGCTGCCATGGCCGCCATGATGCAGCGGCAAATCAAACTCGCGCCAGCGCTCGATGATATGCGACATGGCATCCTCGAATTCCGGCGCATCGCCCGAGATGTTGATCCAGACGATATCGCGCCAGACGTGGCTGCGCACCTCGTTCAGCCCCAACTCACTGCGCTTGATCGCGGGGTGCGTGTTTTGGCCCGGACCGCCGACATGGGGCGTGCTGACCAGTTCACCTTTGGTCGAATAGCACCACGAGTGGTAGGGGCAGCGGATCGCGCCTTCGATCTTGCGTGGGGCGTCGATCAGGATCATGCCCCGGTGGCGGCAGATGTTCTGAAAGACGCGGATGTCGCCGTCCTTGTCACGCAAGAGCAGGAGCGGCATGCCAAGAAATGTCATCGGCACCGCGTCGCCCGGCTCTGGCACATCCGCGCCAACGGCGAGGCCCGCCCATTGCGAGTAGAGCAGCGCGTGCTTTTCCTCGTCAAAGACGGCGGGGTCGATGTAGTGCGCGTTCGGCAAGCCATTTGCTGTTTCCACCGGTGCGCGGACGGATGAGAGGTCAGTGACGGTCATAACTATGCTCCTGTGGTGAGGCGACTGCTGACGTCATTCTAGCGCGGCCTGAGGGCCTGAAACCGACGATCCGCGACGCGACTTATCTCATGGCGACATGCGTTCAGACGCGTGGTGGCTACCTGAACGGCTGATCGACCCGCAAGAGACGGGCGTGAAAGGGCGGCAGATCCTCGATCCCGACTAGTGACTTGCCCCGGGCTGCCGTTAGGATGGCGCCGAAATTGTCCCCCAGATGCTCATAAACCATGCGCGCGGCGCGAATGCCTGCGATCTTTTCGCGCACGGTGCGGGTGACGTAACCCTCCCAGAGGTTTGATTGGAATGACGTCTCGGGCGCGAGGAAGTTAAACGAGCAGGCCATGGAATTTCGGTGGGTCACGATGACCATGATGCCCTCTTCCTGGCGCATGACGACGCCGCGAAATTCGCGGTCGCGCCTTGCTGTCGAAAGCCCTTGAGTGCGCAGCGCATCCATCGGCTCATACCCGCGCAAGAAGGTGTAGCCATCCTCGCGGTGGATCTGAATGAGGCCCCGCACGAACAGCGCCTCGTCGACGAAACTGCGCCGCACAAAGCGGTAAATACCGTTGGGAAACAGCTCGTGGGGGACCGCCACAGGTTCGGGGCCGAAAAAGCCGGCGACGGCCGGATGGCTCAACAGATCGAAAGAGGCCGATTTCAGATTGTCAGCGCGTTCCAACAAGATGCGCGCGTCGGTGCCGAAGAATTGGCAGATGCGGTGCAGTACGTCGGGGCGCGGAAAACTCTCGCCGCTAAGATAGCGATTGAACTGGGTGCGGTTAATCCCCAGATCACGGCAAAGCTCGGCGACAGACGGGTAATCGGCGCTGAGTGTGCGCAGATTTTCACCGAAAATCGCACGTAGTCGCGCCGGGTCAATGTTGCGTGATGGAACAGGTTTTTCGACGGTGGCCATGTCGGGTCCAGTTTCAGCGGGGACAGCGCGGGGCGGATCGTAGGATGGAATCGATCACGTGATCACGCCTCGTCCAGATCATTTAGGTGTGTCAAATCTGACCTGATCACGTTCAGCGTGCATTGTCACGGACAAGTGACGCTAGTTGGCGTCACATTTTGCGCGCTGTGACACAAAAGGACCAGCCGTAGGGTCGATTAAAACATGGTCGGAACCGTCTGAAAACGACATTTTAGATGAGAGGGAATGGTCCAAGCTGAGATGGCGAAAAAACGCCGCGGACGCAAAGGCAGTACGCAACTGGGGTCGGAATGCGATCCCCACAGCAAAGATATTGGGGATTCACATGTACGGAGTCGTTCTTTGGACGGATCAACGCCAGAACCGCGCAGTTATCTGGTGCGAAGATCACGGTGACCTAGCGTTTTACCGCGGGGCCAAAGGTGGCGATTCCGCGATGACAGCTGGCGACCTGGTCGAGTTCGACCTGCGTGATGGTGGCGATATGCGCCTCGCAGACGCGCCGCGCCTGGTCATGCACGACAGCCACCCCACGCTCAGCTCGGACCTCAAACGTGCGGGTGTTCGCTTGGGTGTGCTGCCAGAAGCTGCGCCGCGCGCGGTCAACACCAGCCATTCGGCAAATGTGATCCCTCTGCGCGAGGCGCGAGTGGCAGCTTACGCCTGACGACGGACGCTGCTGCCAGGGCGATCTCAAAATTTGATAGACGGGCGCGTGGTGGGTAATCCGTCAGCGCCCTTTTTCATGCCAATCGCGCATTTCCCCGGAATGACAGGATACGCGGGCTTTGCCGCTGGTAAAGCGCGGCGTAGTGTGGTCGGGCGCTTCAGCGTCCACCGCTGGGGCTAAGTGCGGAGGGAGCCAGATTAAGATTACCCAACCGACGCCGAAACTGGCGGTGCGCAACGTCGCAGAGGCGCAAGCCTATTTCCGCGATCATTGGGGTTTCCAAATCGCGTGGCATAATACCGAGGGGCGCATTGGCGCTGTGTCACACGGACCTTGTGCGATTTTCCTGCGCGAGACGGACGACGCTATCCATCCCGCCACATTCTGGATCTTTGCCGAAGACGTCGATCAGGCTTTCGCCGAGTTGTCGGAACGCGGCGCGGACATCGTCGCACCGATCACCGACACCCCGTGGGGCCTACGGCAATTCTCGCTGCGCGATCTGAGCGGCAACATCTTTCACTTCCATCACGATACCGGCGACTGATCCGACGCGCGCAGGGTCGACGTCAGGCGCCACGGGGTAGGGCGGCGATGCCAGTGCGCGCCAGATCGGACAGGCCCAGAGGGCGCATAAGATCTGCGAAGGCGTCGATCTTTTCGGAGGTACCGGTGATCTCGAAGGTGAAGCTGTCGAGCGTGCTGTCGACCACATTGGCACGAAAGATGTCGGCGAGGCGCAGCGCTTCGACCCGTTTGTCACCTGTGCCGATGACCTTCAGCAACGCCAACTCACGCTCGACCGCGCGGCCCTCGACGGTAAGGTCGTGGACCTCGTGGACCGGCACGATGCGACCCAGCTGCGCCTTGATCTGCTCGATCACCTGTGGCGTGCCGGTGGTCACGATGGTGATGCGGCTGGTGTGGCCCTCGTGGTCCACCTCGGCCACCGTCAGGCTGTCGATGTTATAGCCGCGCCCGGAAAAAAGGCCGATGACGCGGGCCAGAACGCCCGCCTCGTTGTCGACGAGAACGGCGAGAGTGTGCCGCTCTTCGATATCCGAAAAGGTGGGGCGCAGGTTGTAGGCCGAATGCTTGTTCGAGCCTTTCTTGATGTTGAGTGCGGACATGGGGTGGCCTTTCTAGTTTGCGGGAGCGCACCTGTATTCGCGATCGGTGTTCTCTCTATATGCAATAGTGACAAGCGACCGGCAAAAGGCCGCGTTATCAGCGTAACCAAATACGAGCAGCATTTTTTCCCATCCAATACTTGACTGCATTTCGAACCATTGGTTTGGTATATTTGCCAGACCTCTCGGCATATTCTCAGCAACTTTTTCAAGCTCTGAGATTGTATCAGAGGCTTCGACGTGGCTGGGAAAGCCTGTAAATTCGACGGCGCACGTACAAAAGAAACACGCAGCTAAAATTCTGGCGCTCACACCATCACCGCACCCTTGGAGCCGATGGCATCCTTGGTCGATGCCTCGCCCAGCAGCATTTTGTTATGTGGCTCGCCAGAGGGGATCATGGGGAAGCAGTTCTCGTGCTTTTCCACCATGCAATCAAAAATTACCGGGCCGTCATATTCGATCATTTCCATGATCGCATCATCCAGATCGGCGGGGTCGGAGCAGCGGATGCCCTTGGCGCCAAAGGCTTCTGCCAGCTTGACGAAATCGGGCAGGGCTTCGGACCAGCTGTGCGAATATCGCTCGCCATGGAGCAGCTCTTGCCACTGGCGCACCATACCGAGGCGCTCGTTGTTGAGAATGAACTGCTTGACGGGCAGGCGGAACTGGATTGCCGTGCCCATTTCCTGCATATTCATCAGCCAGCTTGCCTCGCCAGCCACGTTGATGACCAGCGCGTCGCGATGCGCCATCTGCACGCCGATGGACGCGGGAAAGCCATAGCCCATGGTGCCCAGACCGCCCGACGTCATCCAGCGGTTAGGATCCTCGAAGTTCAGGTATTGCGCCGCCCACATCTGATGTTGACCGACTTCGGTCGTGATGTAGCGGTCGTGATCCTTGGTCAGCGCCTCTAGTCGCGTCAGCGCGTGCTGAGGTTTGATCGTCTTACCCTCTTGGGTGAAGCTGAGGCATTTGACCTTGCGCCACTCATCCACGCGGGCGTTCCACTTGGCGATCGCCTCAACGTTCACCTTGCGGCCGCGTGATTTCCAGACCTTGAGCAGATCCTCAAGCACATGGGCGATGTCGCCAACGATTGGAATGTCGGCCTTGATCACCTTGTTGATCGACGAGGGGTCGATGTCGATATGCGCCTTTTTAGAGCCGGGCGAGAACGCATCCAGCCGCCCGGTGATCCGGTCGTCAAAGCGCGCGCCGATATTGATCATCAGATCGCAATCGTGCATCGCCATGTTCGCCTCATATAGGCCGTGCATTCCCAGCATTCCTAACCATGCCTTGCCGCTGGCGGGATAGGCACCAAGGCCCATGAGGGTGGAGGTCACGGGGATGCCCGTCGCCTCGACCAGTTCGCGCAGTAGCTGGCTGGCCGCGGGACCGGAATTGATCACACCGCCGCCGGTATAGAACAGCGGACGCTTGGCCGTTTCCATCGCCGCCACCAGTTCGGTGATGGCATCCAGATCACCCTTGACCTGTGGCTGGTAGTGGCCGGTACGCACCTTTTGGGGGGGCGTGTACGTGGCGCTGGCGAATTGCACGTCCTTGGGAATATCCACCAAAACCGGGCCGGGGCGGCCTGCGGTGGCGACATGAAATGCCTCGTGGATGACTGCCGACAGCTTGGCCGTATCCTTGACCAGCCAGTTATGTTTTGTGCAGGGGCGCGTGATGCCGACCGTGTCGGCCTCCTGAAAGGCATCGGACCCAATCATGAAGGTCGGCACCTGACCGGTGAGAACAACGATCGGGATACTATCGAGCAGCGCGTCCGTCAGGCCGGTCACCGCGTTGGTCGCACCTGGACCGGACGTCACCAGCACCACGCCGGGTTTGCCGGTCGAGCGCGCATAGCCTTCGGCCGCGTGAACTGCGCCCTGTTCGTGGCGCACCAGAATGTGCTGGATATCATTCTGCTGGAACACTTCGTCATAAATGGGCAGGACCGCGCCGCCGGGATAGCCAAAGACGACGTCCACGCCCTGATCCTTGAGGGCCTGAACCACCATTTTCGCTCCGGTCATCTGACGTGTCATCGCTTTGCTCCGTTCATGACATCAACTCATCTTGCGCGCATAAAAAAGCCCCCGGTGTGGCGGGGGCGCATGGGATACCAACTGGGTTTCCGCTTAGCGGCCCATGCGCGTTTTCCGTGTGATTACTACCAGCGGCTCCACAGGACCACTCCCTTTTGCGTGCGAGGGGACATTATGGGCGCGGATTGGGCGCGTCAAGCGGTCACGCTGGGTAAAGTGTCGCCGATAGTTAGATTTCTTTGCATTTGTTGCGCCGCGAGCGCCCATTTCGATACTTTCTCCGACCAAATGCCTCCGGCGGGAGTATTTTGGGAACAACAAAGTATCTGGTCGTCAGCCCTGCCTAGCGTGCATGATGAAGCCAACGAAGTTCAACAGCACTTGAGCGGCGAGGATTGAGGTTGCGTCGGTCGGGTCATAGGCGGGTGCCACCTCGACCAGATCGATTCCTACGATTTCATGGGCCTGCGCGACCTTTTGCAAGAGTTCCAGTATCTCGTAGTAGAGAAATCCACCATGGCTGGGCGTACCCGTTCCGGGCGCGATGGAGGGGCAAAAGCCGTCGATATCTATCGTGACATAGACGCGCGCGCCCTTGGGGATGCGCTTGGTCAGTGCCTCTGGGCCCAAATCGCGGGCCTGACGGACCGACAGAATGTCGGAGCCCATGGCGCGGGCGGCGTCGTAGCCATCCTTGGCGGTCGAACTGACGTTACGGATGCCGACCTGCGTCAAGCCGGTGACATAAGGCTTTTCAGCGGCGCGGCGCATCGGATTGCCATGGCCGTTGCGCACGCCATGGCGTTCGTCGACGAAATCGAGATGGGCGTCGATTTGCAGGATGTGGATATCACCACGCCCCTCGAAGGCGTCGATACAGGGGATATTGATCGAATGATCGCCGCCAATGATGACGGGCAGGGCACCTGCGTCGAGGATCGCACGCACGCCTTCGGCAATATTCGCGTGGCTTTGCGCGGTGTCTGTATGCACGATGTCGGCGTCGCCGATATCGACGATGGTGACGTCCCCGCCCAGATAGGTGACGTCGTCCTCATGGTCGTAGGCACCACCATGGCCAAAGCTGAACAGCGTCGATGCCTCGCGCACTGACCGTGGGCCAAAGCGCGCACCGGGGCGAAATTGTGTCCCGCCATCGAAAGGTGCGCCGAGGATGGCGATATCGGCGTCGATCGCGCCCCAGTCGGCCACATAAGGGCGCTTGCCGAAGGTCGAGATGCCGACGAAGGGCAGGTTTAGCCGCCCGGTTTCATAGTCATGTCCGCTCATGCTGAAATCTCCGCTAGTGAGTTCGATGCCAGATAGCCATTGCCTGCGCGCGGGGGCAAGGCACGTTTTGCCTTTCGCATGGTTGGTATCCGTGAAATAGGGAGTTGCCAAACGATCTGTTCATGGAGAAACGTGATGAAGATTCGTGAGGCTTTGACCTTCGATGATGTCCTGCTGGTTCCTGCTGCGTCGACCGTGCTGCCCAGCACCGCCGACACGCGCACAAGAGTGACGCAGTCGATTTCGCTCAACATTCCCCTGCTGAGTTCCGCCATGGACACGGTGACCGAGTCGCGCATGGCGATCTGCATGGCGCAATCGGGCGGCATGGGCGTGATCCATCGCAATTTCGATATTGCAGAGCAGGCCAGTGAGGTGAGCCGGGTCAAGCGTTTCGTTTCGGGCATTGTTTACAATCCGATCACGCTGACGCCCGATCAGACGCTGGCCGATGCCAAGGCATTGCAGGAACAATACAGCGTCACGGGTTTTCCCGTGGTCGATGCGTCGGGCCGGGTCTTGGGGATCGTAACGAACCGCGACATGCGCTTTGCTCAGGACCAGGCGACGCCAGTGAGCAAGATGATGACCAGTGACGATCTGGCCATCCTGCACGAGCCTGCCGATCTGGAAGAAGCCAAGTCACTGATGAAGGCCCGCCGCCTCGAAAAGCTGCTGGTGACGGATGGCAAGGGCAAGCTGACCGGCCTTCTGACATTGAAGGATACCGAGCAGGCCGTGCTGAACCCGTCGGCCTGCAAAGACCGTTTGGGTCGCCTGCGCGTGGCCGCTGCTACCACCACTGGCGATGCGGGTTTCGAGCGCAGCGAGGCGCTGGTGGATGCCGGGGCCGACATGATCGTGATCGACACCGCCCATGGTCATTCGGCCGGCGTGGCCGAGGCGGTGAGGCGTGCGAAAAAGATGGCAGGTGACGTGCAGATCGTGGCGGGCAATGTTGCCACCGGCGACGCCGTTCGCGCGCTGATCGACGCGGGCGCGGACGCGGTCAAGGTCGGCATCGGGCCGGGCAGCATCTGCACCACGCGCATGGTCGCGGGCGTCGGCGTGCCACAGCTGACCGCGATCATGGACTGCGCCGCAGCCGCAGGCGATGTGCCGATCATCGCTGACGGTGGCATCAAGTTCTCGGGCGATTTCGCCAAGGCGATCGCCGCTGGCGCCTCCTGTGCCATGGTCGGCAGCATGATTGCCGGCACGGATGAAGCCCCCGGCGAGATGATCCTGTTCCAAGGCCGGTCCTACAAGGCCTATCGCGGCATGGGCTCTCTTGGGGCGATGGCGCGGGGCAGTGCCGATCGGTATTTCCAAAAAGATGCCGCCAGTGACAAGCTGGTTCCAGAAGGTATCGAGGGGCAGGTACCCTACAAGGGCGCCGCTGGGACGGTCATTCATCAGCTGATCGGCGGCCTGCGCGCCGCGATGGGGTACACCGGCTGTGCCAATGTCGACGAAATGCGCTCTAATTGCCAGTTCGTGCGGATCACTGGCGCGGGTCTCAGCGAGAGCCATGTGCATGACGTTCAGATCACGCGGGAGTCGCCCAATTATCGGATTGGGTAGACTATTTAGCATGATGAGTACTATTCTTAACGTCGAAAACGGGGCGCCGTCTTGACGCCCGGCGCCCGCGTTCAGGCTGCGATAGAGCTGTTGGATCGCATCGCGGATGGCGAACCGGCTGAAAAGGCGCTGACATCCTGGGCACGTCGCTCTCGCTTTGCGGGATCGGGCGACCGGGCAGCGGTGCGCGATCACGTCTTTCAGGCGTTACGCTGCTGGCGATCTTATGCATGCATTGGTGGCGCGCAGACCGGGCGGGGGCGCATGATCGGCGCACTGCGCGCCGCTGGCGCGGACCCGGCAACTGTCTTTACCGGGGTCGGTCATGCACCCGAGACCTTGACCGACGCCGAAATTGCAGCGGGTACGCCGCCGACAGGGGCCGCTGCCTGCGATTTACCGGACTGGCTGATGGAGGAATTCCGGGCCTCTCTCGGCGATAAAGGCGAGGCGGCGGGGATGGCTCTGCGCCAACGCGCACCGGTCATGTTACGCGCCGATTTGCGCCGAAATAGTCGCCAAGACGCGGTATATGCACTGGCCGAATATGGCGTCAAGGGTACCGCCCATCCCATTGCAAAAACTGCGATTTGCGTCACCGAAGGTGCGCGGAAACTGGTCCGCAGCCGCGCCTATCTGGAAGGTTTGGTCGAACTTCAGGACGGTTCGGGCCAGGCCGCGATGGAGCGGATAGATCTGTCGGGCGTGACCAGTGTCCTCGACTACTGCGCTGGTGGAGGAGGCAAGTCGCTCGCTCTTGCCGCACGTACAGACGCCCGTATTTTTGCCCATGATATCGATCCCGCTCGGATGCAGGATCTGCCGGATCGCGCCGCCCGCTGTGGCGTAGAGATAACTCAGATTGCAACATCATCTTTGACCCGTAACGCCCCGTTCGATATCGTTTTATGCGATGCCCCTTGCTCCGGGAGCGGCACGTGGCGGCGCACACCCGAGGCGAAATGGCGTTTGACGCCCGAGCGCCTGACTGATCTGACGCAAATTCAATCGCAGATATTGCAAGATGCTGCCGCGCTCGTTGCGCCGGGAGGGCGGCTGGTCTATGCGACGTGCTCGTTGCTGGTGGCCGAGAACGAGGCGCGCATCGACAATTTTCTGGACACCGTGCCGGGATGGACGCGCTGTGACATGCACAGGTTTGACGTGTCGGACGGGGGCGACGGCTTCTTTGTGGCTCAGCTGCGCCGGGCCTGATGGAATTGCGCAGGATTGGGCCATTCTTTTTGCCTCGCGTTAAGATGAAATTAATCCGACTGAATAAATACTTGGGGTACCGAGTCATAGAACAGGACCTGTCCGCGTGACCATAACTGACCATGCTTTTGGCCCGATGCAGCGAGCCGCATCACGGATGCGCCCCCATGCGGGCCTCGTCTTCTGTTCGGCCATGCTATTTGCCATTACGGCGTTCCTGATTGATCCGGGGGCAGAGCGCTATGTCGTCATGTTAGTGTCGATGGTGCTCGGATGCGCGTCGCTCTGGATCGTTGCCATGTCGCGGATTGGCGGCTTGTCAGGATCCCACACCGCAAAATCCGTTCGCAACTTCATCGAACATGACGCCGCTGCCGGTATTGTGACCGGCCCGAATGGGGCGGTCATCTATTGCAATGACGCCGCTGAACGAGCGTACACAGCGCGCGCCTTCGACACGCTGGCTGGTGCACTGCAAACATTGATCGCCAATCCCGGCGCCATTCTCTATCGCTTGCAGACCCGCGCCGCTACGCGTGGGTCGGCCTACGAGGATATCGTTACCGGAACTGGCCATGTGCGCCTCTCGGTGCATCAGGCCGGGCAGGACATGCTTTTATGGCGAATCGAGAAGTCGGCCGAGATTGTGGCGCGGCGCAGCGACGCGATTCCACTGCCGATGCTGACCGTGGGGCGCAACAATGCGGTCCTTTTCATGAATGATGCCGCCCGACTGCTGATTGGCGAGCGCGCGCGCACGCTGGACCGAATCTGTCCGAAGTTGCCGCTGAGATCGGGCCAGATGAACGACATCAGCACGCAATCGGGCGTGCAATCCTGCCTTGTTGTCGAGTTGGAGGGGATCGCTGGCCGTCGCGAGGTCTTTGTGATGCCCGGCATCGCAGCAACTGAGCGGCCATCCGATGGATGGACATTTTTCGACGAATTGCCAGTGCCGCTGTTGAAGTTGGCGCGCGGGGGGGCGATCCAGCTTTGCAACAAACCGGCCAGCGATCTTTTGGGGTGTGGCGACTGGTCGGGTAAGCAGATCACTGACCTTCTCGAGGGATTGGGTCGCTCGATTCCTGATTGGCTGGAGGACGCCGCACAGGCACGCGGTACCGTACATTCTGAATTTCTACGTGTACGCCGCGCCGACCAGGAGGTGTTCATCCAGGTCACGCTCAACCGCGCCAGTGAAAATGGCGAGACCGTGCTTATTGCTGTGTTGAACGACGCGACCGAGCTAAAATCGCTTGAGGCGCAGTTTGTCCAGTCGCAAAAAATGCAGGCCATCGGTCAACTGGCTGGCGGAGTTGCGCATGATTTCAACAATTTGCTGACGGCGATCTCGGGCCATTGCGATCTGCTGCTGCTGCGCCATGATCAGGGCGACTCCGACTATGGAGATCTGCTCCAGATCGCGCAGAATTCGAACCGTGCTGCATCGCTCGTCAATCAACTCTTGGCGTATTCCCGCAAGCAAAATTTGCGGCCCGAGGTCATGGACCTGCGCGACGCCATGTCTGATCTCACACATCTACTGAACCGACTCGTCGGCGAGAAAGTCATTCTGTCGCTCAATCACGATCCCTCGCTCTGGTCGATCAGGGCAGACAAGCGCCAGTTCGAGCAGGTGATCATGAACCTTGTCGTGAATGCGCGCGACGCCATGGCCAAGGGTGGAGAGATCCGCATCGAGACCGAAAATGTTACTCTGAGCGAGCCGCTCCAGCGCGACCGCGCCGTCGTGTCGCCAGGCCGTTGGGTTAAGATCAGCGTTACCGACGAAGGAGCAGGCATTCCACTTGATCGCCTCCAGAAGGTGTTCGAGCCGTTCTTCACCACCAAGCGAATTGGTGAAGGAACGGGGCTTGGCCTGTCGACCGCCTATGGCATCGTCAAGCAGACCGGCGGCTTTATCTTCGTCGACAGCGAGCGCGAGATCGGAACCACTTTTTTCTTAATGTTTCCCGCACATGAAAATATCGCCGTATCCAAGAATACGGCTGAGCGACCCGCAATGGATGTCATGCCAGCCGAGGGCATCGTGCTTTTGGTTGAGGACGAAGCGCCGGTACGCGCCTTTGCGTCGCGCGCTTTGCAGATGCGCGGGTTTACTGTGCTTGAAGCAGAATCAGCCGAAGAGGCGCTGGATATCCTTTCGGATCAAAGCGTCAAGGTAGACGTATTCGTCACTGACGTGGTCATGCCAGGCATGGATGGCCCAAGCTGGGTGCAGAAAGCACTGAAGGACCGGCCTGACGCGCGCGTGGTTTTTGTCTCAGGGTATGCGGAGGAGGATTTTGGCGACACTCAGGCCCGGATTCCGAATTCCGTCTTTTTACCCAAGCCATTTTCACTGACTGACTTGACTGAGATCGTGCAAAGACAACTGTTGTGATATTGCGCAACGCCCAGCTTGGTCAGTGTCTGGCGGGCCGACAGATGCGATCCCTCGATCATCCGGATTATCTGGAGCTTCTCCTATACAGCACTCCTCATTCTTGGTCGCCCCATCCATTGCCCGGCAGTTGATTGCAAAGCAATCGATGAGAGGTGGCGCTCATGCTTTTTTTGAGAAGACACAACTCCAGCGTTTGTCCAGCCACTACATCCTTTAGATCACGGGCTTCGCGGCGCAGGTCCTTCACCTCGTCAATCGTCGCGGCGCGGGTTGTGTCACCAGCAAGCTGTCGCTTGCCAGCTTCCACGAAGTCCTTTGACCATTTGAAATTGATACCTTGGTAGATGGCCTCCGACGGCAAAGTTCAGCAATGCTGTCTTCCCCACGCAGACCATCCAAGACGATCCTAATCTTCTCTTCCGACGAATATTGTTTGCAAGCCGCGCGTTTGGTGTCTTTGACGAGCTTTTCGTCAAGGCTTTTGCGTGTTCCAGTTGTCTGTCTCATTTTCCACTCCTCGGTGGTTACAATGAGCCGAGAACACTCTCCTATCAAATTGCCCTATTTGGACCCATGAGTGTTGGCGTCAGACAAATTTGAGACGTGGTTGGCCGCGCCGATCGTTGTGCGAAAGTATCGGGTGATAGAAAATGATATCGCTGGAGACTTACGTGTGTGCTGACTTGCAACTGATGCAGGCAGGGTAGTTTCCGTTTGGTCAAACTTTGGTAGCTGCATTAATGAGCCGTGGCGGGCATCTAAGTAATTGTCCTAATTGGGCGGCGGCACAGGTTTGATGGACGTGATGGCAGACGAGATGGATTAGTCGACCGGAGAGGGGACTTGCTCGGGTCGATAGATGCCCTTCGCGCCGATACTGTTGTATAGGGAAAAGTCGGGCGCATATTTGCGGCGCAAGACAGCTTCGGTTTCGGCGCTTAGAGGCAGCGGTTCGTGGCGTGAGCTGTTCAAACGGTCAGTGCATACGCGGTGTCCCAGGCGCGATTCTAGGTATTGTGTCAGCCCGTCCTGATCCTCATAGCGAAAAAGATGCGTTGCAGCGGTGCCATTGCGCTGCGGCTCCAGGAACTTGGATTGCGAGCCCACGTTGGCATGGCTGGGTTGCTTGCCCTGCACATAACCTTGCACGAAATCGTCGAAACTGAGTCCGGCCGTGCTGGTGGGTTTCCCGTCCAAAAATGGGCGTTGGCGATAGCGAAACCAACTGCCGAGCCAATCAATCGGCTCGCGCATGACGGCGATCACATGGAGATTCTCGCCGACGAATTTCTCCAAAGCGGGCCGAAAGAATCTGTTGTAGCGAAAAATCGGCGCATGTTTCAGCTCGGGAGGATCACTGACGATCATTGACGCATGTGGTGCAAGTGCCGCCTGCCAAGCGGTGGTTCCAGTCTTGGGGACCGACAGGAACACCATTTTATGCTTGGAAAACACTAACATATCTTTCTCCGACCAATGAGGTGCGACACCGCGCCGTCATTAACCGTTCTTCAACACTTATCGTCAAATGTGAAGATACGAACATTTAACTTGAAATGTTCTCCTTTTGTATGCATTTGATTGGGGAACAAGTCGCGAACAAATGCAGCGATTGCCGCTTGGGGCAGGGTGTGGAATAAGGAATTGAATGCAATGGCAACGGCAGATCTTTTGACGATGGACAACAAAAAAAGTGCAGACAAGCAGAAGGCTCTCGACAGCGCACTTGCGCAGATTGAGCGGCAGTTCGGCAAGGGCTCGATCATGAAACTGGGGGGCGAAAATGCCATCCAAGACATCGAGTCGACCTCGACCGGATCGCTTGGGTTGGATATCGCCCTTGGCATCGGGGGCTTGCCCAAGGGACGGGTCGTCGAGATCTATGGCCCTGAAAGTTCGGGCAAGACTACGCTGACGCTGCATTGCGTTGCGGAAGAGCAGAAAAAGGGAGGCGTTTGCGCCTTTGTCGATGCCGAACACGCGCTGGATCCGCAATATGCGCGCAAATTGGGCGTCGATCTGGACGAATTGCTGATCTCGCAGCCTGACACGGGCGAACAAGCGCTGGAAATCGTGGACACATTGGTACGCTCGGGTGCGGTTAGCATGATCGTGATCGACTCGGTCGCTGCACTGACGCCGAAGTCCGAACTCGAAGGCGACATGGGCGACAGCAGTGTCGGCGTGCATGCCCGCCTGATGAGCCAAGCCATGCGCAAGCTGACCGGTTCGATCAGCCGCACGAAATGTACGGTAGTTTTCATCAACCAGATCCGCATGAAGATCGGCGTTATGTTTGGCTCCCCCGAGACGACGACGGGTGGCAACGCGCTGAAATTCTATAGCTCGGTTCGGCTGGACATCCGCCGCATCGGCGCGGTGAAGGACCGTGACGAGATCGTGGGTAACGCGACCCGCGTCAAAGTGGTCAAGAACAAGGTTGCGCCGCCTTTCAAGCAGGTGGAATTCGACATCATGTATGGCGAAGGCATCAGCAAGATGGGCGAGATCCTTGATCTGGGCGTTAAGGCCGGTGTCATCGAAAAATCCGGTAGCTGGTTCAGCTATGGGGATGAGCGGATCGGGCAGGGGCGTGAGAATGCCAAGACCTTCCTTAAGGAAAACAGCAAGTTGGCGATGGAAGTTGAAGACAAGATCCGTGCTGCGCATGGCCTTGATTTCGATATTTCCGGACCTGACGGGGACGATGGTGGTGATGACAACCTGATGGAAGCCTGATCTTTCATTGATATGCAGGACAGGCCCGGTCGCGACGCGCGCACCGGGCCTTTTCTGTGCGACGTTCTTGCGGTGGACAGGCAGGGCGGGGGCGGATAATCAGAACCTCGCCCGACCTGATAGAAAACGCCGCGAAAAGAGGCCCTCATGCCGACGCTGAACGACATCCGCTCGACCTTTCTGAGCTATTTCGACCGCAACGACCACAGGGTTGTGGACAGCTCACCTTTGGTGCCGCGCAACGATCCGACGCTGATGTTTACCAATTCGGGCATGGTCCAGTTCAAGAACCTGTTTACCGGCGTCGAAAAGCGGGACTATGTCCGCGCCACGTCCAGCCAGAAATGTGTGCGCGCGGGTGGCAAGCATAACGATCTCGACAATGTCGGCTATACGGCGCGCCATCACACTTTCTTTGAAATGATGGGCAATTTCAGCTTTGGTGACTACTTCAAGGAGGACGCGATCCGCTTTGCGTGGGAGCTGCTGACGCGCGATTTTGGTATCGACAAGTCCAAGCTGCTGGTCACCGTTTACCATACCGACGACGAGGCCGCCAACATCTGGAAGAAGGTCGCCGGTCTTGGTGACGACCGCATTATCCGCATCGCCACCGACGACAATTTTTGGTCCATGGGCGCGACCGGGCCTTGCGGGCCTTGCTCGGAAATCTTTTATGATCATGGCCCCGAAATCTGGGGTGGCCCTCCGGGTAGCCCTGAGGAGGATGGTGACCGCTTTATCGAGATCTGGAACCTCGTTTTCATGCAGAACGAGCGGTTCGAGGATGGCACACTGCGCGATCTGGACATGCAGTCAATCGACACTGGCATGGGATTAGAGCGGATCGGCGCGCTCTTGCAGGGTAAACACGACAATTACGACACCGACCTGATGCGCGCACTGATCGAGGCCAGCGCGCACGCGACCAGCACTGAAGCGGACGGGCCGGGGAATGTGCATCATCGGGTGATCGCTGATCATCTGCGCTCGACCTCGTTCCTGATGGCCGATGGTGTGATGCCGTCGAACGAGGGGCGCGGTTATGTGCTGCGCCGGATCATGCGGCGCGCGATGCGGCACGCGCATCTGCTGGGTGCCAAGGATCCGGTGATGTATCGGCTGGTGCCGGCGCTGGTCACGCAAATGGGGCAGGCTTTCCCCGAGTTGGGGCGCGCGCAGGGCATGATCGAGGAAATGCTGCGGTTGGAAGAGACGCGGTTCAAGCAGACACTGGACCGGGGGCTTGGGCTGCTGGACGATGCGCTGATGGACCTTGACGAGGGCGCGGACCTACCCGGCGCGACGGCATTCAAACTCTATGACACTTTTGGATTCCCGCTGGACCTGACGCAGGACGCGCTACGCGAAAAGGGGCGGGGCGTTGATACCGCAGGCTTCGATACGGCCATGGCCGAGCAGAAGGCCAAGGCGCGCGCCGCGTGGGCCGGCACCGGCGAGGCCGCCGATCAAGGGGTCTGGTTCGACATCGCCGAGGCCAGCGGCGTCACGGATTTTCTGGGCTACGACACTGAAATCGCCGAGGCGCAGATCGTGGCGCTGGTGCAGGACGGGGCCACTGTGAACAGCGCTGCGGAGGGCGACAGTGTTCAGATCGTGCTGAACCAGACGCCGTTCTATGCGGAATCCGGCGGGCAGGTAGGCGACAGGGGCACATTGCGCTGCGAGGGTGGCGAGGCGCGCATCACGGATACGCGCAAGGTGGCGGGCGTGTTCATCCACTTTGCCGAAGTGACGCGCGGAACACTGGACAAGGGTGCAGCCGCTTTGATGGAGGTCGATCACGCCCGTCGCGCCGCAATCCGCGCGAACCATTCGGCGACGCATCTGCTGCATGAGGCGCTGCGCGAGACGCTGGGCGACCACGTCGCGCAACGCGGCAGCCTCAATGACGCGGGACGCCTGCGTTTTGATTTCAGCCACACCAAGGCGCTGACAGCAGATGAACTGGCGCGCGTCGAGGCTGATGTGAACGCATTCATTCGCCAGAACGCCGCCGTTGAAACGCGGATCATGACGCCCGATGAGGCGCGCGAGTTGGGGGCGCAGGCGCTGTTCGGCGAGAAATACGGCGACGAAGTGCGGGTGGTGTCGATGGGTTATCAGGACGGCTCGGGCAAGGGCACGGATCTGCGCACCTATTCGATCGAACTTTGCGGCGGCACGCATGTGGGTAGCACTGGCGATATCGGCCTATTTGCCTTGCTTGGCGATGTGGCCTCCAGCGCGGGCGTGCGCCGGATTGAGGCGCTGACCGGCGAGGCAGCGCTGAGCCATCTGGGCGGGCATTCGAAGGCGCTGACCGAAATCGCGGGCGCGCTAAAGGTGCGCCCGGACGATGCACAGGCCCGCGTGCGGGCGCTGATGGATGAGCGCCGCGCGCTGGTCAATGAGGTCGCGCAGTTGCGCCGCGAGTTGGCAATGTCAGGTGGGGCCGGGCAGGGTGGCGAGACCGAGATCGAAGAGATTGGCGGCACGCGACTTATCGCCCAGGTGTTGAGCGGCGTGTCCGGCAAGGACCTGCCCGGTCTGATTGACGAGCACAAGGCGCGCATCGGCAGCGGTGCCGTGCTGCTGATCGCCGACACGGGTGGCAAGGTCGCTGTCGCCGCAGGCGTGACCGAGGACAAGACCGGCGCGCTGTCGGCGGTCGATCTGGTGCGCGCTGCCGTGGCCGAATTGGGCGGCAAGGGCGGCGGTGGTCGGCCCGATCTGGCCCAAGGCGGCGGCACCGATATCTCCAAAGCGGACGCTGCGATTGCGGCGGCCCGCACCCTTTTGAAAGGATAAACCATGCCCGCACTCTGGATCGCGCACGTTACCGTCACCGACGAAGAGGCATATGGCCGCTACGCCGCTCTGGCTGGCCCGGCCGTGGCCGCGCATGGCGGGCGCTTTATTGCGCGCGGTGGCCGTTTTGTTCAACTTGAGGGCAAGGAACGACCACGAAATGTTGTTGCGCGCTTTGACAGCGTCGAGGCCGCTGAGGCGTGCTATCACTCGCCGGAATACCAGGAGGCGCTAAGCCACGCGCGCCAAGCGTCCGAGCGCGAACTGCTCATCGTTGAGACGTCCGAATAGTGTCTGAATTCTATCTTAAATGCACATCGCCGCGCGCGTCGCTTGGGTGATATCGCTTGTCGCGTGCACCGTTTGGCGAAACTTTGCAGCCTATTCGATAGCCACTGTGAAGCCTCATAACGAATGATTCGGCGGAAACGCTGTTTCGCGATCCCGACGTGATCGGGCTATTTCTAACTATTGTTTCAAATTGCGAAACAGATTTGAAATTCAAAACTTAAATATAGCAGGCGAAACTATGACGCGATGACCGCTGTTTCTGCTTATTTCGATCGAATTTACCTGATTCAGAGCCACATTGATCTCTTTAACCCGGTTTTGCTGTCGCAGCGCGCGGGTGCCGTTGGGTAACATATCCGTGTGTTCATTAAACATGGAGAAGAAACATGAAGACGATTTTGATGGGGGCGATTGTCGCCATGGCTGCCGCCGCAACTCCGGCTCTGGCTTGGCAAGGTCAAAAAGTCGCGTGCTACGATAAGGTCTGGGTGCCTGCAACCTACCACACCAAGAAGTACCTCGAGTACCCTGCAAAGATGAAGTGGGAGCATGCGAACGGCCAGATGGTCGAAATGCATTATCCAGCTGTCTACATTGAAAAGAAGTCGTTGGCCAAAGCGGGCCATTATGTTCTGCGTAAGGCGGCCTGCCGGTAATCCGTACGCCTGAGGACGCGCGCGCATTGCAGTGCGCGTCCTGCTCTGGCGCGGTGACGCTTTCGCGGGTGCGCCGCCCATCAACTACGACACAGCGTTCCCAATTATGCCGTAATCGACCTGCATGGTGTCCTTTGTATATCCCGCAGTAAGGAGAGCAGAATGCACATTTTTAAATCCGTCGCCGCCGCTGTGTTGATCCTGGCCGCCGGCGTTCCTGCCGCGCAGGCCGATAAGGCCCGCGTGCTGGCTTGCTACAAGGAAGTGACCGTTCCAGCGCGCTACGACGTCAAGAAAGTCCTTCTGAGCGAGCCGTCGCACAAATATGTGCGCCGCGACGGGCTGGTTCTGCTTTTGGAATATCCGGCGATCTACCGCGAGGACAACAGGCTGGTTGAGCCCGAGCACATTGTTTTGCGTGAAGTGGTCTGCAAAAAGTAATACCCGACAAGGGTCGTTTCTTTTCAATCTTTTTCTGTATTGCCTCACTGCCACACGCAGAAAGGGCGGATCGCCTAGATCGGTGCGCGTATAACGCGTTTGCAGACGCTCGCACGAACGTATCGCACCTACCTGACTGATTGCCCCAAATATCTACTACTTATCCGCGGCTCGAGTGTGCAAATCACGGTTTCTCGCTCTTTGTGCGCCATGCTCACGGACGGAGGCGGCGGGGGCTACCTAAAATGCGATGCGCGGCCATGACGGATGGTACGCCAAAGTCATTGCTTTGGGCACCATCGCCATTTCAGAAGAAGTTTGGCCGTTATGCCTCTTACAGTCAGGCGCTTTTTGACGCGCGCTTACGCTCGGTCGGATCCAGATGCCGTTTGCGCAGGCGGATGGCGTTGGGCGTGACCTCGACCAACTCGTCATCGTCGATATAGGCGATGGCCTGTTCCAGACTCATCTCGATGGGTGTCGTCAGGCGCACTGCCTCGTCTGTGCCGGAGGCGCGCACGTTGGTCAGCTTCTTGCCCTTGAGCGGGTTCACCTCGAGATCGTTCTCGCGGCTATGCTCGCCGATGATCATACCGGTATAGATCTTGGCCTGCGGACCGATGAACATGCGGCCGCGATCCTCAAGGTTCCACAGCGCATAGGCGACCGATTCGCCATTCTCCATCGAGATCAGCACGCCAGCCCGGCGCCCCGGAATCGATCCTTTGTGGGGTGCCCAGCTGTGAAAGACGCGGTTCAGCACGCCGGTGCCACGCGTATCGGTCAGGAATTCGCCATGATAGCCGATGAGGCCGCGTGACGGGATGTGCGCGATGATGCGGGTCTTGCCTGCGCCCGCGGCTTTCATCTCGGTCAGTTCGCCTTTGCGGATGCCGGTCAGTTTCTCGATCACGGCGCCGGAATATTCGTCGTCGACGTCAATCGTGACCTCTTCGATCGGCTCCAGCCGTTCGCCATTCGGGCCCTCGCGCATAACGACCTGCGGGCGCGAAATGCTCAGCTCGAATCCCTCGCGGCGCATATTCTCGATCAGTACGCCCATCTGCAATTCGCCACGGCCTGCCACCTCGAAGGCCTCGCCGCCGGGGGTGTCGGAAATCTTGATAGCGACGTTCGATTCGGCCTCTTTCATCAGGCGGTCGCGGATGACGCGGCTTTGCACTTTTTTGCCGTCACGGCCTGCCAGCGGGCTGTCGTTGATACCGAAGGTCACTGTGATCGTGGGCGGGTCGATGGGACGTGCCTCAAGCGGCTCGTCCACGGCAAGCGCGCAGATCGTGTCGGCGACTGTCGCCTTGGACATGCCGGCAAGGCTGACGATATCACCGGCCTGCGCCTCGTCGATGTCTTGGCTGGCGAGGCCACGGAAGGCCTGAATACGGGTGACGCGGAATTGCTCGATCTTCTGGCCGATGCGGCTGAGGGCCTGCACGGTCGCGCCGACCTTCAGCTTGCCCGATTCCACGCGGCCGGTCAGTAGGCGGCCTACAAAGGGATCGGCGCCGAGCGTGGTGGCGAGCATTCGGAAATCCTCACCCTGTCGCTTGATCTGCTTGGGGGCGGGAACGTGATTCACGATCAATTCGAACAGTGCGCTCAGATCCTTGCGGGGGCCGTCCAGCTCGTGATCGGCCCAGCCAGAGCGGCCGGATGCATACATATGCGGGAAATCCAGCTGGTCGTCATCGGCGTCGAGGTTGCTAAAAAGGTCGAAACATTCGTTAAGCGCGCGATCCGGTTCGGCATCAGGCTTGTCGACCTTGTTCAGCACCACGATCGGACGCAGGCCGAGGGCGAGCGCCTTGGACGTCACGAACTTGGTCTGCGGCATCGGGCCTTCGGCGGCGTCGACCAGCAGGACGACGCCATCGACCATGCTAAGGATACGCTCGACCTCGCCACCGAAATCGGCGTGGCCGGGCGTGTCGACGATGTTGATGCGCAGGCCTTTCCACTCGACCGATGTCGGTTTGGCAAAGATGGTGATGCCGCGCTCGCGCTCCAGATCGTTGCTGTCCATCGCGCGCTCGTCCACGGCCTGATTTGCGCGGAAGGCACCAGATTGTTTCAGCAGCTCGTCCACCAGAGTCGTCTTGCCGTGGTCAACGTGGGCGATGATCGCGATATTGCGAAGGTCCATTCGGGTCAATCCTTGGGGTTTTTTCACGCGCCCTATAGGCTGCGCACCCGATTGACCAGAGAAAACAGGCGCGCGGGCGGATATAGACTAGTGTCACGGGCTTCTTGTTACAAGCGTAGCGCTGTTGGACCCAGATCGCGCAGGGCGGCACCGGCACCCATCTTGAACCGGGCGATGCCGGGGGTGCGGGCGCAGTCAACGCGGCCAAGGTCCAACTGCGTGTAGCCCGATTGCGCCAGATGCCCGGCAGCGCGCCACATCAGCAGCGTGTGTGCGTTTAGCGCGCGTCCGCGCTGGCCGGTCCAGCCGATATGATAGGTGGCGGTGGGCGCGTGGAGCAGCATCAGCATAAAGGCTATCGGCGTTCCTGCCTCGCTCGCGGTCAGCATAAGAGTGCTGTCTGATGCTGTTTCGGCCCAGCGTTCGATAAAAACCTGCGGTAGCGCGCCATATCGACGGATCCGCCGTTGCGCCACTTCCTGAGCCAGCAATGGTGCGTCCATGGTCATGTCGAGCGGGCGCGCGGTGACGGTCAGCCCGGCAGCCTCGGCCCGGACCAGCCGATTGCGCCACTTGCCATGCTGCGCGGCGCGGCGGGCATCCTCGCAAGGGGTGAGGTCCAGTTCGCCGATTTGCAGGCCTCTGGCGACGGGCAGTCCGCTGCGCAGCTGGGCTGCATCGCCACCTATTGCCCAGAGCGCGCGCCAAGGCGCTGCGCGGGGCAGGGCGGTCAGGGCGCGGCGCTTCTGATCGGAAGTGACGCTATCACTCCATACCGGCCCGCGCGGCAGCCACGCGATGCGCAGCGGCCCGATCCGGCGCGCGTGGATACGCGCCCGCCCGATCAATGCGCCATCATCGCTTACCTGCGCCACTGCCGTCTCGCAGCCAAAGCTGCGCAGGACAGCGGCGTAGGTACCGCTTTGCTGTAGGGGGGTGCCAGGCAGGTTATCCGCAAGACTGGGGTTGGTAAAGTCGATCTGCATGGGCGCCACTTAGCCGCGCCCATGCCTAATATATCGTTAAGTCTCGATCAGAACGGGATCTCATCGTCGAAGTCGCGTGATGGGGCGCTGCCGCCGCCACCGCCACCGCCACCGCCACCGCCGCCGGACCCGCCACTGGACCCGCCGCCATCGGACGGCCCGCCATAGCCACCGCCGCTATCGCCGCCGGAGTAGTCACCGCCGCCACCGCCACCTCCGCCGCCACCTTCGCTACGCCCGTCGAGCATGGTCAGCGTGCCGTTAAACCCCTGAAGCACCACTTCGGTCGAATAGCGGTCCGCCCCGGACTGGTCCTGCCATTTTCGGGTTTGAAGCTGGCCCTCGATATAGACCTTGGAGCCCTTGCGCAGATATTGCTCGGCGATGCGTACCAGACCTTCGTTGAAGATTGCGACCGAATGCCATTCGGTCTTTTCACGACGCTCGCCAGTGCTTTTGTCCTTCCAGTTTTCTGAGGTGGCGATGCGCAGGTTGCAGACCTTGCCGCCGTTCTGGAACGTGCGGACCTCGGGATCACGTCCCAGATTGCCGATGAGAATAACTTTGTTAACCGACCCGGCCATGCGCGTCCTCCTGATAGGGCTTGGAATTTGACTATGTGTTACATCACCTGAACGGGGTTAATGCCAGCCTAAAATCGACGGGCGGCACCGGTTGGCAATCCGGCGCAAAGTAGCAGTCAGGCGCGAAAGGGTGGAAATTGGCGGCGGAATCGGTTAACCGGATTGGAACGGGGACAGAAAAGAGATTTCAGCATGAAGATATTTCTTGGCACGGCATTCGCATTTTGCGCGCTTGCCCAGATGGGTCACGCCGACGTTCTGTCGACCAAAAGCCGTGGTAACGTCTTTAAATCGCAAACAAGTGTGCTGGATAACCGGGCTGCGTCTCAATATAAGGCGTCTGTGCGGTTGCAGCCGGCCAAGATCAACACCCCGACCAAATGGGGCACGGCCAAGGCCTATACCGGCAGGTATCGCGGCGAGTTTCTAAAGATGGCCAAGGCCGCCGCGCACAAGCATTCGATCCCCGAGGATCTGTTCCTGCGCCTTATCCAGCAAGAAAGCGGTTGGAAGGCGGCGGCGCTGTCGCACAAGGGCGCGATCGGGCTGGCACAACTGATGCCGGGTACGGCCGCTGTTCTGCGCGTCGATCCGCATGACCCCCGCCAAAACCTTGAGGGTGGGGCGCGTTACCTCGCAATGCAGTACCGCGCGTTTGGGTCGTGGCGGCTGGCGCTGGCGGCATATAATGCCGGGCCTGCGGCGGTCGAAAAATACGGTGATGTGCCGCCCTACAAAGAAACCACCAACTACGTGCGCGTGATCTGGGGCAGCTGAGGCTGCGTCATTCCTTGCGTGCCCGCTTGCGCAGCTCGGACGGGCTGAGCCTTGTGTGCTGCGTGATGAAGCGCGAAAAATAAGCGGCGCTGCCGAATCCCAACTGCGCCGCCACATGGCGGATCGCGTCATTGCCATCCTCCAGCATTTCGCGCGCGGCATGCAGCGTGCGCTGCACCAGCAGATCGGCGGCAGTCATCCCGCAGCAGGCCTTGCAGCTGCGCGTAAGATGCGTGGGCGTCACCCCCAGATCGCGGGCGTAGGCGGCCATCGGCTGACCCTGGGCGTGGTTTTGTTCGATCAGCGCGGCGTAGGCCATGACCAGACGCTGCGCGGCTGTGGGGCGCGGCGCAGCTTCCTGACCGATCAGAGCGCGGCGCAGCCAGACGGTTATGAGGATGGCCAGCGCCTGACTGGCCTCATCGGCAAACGGGCGGCCTTGGGCTGATTCGCGGGTCATGGCGTCCAGCAGGGATGTCAGTTCGGCCTGTTGTTGCACCTCGCGGATGCGCAGATGCTCGGGCATATCCGGCATCAGGGCAGGGCCGCCGGGCGCGATCAGGCAGACCTGTCCATAACAGGCGGGGCCGATATCCAGCGAGAATAGCGTGTCGGCGGGAACGGTCAGCGCATTATGCGCGCCCACCCCGCGCCGCAGCCCGCCGACCGTGGCGCGGGCCTGACCGCGCGTCACCCAGATCAACGCATGGCGCGGCTGGCTGTGCGGCAGGCTTAGCCGCCAAGGTGCGCCGTGCGACCATTGCGCCAAGGTCATAAGCTGGGGGGCATCAGTCATCGAGGGCCTCGGTCCATGTCAGTATGGTCCAAGTTTATCGCGCAACGGGCGCGATAGACACGCCAAAATATCGGATATTGGAAATTCGGCGGTTTAGGGCAGTGTTATGCGCTGCCACCCTTTCATTCGCGCGCGAAACCAAGTGCGCTGACGCTTGGCGAATTGTCGCGTGGCTATCGTGGCGGCGTCCAGGGCTTGGCCCCTGTTCAGCTCTCCGCGCAGATGTGCCGCCAGCTCGGGTGCGCCGATGGCCTTGGCGCTGGGATGCTCGGCATGGCCGTGCGCCAGATTTGCGCGCACCTCGTCCAGCGCGCCCGCGTCCATCATCGCATCCAGCCGCGCCGCAATGCGTGCATTCAGCCAGTCGCGATCCGCATCCAGCAGCAATGCGTGACAGCGTGCCAGTGGCAGCAGGGGCGGCGGTGTGGCGCCTTGCCATTTGGCCAGACCTTGGCCCGTGGCGCGCTGCACCTCCCACGCGCGCTGCACGCGCATCGGGTTGCGCAGATCTGTGCGGGTGCGCGTGGCATCGTCCAGCGCGTTGATCATTTGGTCCAGACCGCCGCCGGTGCGCAGCGCGTCGCCTTCAGCCCGCACAGAGGCGGGAATCGGTGGGATTTCGGCCAAACCTTCGGTCAACGCGGTGAAATACAGCCCCGTGCCGCCGACGATGATCGGGCGTGGCGCATCCGTTAGCAGGGGGACCACCTCGCGCAGCCAGTGTCCCACCGAATAGTCGGCATCCTGAGGGATATGACCATATAGCATGTGGGGTACACGTGCCTCATCCTCGGGCGAGGGCCGCGCGGTAAGGATGCGCCATCCGGCGTAAACCTGCATGGAATCGGCATTGATGATCGCCCCGCCGAACCGCTGCGCGATCTCCAGCGCCAGCGCGGATTTCCCTGACGCGGTCGGCCCGGCGATCAGCACAGGCGCGTGCGCAGATATGTCCAGATGCTCCAGCATGGCGTCGCTTCTATCGTGGCAATACGCGGCTGGCGAGGCCTTGCGCGGCGTTTTGCGGCCACCGCCGGACAAGACCGCTCTTTAAGCGATTGAACTATGCCGCCATATGCGACATTTTGCGCGCCAGAGACCTTACCAGACCGCTTAGGAGCCACCCCATGCCGGACAGCGACACCCCCAAGGCGACCTTTCGGCGCGTTATGCTGAAAATCTCGGGGGAGGCGTTGATGGGCGATCAGGCCTATGGCCTGCACCCGCCCACGGTCGAACGCATCGCGCGCGAAGTAAAAGTGGTGCACGACATGGGCGTCGAGATCTGCATGGTGATCGGCGGCGGCAATATATTTCGCGGGCTGCAAGGCAGCGCGCAGGGGATGGAGCGCACGACAGCTGACTACATGGGTATGCTGGCGACCGTCATGAATGCGCTGGCGATGCAGAGTGCACTGGAAGAGTTGGGCGCATTCTGCCGCGTCATCTCCGCCATCCGCATGGACGAAGTGGCCGAGCCATATATCCGTCGCCGCGCCGTGCGCCATCTAGAGAAAAAGCGGATTTGCATCTTTGCCGCGGGTACGGGCAATCCCTACTTCACCACAGATACCGCCGCGACGCTGCGCGCCAATGAAATGGCCTGCGAGGCGATCTTTAAGGGTACCAAGGTGGACGGCGTCTATGACAAGGATCCGATGACCAATCCCGACGCCGTGCGCTATGATCGCATCAGCTATGACGATGTGCTGACCAAGCATCTGAAAGTCATGGATGCCAGCGCCATAGCACTGGCGCGCGACAACAACCTGCCGATCATCGTATTCAGCCTCGACGAGCCGGGAGGATTCAAGGGAATCCTTGCCGGAGAAGGCACCTATACCACTGTTCACGCCTAAAGGCGCGAGACCGCAAAAGGATACATCATCATGGCTGACGATATAGAAATCGACACCGCCGATCTGGAACGGCGCATGGAAGGGGCGATCGCCTCGCTCAGGACCGAATTTGCATCGCTGCGCACCGGCCGCGCCAGCGCCTCGATGCTGGAACCGGTGATGGTCGACGCCTATGGTACGCCCACGCCGATCAATCAGGTAGGCACCGTCAACGTGCCCGAGCCGCGCATGGTCACGATCAACGTCTGGGACAAAAGCCTTGTCAACAAGGTCGAAAAGGCCATTCGCAATAGTGGCCTTGGCATCAATCCGCAGATGAATGGCACGATCATCATGCTACCCATTCCCGAATTGAACGAAGAGCGCCGCCGCGATCTGACCAAGGTCGCCTCGAATTATGCCGAGCACGCCCGCGTCGCCGTGCGCAACGTGCGCCGCGACGGTATGGACCAGATCAAGAAGGCCAAAAACGACGGGGGCATGTCCGAGGACGACCAGAAATTCTGGGAAACCGAGGTGCAGGATTTGACCAATCGCTTTATCACTCGTGTCGACGACACGCTGGAAACCAAACAAGCGGAGATCATGCAAGTCTGATGTTCGGGCGCAAGGGCAAAACCGGCGCCGGGGCGGGCAGACCCACCCCCGAGGTGCATCAGGGCCCGCGCCATGTGGCCGTGATCATGGATGGCAATGGCCGTTGGGCGCAGGCGCGTGGACGTCCGCGCCTTTTCGGCCATCACGCCGGGGCCAAGCGTGTGCGCGAGATCGTCGATGCCTGCCCCGAACTCGGGGTCAAGTATCTGACCGTCTTTGCCTTTTCGACCGAGAACTGGAAGCGCACGCAGACTGAGGTCGCCGGCCTCATGAGCCTCTTTCGCCGCTACATCGCCAAAGAGGCGCGCGCGCTGCTCGACGAGGGTGTGCGCGTGCGTTTCATTGGCGACCGTGTGCGGCTGGATGCCAAGCTGATCGCCCTGATGGACGAACTTGAGGGCATGACGGAACATAACGAGCGTATCCACCTGACCATTGCGCTGAACTACGGTAGCCGCGACGAGGTGAGCCGCGCGATCAAGGATCTGGCACACGATGTCGCTGCGGGCAGGCTTAGCCCCGATGATGTGGATGAAGAAACTTTGACAAGGTACTTGGATACAAGGGTTTTACCAGATCCAGACCTCGTTATTCGCACTTCGGGAGAGGCGCGCGTGTCGAACTTTCTTCTGTGGCAGTCGGCCTATGCGGAATACGAATTCGTCGACACGCTCTGGCCCGACTTTACCAAGGAGATTTTCGCCGGGATCGTGTCGGCCTACGGGGTGCGCGATCGGCGCTACGGAGGGACGCGGGCATGAGCGGCAAGGAACGTTGGGGCGATTTGAATGTTCGCCTGATTTCGGCAGGCGTCATGATTGCGCTCGGAATTGTGCTGCTGTGGCTGGGCGGCGCGGCCTTTATGCTGGCGATCTGGGCCCTCGCCGGGGCCATGGTTTGGGAACTCTCGCGGATGCTGGGCGGGCGCGCTTGGGCGCCGGGCATGGGCGTGATAGCCGCATTGGCGCTGGCGCTGGCATGGGCGCTGCCCGTGTGGCTGGCCGTGCCGGGTTTGATCGCGGTGGCGTGCTTTGGTGCATGGCAGATTTCCGAGCGTCGGGTGCTGTTCGGTGCATACGCTGCGGCCATCCTGCTGGCCTGCCACACGACAATCCTGCTGAGAATTGACGCCGGCACGGCATGGCTGCTGTGGGTCGTCTGCGTCGTCGTGGCGACCGACGTGGCGGGTTACATGGCGGGCCGGGCCCTCGGCGGGCCAAAATTCTGGCCCGCGATTAGCCCCAAAAAGACGTGGAGCGGCACAATCGCAGGCTGGCTGGCGGCGGGTATCGTCGGCATCGCCTTTGGCATCTTCTTGGGCGCAGGGGCAGGGCTGATGGTTCTGTCAGTGCTCTTGTCCATCGCGGGCCAGGCCGGTGACATTTGGGAGAGCTGGATCAAGCGGCGCGTCGGCGTCAAGGACAGCTCGAACCTGATCCCCGGGCATGGCGGTGTGCTGGACCGGTTCGACGCGATGCTGGGCGCGACCCTTTTGACCGGCGGGCTGTGGCTGTTCGGGCTGGTCCCGGGGATTTCATGAGGCGTGTCAGTATTCTGGGTGCGACCGGCTCAATCGGGCAGAACACGCTTGATCTGATCCGCCGGGTTCCGGGCGAATTTCAGGTGGTCGCGCTTAGCGGCGGGCAGAACATCGCGCAATTGGCGGCAGACGCCCGCGAAATGCGCGCCGAACTGGCGGTGACCGCTGATCCGGCGCGACTGGATGATTTGCGCAGCGCCTTGGAGGGTAGCGGCATCCGCGCGGCAGCGGGCGAGGCCGCGTTGATAGAGGCGGCGACATTGCCCGCCGACTGGATCATGTCCGCCATCGTCGGCGTTGCTGGGTTGGCGCCGGGACTGACCGCCTTGCGACAGGGCGGCACGCTGGCGCTGGCAAACAAGGAATCGCTGGTCGCGGCGGGGCCGCTGATGCTGGCCACCGCCGCCGCGCATGGCGCGCGCATCCTGCCGGTGGACAGCGAACATTCGGCAATATTTCAGGCGTTGGTGGGCGAGGACCGCGCGGCGATCGAGCGCGTCGTCATCACCGCCTCGGGCGGCGCGTTCCGGGACCGCCCCCTCAGCGATCTGGAGCACGTCACCGTCGCCGAGGCGTCGCAACACCCCAACTGGGACATGGGTCAACGCATCACCATTGATAGTGCGTCGATGTTTAACAAAGCGCTGGAGGTCATCGAGGCCCACGAATTTTTCGGGCTGAAGCCGGATTGCATCGAGGTGTTGGTGCATCCGCAATCGACCGTTCACGCGCTGGTCGGCTTTGTCGACGGGGCGCTGATGGCGCATGTCGGCCCGCCGGACATGCGCCATGCCATCGGCTATGCGCTGAACTGGCCGGACCGGCGCGCACTGCCGGTGGCGCGGTTGGACCTTGCGGCTATCGGCACGCTCGACTTTGCGCAGCCTGACCCGGCGCGCTACCCCGCGCTGGACCTTGCGCGGCAGGTGATGGCGACCGGCGGGCATTCCGGTGCGGTCTTTAACGCCGCCAAGGAACGCGCGCTGGATCACTTTATCGCAGGTCATATCGGGTTTACCCGCATGAGCGTGCTGGTCGCGCGCACGCTGGACGAAATCGGCGGCGGTGCAGCGGGCGAGATCACGCTTGAAAGCGTGGGCCGCTGGGACCACCTTACACGACAACACATGGACAGCCTCGTCGTCGCCTGAGGGCGCGTTCGGGGCCGGGCCTTGCATCCGACAGAATAGGACATCACTTGGATATTTCCGCGCTCATCCCGCAATTCGGCAGCTTTGTCAGCGTCGCACTCGCCTTTGTCGTCGCCTTGTCGGTGATCGTGGCGATCCACGAATACGGGCACTACATCGTCGGGCGCTGGTCGGGGATCAAGGCTGAGGTATTCTCGCTAGGTTTTGGCCCGGTTCTGTTCTCAAAGGTGGACCGGCACGGCACGCGGTGGCAGTTGGCCGCGCTGCCCTTTGGCGGTTACGTCAAGTTCCTCGGCGATGCGGACGCCGCCAGCGGTAAGGACGCCGCCGCTATGGCCGCAACCCCGCCCGAGCGGCTGCGCCAGACCATGCATGGCGCCCCGCTCTGGGCACGCACGGCGACAGTCGCGGCAGGGCCGATTTTCAATTTTGCGCTGTCGATCCTGATTTTCGCAGGCGTTCTGATGGTGCAAGGCAAGATGGCCGAGCCGTTGCAAATCGGCGCACTGAAACCGCTGCCTGCCGAGGGGATTATGTTGCAGCCCGGCGACACTGTGCTGGACGTCGCGGGCGCGCAGGTGCCCGGATACGAGGATCGCGGATCGTTTGACACGTTTTCTTCTGCGCTGCCGGACGAGCAGTTGATGGAGTATCGCATCCGTCGTAGTGGCACCGAAGAACTGGTGCCGGGGCCGCACCCGCTGCCCCCCATCGTCACGCAGCTGGCGCCGCAATCGGCAGCCTACCGTGCGGGGATGAAGCCGGGCGATGTGATAACGTCAGTCGACGGTGCGCCGATTTCGTCCTTTACCCAACTCAAGGATATCGTCGAGGCATCCAACGGCAGGACGCTGGCTCTGGATGTCTGGCGCGCGGGCGAGATGCTGGCGCTGGACCTCACTCCTCGCCGCATGGACGAGCCGCAAGAAGACGGCGGTTTTGCCACTGCCTGGCGCATCGGCATTGCAGGGGGCTGGGCATTCGAGCCGGGAACCGAGCGTATGGGTCCGCTCGCCGCCCTTGGCACCGGCGTAAGCCAGACCTATGCGGTCGCGGCAGGCTCGCTCTCGGGGCTATATTACATGGTGACGGGCGCGATCAGCAGTTGCAACATGTCCGGCCCCTTGGGAATCGCTCAGGCGTCGGGTGCTATGGCGTCGCAGGGCATTGATGATTTCATCTGGTTCATTGCGGTTCTGTCAACCGCCGTGGGCCTTTTGAACCTGTTCCCGATCCCAGTTTTGGATGGCGGCCATTTGGTGTTTTATGCCTATGAAGCGGCGTTCGGCAAACCGCCCAGCGACGGCGCGCTGCGGGTGATGATGACGATCGGCTTGGTGCTGATCCTCAGCCTGATGCTGTTCGCGCTGTTCAACGATATCTGGTGTCCCTGACTGCAGGTGGTCACCAGATAAGGTTGCGCACCGCTAGGGCGCTTGTTCGCGCCGCACACGGCGAAATAGCCGAATTGCCTTTATTTCGACACATTCAGGTGCCGGGTTGCGCCACAATGGACCGTCATACCACGTGTCAAAGCGCCGCCTGATCGTGGCGCGCTTGTCAACGCGAGGAGCAGACCGATGCAGCACATCACCGGCGGATACAAAGGCTTCGGCCTCTTTATTGACCTCAATTTCGACCGCTTCCTTATGCCCGGCGCGCTGATCGCCGCCCTTTTTGCAGCTGCTTATCTAGGCTCGGTCTGAGCGCAGGCGCGACATCTGCTAGGGGCGAAATTGCAACCTTCGCCGCCCAACTTCACGCGACGCAATTGGCATTTTGACAAGCCTTCCCTGACCAGTTACTGAACTTCGTACTAGGTTCCTTGACTGGGTTGGATCATGAAAATGCCGAATTTCCTGCGCGCGCCGCACCGCTTCACTTTCTTCTCGCGCCGCAGGGGCCCGAACCCGCAAAAAGGCCGATCGGCCATTATTGGCGTATTTTGCACCGCGCTGTTTGCGCTGGTCTTTTCGCTGTCACCGATTGGCGCCGAAGCGCAATCCTACCGCTTTAACAACGTCGCGATCGAGGGCAACCAGCGCATCGAATCCGGCACGATCCTGACCTATGCAGGTATAGCGCGCGGGCAGACGCTGTCGGCGGGTGAGTTGAACGAGGCCTATCAGCGCATTCTGGGCAGTGGCCTGTTCGAGGAGGTGTCGATCAATCCGCGTGGAAACACACTGGAAATCCGCGTAACCGAGTATCCAACGATCTCCAAGATCGCCTTTGAGGGCAACAAGAAGATCAAGGACGAGGACCTCTCGGGCCAGATCGAGAGCGCCCCACGCCAGGTTTTCAACCCCGCCAAGGCCGAGCGTGACGCCGCCACCATCGTCAGCGCCTATTCTGAAAGCGGGCGTAGCGCCGCCCGTGTCAATCCCAAGGTGATCCGCCGCAGCGACAATCGCGTCGATCTGGTGTTCGAAATTTTCGAGGGCAAGAAGATTGAGGTGCAGCGCCTTAGCTTTGTCGGCAACCGCGCCTATTCGGACCGCCGTTTGCGCCGTGTCGTGGACAGCAAGCAGGCAGGCCTGTTCCGCGCTTTGGTTAACCGCGACACTTTCGTTCAGGACCGTATCGAGTTCGACAAGCAGCTGTTGGCCGATTTTTACGCCGCGCGCGGGTATGTCGATTTCCGCGTCACTGGCGTCAATGCGGAACTGGCGCGCGAGCGTGACACATATTTCGTGACCTTCAACATTCAGGAGGGGCAGCAATTCCGCTTTGGTCGCATCACCACAGTCAGCGAACTGACGGGGGTCAACGCCGCCGAGTATCAGGCCGCGCTAAAGGTTAAGCCGGGCCAGATATATTCGCCCACGCAGGTTGAAAACTCGATCGCGCGGATGGAACGTCTGGGCGTGCGCAATGGCGTCGATTTCATGCGGGTCGAGCCGCGTATCACCCGCAACGAGCGCAATCTGACGCTTGACGTCGAATTTGCGCTGGTGCGTGGGCCGCGCATATTTGTCGAGCGCATCGATATCGAGGGTAACACAACCACGCTCGACCGCGTCATTCGCCGCCAGTTCAATACCGCCGAGGGCGACCCGTTCAACCCGCGTGAAATTCGCGAGTCGGCCGAGCGTATTCGCGCACTCGATTTCTTTGAAACCGCCGAGGTCGATGCGCGCGAGGGATCTACCCCCGATCAGGTCATCGTGGACGTGGATGTCGAAGAGAAAAGCACCGGTTCGCTATCCTTCGGCGCGTCTTATTCGACCAACAGCGGCATCGGCTTCTCCGTCGGCTTTACCGAGCGGAACTTCCTCGGACGCGGTCAGCGGCTGGCGGCGCAAATTTCGGCCAGTGCGGATCAGGCGAATTACAACCTCAGCTTCGTTGAGCCTGCGTTCCTGGGTCGCGATGTTGCCTTTGGCCTCGATTTCGGTCTGGTCGAGACGACGGACGACTTCTCATTTTATGACACGACCATCGGGACATTCCGCCCCAGCCTGACATTCCCGGTCAGCGAAAACGGTCGTCTGTCGCTGCTTTATAGCGCCACCTACAAAGACATGAGCAATTACACCGGAGCCAGCGGCATCCTGGCCGCCGAGACAGCGCGCGGCGACGAGTTCGCCAGCGGCGTGGGTTATGCATACACCTACGACACGCGCCGGACTGGCCTTAACCCTAACGCTGGTGTGCTCTTGTCCTTTGGTCAGGATTTCTACGGCCTCGGCGGCGATCAAGAATATGTCAAAACCTCTGCTCGTGCGATTGCCCAGACAAAGGTGCTGAACGAAGAGCTGACGCTGCGCGCCACGCTCGAAGGTGGTGCGCTGAACTTTTGGGGCAGCGACGACAGCCGCGCGGTGGACCGTTATTCCGGCCAGGTCATTCGCGGTTTCGAGCCAAATGGCATCGGTCCAACCGAGGGCGGCGAGCAGCTGGGCGGCAACTATTTTGCCGCGCTCAAGTTCGACGCCGAGTTTCCGCTGGGCCTGCCGGACGAGTATGGCATCACCGGCGGTGCATTCTACGACATTGGCGGCATCTGGGATATTGACACCGCTGGCGCGACCGGCCGGCTGGCCTCGACCGGCTTCAAGGCGCGCCATGCGGTCGGCCTGTCCGTCATATGGCAGTCGCCCTTTGGTCCGCTGCGCTTCAACTTTTCCCATGCGTTGCAAAAAGAGCCGGGCGACAAGACGCAATCGTTTGATCTGTCCATCGCCTCCACCTTCTGATGCGGTGGGGCGGGCCGGGCATTTTGGGGGCCAGCGCGCGACATGCGGCGCTGGCCCTTTTTCTGGCGCTGGGGGGGGTGCATGCCGCAAATGCCCAGGCGCAGGACATCGGCACGATCCAGAGTGAAATCCTGACACTGGACCCCGACCGTCTGTTCGCCGAGACCGAAGTGGGCCAGCGCCTAACCGAGCAGTACCAAAGTGAACGTGATGCCCTGATCGCGAATAATCGCGAGCTAGAGGCCGAATTGCGCGCCGAGGAGCAGGCCCTGACCGACGCGCGCAAGACCATGAGCGCGCCTGAGTTTCGCGCAGAGGCCGACGCTTTCGACGCCAAGGTCCGGTCGATCCGTGCCGAGAACGATCAGAAGGTGCGCGATCTGGAGCGGGGACGTGAGTTGGCTCCGCTGTCGCTGATGCGCATGGCCGAGCCGATTTTGGTACAGGTGATGCGCGATACAGGCGGCAAGATCATTCTCGATAACAGACAGGTGCTGCTGCGCGCCGACGTGATCGACATAACCGATCTGGCCATCGCGCGCGTCGATGCGGAAATCGGCGACGGCTCGGGGCTGGAGTCCGAAGACGTCAACGATACCGGCAGTGGCTTGGAACCGGATGCTGCGGACGAATGATCCGGCCCGCCTTGCTCCATGCGGGCCGAATTGTTAAAGCGTGGCGCAGATTGCCCGAAATGTCGCGCCTGAAAGGCGCCTGAAAGGACATTGATGACCCAGCCGCTCGCCTCTGCCGACATTCATATGATCCAGCGGTTGATCCCGCATCGCTATCCGTTCCTGCTGATCGACAAGGTGCGCGATATCGACGGCTATCAGTCGGCGGTCGGTATCAAGAACGTTTCCATGAACGAGCCGCATTTTCAGGGTCATTTCCCAGGCAAGCCTATCATGCCCGGCGTCACCATCGTCGAGGCGATGGCCCAGACCGCCGCCGTCATGGTCGGCACCGCGCTGGAGATGCAGGACAAGGACATGCTGGTCTATTTCATGGCCATCGACAAATGCAAGTTCCGCCGCATGGTCGTACCCGGCGACGTGCTGGAGATGCGCCTGACCACGGTGCGCGGCAAGCCGGGGGGCAAGGTCTGGAAGTTCGCGGGCGTGGCCAGCGTGGACGGCGAAATGGCCTGTGAGGCCGAGTTTACCGCGATGATGGATATGGGCGGTGAGAAGGCCGCATGAGCGCTGGCGACATCCATTCCAGCGCCATCGTCGAGCCGGGTGCGCAGATCGCCGACGGCTGCATCATCGGCCCATTCTGCCATATCGGCCCTGATGTGACCTTGGACGAGGGCTGCGTGCTGAAAAGCCATGTGGTCATCACCGGCGAGACCACCGTCGGGGCGGGCAGCACGATCTATTCCTTCGCCTGCATTGGTGAGGTGCCGCAGGATCTGAAGTTTCAGGGTGAAAAGACGAGGCTGGAAATCGGCGCGCGCGCCCGCATTCGAGAGCATGTGACCATCAACACCGGCACGGCGGGTGGTGGTGGGCTGACGCAGGTGGGCGACGATTTTCTGGCTATGGCCGGCTGTCATGTCGCCCATGACGTGCGCATCGGTGACCGCGTGATCATCGTGAACAATGCCGCCTTGGCCGGACATTGCGTGGTCGAGGACGACGTGATCATCGGCGGCCTTTCGGGGGTGCATCAATTCGTGCGCATCGGGCGGGGGGCGATCATCGGCGCGGTTACAATGGTGACCAACGACGTCATACCCTACGGCCTCGTGCAGGCGCCGCGAGGCGTGCTGGACGGGCTAAATCTGGTTGGGTTGAAACGACGGGGCGTAGGGCGCGCCGACATCACCGCGCTGCGCGCCGCGTTTCAGATGTTGGCGCAGGGCGAGGGCACCTTTCAGGAGCGCGCACGCCGCATGGGCGGCGAGACCGACAGCGAATACGTCGCGCAGATCGTCGAATTCGTGACCGGCGGCAGCGACCGGTCGTTTTTGACGCCGGGTCAGGGCTAGGTTTATGTCGGAACGTCTGGCCATTCTCGCCTGTGGTGGCGCGTTGCCCGTAATGCTGGCGCACGCTCATCCCGAAGCGCTGCATTTCACCCTGCGCGGTGTGCCGAGCGAGTTGGGTGAAACGGCGCAAGAATTCCCGTTGGAGCGGATTGGCGGGCTCTTTGCCGCGATGAGGGAGGCAGGTGTCAAGCGCATGGTGTTTGCCGGGTCGCTGACGCGGCCCGCGTTGAACCCGGCCGAGTTCGACGCCGAGATGACACGCCTTGCGCCTCGCCTGATGGCGGCAATCCCGCAGGGTGACGACGCGCTGCTGCGCTTTGTCATCTCGATGTTCGAAGAGCAGGGATTCGATGTGTTGGGCGCGCATGAGCTGCTGCCGGGCTTGACCGTCGAGAAGGGGCTGGCGGTTGGTCCGACGCCCTCGGAGGCCGAATTGTCCGATGCCGCACGCGCGGCGCATATTCTCGCTGAAATCTCGCCGCTGGACATTGGGCAGAGCTGTGTCGTGGCGGGCGGTCAGTGCCTTGGAATAGAGACGGTGCAGGGTACCGACGCGCTGTTGGCTTACGTTGCGCAGACGCCTGACGCGCTCAGGCGTGGGCAGCGGGGCGTTTATGTCAAGGCGCCCAAACGCGGACAGGATCTGCGCATCGACATGCCGACGGTCGGCCCGTCGACAGTGGACGGCGTGGCGGATGCGGGACTTGCCGGGCTGGTTGTGGCTGCGAACTGCGTCGTAATACTGGATCGGGAGGTGACGCTTGCACGCGCAGAAGAGCGAGGAATTTTTCTGATATCACAGGCGATTGCGTGAAGGTCTTTATCCTCTCTGGCGAGGCGTCGGGCGATCGCTTGGGCGCGGCGCTGATGGCTGGATTGAAGTCGCTTACAGATGTCAATTTTGAGGGTATTGGCGGACCACTCATGCAGAGCGAAGGGCTCGACAGCCTTTTCCCGATGGATGAGTTGAGCGTTATGGGCATCACTGAGGTGCTGCCGAAATATCGCCATCTCAAGCGGCGCATCCGCCAGACCGCCGAGGCCGTGCTGAGCAGTGGCGCGGACGTTCTGATCACCATCGACAGCCCCGATTTTTCGTTGCGCGTCGCAAAGCTGGTCAAGGAGCGCAGCAATCTACGCACCGTGCATTATGTTGCGCCGTCGGTTTGGGCGTGGCGGGCAGGGCGCGCGACCAAAATGGCCAAGGTTATCGACCATGTTCTGGCCCTATTGCCGTTCGAGCCGCCATATATGCGCGCCGCTGGGATGGAATGTGATTTCGTCGGCCATCCGGTTGTTTCCGAACCGCAGGCGAGCGAGGCGGAGATCGCCGATTTCCGATCCCGTCATGATCTGAAAGAGGCGCCTGTGATGCTGGTCCTACCCGGCTCTCGCAAGGGAGAGGTGGGTCGGTTGGGGCCGATCTTTGGTCGCGCGCTGGGGCCGGTTCTGCAAAAGCATCCTGAGCTGCGCCTTGTCGTGCCGACGACGGCCCACGTCGCGCCGCTTTTGCGCGAGGTGGTCGCGGACTGGCCTGCACGGCCGTTGATCCTTGATCCGTCTAACATGAAGAGTGACCTCTACAAGATTGAAAAGGCGTCTGCCTTTGGTGTTGCCTCGGGTGCGCTGGCGGCCTCGGGCACTGTGTCGCTGGAATTGGCAGCCAGTGCGACACCGATGGTCATCGCCTATGACGTCAGCTGGTTAAGCCGACAAATCATCGCCGCACTGCTGAAGGTCGACACATTGACACTGGTGAACCTCGTCAGCGAGACGCGCGCCATCCCCGAATGCAACGGCAAGCATTGCAATCCGACCGAAATATCGGCTGCGCTGCTGAAAATGCTGGACGCGCCGGGTGCGCAGCTGGATGCGATGGAACTGACGATGCAGCGACTCGGGAAGGGCGGTGAGGCGCCCGGCCTGCGCGCGGCGCGGGCAGTGCTAAAAGGCTTAACCCGCTGAAATTAAGTCAGTATCCGCGCCAGATCCAGCCGCCGCCGAGGATGCGACTGCCGTCTGTTTCGTAGAACACGCAGGCCTGTCCAGGCGACACACCTTCCTCTGGCGTCAGCAGCTCAATCTCGGCACTCGTGGACGACAATGGCCGGATCACCGCCTCGCGCGGGGCGCGGGTAGAGCGGACCTTGACCGACACATGTCGCTCGGGCACCGCGTCGAAGGCATCGTCGCCCAGCCAGTTGATCTCGCGCACCGGCACAATGGCGGTGCTAAGTAGCTCTTTGGGCCCGACGATCACGCGGCGCGCGTCCACGTCCAGCTTGACCACATAAAGTGGGGTTTCCAGCCCGCCGATGCCGAGGCCGCGACGCTGGCCGACTGTGTAGTGCAGCACACCGTTATGCTGACCCAGAACGGTGCCGTCAGTATCGACGATCTCGCCCGGCTCGGCCGCGCCGGGGCGCAGCTTTTCGATGACCGAGGCGTAATTTCCGTTCGGGACAAAGCAGATGTCCTGACTGTCGGGCTTGTCCGCTACGCTCAATCCGTATTTCGCGGCCAACGCGCGGGTTGCATCCTTGGATGGCAAATGACCCAGCGGGAAGCGCAGATAATCCAGTTGCTCAGGCGTGGTGGAAAAGAGGAAATAGGACTGGTCCCGATTCACATCCTTAGCCGAGTGCAATTCGGGGCCGTGCGCACCCATTTTGCGCTGGATATAGTGGCCGGTCGCCATGCAATCGGCCTCCAGATCGCGCGCGGTTTCCAGCAGGTCCTTGAACTTCACCCGCTCATTGCAGCGGATGCAGGGGACAGGCGTGGCGCCGGCCAGATAGCTGTCGGCAAACTCGTCGATCACGGCCTCTTTGAAGACGTTCTCATAGTCCAGAACGTAGTGGGGGAATCCCATTTCCTCGGCCACGCGCCGCGCATCGTGAATGTCGAGGCCCGCGCAGCACGCGCCTTTTTTTGCCAGCGCCGCGCCGTGATCGTAGAGTTGCAGCGTGACGCCAACCACGTCATAGCCCTCTTCGGCCAGTTGTGCAGCCACAACCGAACTGTCGACACCGCCGGACATGGCGACGACGACGCGCGTGTCGGCCTCTGGCTTGGCGAAGCCGAGTGAATTGATGCGAGGGGCGATGTCGAGAGGCATGGGGCAGGGTCCGTTTGTTTCGTTGATGTGTCACATAGTACCTCGGGCTGCAAAACGCAAAACGCTTTGCGACCCGCAATGTCGCACGGCTTAAGGTAAATCCAAGACACTTTGCCCGCACGGTTTTAGCCGCCGTTAAGGGCCATCGGCCATTCTAAACCTCGGATTTACGAGGATTTGGACGATGTATCTGAAAAAAGTTGATGGCCCGCGGGCCGTGATGTTGCCCAATGGCCGCACAATGACGCACGCTGATTTGCCGGCGCCGGACACAACGCGCTGGGTCGCCTCGCGCAAGCTGGCGGTGGTGCGCGGCGTTCTTTACGGCCTTATTTCGCAAGGCGATGCGTGTAAACGATATCAGTTGAGCGAAGAGGAGTTTGCAGAATGGGTTCGCGCTGTTTCTCTGCATGGTGGGGACGCTTTAAAAGCCACAGCGCTGAAACTATATCGACAACCCTAGATTGAACTCGCTAAATGTTCACGTATGGTAACGTGTAGTTAACCAATTTTGGTCAGGATTGGTTCAAACAGGTCCTTTTACGGAGAATAGTGAATGCGTGTCCTTCTGGTTGAAGATGATCCCACAACGTCGAAAAGCATCGAATTGATGCTGACCCATGCCAATCTTAACGTCTATACGACGGAGCTAGGCGAAGAGGGCATCGATTTGGCAAAGCTCTACGATTACGATCTGATCCTGCTGGATTTGGGCCTGCCGGACATGACTGGCCATGACGTGCTGCGCCAACTGCGCCTTGCTCGGATCGAAACGCCCATCCTGATCCTGTCAGGTGCAGATGATACTGATAGCAAGATCAAGGGCTTCGGCTTTGGCGCGGATGATTACTTGACCAAGCCGTTTCATCGCGAGGAGTTGGTCGCGCGTATTCACGCGATCATCCGCCGCTCCAAAGGGCATTCGCAATCGATCATCCGCACGGGACTGATAAACGTCAATCTCGACGCCAAGACGGTAGATGTCGCGAACAAGACAGTGCATTTGACCGGCAAGGAATATCAGATGCTTGAGCTGCTTAGCCTGCGCAAGGGCACGACGCTTACGAAAGAGATGTTCCTTAACCACCTCTATGGCGGCATGGACGAGCCCGAGCTGAAAATCATCGACGTGTTCATCTGCAAGCTGCGCAAGAAGCTGAATGAGGCAACGGGCGGGAAAACCTATATCGAGACCGTATGGGGACGTGGTTACGTCTTGCGCGATCCCGAGCCATCTGAGTTGGATGAGCAGCGTCTGGCCGTTGGGGCCTGACACGCCAGCAGGGCGCGGCTATACGCGCAGTGCCCTGATCGCCTCGGCCCGTTGTGCGAGCAGTCTGATCTGCTCGCCAGGGAGGGCGCAAACAGGGTCTGGCTGCACGACTGGGTGCGGGATCAGCCAAGTCTGACGATTTGTGCAAGCCGCCAGCGGCGATCCTGCCGTCAGTCTGCACTTTGCTTTTGAACGCCACATCCGAACCTGCGCCACTGGACCTCGCCTGCGGCGCGCCCTATCACATGTGCGACATGGCAGGCTCGGCGCTTTGGGTCGCCGAGCAGGGGGGCACTGATGCAGGACGCGCGCGCTGTCGATACGCTGAGCGAGGAAGAGGCAGAGGTCGAGCTGGCGAACCTCGCTGCGACGTTGCTTAAGGCCAATCTGGACTATCACGCCGATGACGCACCGCGTCTGAGTGACGCCGACTACGACATGCTCAAGGCGAGAAACAGCGCGATCGAGGCTCGGTTTCCGAATCTTAAGCGCGCGGATAGTCCCAGCGACATGGTTGGCGCGGCCCCCTCTGGCGGCTTTGGCAAAATCGCGCACGCGCAGCGCATGATGTCGCTGGGCAATGCGTTCAATCCAGAAGAAATCGCCGAATTCGACGAGCGGGTGCGCAAGTATCTGGGTCTTGGGGCGAATGCACCTCTTGCCTATACCGCTGAGCCGAAGATCGACGGGCTCAGCTTGTCGTTGCGGTATGAGCAGGGTGCGCTGGTGCAGGCCGCGACGCGCGGCGACGGTGCGGTGGGCGAAAACGTGACTGCCAACGCACGCACCGTTGTCAGCATACCGCAGACTCTGACAGGAACACGCGATATTCTGCCCGATATTCTGGAGGTGCGCGGCGAGATATACATGAGCCATGCCGATTTCGAGGCGCTGAACAAGCGGCAGAACGAGGCGGGCGCCAAGATATTCGCCAATCCGCGCAATGCTGCAGCCGGATCGCTGCGCCAGCTCGACGCTGAAATCACCCGAGCGCGCCCACTTGCGTTTTTTGCCTACGCGTGGGGCGAACTGAGCGCGCCGCTGGCGGACACACAATTCGGTGCGATAGAGCGGCTGAAAAACCTTGGTTTTTCTACCAACCCGCTGACCGTGCTTTGCCACGGCGTTGACGATCTGCTGGCCCACTACGCCGATATCGAGCAACAACGCGCCAGCCTCGGCTACGATATCGACGGCGTCGTTTACAAGGTCGACAATCTGGATCTCCAGCGCCGTCTTGGCTATCGCAGCACAACGCCCCGCTGGGCCATTGCGCATAAATTCCCGGCAGAACTGGCTTGGTCGCGGCTGGAAGCGATTGACATCAATGTGGGTCGCACTGGCGCGCTTAGCCCAGTGGCTCGGCTGACGCCAGTTACAGTGGGCGGCGTGGTGGTCAGCAATGCGACGTTACACAACGAGGATTATATCGCGGGCCGCGGCGGCGATGGAGTCGAAATCCGCGACGGCAAGGATATCCGCGTGGGCGACTGGGTGCAGGTGTACCGCGCGGGCGACGTCATTCCGAAAATAGCCGATGTGGACCTGTCCAAACGCCCCCCAGATGCGCAGCCCTTCGCCTTTCCGACGATCTGCCCCGAATGCGGCTCGGACGCCATTCGTGAAGAGGGCGACGCGGTGCGGCGCTGTTCCGGCGGGCTGATTTGCCCCGCGCAGGCGGTCGAAAAGCTGAAACATTTCGTCAGTCGCGGCGCTTTCGACATTGAGGGGCTGGGCGCAAAGCAGGTCGAGATGTTCTATCACGACGATCAACTGGCGATCCGCACGCCGGCAGATATTTTTACGCTCAAGGCGCGGGATGACGAAAACCTGACAAAGCTGGCCAATCGAGACGGATGGGGCGAGACGAGCGCGCGCAATCTCTTTGCCGCGATAGACGAGCGTCGCACAGTGCCGCTGGCGCGTCTGATCTTTGCGCTTGGGATCAGGCATGTGGGCGAGGTTGCAGCCGCCGATCTGGCACGTCATTTCGGCAGTTGGCAGGCGCTCGTTGATGCCGTGGATGCGGCAGGCCCCGCTGCTGCCCGCCATCTGAGCGCCGATGAGGCCGAAGCGAAAGAGCGCCGCATCGCCGCTCAGGAAAGCCGCCGCGCCAGGATCAAGCCCGCGCGCGATGCTGTTTGGGACGGTATCGGTGATGCCGCGCGCATCGCATGGAGCGATCTCACCGGGATCGACGGCATCGGCGCAACGGTTGCGGTAGCACTGGTGACGGCCTTCGGGCAAACGGCCGAGCGCGCGTCGATCGACCGGCTGGTTGCCGAATTGACGATCGAGGACGCCGCCGCGCCAGATACCGCCAATAGCCCAGTCGCGGGCAAAACCGTCGTTTTTACTGGTACACTGGAAAAAATGACCCGCGCCGAGGCCAAGGCCCGCGCGGAAAGTCTGGGCGCCAAGGTTTCAGGCAGCGTGTCCGCGCGCACCGACATTCTGGTCGCCGGCCCTGGTGCCGGGTCCAAGGCGACAAAGGCTGCCGAACTGGGCGTCAAAACGATGGACGAGGACGCGTGGCTGGCGCTGATCGGCGGCACATGAGCGCCGAGTCGACAGGTACGCTCAAGGGGCGCCCCGAGGCGCTGTTTCCGTTGTTCGCGGATGTGGAAACGCTGCCGGGCGTCGGCCCTAAATCGGCCAAATTGCTGGCCGTCCTCAGGATCGAAAAGCCCGTCGATCTGCTGTTGACCCTGCCGCAATCGGGCATTGACCGGCGCAAGCGAGCATCGGTTCTGGGCGCCGATCTGCCCGGTGTCGTGACCGTCGAGGTGACCGTCGGCCAGCATCACGCGCCCGCGCGGCGCGGCGGCGCGTATCGCGTAGCTGTCGAGGACGCGCAGACCAGCTTTCAGATTGTGTTTTTTCGCGCACATGACGAATATTTGCACCGGGCGCTGCCAACCGGCGCGCGGCGCATCGTGTCGGGCAAAGTTGAGTTGTTTGATGGCGTGGCGCAGATGGTGCATCCCGACTACATGCTGCCAGCGGATGAGGGTGCAGAAATTCCCGATTTTGAACCGATCTATCCATTGACCGCCGGCCTGACGCAGGGCGTCATGCGCAAGGCCGTTACAGGTGCGCTGACCCGTCTGCCGGACCTCGCTGAGTGGATAGATCCGGGCCAGAAGGCGCAGCAAGGTTGGCCGGATTGGGCGGATGCGCTGCGTACGGCCCATGCGCCGCGCACCATGGCGGATCTGGGCGCGACCCATCCCGCGCGCGTGCGGTTGGCCTATGACGAGCTGATGGCCCATCAACTAACGCTGGCGCTGGCGCGGACGCAATTGAAACGTAGCAAGGGTCGCACGACGACAGGCAGTGGCACGTTACAAGCGCGCGTTCTGGCCGCGCTGCCCTACAAGCCGACCGGCGCGCAGACCCGCGCCATTGCCGAAATTTCCGCAGACATGGCGCGCGAGATGAAAATGAATCGCCTGCTTCAGGGCGATGTGGGGTCTGGCAAGACCTTGGTTGCGCTGAATGCGCTGCTGATCGCCGTCGAGGCAGGCGGGCAGGGGGTGATGATGGCGCCCACCGAAATTCTTGCGCGCCAGCATCTTGAGGGGCTGCGCCCATTGGCGGAGAGCGCAGGTGTGGTGCTGGAGATCCTGACCGGTCGCGACAAGGGGGCCGAGAGGCGCGCCAAGCTGGCGGCCCTCGCGGCAGGCAACATCCATATCTTAGTCGGCACTCATGCAGTGTTCCAAAAGGATGTTGAATTCGCCGATCTGCGCCTTGCCATCATAGACGAGCAGCACCGTTTTGGCGTTCGTCAGCGGTTGGAACTGGGGCGCAAGGGTGCTGCTGTCGATGTGCTTGTGATGACGGCCACGCCGATCCCACGCAGCCTTAGCCTCGCGCAATATGGCGATATGGATATCAGCGTGCTGGACGAAAAACCGCCGGGGCGCAAACCTATCGCGACTGCTTTGGTCAACATTGCGCGCATGGGCGAGGTGGTCGAAAGGCTGCGCCGTGCCATCGCCGAGGGACGGCAGGCCTATTGGGTCTGTCCGCTGGTGGATGAGAGCAAAATGAGCGATCTCAGCAGCGCCGAAGAGCGATTTCGCCACCTGCGCGCGGCCCTTGGCGAAGGCCACGTCCGGCTGATCCATGGTCAGATGCCGCCCGAGGACAAGGACGCGGCCATGACCGCCTTTCAGAACGGTGAGGCGTCGGTGTTGGTCGCGACCACGGTGATCGAGGTGGGCGTCGATGTGCCGAACGCGTCGATCATGGTGATTGAAAGGGCAGAGAGTTTTGGTCTGGCACAACTGCACCAGTTACGGGGGCGGGTCGGGCGCGGGAGCGCGGCGTCCACCTGTCTGTTGATGTATCAGTCGCCGCTCAGCGAGAGCGGTGAGCGGCGGCTGGCGACAATGAGGGACACCGACGACGGATTTCGCATTGCGGAGGTAGATCTGGAAATGCGCGGTGCGGGGGATGTGATCGGTACGGCACAGTCAGGCTTGCCGCGATTCCGTATCGCTGACCTTGAAGGGCAGACGGCACTGATGGCTGTTGCGCAAAGCGATGCGCGCAAACTGCTGTCCGATGACCCGGACATGACCGGTCCGCGCGGGCGGGCCGCGCGCGTACTGCTATGGCTGATGGAACGTGATCAGGCGATCCGTTTGATTTCAGTAGGTTAGCTTGCGTGTTCCAAATTGTTCACAAATGTTCTTAATTAGTTCTTTACTTTTGCAACGCAAAGTGAGAACAAAGTGGCAACTGATCCAATGAAAGGTCGCCACGATGATACATCAGATCAAAACCGCCGCCGCCCGCTCGCACGAGACGTTGCTGGGCGATGCTGTCGGGGCCGCCGCCCTCGTCGTGATGCTGATGGGCTGTCTTTATCTGCCCGGCCTTGCCCAGGGGTTCTGACCCCGGGGTCCATCCAAGTTTCTGCCTGCGAAATCCCGTGCCTGCGCGCCATCGCATCATCTGTCCCTAGTAATTGATGCCACGCGACGACCGACACTGCCTGTCACTGATCGCCTTCGGGGTTTGCCCTGTTCCCCGAATTCCAGCGCGCCGGGTCCCACATGGGAATACGCATACTTCCGCCGCCATCCTTCTCTGGATGTGCGGCGGTTTTTTTGTCTTGAGGGACGGCAGGTTATCAGTCGCAAGCCGTCTCTAGCGCCTCGACTGCGGCATCCAGTGACAGCATGATCGAGGCGTGCCGGTTCTTGTAATCCTGCGCGGGGCGCAGCACCTCTAGCCCGTCAAAGGGCGCGGGCGGCGTCGGGCCGTCCTCCTTAAGCATCAGGGCCAGCGCGTCGCGCGCCGAGCGCACTTGGGCGCCGTCGCATCCCACAATGTTCGCGCCGACCACGCTGGCGGCGGCCTGACCCAGCGCGCAGGCCTTCACGTCCTGACCGTAATCGGTGACGGTGCCGTCCTCGCAGGTCAGATCGACCGTGATGGTCGATCCGCAAAGCGGTGCGCGCCGCTTCACGGTAGCACCGGGCGCTTCCAAGCGCTGAAGACGCGGAATGTCGGCTGCCAGCGCGAGGATGCGCGAGGAGTAGAGCTTGATCATATCGGCGTTGGCGGTCATGTCTGGTCCTTCGCGGTGTTGCCCCATAGATAAGGCGCGCGCCGCCAGATGCAAAAGGAAAGTCCCATGCGTTTCGATCCCGCCAGCCTGACCTATGATGCGCAAGGCCTTATTCCCGCAATTGCGCAGGATGCTGAGAGTGGCGAGGTGTTGATGATGGCGTGGATGAACGCCGAAGCCGTCGCGCGCACGTTGGCGACTGGTCGGGTGACCTATTGGTCGCGCTCACGGCAGGCCTTGTGGATCAAGGGCGAGACGTCGGGCCATGTGCAAAAACTGGTCGAGTTTCGTGTCGATTGTGACCGAGATTGTCTGTTGCTCAGGATCGAGCAGACCGGACCAGCTTGCCACACGAATCGGCGCAGCTGTTTTTACACGGTGGTCGAAGACGGTGCGGAACAAGTTGTGATAGCGCCCGAATCTGGCTGAGGGATATGGATACTTCCCCCATGAAAATGCGCTAGGGCAGACCAACAAGGCGGCGCACATCAGCAGGAGTGGCGCCGTCCGCGCGGTACTTGGCGATGGCGCGGGCGTCATCGCGCTTGGCCAGACGTTTGCCGGCATCGTCGCGGATCAGGCGGTGATGGTGGTAATTGGGCGTCGGCAGGTTCAGTAGGCGTTGCAGGATGACATGAATCGCAGTCGCCTCAAAGAGGTCAGCGCCGCGAGTCACCATGGTGATATCCTGCGCGGCATCGTCCAGCACGACCGACAGGTGATAGGACGTGCCCATGGCCGGGCGGGCGAGGACGATATCGCCGATGCGCTGGATGACATGGCCCCAAGAGGTTGTGATGATGCCGGCCTCTTCATCTGGGCCAGCGCCGGTTTCATTGAACGTCAAGGGCGTGTTTCCAAGCGTCTGGCTTGCGGCGCGCATATCAAGGCGCAGAGCGATATCTTCGGGCGATGTCCCGAGGGGATGCGAACCCAGCGGCGGGCGGCACGTACCGGGATAGACTATACCGTCGGGGCCGGTGAGCGGTGCGCCCTCCTGCGGGGCGCTGGCCGAGGCGGCAATATCACGGCGTGTGCAGCTACAGGGATAGAGCAGACCGCGCTGCCACAGGGTCAAGAGGGCGTCACGATATTCGGGCAGGCGGTCCGACTGGCGCATGATTGGGGTGGGCCAATTCAGGCCGAGCCAAGCCAAATCGTCCAAAATCCGCGCCTCCCATTCGGTGCGGCAGCGTGATTGGTCAATATCCTCAATTCTCAGCAGAAAAGTGCCACCGCGTGCCTGCGCCATGTCATGCGCAAGGAGTGCTGAATAGGCATGGCCCAGATGTAGAGGGCCGGTCGGAGATGGGGCAAAGCGGGTAATGAAAGTCATTTAATTTCAACTCTCTAAACGTCCATCTTCACGTGAAGTTTGCGCCTGTCACGCAGCGCTGTGTGCCAACCAGCCCTGCCACGCCTCTTTGGCGCGGTCGGTATAGGCCTTGTAGCGGTCCTTGCGGCCCCGACGTCCGCCCTTGAGGCCATCGACGGGACGGAACAGGCCGAAATTTATGTTCATGGGCTGGAAGGTTTTCGCCTCGGCGCCGCCGGTGATGTGATGGATCAGTGCGCCCATGGCGCTGTCCTGCGGTGGGGCGCTTAGCGGCTGACCCTGCATTTCGGACGCGGCAAGGCGACCCGCCAAAAGACCCATGGCGGCCGATTCGACATAGCCCTCGACGCCGGTGATCTGACCCGCAAAACGAATATGTGGATGCGCGCGCCAACGCATCTGCTCGTCGAGCAGCGTGGGCGAGTTGAGGAACGTGTTGCGGTGGATGCCGCCCAGCCGGGCAAAGCGTGCATTTTCGAGGCCGGGGATCATGCGCAGCACGTCGGCCTGCGCGCCGTATTTCATCTTGGTCTGGAAGCCAACGATATTATAGAGTGTTCCCAGTGCGTTATCGCGCCGCAGCTGGACGACGGCCCATGGCTTGACGTCTGGCTGATGCGGATTGGTGAGGCCCACAGGCTTCATCGGGCCGTGGCGCAACGTCTCGCGGCCGCGCTCGGCCATGACTTCGATGGGCAGGCAGCCGTCGAAATAACCGGCGGTTTCGCCTTCGTGAAACTCGGTCTTGTCGGCGGCCAGCAGCGCGTCGATGAAGGTGTCATACGTCTCACGGTCCATCGGGCAGTTGAGGTAGGCCGTGCGCTCGTCCTCGGTTTCGCCCTTGTCATAGCGCGATTGCATCCAGGCGCGCGACATGTCGATGGTGTCGTGGTGCAGGATCGGCGCGATCGCGTCAAAGAACGCCAGCGCGTCGGTGCCTGTTTCGGCGGCTATAGCCTGTCCGAGCGCCGCCGAGGTAAGCGGACCGGTGGCGATGATCCAGTGGCCATCCGTGGGCAGCGCGGTAATTTCCTCATGAGAAATGCTGATGCCGGGATGCGCGCGAAGCGCCTCGGTTACCGAGGCGGCGAAAGGGTCGCGGTCGACGGCCAGCGCGCCGCCTGCGGGCAGGCGATGGTGGTCCGCGGTTTGCATGATCAGGCCGTTCGCGGCGCGCATTTCCCAGTGCAACAGACCGACGGCGTTCTGCTCATCATCATCCGAGCGGAAGGAATTGGAGCATACCATTTCCGCCAGATCGCCGGTGCGATGTGCGAAGGTTGCGACCTTGGGGCGCATTTCATGGATGACGACCTGCACGCCCATATGGGCGGCTTGCCATGCGGCCTCGGCCCCGGCCATGCCGCCTCCGACGATGTTCAAAACCTTTGTCATAGTGCGGCAGATAGTTCATCGCCTGCGCTTTGGAAAGGGTTCAACCGGGCTGTTGGCCGTTACACATGCGGAGTGAGTCAAGCGCCTGCCTGCTGCGGGCCATAATGGTGCGAGTCTGTAGGGAGGATTAGTTCGGGTCACCGCGCCAGGCATGTCTGGGGCCAGAGAGAGGCTGGCCTGGAGGGACATGACAGCGGCTGCGGTGACCCAAAATCTAACTTGAGACTAGCCGCAAAGAATGTAGTTGAAAAGAACAACTTGATCGAATGGGGCAGAAAAGTGGCAAATATTGAAGTTATAAGGCAATAAATTGGAAACACTGCCAGCAAATCCGACGAGATTGGTGGAGGTCTGGCCACAATGGGCTCCCTATCAAGGGCGGACGGGCACGAATCGGGCTTTATTGTGACCAGTCGGGGCTGCGCTTGCCAAGGAAGGCCGCGATGCCCTCGGCGGTGTCCTCAAACATCATGTTTTGCGTCATGACCTCGCCGGTGTGGAGGTAGGCCTGCTCCAGCGGCATTTCGACCTGTTCGTAAAAGGCACGCTTGCCGATGCGAACTGCGCCGCCCAGTTTGGCCGCGACTGTCTGGGCCAGTTCCATCGCTTCTTGCTGCAAGTCACCCGCAGGGACCGCGCGGTTGATCAGCCCTAGATCCGCGGCGCGGGCGGCGTCGATGAACGCGCCGGTGGTCAACATTTCGAATGCCTGCTTGCGTGGGATGTTGCGGCTGAGCGCCACCATAGGAGTCGAGCAGAATAGGCCGATATTCACGCCGTTGACGCCAAACCGCGTGCCATCCGCCGCAACGGCCATGTCGCAGGACGCGACCAACTGACAGCCGGCGGCGGTGGCGATGCCATGCACCTCGGCGATAACGGGTTGGGGCAGGGCGCGAATCGCCATCATCAGGTCGCCGCAGCGCGCAAAGAGATCGCCAAAGTAGGCGCGACCGCCATCCTCGGCACTGCGACCCGCAGTCATTTCCTTGAGGTCATGCCCGGCGCAGAACGCCTTGCCAGCCCCTGCGAGGATAACGGCGCGGATATGGGGCTGGCTGGCCAACGTCTCCAGTTCGGCCAGTAGGCCGGCCATCATCGCGTCGCTGAGGGCATTCAGCCGCTCAGGGGCGTTCAGGGTCAGCCGGGCCACTGCGCCGGTGTCGCTGCGCTCTATCATCGCCATCTTGTCTCTCCTCGTGCTATGCGCTCATCTGTAGCGGTGGCGCAGCGCGGAGGAAAGCATGGCGTTAAAGATGTCGGTGGACGATCTGACCCGGTTCATGGTCGCTGAATTCCCGCAGGTGGCGTCCGATCTGGCCATAGAAGATCTGAGCCCGATGCAACTGTCGCTGCGCCTCAAGGTGCGCCAGCAGCATCTGCGTCCCGGCGGCACGGTATCTGGCCCGGCGATATTCGCGCTGGCCGATGTGGGCATGTATCTGACGGTGCTCAGCATGATCGGGCCAGAGGCGCTGGCCGTAACGACTAACTGTAGCCTCGATTTCATGCGCAAGCCCGCTGCGGGTGCTGACCTTATTGCAGACGTGCGTTTGCTAAAACTGGGGCGCGTGCTGGCGGTGGGCGATGCGCTGGTCCGATCGGTTGGCGCAGAGGAACCTGCCGCGCGTGCCAGCCTGACCTATTCGATCCCGCCCGCACGGAACGCTTGAAAACGTGCAGTTTGAGCGCTCAGTCGTGGGGTATTATAATACCTAATTTGTAACCTATTGAATTCACTATGGATATATGGATGAACGCATATTGACGCGCCGACTCAAGCCTATATAACCCGCCCATCACCAAGGGGACTGGCACTGGCCATGCCCCGGCGGCAATTAAGGATTCTGCGGTCATGAAGACATTTTCTGCGAAACCGGCGGATATCGACAAGAAATGGATACTGATTGATGCTGAAGGCATCATTCTGGGCCGTCTTGCGTCGATTATCGCTATGCGCTTGCGCGGCAAGCATAAGCCCAGCTTTACCCCTCACATGGACATGGGCGACAACGTCATCGTCATCAATGCCGAGAAGATTCAGCTGACCGGCAATAAGCGCGACAAGCCGAACTATTGGCACACCGGCCATCCGGGCGGCATCAAGTCGCGCACCACCGGCGAGATCCTCGAGGGCAAGTTCCCCGAGCGCGTCGTGATGCAAGCGGTCAAGCGTATGCTGCCGGGCAACACCCTGGCGCGCACGCAGATGACCAATCTGCGCGTCTACGCTGGCGCCGAGCATCCCCACGAGGCCCAGAGCCCTGCGGTGCTGGACGTCAAGAACATGAACTCCAAGAACACGCGGGTGGCTTACTGATGGCTGACGAAATCAACTCCCTCGAGGATCTCGACGCAATCGCATCGGGTACCACCAATGTAGAAGTTGCCATTCAGCGCGAGCCGGTTCGCGACGAACTGGGCCGCGCCTACGCTACGGGCAAACGCAAGGACGCGGTCGCCCGCGTCTGGATCAAGCCCGGCTCGGGCAAGGTCACTGTCAATGGCAAGGAATTGAACGTATATTTCGCGCGTCCCGTTCTGCAGATGATCCTGCGCCAGCCCTTCACCATCTCGGGCACCGAAGACCAGTTCGACGTGATGGCGACAGTCGTCGGCGGCGGCCTCTCGGGTCAGGCCGGCGCGGTCAAGCACGGCATTTCAAAGGCGCTTCAGCTTTATGATCCGTCCTTGCGCGGCGCGCTGAAGGCGGCAGGTTTCCTGACCCGCGACAGCCGTGTCGTCGAGCGTAAGAAGTACGGTCGTGCCAAGGCGCGTAAGAGCTTCCAGTTCTCCAAGCGATAATTCGCTGCTGGAGGGTTACGAACAAAAAAGGGCGCGGCGGAATATCCGCTGCGCCTTTCGTCCTTTCTGCAGGAGCATTTGGCACCTGTGGCTGCGCCCAATAGCTGAGAATGTAGATGCGCTACCGGCCTGAAATAGATGGATTGCGCGCCGTCGCGGTCATTCCGGTCATCCTGTTCCATGCCGGTTTTTCGGCGTTCGCCGGTGGGTATATCGGTGTCGACGTCTTCTTTGTCATCAGCGGTTATCTGATCACCACAATCCTTATTGGCGAGCGTGAGGCCGGCACCTATTCGCTGCTGGGCTTTTACGAACGCCGCGCGCGTCGCATCCTTCCAGCACTGTTTCTGGTTCTGCTCTGCACCATTCCCTTCGCATGGCGGTGGCTGGCCCCCGATCCGTTCGAGGATTATGCCCGCAGTCAGGCCTTTGCCGCGCTGTTTCTGTCCAACTTCCACTTTCTGGAAAAATCGTCCTACTACGACGTTGGCTCTGCCCTGCGCCCGCTTTTGCATACTTGGAGCCTCGCGGTGGAGGAGCAGTTCTATCTGCTCTTTCCGCTGGTGCTTCTGCCGCTAGGCTTATTCGTACGCCAAAAGTTTCTGATCGTTTTTCTGATCCTTTCGGCGCTGTCGCTGGCGCTGGCGGAATGGGGCTGGCGGACCTATCCGGGCGAGAATTTCTACTTCACCTTCTCGCGCCTGTGGGAGCTGCTGGCTGGCTCAATCTGCGCCGCCATACTGTTCAACCGTCCTCAGATGCGCAGCGATACAATGGGATTGGCTGGCCTGGCGCTGATCATCTACAGCATATTCTTCTACAACGAAGCGGTGCCATTCCCGTCAGTTTATGCGCTGGTGCCGGTCGTAGGTTCGATGCTGATTATTCTTTTTGCGGATCGCGGCACTTGGACCGCGCGCGTCCTCAGCGCGTCGCCGATGGTCTGGATCGGGCTGGTCAGCTACAGCGCATATCTGTGGCATCAGCCGCTATTCGCCTTTGCGCGCATTCGCAGCATCGGCGAGCCATCGCTGTGGGTGATGTCGGGGCTGACGCTGATGACGCTGGCGCTGGCTTGGCTGACGATGCGCTACGTCGAAACCCCGTTCCGCCGCCGCACCGTATTGCCGGGCCAGCGTGGCCTGCTGACGGTGAGCGCGGCGGGAATCGCGGCGATCGCGGCGTTCGGGTTTGTCGGGGATGGGACGGGCGGGTTTCCGTCTCGGATCAAGGAACAAGCGCCCGGAATGCTGACGGAATTGCGCAATCAGTTGATCGCGCCGGACTCCAGATCGGGGTGCGTCGATGGCGATGGCATCGGCAAGGCGCAGCTTTGCACCATCTATACTGGCGATGGCGGCGCGGGCACGGTGGCCGTGCTGGGCGACAGTCACGGGCAGGCGATGATACCGGGTTTCGCCGCCCTGTCCCGTGCGCATGGCGTCGACGTTCTTATGGCGGCGCGGGGTGCATGCCCGCCGCTATTGGGCGTCTATCTGGCCAAGGGTGGGCAGTATGAGCGCGATTGCCATGATTTTGTGCAGAAAACAGCGCAGGAAGTAGTCGATCGAGGGGTTGGTACCGTCTATCTGGTCGCGCGTTGGAGCCTCTATGCCACCGGCGAGTACGCAGACGAGAAGGCGACTTACGCGCTCAGCCCCGACTTTGGCGCGCGCCACGTCCGTCAGGCTGAGCGCTTGGCGAATTTCGAGGTGGCGCTGGACGAAACCCTCGCATTTTATGAAAAGGCCGGCGTGCGCGTCGTCCTCGTTGGGCAGGTGCCGTTGCAATGGGTGATAGCCCAGACCTTGATCGAGCAGGCGATGTTGATGGGGCTCGATACCCGACAGAGCCGGGACAAGTTCAGGAACAGTTTTGTGACTCGCACCGCCAATGACGGATTGGTCCAAGACGCGGACCGGGTTCTGCATCAGGTCGCAGAGCGGCGCGGCGCCGAGGTCTTGATGCTGGCGGATCGCTTTGCCGACGGCGATAGCTATGTTTGGATTCGCGATGGCGAGGTCCTCTATCGCGACACTAATCATCTATCGGTAGTCGGCGCGCGGGGATTGGCACCCGTGTTCGCACATAGCTACGCACCCGGCTGATCAGCCGTCGGGCGCAATTAGTCCCAGACCGCGCAGATAAATGCCAATCCCGCTCTCCAATAAATCCTCTGGGGCAAAGGGGCTGGCGGCGCCGGGCGCACCGCGCGCGAACAACTCGACCACCCCATGGCTCATCGCCCAGATATGGGCTGAAAACATCGCTGCGGGGGGGCGTTTTTCAGCAGGTATATGCTGGCAAATCTGTGCAGCTGCTTCCTCTAGCACGCGGCGCGCGGCGAGGGCGGCAGCGGCCAGTTCGGGCGTGCGATTGACGGAAATGCCGCTTTCGAACATAGCGATGTAGTGGCCTGGATGGCGGCGGGCAAAGGCGAGATAGGCGCGCCCCGTTGCCTCGAATGCGGTCAGCGCCGAGGGCTGGCCCGAGCGGTACGCATGCTCCATCAGCGCGCCGAACATCTCGTAGCCTTGCAGCGCGGCCTCGGCGATCAGATCCTCGCGCCCGCCAAAATGGCGATAGACGGCGGCGGGGGTCACGCCTGCCTGCTTGGCCGCCTCGGACAAGGTAAATCCGGCCGGCCCCTTGGCCTCGATCAGCGCCAGCGCCGCCTCGACGAGGGCCTGACGCAGATTGCCGTGGTGATAGCCGCGCTTAGTCATTCGCTGCCTGATCGCCTGACGCATCGGCCCATAGACCCGGACCGCCGACGATCTGCGGATCGACTGCACCGATGGCCTTGGCGTCCTTGTCGACGTAGGGCACAGCATCCAGAAGGCGGCGAATGGCGGCGAGGCGTGCACGCCGTTTGTCGTCGGAACGGATGATCGTCCATGGCGCGTGATCGGTATGCGTGCGGGCCAGAGTCTCGCTGATAGCGGACGAGTATTCATCCCACTTCTTCAGACCTTCGACGTCGATCCAGCTGAGTTTCCAATGCTTTAACGGATCACTCTCGCGGCTGAGAAAGCGACGCAACTGCTCGGCTCGGCCGACGTTCAGCCAGAATTTGATCAGGATGATTCCGTCCTGCACCAACATTTTTTCGAACGCCGGGGCCTGATCGAAAAACAGGTCGCGCTCGGCGTCCGTGCAAAAACCGAACACCTTTTCGACGACGCCGCGATTGTACCAGCTGCGGTCAAAGAAGACTATTTCGCCCGCAGCGGGCAGGTGGTCGGCGTAGCGCTGGAAATACCACTGGGTGGCCTCGGTATCGGACGGTTTGGGCAGGGCGACGACCCGCGCGCCGCGCGGATTGAGATTCTCGCGCAGACGCTTGATCGTGCCGCCCTTGCCTGCGGCGTCACGCCCCTCAAAGACGATAGCGATACGCGCGCCCGACGCCTTGGTCCAGGCCTGCAACTTGACCAGTTCGATCTGCATCGCATGCAGCTGAGATTCGTATTCCTTGCGGCGCATCCGGGCCGGATAGGGGTGGTCCGGCTCAAGAATGTCGTCCTTGTCCGCGGTACGGATCGCCTCGCGAATATGCTCGGGCGCGTCATGCTGGAAATACGCGCTAATCGCGCCATCGAAGGGAAGGCTCATCTTTGGGTCGTCCTTTTTGCGCGCCGTGGGTGCCGCGCCACTATGGGACGCAGGCGGACGCTGTGCAATCGGTGCGCTAAAGACCCGCGCGCGCAGTTGCGCGGTCGATAGCGGCGATGACAGCATCGGCCGCTACGTGTTGGACCATGTGGCCGATGCCGGGCAGGCGCGTCAGAACCGCGCCGTCGATCTGATTCACTAGCTTGGCGGAGTGAATTTCAAGGTTCACGGTCGTATCGGCCGTGCCATGAACGATTTCCGTGGGCGCCGTGATATGCACGTATCGGGGCACTAGTTGCTTGATCTCGCTCAGGATATTGGCGCGCTGATCGGCATTCGCGCGCAGGGAAGCGCGGCGCAAGGTCAGCGGCGCGCCGATGTGGTCGGCATACCCCTTGGGCGCGTCCTGCGGCGCAAAGACCGACTCGACCGATGATGTGACCACCGATTTCGGCACGAAGGCAGTAATCAGCGGCACCACCAGCGCCTTGCCCCACCACGACGACGTCACGCGGTAGAACGGATCCAGCGGTGTTTCCCACGGGTTCGACGCTGCGGCGACGGGGACGAGGGCGGCGACATCGTCGGGATAGTGCGCAGCCCATGCCAGCGCGACGGCGCCACCATAGCTTTGGCCCATCACGATGGGCCGCTTGGCGCCCAATTGGCGCGCGGCATCGCGAAGCAGCGTTGCCTGCTGGGTCAACGTCGCGCCGGTCCTATTCAGCCGCTCAGTATAGCCAAGGCCGGGGCGGTCGAAAACGATGACGCGGTAACGCGCAGCCAGGCGTGGCGCGAGCGAGAATGTCATGTCGCGCGTGTTGCCGCTGGCCCCGTGGATCAGTACCAGATCGGGGCCGGAGCCCATGACAACGGCGTGGACCTGAATGCCGCCGACATCGACAATCTGGCCTTCGGGCAGGAAATCGCGGACGGCCTGCGCCTCGCGTAGGGACGCAGTGATTTGGACGATCGCGATGACGATCGCGGTAAATAATAAAAGATATATCATAGTGTTGCGCAATTCATCATGCCCCAATGGTGGCGATGTCATAGGGCGTCGTTTGATAAATCTGCGAAATCCAGTTGCCATAAAGCAGATGCGCATGGCTGCGCCAGCGATTACGCGGGGACTGAGCAGGGTCATCGCCGGGATAATAGTTGCACGGCACGTTGATCGGCGTGCCGGACGCGACGTCACGGTCGTATTCCTGTTTCAGCGTGTCGCTATCATATTCGAAATGGTTAAAGACATAGAGCGCGCGGCGCGCCTCGTCCTCGACCAGACACGGCCCCACCTCGTCGCTGTGCAGAAGGGTCGTGAGCCCCTTTGCCGCGTCGATCTCGGCCTGGCGCATTTCGGTCCAGCGGCTGACCGGCACGACCATGTCGTCGGAAAACCCGCGCAGGTAAGGCGAGGCGGGCTGCATGTTGTCATGGCGAAAGCAGCCGAACGCCTTGGCGTCCAGTATGTGTTTCTCGACGCCGTGAAAATGATTAATCATAGCCATGCCGCCCCAGCAGACGCCGAACGTGGACTGCACATGGGTCTGCGTCCAGTCGAATACGCGGCGCAGCTCGTCCCAGTAGGTGACGTTGTGGAATTCCAGATGCTCGATGGGTGCGCCTGTGATGATGAGGCCGTCGAATTTCTCATCCGTGGCGGCCACTTCGGCGAAGGAGCGATAGAAGCTCTCCATATGATCGGCCGCTGTGTTGCGCGCCTGATGTTCGCTCATGCGAATGAGACTCAGCTCAATCTGGAGCGGTGTCGCGCCGATCAGGCGTGCAAATTGATTTTCGGTCTGGATCTTTTTCGGCATCAGATTCAGCAGGCCGATGCGCAGAGGGCGAATGTCCTGCGTCGCCGCCTGATCCTCGTCCATAACCATAACGCCTTCGCGCGTGAGCACGTCGTAGGCGGGCAGGTCAGAGGGGATCTTGATGGGCATGGGGGCAGGGTCCAAAGTTTGGGAAAGCTGTTAGGTAGTGGTCTGAGCGCGGCGATCAATGACCTCGGCGATCACGTCCGTGAAACTGGCGGCATCGGTGATACGCTCGACATCAGCAGGTGTCAGGGTAACGCCCCAAGGGGCCATCGCTTCGTAGCGCGGTTTGCGGTGCGCCAGCGCGCGGGCATATGTCCAGCGGATAAAGCTGTCTGGATCAACGTCACTCTCGATGCAATTGTTTTCGCGCAGGTATTCGTCCCAAACAGTGTTCAGGAATTCAGGCTGGTAGGCCATCGGTTTCGGCGCGCGATCAAAGCGGCGGATCAGTTCGGCGGTGTGTGCCTCCGTGCCCTCCAGCCTTACCAGCAGACAGTGCTGCGAAAGTTCGGTCAGCAGCGGATCGTTCGGATCGTTCCCATCCACCCATTCGCAGATCGACCCGCCGGTGTCGCAGATGAAATTGGGATAACCATAAAGGCGCGCGGCGCGGTCGATGAAATAGCCGGTATCGTTTAGCGCCGCGATTTCAGCCCGGCGAAACTGGTCCTGCCGGACGCGGTAATCCTCGATAGGCATTCCGCCCTTGGCCACCGATCCCGGCTTGCCCAGATAGGTCGAGACGGGGGCGAGATTGTTGAACGTGATATTTGAGCCGATATAGATCGAATCCGACAGCAGCAGATCGCGCAAAAATGGCACCTGCATCGCGTGCGCCTTGGCGTTGTCGGCGATCAACTCGCCCATGTGGCGGGTGCCGATGCGGTAGTCGATCGAGTAATGAAACCAGTCGCCCGACGCGCGCAGTATGTTCGACAGATGCGTCTTGCCCAGCCCCGACATTCCGTAGAACAACACGTGTTTATTCGGGGCCTCCCGCCAGTCCCGTGCGGTGGAGTAGATCATCATCGCATCCCTTTGTCGCGCCTCGCCCCCGTGTCGTAGCCAGAGCGGCGAGGCGCGTCAAATCCATAGAGTGGCGGCGCGGCTAGGGAAAGGCCCTGCGACGCAGACGCGTCGCGGGGCTATGTATCCGGCAAAGTCTCGGGCGAATCAGAATGTCACGCCGATCTTCATGCCGACGCTGACTGCGTCGTTGTCCGAGAAAAACGCGCGCGCGGTGTCGGGCGTGCCAGTTTCGGGGCGGGAATCGCCGATCCAAGTGTACCTTACGCCGCCCGACAGGCTGACCGTGTCGGTCAGTTGATACTCGGCGCCCAAGGCCACCGATTGCCGTCCCTTAGTGGGCGCGAGGGGCGAGACCAGAATGTTTCCGGTTTCGTCCTCGTGGGTATAGGTCAACTTGCCCGACAGCTTGTCGGAAAAGCGCCGCCCGACGCCAACCTCATAGGTCCACGCGTCGTCAAGTTCGGTCAGGTTGGGTGCCGCACTTGGCGGATCGAGGGTAAAGACGCTGTGTTCGGACCAGCGGATACTGCCAAATACCAAGGTGTCCTTTGCGATGCCGGATTGCACCTGCAACTTGATGCTCTGCGGCAGTTTGGAGACGGTGTCGCCAGTCTGTACCGGAGCTCCGCCCGGGAAAGTCTCGAGCGATGGAAGGTCAAGCTCGACCTCGGAATGGTAGGTCAGCGCCGCGCGAAAGGCGATCTCGGGCCTCTCGTAGGCCGCGCCCAGAACGTAGCCCACCGCCTGATCGGCGCCGAATTTCACGTCGTAGCCGTTGAGCGGGCCGTAGGCGAGGCCAGACAGCCTCACGTGACCCTCGGCCCGAACCACCCGAGGCCCACCATAGAGCGCGATGCCGTCGGCCACATCGTAGCGCACCAGCATGGTCAGCGCGTTGGTGTCGGCGTCCGCGAGGGTGCCGCCCAGCAGCGTCGTGGCCGGGCTACCGCCATAGAGGATGTCCACGCCGTAGGGCTGATCGTGGATCAGTGCCATCGAGAGGCGGTCGGTCAACTGGAACTTGATCCCGCTGCCCAGCAGCGAGAAATCATTCGCCACGTTCGAGATCGGATTGCCCAGATTGTCCCGCCCCGAGACGCTGGGAGCAACGCGAGCGTAGGAAAGCTCAGCATAGTTGCCCGTCTCAAAGATGATATCTATCGGGGTCTGGTTGGTGTCAAGATTGCCGGCGTGGCCTGCGTTGGCCAACAAGGCGAGAGTGGAAGCTGTGGTGAACAGGACATGTCTCATGATTGCACTCCTCCGAATACAACCGGAAGAGTATCATGAGGGAAGCCTCTTTGGATACTGAAGTATTGCAGCGCGCCGACGGCGTGCGCCCAGCGTCGCCAGAAAGATACACTTCACCATTTCGCGAAAAGCTCGGGCTTAGATTTCTTTTAAATGCGTGGCTATGTTCAGACGTATCGCAGCGTCAAAGCCTATCGCCTATTCCCACTCGATCGTTCCCGGAGGTTTGGATGTGATGTCGTAGGTCACACGGTTGATGCCGCGGACCTCGTTGATGATGCGCGTCGCCGTTTCACCCAGAAATTCATGGGTGAAGGGGTAGTAATCGGCGGTCATACCGTCGACGGAGGTCACCGCGCGTAGCGCACAGGCAAAATCATAGGTGCGGCTGTCGCCCATGACGCCCACAGTGCGCACGGGCAGGATTGCAACAAAAGCCTGCCAAATTTCGTCATAAAGTCCGTGTTTGCGAATCTGGTCGATATAGACGGCGTCAGCCTTGCGCAGAATATCCAGCTTTTCTCGGGTAATCTCGCCGGGGCAGCGAATGGCGAGGCCGGGGCCGGGAAATGGATGGCGCCCGATGAAACTGGCAGGCAAGCCCAGCTCCATACCAAGGGCGCGAACCTCGTCCTTGAAGAGCTCACGCAGCGGTTCGATCAGTTTGAGGCCCATTTTTTCAGGCAGGCCGCCGACATTGTGGTGCGATTTTATCGTGACCGAAGGACCGCCCGAAAAGCTGACCGATTCGATGACGTCCGGATAGAGCGTGCCTTGGGCCAGGAATTCGGCGCCATCAATGCCGTTCGCGTACTTCTGAAAGACGTCGATGAACAGGCGACCAATGATTTTTCTCTTGGTTTCCGGGTCGCTTACGCCGTCAAGCTCACCCAGAAACAGATCGGCCTCATCCGCGTGAATCAGCGGGATGTTGTAATGGTCGCGGAACATCGTGACGACTTCGTCGGCCTCGCCTTGGCGTAGCAGACCGTGATCGACGAAAACGCAGGTCAGCTGGTCGCCGATTGCCTCGTGGATGAGGACGGCGGCGACACTGGAATCGACGCCGCCGGAGAGGCCGCAGATCACCTGTTTTTCGCCGACCTGCTCGCGAATCTGGCGCACGGCCTCTTCGCGGTAGGCGGCCATGGTCCAGTCGCCAGTGAATCCGGCGTCCTGAATGAAATTCTGATAGAGCGTCTTGCCGTTCGGGGTGTGATGCACCTCGGGGTGGAACTGGACGGCGTAGAACCGACGCGCGAGGTCCGCCGTCACGGCAAAGGGCGCGCCGGGGGAGGTGCCGTAGATCTCGAAGCCAGGCGCGATGGCGGCGACATGATCGCCATGGCTCATCCAGACCTGCTCGCGCTCTTCCAGGAACCAGCCTTTCAGCAGGTCGATGCGCTCTTTTGTAGGCGTGACGTAAGCGCGGCCGAATTCGGCGGTGCCATCGCCGCGCTCGACGCGGCCACCCAGCATGTGCATCATGACCTGCTGGCCGTAGCAGATGCCAAGGACGGGTACGCCCATCTCGAACACTTTCATCGGGGGGCGCGGCGAACCGTCGTCGATGACGCTGGCCGGGCCGCCTGACAGTATGATGGCGCGCGGGGCCATGTCATCCAGAAAGATGTCCGTCACCTTCTGGAACGGATGGATTTCGCAATAGACGTCCAGCTCGCGCAGGCGGCGCGCAATTAGCTGCGTCACCTGAGAGCCGAAGTCGATGATAAGAAGGGGTTCGTGATGTGTCTCATTCATGCGGGTCTAGTAGGCCGGACCGCGCTTTTGCGCAAGAGGGGCGGGCCATGTCGCTTTCCCCCCACAAGTGGCGCAAACTAGCCCCTGCGCCGCGCGACGCTCGGATATTGAGGATGCATCAATTGGCCCCAGCAAGGGGGCGCAGACATTTCGGAAGGTGGCATATCATGGCAGAAGTAGAGGCCCCAAGACGCGCACGGGGCGGTGGAGGCGCTGCCCGCCGGGCCGAGCGGACAGCCGTCAGCATTGAGACCGCCAAGTATATTGAGCGCAACATCCCCGTCTACGACATGCTGAACGAGGAGGCGCTGGAGATCATTGAGGCAAACGCCGAAACGGTTCTGGCCGAGATCGGCGTCAATGTCGTCGACAACCCCAAGGCACTGGAGCGTTGGCGCGAGGCGGGCGCCGAGATCGACGGCGAGCGCGTGCGAATCCCTCGCGGCCTGGCCCGCAAGCTGTGTTCGACCGCGCCCAGCCGCTATACCCAGCACGCGCGCAATCCTGAGCGGAACGTCGAAATCGGCGGCAAGACCCTCGTTTGCGCGCCGGTCTACGGCCCTCCCTTCGTGCGCGATATGGAGGGCGGGCGGCGCTATGCCACGATGGATGATTTCCGCAAATTCGTGAAGCTGGGCTATATGTCGAAATGGCTGCACATGTCGGGCGGCACGGTTTGCGAGCCTACAGACATTCCGGTGAATAAGCGCCACCTTGATATGCTGCACGCGCACATGACCCTGTCGGACAAACCCTTCATGGGCTCGGTCACCGATCCCAGCCGCGCGCAGGACAGTGTGGATATGTGCGGCATCCTGTTCGGCGAGCAGTTCGTGCAGGACAATACGGTGATGACATCGCTGATCAACGTCAACTCGCCGCTGACCTTCGATGATGTGATGATGGGCGCGCTTGAGGTCTATGCCGCCAACAATCAGGCGTGCATCATTTCGCCCTTTATCGTCGGCGGTGCGATGGCGCCGGTGTCGGTTATCGGAACGCTGACGCAGGTGCTGGCCGAGGTCATGGCGGGCGTCGCCTATAGTCAGCTGGTGCGCCCCGGCGCGCCGGTGATCTTTGGCGCGTTCGTCACGTCCATCGACATGAACTCGGGCGCGCCCACCTTCGGCACGCCCGAGGCGAGCCATATTCTATACGGCGCGGGACAACTTGCGCGACGGATGAACCTGCCATACCGCTCTGGCGGAGCGCTGTGCGGGTCGAAATTGCCGGATGCACAGGCGGCTTACGAGTCGGCGCATACGCTGAACGCGGTGCTTTTGGGTGGCGTCAACTTCATGCTGCACAGCTGCGGTTGGCTAGAGGGCGGCCTTGTCGCCGGGTTCGAGAAGTTCGTGATGGATGCGGACCAACTGGGCATCCTGCACAACATGGCGCGCGGCGTCAGCCATGATGAGAACGGGCAGGCGATGGATGCCATCCGCGAGGTCGGGCCAGGCGGGCACTATCTGGGCTGTGCGCACACGCAGGCCAATTTCAAGGATGCGTTCTGGCGCACCGAGTTGCTGGATTACAAACCGTTCGAGACATGGGATGAGGAGGGCGCGCGCGATACGATGACGCTGGCCAACCTGCGCATGCACCGGATGCTGGACACCTATCAGCGTCCCTCACTGGATCAGGGTATCACCGACGCCTTGGACGAATACATCGCGAAAAAGAAGGCGTCGATGCCCGACGCCTTTATGTAAGCTCTGCCGGCCATGCGGTTTGCAACCGTTTCGATCCATGTTTCGGTCATGAGTGGGATGCAATGCGCTACGTCGTAGTGACGTAGCGCGCGTATCTCGAAAATCTGTATTTCAGGCTTTTCGCGATACGCCCATTCAGGCCGCTTGTGCGCTGCGCAGGATCCGGGCCTCACCCATCATGGCGATCAGGATCTCGACATGGCGCGTGGCCGAATAGCGCGTGCGATCACTCTGGCGTTGATCGTTGAGCACCTCCTCCATCTCTACCAGACGGGCCAGCGCGGATGCGCTGCGTGGCAACGCGCCATAGCCGAAATGACGGCGCAGATGCGCGTCGCGCCGGTATTCGGCTGCGCCAATACGCGCAGCGCGGATCAAAAGGCGCGGACGGCGCAGGTTGTCGAGGGCTTTTAGGATATCGTACATCACAGGTCTCCGATCTGAATTACGACCTTTTCATCGCACAACTGTGGCGGGTGTTGCGCAAAGCTGTGTCCCAGCGTTCGCTCCTGTTTCCAATTATTTACACTTCAGAAACCATTATTGCCGACACGTTTACAATTAACGGGCCGGTAACTTTTTCTCGCATAGGTAGTATTCAAGGACGTGGATAAGTCTGTGGATAATCAGCGGCGGATGGGGCGATGACCTCAAAAACAAGCGCCGCGAAAATGCAATATGAAGGGTAGAAATGTTGGATAGGGGAACAGACAGCGTCGGCGCGCATAGCGTGCCGTCTTGGGTGCCGCATGGGGCGAAGCTATACCTCGCCCATACCGAGCAGGGATCGTCGATCCGTGCGCTGGCGCGGCAAAACGGCTGTCATGCCTCGACGGTGATGCGCCGTATCCGCCATTTCGAGACCCGCCGCGACGACCCCATGGTGGACGAGGCGCTACGCCGTCTCGGCTGTCGCGTCGCCCCGAGAAAAGAGGCCGGTTCCCTGAATCAGGAGACTGCCATGACGACCCAGACCCAAGAACAGCCCGGCAACGTGGCCGAGGTGACCGAAGCCCAATTGACGCACGAGGCGGGTCGCATCCTGCGTCGCCTGGCCGAGGCCGGGGCGGTGCTGGCCGTCGCGGCGCAGATGGAAAAGGCCGTCGTGGTACGCGGTGATGGCGGCGGCGATCCCACGCGCACAGCTGTCGTCGATCGCGCGGTGGCCGAGGCGATGGCGCTGAAAGGCTGGATCGCCTGCGACGCGCCGGGCCGTCTGGCAAAGTACCACATCACCAAGGCGGGCCGCGCCGCGTTAGGCGGTCTGCTGGCCAAGGCCGAAAACCGCGCCTCGGGCTTTGCCGATGCGCAGGCACCGTTCAGCATGGAAGGGGCCGATAGCGGCGAGGCCGCGCCGCGTCGCATCCGCTATGGCACCAGTGAAAGCCCGCTGATTGCGCTTGCACGACGCCGCGACCGCGATGGTAGCCGGTTCATCCCCGAGGATCTGGTGCGCGCAGGCGAGCGTCTGCGCGAAGATTTCGAACTGAGCCAGATGGGCCCGCGGGTGACTCAGGATTGGAGCCGCTTTCTGACCGCGCCCGGTGGTGGTGGCAACGCAGGCGGACATTCCCGCGGGTTTGAGGCCGCGCGCCGCCGGGTCGAGGGTGCGCTGCATGACCTTGGTCCCGGTCTGGGCGATATTGCGCTACGTTGCTGTTGCCATCTGGAAGGGCTGGAGAAGGCCGAAAAGCGGATGGGCTGGTCCGCGCGCTCGGGCAAGATCGTGCTGCGCATCGCGTTGCAACGGCTCAAACGGCATTACGAGGGCCTTGGCGAGGCGGGCGGCATGATCTGGTAGCGCATCAACCCCCGACAATGGCGCCGACCGTATAGGCGACCACGGCGCAGACGGTGCCAACCAGCACCGTCTCGCCGACTGTGCGGGCCATCAGTTCGCCCGTGGCGTTCCAGCGCAGAAGGCCAAGCGCGACCAGCGCCGCCACCGTTGCGCCAACCGACAGCCAGAAGGTCTGCGGTTCGGGATCGAGCAGGAAATACGGGACGAGCGGGATCGCGCCAAACGTCAGGAAAGACATGAATGTCATCAATCCGGACAGGACTGGATTTTCTTCGTCCGGGTCAAGCATGCCAAACTCATAAGTCATCATCAAATCGCTGGTGATCTGCGGATGACGGATCAAGAGATCGGCAAGCCTGTCCGCGTCACCATCAGGAACGCCGCGCTGGCGCATGATCTGGAACAGCTCGGCGCGCTCCTGATCGGGGTCTTCCTCGACTTCGATCATCTCGCTAGCGCGGCGGTTGCGATACAGATCATGCTCCGAACGCATCGACAGGAATTCGCCCAGCCCCATGCTGACCGCGTCTGCAAAGAGGTTGGCAAGGCCGAAGACCAGCACCGCCACCCCGCCGATCTGCGCCACCCCGTCGGCCTGAGCGCCGGCAAAGCCCGCAACGACGGCGAAGGTGGTGACGATGCCGTCATTGCCACCGTAGACGATCTGTTTCAAAAATTCCTGTGTGCGGCCGAGGGCATGCGCCTCGCGCCGGTGTGTTTCCCAGTCCATGACTGCCTCTTGTCAGTTGCGTCCAGTCTAGGAGGCGGTGCGGCGCAGGTCCAGAGATGGTGAAGTCCAACACGTGTCTGAGCCGCACGAAAAAAGAGCGGGCCGTCAAGCCCGCTCTCTGCCTTTTGCAAGCCAGCAGGATCACTTCAGATCAAAGCGGTCGGCCTCCATCACCTTGGTCCATGCTGCGACGAAATCGCTCACGAAACGTGGGCCGGAATCGTCCTGCGCATAGACTTCGGCAATGCTACGCAGTTGCGAGTTTGAGCCGAACACCAGATCGGCGCGCGTGCCGGTCCAGCGGACCTCGCCGGTCTTGCGATCCTTGGCCTCGAACTGGTCCTGATCCTCGCCGGTGGACACCCATTCGATGTCCATACCCAGCAGATTGACGAAGAAATCATTCGTCAATTGCCCGGGACGGTCCGTCATCACGCCATGCTTGGCTCCGCCGTGATTGGCATCCAGCGCGCGCATGCCACCGACCAGCACCGCCATCTCGGGCGCAGTCAGGCCCAAAAGCTGCGCGCGGTCGATCATTAGATGCTCGGCCTGCACGCTGAATTTCTGCTTTTGGTAGTTGCGGAAACCGTCCGCGACAGGCTCAAGCACGTCAAAGCTTTCGGCGTCCGTCTGCTCGGCGCTTGCGTCGGTGCGGCCCTGATGGAACGGCACGTCGACATTGTGACCGGCATCTGCCGCCGCCTTTTCGATGGCCGCGACACCGCCCAGCACAATCAGGTCGGCGATCGATACCTTTTTCGCGCCGGATTTACCGTCAAAATCGGCCTTGATCGCCTCCAGCTTGTCCAGAGCCCTTGCTAAACGCGCGGGATCGTTGCCGTCCCAATCCTTCTGGGGGGCCAAACGGATGCGCGCGCCGTTGGCGCCACCGCGATGATCCGAGCCGCGATAGGTCGAGGCCGAGGCCCAGGCGACAAACACCAGATCGCTGACGGAAAGGCCACTATCGAGTATCTGAGCCTTGAGCGCCGCGATATCGGAGGCATCGACCAGATCATAGTCGGCGGCGGGAATGGGATCCTGCCAGATCAGGTCTTCGGCAGGCACGTCCTTGCCCAGATAGCGTGCCTTGGGGCCCATATCGCGGTGAGTCAGCTTGAACCACGCGCGTGCAAATGCATCGGCGAACGCTTCGGGATCCTTGTGAAAGCGGCGCGAGATCTGCTCGTACTTCTCGTCGAACCGCATGGCCAGATCGGCGGTGGTCATCATTGGCGGATGCATTTTTTCGGGATCATGCGCGTCGACGACCATATGTTCGGGCTTGGGGTCTTTGGGCGTCCATTGCTGCGCACCTGCCGGGCTTTTGGTCAGCACCCATTCGTTGTCAAAAAGGACGTCGAAATAACCCATGTCCCATGTCGTGGGGTTGGGTTTCCACGCGCCCTCGATCCCGCTGGTGGTGGTGTAGACGCCGTGGCCGGTTTCATGACCCAGCTTCCAGCCAAGGCCCATCTGCTCCAGTCCGCCGCCCTCGGGCTCGGGGCCCATATAGATCGGATCGGTAGCGCCATGCGCCTTGCCGAAGGTGTGACCGCCCGCAACCAGCGCGACGGTTTCCGCGTCATCGACGCCCATTCTGGTGAATGTCTCGCGAATATCGTGGCCCGAGCCGATGGGATCGGGGTTGCCGTCCGGCCCTTCGGGGTTGACGTAGATCAGGCCCATCTGGACGGCGGCCAGCGGGTTGTCCAACTCGCGCTCGCCAGAATAGCGGCTGTTGTCTTTGTCGGAGGTGGCGAGCCATTCGTTCTCGGCACCCCAATGCACATCCTCTTCGGGTGCGTAGATATCGGCACGCCCACCACCAAAGCCAAAGATCGGTCCACCCATCGATTCGATGGCGACGTTGCCGGCGAGGATCAACAGATCGGCCCAACTAAGGTTGTCGCCGTATTTTTTCTTGATCGGCCACAGCAGGCGGCGCGCTTTGTCGAGGTTGCCGTTATCGGGCCAGCTGTTCAGCGGCGCAAAACGCTGGTTGCCGGTGTTCGAGCCGCCGCGCCCGTCCGCGGTGCGGAACGTGCCGGCGCTGTGCCATGCCATGCGGATGAAAAGGGGGCCGTAATGGCCGTAATCGGCGGGCCACCAGTCCTGACTGTCGGTCATCAGGGCGTGCAGATCCCGCTTTACCGCGTCCAAATCCAGCTCTTTGAATGCCTCGGCGTAGTTGAAATCGGGCTGCATCGGGTTCGGGCTGCGGCCATGCTGGTGCAGCACGTTCACTTGCAACTGATCAGGCCACCAGTCGCGATTGGTGCGATTCTTTTTGCTCGTAACGGGGCATTTCAGATTGCCGTCCATGGGCGGTCTCCTTGGATTTCGCACGCCTTGACGCGCGTGTGGATGAATTGCGTGGATTCGATGCCTCTTACGGCATCTAGAATCGTTCCAAGTTGAACATGGATCGGCATCGCCATAAAAGCAAATTGCAGTTTCTTTGGATTGCGATAAGGAAAAGCTATGAACGTCACCTTGCGTCAACTGACCTATTTCCGCGCGCTGGCCGAGCACCGCCATTTCGGTCGCGCGGCTGCGGCCGTATCGATATCGCAGCCCGCGCTATCGGTGCAGATCCGCGAGTTGGAGGGCGCGCTGGGTCAGCCGCTGGTCGAACGTCGTGCGCGCGACGTGGTGCTGACACCCTTCGGCCGCCTTATGCTGAGCCACGCCGAGGTCGTGGGTGAGGGGGTGCGTAGCCTTGAGGACGCCGCGCGTTGGCACGACGGGCTATCCGGGCGTCTGCGCCTCGGACTGATCCCGACGCTGGCGCCCTATCTGCTGCCCGGCGCGCTGGAGGCGCTGCGCAGCGGCGACATTTCGATGGACGTGCAGGTGCAGGAGGCCAAGACTGATCGGCTGATCACAGACCTTGCCGCCGGGCGGCTGGATGCCGCCGTGATGGCGCTGCCGGTCGACGCGAGCGGATTGATAGCGCAGCCGCTATTCGAGGATCGATTCCTGCTGGCGGGAAGTGCGGCGCGGCTTGCGGCCATAGGCAAGGAGATCGAGACATTGCGCCCCGAGGGCCTTGGCGCACAGCAGCTCTTGCTGCTGGAGGACGGGCATTGCCTGACCGATCAGGCGCTGGAGCTGTGCGGGCGGGGCAGGGGCCATGCGCAGATCGACATGGGCGCGTCGTCGCTGGCGACGTTAACGCGGCTGGTCGCGGCGGGCTTTGGCCTGACACTGATGCCGGAACTCGCCGCCGAGGTTGAGGTTCGCGGCGCGCCGGGGGTCAGGCTGGTGCGGTTCGCCGCGCCCGAGCCTGCACGGACGATCTGCCTTGTGCGACGTTCCTCCACGACAGGCGAGGGGTGGTTTGCGCAATTGGCAGTCGTTCTGACGGACGTGGGGACGCAGATTACGCGGGCAGCGCGCGCGGGCTGATGTCGCAAAAGCCGCCATTTCACCCGGCGTAGGGCACGCTTGCGGTGGGGGGCACTGGTTAAACGTCGCACACTACAATCGGCAGTGCGGCTATACTGGCAACTCCCCCCATCCATGCATATACTGGATCAAAGTTACCAAACCATTCGCGGGGACCGATGTCGTGCGTGATCTAAAAATTCCGGCGCAGCGCCACCCCGAAAAGGCAAAGCGCCCCGATAATGCCCAGCCAAAGAAACCCAGCTGGATTCGCGTAAAGGCGCCTGGCGGTGAGGGCTATGCCCAGACCGCCCGCATCATGCGCGAGCATAAATTGACAACAGTCTGTGAAGAGGCGGGCTGTCCGAACGTCGGCGAATGCTGGTCTCAGGGCCACGCCACCATGATGATCATGGGCGAGGTCTGCACCCGTGCCTGCACCTTCTGCAACATCGCCACCGGCAAGCCGCCCGAGGATCTGGACGCGTTCGAACCGGGCCGCGTCGCCGATGCAGTGCAAAAGCTGGGCCTGAACCACGTCGTCATCACATCCGTCGACCGCGATGACGTCAAGGACGGCGGGGCCGAGCATTTCGCTCAGACCATTCGTGCCATCCGCCACCGCAGCCCCGGCACCACGATCGAAATCCTGACGCCCGATTTCCTGCATTGCGATCCCGCTGTGCTGGAGGTCGTCGTTGACGCCAAGCCGGATGTGTTCAACCACAACCTCGAAACCGTGCCGGGTCTTTATCAATCCGTCCGTCCCGGCGCGCGCTACTTCCATTCGCTTCGCCTGCTGCAACGGGTCAAGGAAATGGACCCGACCATTTTTACCAAATCCGGCATCATGGTCGGCCTCGGAGAAGAGCGCGCGGCAGTGCATCAGGTCATGGACGATATGCGCGCTGCCGATATCGATTTTCTGACGGTCGGCCAGTATCTGCAACCAACGCCCAAGCATCACGTGCTGGACCGGTTCGTCACACCCGAGGAATTCGCAGCCTATGAAAAGGCGGCATTCGGCAAGGGGTTTCTGATGGTGTCGGCCACGCCGCTCACCCGATCATCCTACCATGCGGGCGACGATTTCGCACGGCTGCGCGATGCGCGGCTGGCCAAGTTGGCGTAACTCAGAGCCGCGTCAGCGCGCGATCTATCGCCGCCACAGTGATGTCAACATGCTCTTGGCCAAAGACCAGCGGAGGGCGCAGCTTCAGCGTCTGACCCATTGCGCCGGAGATGCCTGTTAACACGCCTTCCTCGGCGATCATGCTGCCGAGGCGCGCCATGTCGTCGCGGCTGAATGGAGCGCGCGTCTTGCGATCCGACACCATGTCGAGACCATAAAACAACCCCGCGCCTTGAACCGCACCGATCATTGGATGCCGCTCTTGCAGGGCGGCCAAAGCCGTGCGGAAGTAGGCGCCGACGCGGCCCGCATTCCCCAGCAATCCCTCGTCCTCGATGACGTCGATCACCGCATTCGCGACCGCAGCCGAGACCGGATTGCCGCCGAACGTGTTGAAATAGACTGACGTATCGGCCAGCGCCTGCGCCACGTCGCGGCGTGCGAAAGTGGCGGCGACAGGGTGACCTGCGCCCATAGGTTTGCCGCAGGTGACAATATCGGGCGTGACGGTGTAGTCCTGAAATCCCCACCAATGCGCGCCCAAGCGGCAATAGCCCGCCTGCACCTCATCGCAGATGATCAGCCCACCGCGCCTGCGCATCTCGTCGCAAAGTGCGCTGACATAGCCGGGGGGCGCGATAAGCGGGCCATTGGCGTCCCAACTGGCATCTAGCAAAAGGCAGGCAAGCCGATGACCTCGCGACTCCAATGCGTCCAACGCCTGAACCGCCTGAGCCAGATATTTTTCTGCGGCCTTTGAATCGCCCGCACGGTAAGGCCCGCGAAACAGGTTCGGCGGTTCCAGCACGCAGAGCCAGTCTGGCCGCTCACTAGCGGGATATTCCGACGGCGACGCCGCCAGCGTTAGCGCGCTGTTGCCGTGATAGGCGTGATCGAACACGGCGACGCCTTCGGCACCGGTAAAACGCCGCGCCATTTGTAGCGCCAGATCGTTCGCCTCGGACCCGGTGCAGGTGAAGGCGGCAGTATCGACGGCGGTGGGCAGCTTGGCCAGCATCCGCTCGGCCAGTGTGACGATGCCATCGTGCAAATAGCGGGTGTGGGTGTTCAGCGTTTCGGCCTGTGCCGTCAGCGCGGCTGTGACACGCGGGTGGCAATGTCCCACCGAAGGCACATTGTTATAGCAATCGAGATAGCGCTTTCCGCTGGCATCCCACATCCAGACGCCCGCGCCTCGCACAATATGCAGAGGTGCGGCGAAGCTGTGATAGTATGAGGGCGCCAGAACCGCATTGCGGCGGCACATCAGATCATCGGCGCCCGTCATCGCGCCACTCCACAGGCCGCGCGGATTGCCGATGTCACCGTGGCACCGTCCATCTCGGCCAATGGTCCTAGCCGGTCCATGAGTCCTGCGCGCATGGTATAAAGCGCTTCGTTTCGTATGCGGGGCGCAGATAGTTTTGCGTCGAGTAGCAGCACTGAAAGCGCTTGCCTTGCAACCATCGCCTCGTGGATAAGGTCCAACTCGGCCCCCGTCAGCGGGCAGGCGGAGTGATAGCCCGCCACCGCCGCAGCGGCCATCGCAGCGGGGTCGCTGACGTTTTCGGCAAAGCCGAGCGCAAGGATCGCTACATCGCAGACCAGCGGCGCGACGGACATATCGCCAAAGTCGATCAGCCCTGACACGTCCTCGGCATCCGGTGCGCTGCGCAGCAGGTTCTCCAGATGCGCATCGCCGTGGATCACTTGCATCCGCTGGCGCATGAGGCGGGGCAGAAGGCGCTGATAGCGGGCGCGTAAATCGGCCTCACGCGCACGGATATCGGCCTGCCCCAAGGCCCAGAGTGCCGGATCATCCAGCAGGCCATTTTCGATGTTCCACGGCATGAAGGCGGGCGGCGGGGTCGCATCCAACCGTGCCAGCGCGCTGGACGTCGCCCCCAGCAACCTGCCAGCAGCGCTCGCAAGCGTCGGGGTTGGTGCATCGCCATCTGCGACCGGTTGCCCTGCCACATAATCCAGCACGCGCAGTTCGATGATATCGGAGGTGGTGGCACAGTGCCGCAGGATCGGCTCGCCGCCCTTGGTGAAATGCACGGCGGGGATACCACGCCCTACCAGATCGCCTGCTAGATGTCGCAAGGCACGCGTCTGGAATGCGATCGCGCCGGGCGCATCCGATGCGCGGGCGATCTTGACCACGTAGCGGCACCCGTCCGGACCATCAAGGCGCAGGTTCTGCTCACGCTCGCCCGTAAGGGGGCGCAATTCGCCTGCGAGGCCATAGTGATACGCCAGTAGGGCCGCTACCACGTCAAGCCTCAGCAAGGGCGGGTCGAACTGCGCGGTTAGCTCTGAGTGCAGATCCGGGCTTGCGCCCTGTGGCGCGAACTGGCCGGGAAAAAGCCCGTTCAGAAAGCGAAAGATCACACGTTGGGCCTGGCCCGCATCATATCCTTCGGGATGCAGCATAAAGTCGGTCCAGATCCCGTCGAGCAGCGCGATGGTGCCGCGCATGGCGTCTTGGGCCAGCGCCTGGGATGAGTGGTCGGCGCGCGCTGCCAAAGCACGGAACGCCTCGATCAAAACGTCCTCTAACCGCCCGCCGCGTGTGTCGCTATGGACGGCGATGGCCGGGCTGGTGCGCGCGGCACCGCGCAGTTCGTACCAGATGCCGACGGTGCGGGCATTCATCACCGCATCCGACAGGTCGCAGGCGACGACGGCGCGGATCGTGCCTGTGGGGCCGGGCGACGCGGCGCTTAGATGCGCCTCTAGCTGGGCATAATAGACATCGCTGGCGTGGCGCGCAGCCTCGGCGATCAACGCATCCTTGTCGTGAAAATGCAGGTGGACCATGCCCCGCGACAGCCCCGCGCGGGTCACGATCTCGCTGATGGACGCCGCTGCAAAGCCACGCTCGGCAATGGCATCCAGCGCCGCCGCGATCAGGCGCTGGCGGTTGCCGGTCTTGCCGGGTCGGTCTGACGTTTCGACTGTCACCGGCGCGGCCCCGATCCTGCTGATTTACGCGCCACAGTTGACATGAGAGGCCCCGACAAGTCAATTATGGACGATTGTCCATTTACGGCGACAATGGCCAAACCAAGGGAGTCACGCGATGTCAGGTGGGAAATACGCAAGATTGTTCGAGCCGGTCCGCATCGGTCCTGTGACCGCGCCAAACCGGTTCTATCAGGTCCCACATTGCACCGGAATGGGCTATCTGCGCCCGCGCGCCGACGCTGCCGTACGCGGCATGAAGGCCGAGGGTGGTTGGGGTGTGGTGTGCAACCAAGAGACGGAAATTCACCCCACGTCGGACCTTAGCCCCTCTCCCGAGGGCCGCCTCTGGGACGCGGCCGACATCCCCGCGCTGCGGCTGATGACAGATGCCATCCACGCCCACGGCGCGCTGGCGGGGATCGAACTGGCCCATAACGGCGCGCATGCCGCCAATCTGGGCACCCGCGCGCCGGTTCTGGCCCCGTCTGACGGCGCGATCGCGACGCTCTACCCCAAGCAGGCTCGCGCCATGGACAAGGCCGATATTCGCAACCTGCGCGCTTGGCATCGCGCAGCGGCGCGACGAGCGCGCGAGGCGGGGTTCGATATCATCTATGTCTATGCCGGACATGAAATGACACTGCCACAACACTTCCTTTTGCCGCAGTCGAACCAGCGGAGCGATGAATATGGCGGCAGCCTGCAAAACCGTGCGCGCCTGATCCGCGAACTGCTGGAAGAGACGAAAGAGGAGGTGGGCGATACCTGCGCCGTCGCCTTCCGCTTTGCCGTCGATCAGATGCAGGGGCCCGCCGGGATGCAGGCCGAGGGCGAAGGGCGCGAAGTGGTGCAGATGCTGGCCGATCTGCCCGATCTTTGGGACGTCAACGTCTCGGGTTGGGACAATGACAGCGCCACAACACGGTTTCAGCCCGAGGACGGGTATCAGAACGATTACATCAGCTTTGTCAAAGAGTTGACGCAGCGACCCGTTGTGGGTGTCGGGCGGCTGAGTTCGCCCGATATGATGATCTCGATGGTGGAAAAGGGCATCGTTGATTTCATCGGTGCCGCGCGTCCGTCCATCGCCGATCCGTTCCTGCCGGTCAAGATTCGCGAGAACCGAGTGGAGGAGATCCGCGAGTGCATCGGCTGCAACATTTGCGTCGCAAGCGACAACCAAGCCATCTCGATCCGCTGCACCCAGAACCCGACCATGGGCGAAGAGTGGCGGCGCGGCTGGCACCCTGAAAAGATCGCGCCAAAGGGCGCAGCTGAGGCGGCGCTGGTTATCGGCGCTGGCCCTGCAGGACTCGAGTGCGCGATGCAGTTGGCGCGGCGTGGCTATGGCGTCACGCTGGCGGATTCGCGCGCTGAACTAGGTGGACGTGTGCACCGCGAAGGCGGGTTGTCTGGCCTTGGCGCGTGGCGGCGTGTGGCTGATAATCGTCTGCACGATCTGCGCCAACGCGCCAATGTCTCGATCTATGCGCAAAGCGCGCTCAGCGCGGGCGAGGTGGCTGAGTTGGGCATCGCTCATGTCTTTGTCGCTACGGGCGCGACGTGGCGGCGGGACGGGGTGGGACGCACATCGCACGGCCCCATTCCCATGGACGCCACCATGACGATCCTGACGCCCGATGATATCGTGGACGGCATGCAGCCGCCCGCAGGACCAATTGCGATCTATGACGACGATCCGGCCTATATGGGCGGGGTTCTGGCCACACAATTGGCCGAGGCGGGTCGGGACGTCACCCTCATCACGCCCGCGCCAATCGTGTCGCCATGGGCCGAGATGACGCTGGAGCAGGCATGCATTCAGAGCCGCCTCGTCGCCTTGGGCGTGCGGATCGAGACGGGCAGGGTGCTGACCCGCGTGAGTGCGGAGACCTGCATCACCAACGGCGTCTATGGCGAGGCCGAGCGCGCTATTCCCTGCGCCTCCGTCCTGATGGTCACTGGGCGGCAGCGCGAAACGGCGCTGTTCGATGAACTGACTGCCATGCGCGCTGATGGCGGCATCGCGCTGGAGACGCTCGAGTTGATCGGGGACGCTGCGCAGCCCGGGCTGATCGCCGATGCCGTTCATTCGGGCCACGCCGCTGCGCGTGCCTTTGAGTGCGATCCGCAGGGGGTAGAGGCCGCATTTTTCCGGCGCGAGATGATCGCGCTGACAGACGAAGGGGACCAGCCATGAACGCCATCGCAAAGCTGAGGCCGGGCTACCGCCCCGGCTACGCCCATGTTCGCGAGTTCTACACATCACCCGACATTTACGAGAGCGATATTCGCGACTATTGGAATCGCAGCTGGATCTGGGTTGGCCATCAAAGCCAGCTGAAAAAACCCGGCGATTTCATCACCTTCGACTACGGCCCCGAATCCGTGATCATCGCGCGCGACCGCGACAGCGGCATAGGCGCGTTTCAGAATGTGTGCCGCCACCGCGGCTCGCGCCTGTGCCTCGAGGCATCGGGCAACACGCGCGTTTTCTCGTGCCCCTACCACGCCTGGACCTACGAACTGACAGGCCAGCTGCGCCGTGCGCGCGAGATGGGCGAGGGGTTTGATCCTGCTGACTACGGCCTGCTGTCACTGCATCTGCGCAATTTTGAGGGGCTGCTCTTTGTCTGCGCGGGCGATGAGCCACCCGAAATCGACGAGGGCCTGCGCCGGCTTCGCCCACTGGTCGCGCCGTTCGATCTGGGCAAGACGCGCATCGCGCATACAGCGACCTATCCCGTCCCAGCCAACTGGAAGCTGGCGATCGAGAATTATATGGAATGTTATCATTGCGGCCCCGCGCATCTCGAATTTGCACGCTCGCACAGCATCAAAGATCCGGCGCATATGAATGCGGGACTGGTTGATAAGCTTGAGGCGCGCAGCCGCGCGGCGGGCGTGCCGACAGGCGAGGTCACACGCAACGATCCCGGCGCAGCAACGCTGTTTCTCAGGCGCTATCCGCTGTTCGAGGGCTACGATACCGGCAGTCGCACAGGCGCGCCGCTGGCGCCGCTACTGGGCGGGCTGTCAGGCTTTGACGGGGGTGCGACAGATATGCAGATCGGCATCCTCAACAACTTTCTGATCTACGCAGATCACATGATCGGATACCGCTTTGTCCCAACTGCGCTGCAAGAAACGCGGATCGAGGTCGTCTGGTTCGTGCGCGAGGATGCAGAGGCAGGTCGCGACTATGATCATGGCGATCTGACATGGCTCTGGCACGCCACGTCGCTGGATGATGAGCGGATTATCCGCCACAATCAGCAAGGCGTGAATTCGCACCATTTCGTACCGGGACCGCTGTCGGAAATGGAATGGGGCATCGCGGCCTTTTACGACGACTATCTCAGCGTCAGCGCCGACCAGATCCGTTGAGCTGATCGGCGATCTGCGGTATGAGGTGAGCGGCCAATTGCAGCGTTTCATCTAGGCAGCGCTGCGCGTCGTAATCGCTGGGCAGCACGTGCAGGCGTTGCCAGAACCCGTCGGAAAACGTGTCGATCCATTCGGCAGTGCGGATGATTTCGGACTCGGGCGCGCTGGTCATCAACGCGGCGCAGGCAGCGCGCATCGCCTCGACGCGGGCAACGTCGAACTCGGCTGTGACCTGCGCATAATCGGGCGTAAACTTCTGCTCGCCCCAGAAGGCATACCAGATCGACAGCGCCTCGGGATTGCAGATATCCGCATCGAAATCTGCGCGGATCAGCGCGATCAGGCGGTCCGCTGGATCGCTGCCTGCCTCGCTGAGCGCGCGTTCCCAATTGGCCTGATACCGCGCATAATGATCGCGCAGTGCCTCGGTCAGCAGGCCTGCCTTGGATTTGAAGTAGAACACCGCGACGCCCTGCGAAAGTTCCGCCTGCGCTGCCACAGTAGCCAGCGTGGTCCGCGACAGACCGTTCTCGGCGATCGAGCGCCAGGTTGCGTCCAGCAATTGCTGGCGGCGCTTGTCGGCGTTTTCCTTGCGCTCTTTGCGCGGCTTGGCGGTTTGTTGATTTGTCATTGGCTCGCCATCATGGTTCGGACGTCTCAATATCTGGGCAGAGAGGCCTGCGCCACATCGAATTTCTTTGTTTGAGCGCTCAAAAAAACTTTACGCCGTGCAATGCCGTGATACGTTACGCTCACGACTTGCGAAAGGACACAAGCCATGGATAGCGTCGTCAACACACAGACCAATCAGCCCGACACCGAAGAGCTGCACGATTTCGACCGCACGCACCAATTGCACCCATGGGCCGCGATGGATGACTGGCGCGGCTACGATCATATGATGGTCGACAGCGCCAAGGGCATCTATCTGTGGGACGCGTCCGGCAAGCGATTCATCGACGGGCCGGGGGGTATGTGGTGCGTGCAAATCGGCTATGGACGTCAGGAAATGGCCGATGCCATCGCCGCGCAGGTCATGACGCTGCCCTACACCTCGCCTTGGACGACAGTGACCGAGCCCTCGGCGCTGTTGGCCAAAAAGATCGCAGACATGGCGCCCGGTGATCTGAACAATGTGTTTTTCACCACCGGCGGCTCGACCGCCGTCGATACCGCGATCCGCACCATGCATTTCCTGAACAATCGCCTTGGTCGTCCGGACAAGAAGATCGTGATTGCGCGGGAAAAGGGCTATCACGGCTCGACCTATCTGGCATCGTCTGTGACGGGGAAAGAGCGGGATAAATCCCGCTTTGACGTGGAAAGCCGGCTGGTGCGCTTCCTGCCCGACGTCAATCCATCCCGCCGCGCCGAAGGGCAGAGTGTGCAGGATTGGTGCGACGAAAAGGTAGCTGACCTCGAAAACATGATTGCCGAAGTGGGTCCCGAGAACGTGGGCGCCTTTATCGCCGAGCCGGTCCTGTGCTCGGGCGGCGTGATCATACCGCCCGAAGGATATCACAAGCGCACGCATGAAATCTGCAAGGCGCACGACATCCTTTATATTTCAGACGAGGTTGTCACCGGTTTTGGACGCCTCGGGCACTGGTTTGCCTCGCAGGACGTGTTCGGCATCACGCCAGACATCATCACCTGCGCCAAGGGTCTGACCTCCGGCTATTTGCCGCTCGGGGCTTGCATCATCTCGGACGCGGTGATGGAGCGTATCACCGATTCAGATGACAGCGTGCTGTTCGCCAATGGCTACACGTATTCGGCCCATCCGGTCTGCTGCATTGCTGCGCTTAAAAATATCGAGATTATCGAGAATGAGGGCATTCTAAAGCATGTCCGCGAAATTGCTCCGTATTTTCAGAAGCGTCTGCAAGCCTTGCGCAAGTTTGACATTGTCGGCGACGTACGTGGCATGGGCCTACTCGGCTGCATCGAGGGCGGTGCGCGTACATTGGCGGGTGAGCGGCGGCTGGGCGCCATGCTGGACGAAGTTTGCGAGGAAATGGGGTTGCTTGTGCGTCCGCTGATCAACATGGCCGTCTTCTCGCCGCCGTTGATCATCACCCGCGCCGAGATAGACGAGATGTTCGATATTCTCGAGCGCGCACTCGAAGAGGTAGAGCGCCGATTGACTGCGTGAATATGTTAGGAGTGGATCTTAACTAAATGAATTTTAACGAGTAATCTTGTTTCCATCTTTATGATTGAGCGCTCAATTAAACCTTGTGCCGTGCCGGTTTCCTGTTAGCCTCTTTGGCAAGGCCACGGGCAAAGAAGCGCCCGCAAAAGAGCCGCCCAACAAGGAGAAACCATATGTCTGCACGCCAAAAATTCGCCTTTGCCGTCTCATCCGCTGCGATTATCGCGGCGGGTGCCGTATCGGCAAACGATTCCGAACTGACCATTTTTGACTGGGCCGGATACGAGGATCCGGGGTTCTTTCAAGCGTATATCGACGAACATGGCGAGGCGCCGACCTTCGCCTATTTTGGCGACGAAGAAGAGGCGTTCCAAAAATTGCGCTCAGGCTTTCAGGCCGATGCTTCGCATCCCTGCTCGCAATCTGTACCCAAATGGATCGAGGCGGGCCTGCTGGAGCCGATCGACACCACACGCATTGATCGCTGGGATGAGCTGGAGCCGGGCTTTCGCGATATTGAGGCCTATAAGAAAGACGGCGAGAGCTATTTTGTGCCGATCGACTGGGGCAATACCGCCGTCATCTACAATACCGAACTGCTTACCGAAGAGGGCGTCGCGTCCCTTCAGGCCTTTGCAGATCCGGCGAATGAGGGCCGCATTTCCATCGGCGACAATGTCGACGACGCCTATGCGCTGGCGTTTCTGGCGATCGGTGTGACCGACTGGACCAAGGCGACGGACGAAGAGTTTGCGGCTGCCTCGGATTTCCTGCGCAAGGTGCATCCGAACGTGCGCGCCTATTGGTCGGACGGCTCGTCCCTCGCGCAATTGATGCAAAGCGGTGAGGTTTATCTGGCCTGGGCGTGGAACGAGACGTATTCGACCATGAGCGGCGAGGGTCATCCCATCGCCATCAAGCGCGACACCGAAGAGGGCGCTTCCAGCTGGGTCTGCGGCTATACCAAGCTGGCGGACGGGCAGGGCAGTGATGACAAATTCTACGATTTCATCAATGCATGGCTAGAGCCTGTATCGGCTGAATATATTGTGACTGCATGGGGTTATGGCCACTCGAACGCCGAGGCCATGAACGCGCTGCCCGAAGAGACGCTGACAGCGGTCGGCCTGCAGACCAGCGACAAACTGCGCGAGAATACGCTGTGGCAGGCACCCCTGCCGTTTGAGCTGCGCGAAAAGATGATCGCCGAGTTCGAGCTGATCAAAGCGGGTTTCTAAGACTAAGATGGAGCCGACGAGTTAGAGAGCGGACCTTCGGGTCCGCTCTTTTCGTTCGGCGGGCTTAGGCTGGTTTTTGCCCGCGCAGATGATGCGGGCAATGCTCACCCGTTTCCAGAACGCCAATCATCGCGCGCCAAGTGATGATGGAATGCTCGATGAAATCGCGTCCATGTGCGGTGCTCAATTCGTCTCGTCGGTCTTCCAGCAGGGCCAGTTCGTCGCGCGCGACGTGCAGATACCACGCATTGCGGCTGCGCGCCTCGACATGGACGAACCCGGCATCCTCAAGCGCTGCGATGTAGCGGCGGGGCGAGGCCATTTGAAAACCCAGATCCTCCAGCGCCAGATAGGCCGTCATTTCGGGCGAAGGCACATCGTCATGCGCGATCAGCCAGTCGGATGCTGCAAACCAGCCACCCGGCGACAGCACGCGATAGGCCTCGCGTGCGAGGAATTCCTTGTCGGGGATGTGGATGATCGAATCCTTGGAAAAGACCACGTCGAACGCGCCTGATGGATAAGGGAAGGGGCCGGGTGTGACCTGCTCGATCGTGACGCTGTCCTCGGCCTCGGCGGCGCTGATACGTGCGCGGGCGGCGGCGGCGACATCGGCCTCGACGTCAATACCCGTGACCTGGGCCGCGCCGTGGTCGCGGGCCAGCGACAGAGTGATCGCACCCGAGCCGCAGCCGACATCCAGCACGCGCTTGCCGTGTAGGTCCGACCCGTCCAATACGCGCGCGACTTCCTCAGGGCCGCCGGGCGAGAGGTATCCTTCGCCCCAGAGCATTTCGAGGAATAAGATGTGGCCGTTGTCATAAAGCGGCTCAGCCATTGTGGATCACTCAAGCAGGACGATGGAATCTGCGCCCCATCCAACGGTCACCTTGGCGCCCTCGCGGGCCACAACGCGCCCGGCGGTGTTGCGCATAGAGATTGTGACAGGATCGGACGCGCCTTCCAGCGCGACAGTGTAGTAGGTCATATCGCCGTAGTAGTCGGTGCCGGTGACGGTGCCTTGCACCTCGCGCTCGAATCCGCCGGTATCATCGTCGACGATGGTGAACATCTCGGGGCGCACGCCGACGACGTTGATCTGCCCGGCGCTTAGTCCCGCAGGGGCTTGCGCAGTGGGAATTTCGACGTCGCCAAGGGCCGGAATGCTGAGGCGATAGGGCGCGTCGCCGCCGCCCGTCGCTGTGGCCTCAAGAAAGTTCATCACGCCGATGAACGACGCCACTTTGCGCGTGACAGGCCTGCGATAGAGTTCTTCTGGCGAGGCGAGTTGTGCGATCTTGCCATCGAAAATGACGGCGATCCGGTCGGACATGATCAGCGCCTCTTCCTGATCGTGCGTGACGAGGATAAAGGTGATGCCCAGCGATTTTTGCAGGCTGCGCAGCTCGTGCTGCATCTGGTCGCGCAGCTTCTTGTCCAACGCCGACAGCGGCTCGTCCAGCAGGATCACCTTGGGCCGCATTACCAGCGCACGCGCCAACGCGACCCGCTGGCGTTGGCCGCCCGACAGCTCATGTGCCTTGCGCTCGCCGTAACCGGCAAGGTCGACCATCGTAAGGGCTTGCTCGACCTCTTTGGCCATCTTGTCCTTGCCCAGTTTTTTGCGCACGAGGCCATAGCCGACATTCTCAGCTACATTAAGGTGAGGAAAGATTGCGTAGCTTTGAAACACCATGTTTGTCGGGCGCTTGTTGGCCGGGATATCCTTCATCGACTTGCCAGCAATCGTGATGGTGCCGCCCGTCGTCTGCTCGAACCCGGCGATGAGGCGGAGAAGGGTCGTCTTGCCGCAGCCCGACGGACCCAGCAGCGAGAAAAACTCGCCCTCATGGATGGTCGCATCCACGCCGCTCAGCGCATGAACGGCGCCAAAGCTCTTGGAGACGTCCTTGATTTCGATGATGGCGGTGTAATCGTCTTTGGCCATTTTCAGACAAGTCCCTGTTTTGCGCCGGCGTCCATTCCTTGCCGCCGGGCCGCGCGTTGCCGGAATACTTCGGCGATGATCAGCAGCACGACCGAGACAATCAGCAGGATCGTTCCCAGCGCCATGACCGACGGCAGCTTGGACGGGAAACGTAGCTGGCTCCAGATATAGACGGGCAGGGTGACGTCCGTGCCGGTCAGGAAAAACGCGATGATGAACTCATCAAGGCTGATGGTGAAGGTGATGAGCAGGCTGGAAACCACGCCCGGCATGATCAGCGGCAGCGTCACGCGCCGGAACGTGCCCCAGCGCGTTTCCCCCAGATCAAACGATGCCTCCTCTAGGCTGTTTTCCATTCCGGCGAAGGCCGAACTGAGGATCGCGATGGAAAAGGGCGTGCAGATCAGGACGTGGCCCGCGATCACTGTCCACAGCGATAGCGACATGCCCAGTTGCATCAACATGACAAGAAGGGCGACGGCCACGATGATTTCCGGCAGGACCAGCGGCAGCATGATAAAGCCCATGACGCCCTTCTTGCCCGGAAACGAATAATTGGCGGCGGATCGCGCGGCACAGGCGCCCAGCAGCGTGCTAATGAGTGCCGTTGTCATCGCGACGATTGCGCTGTTGCGCACTGCACCGTGCAGCGCATCGGTCGACCAGAGTAGGCTGAACCATTTGGTCGTGTAGCCGCTGAGCGGAAAGGCCACCACCGTTGCGTCATTGAACGCAAAGAGGGGTAGCAAGATGACCGGCGCATAGAGAAACAGCATGTAGGCGACGGCATAGACCACGAGCCATTTGGACGAGATGAAATTCCCTACGCTGCGCATCATTTCACCTTTCCGCCGAATTTCTTGCCGGCAAAATAGATGCCGACGCTGATCGCTGCGACGACGACCATCGAGGACACCGCCAGCGCCGCGCCAAGGGGCGCGTTGTTGGCCTTGCCAAACTGGATCTGGATCATGTTGGCGACCATCAGCCCGTCAGTGCCGCCGACCAGCTTGGGTGTGATGTAGTCGCCGACGGTGGGGATCAGCACGATCAGCGTCGAGGCGACGACGCCCGGCATCGCCAGCGGCAGGGTGATGCGGAAAAACCGGCGTAGCGGGCCATCGCCCAGATCCTCGGCCGCCTCCAGCAGCGAGCGGTCGATTTTCTCCAACGCGACAAAGATCGGCAGGATCGCGAAGGGCGCCCATGCATGCGCCAGCGTCAGCACCACCGCGTTCGCGTTATAGAGGATAAAGGTCAGCGGCTTTTCGATGATCCCCAACTCCATCAGGGATGAATTCAGCACGCCGTTGTAGCCCAGGATCACTTTCCACAGAAACACACGCAAAAGGTAGCTGGTCCAGAACGGCACGGTGATCAGGAACAGCCACAGCGCCTTGCGGCTTTTGACATGAAACGACAGGTAATAGGCGATGGGAAAGGCCAGAATGACCGTCACCGTAGTCACGACCAGCGAGATACGCAGCGAGCGCCACATCAGCACCTGAAAAATCGGTTGCGTCCACGCCTCGCGGTAGTTGGCAAAGGTGAATGTCTTGTCCAGATCGAGGTAATCCTGCGTCCAGAAGCTGAACATCACCACCATCGTCAGAGGTGCTGCCAGCATGACAAGGGCATAGATCAGCGTCGGGCTGAGGAGGGTCAGGCCCCGACGGCTCTCTTGGCTCAGGCTGGGCACGATTGGAGAGTCTCCGAAAGGACTGGATGAGCGTTACACGGCGCCGGGTCCAAGACAAGTACGCTCATGAAGCGTCGGCTGCCAGCAGATCGTCATTTGCCTTTCGTAATGTCCCTTGGGGCGGCTCATCGCCGTCCAGCACCGGGAAAATCTTGCGCAGGGCGTCGTGATAGGTGCGCACGCCATATTCCAGATCCGACAGGATGATCCCGTCAAACCCACTGGAAAACGCGGCCTCCCATGTCCATTCGATCAGCTGCTCGTCTTCCTTACTGGTGATGCGGTCGATGCGCATCGACAGGTAGCGCGCGGCGCGCATCTGGCGGTCCTCATCACGGTGCCGGTAAGTGGTGCCACGCTGAATGGTCTTGCCGTTTTCAACCGGAAATTCGTGATAGAAAATCACCGAGTCAGGGTAAAAGCCAAAGACGAGGTTCGGGAACATCCCGACATAAAGCCATGCGGCCTTGTGATCGTCATCCAGACGCTCGGGCGCCTTGAGGATGGTCTTGTATTGCTCGACGCTCCACAGGCGATGCTTGCCCTCGCGAAACTGCCCTAGCGAGCGGGAGGTGCCGTTCGTGAACGGCTCGTCATGGTAGTGGGTGCCGAATAGATCGTGCAGACCCGGATGGGCCATGGGCACGTGATAGCCTTCATTGTCGACGTCGCGCACGCATTTCCAGTTTGCCACGATCTCGCTTGCCCAGAAGCTGTCGGGGGCAGGGACGAGGTTTTCAAGATCATACTGCGCCAGTTCCTGATCAAAGCGCGCCATGACTTTGGCCACCGAGGGCTGGGGCCCGGGCTTGAACCTCACAAAGATAAAGCCCTGCCAGATTTCCATCTCGATCGGTTTCAGCCCCATTTTCACCGGATCCAGATCGGGCAGCGATTGCGGCTGTGATGCGCCGCGCAGCGTGCCGTCGAGGTTATAGGCCCAACCGTGGAAGGGGCAGACGATGGCCGAGCGGCAATTGCCAGAATTCTCGGCCACCACGCGCGATCCACGATGCCGACACAGGTTATGAAATGCGCGCACCCTCATGTCACGACCGCGGATGATCAGCGCTCGCTCGCCCACCAGATCGGAGGCCATGAAGTCGCCCGGCTCGGGGACGTCGCTGATATGGCACACGACCTGCCAATGCCGGCGAAACAGCTGTTCTTTCTCAGCCTCCAACATCTCAGAACTGAAAAAACTCCATGCGGGCAGTCCCTTGCGATCCCAATGGTTCGGGACTTGGGTGTTTTGCGTCTCCATAGCGGCTGCTCCTGCTGATATTGTCGCGAGTATAAGTAATTTAACTGAGCGCTCAAACAAAAAATATTCGCATGTGTGATTGCGTATGCAATGAACTGGCCGAAGCCCGTGTCGTCGACGCATCGACGACGGCACTGACGGCGCACATGAGGGGCAAGAATACTCCTTGGATGCTGTTTTTCGCCCGGCATTTGTTTTGGCATCATTGATCACGCCAAAACTCTCTCCCCAAGTCTGCAAGAGCATGCCGGGAGGCTGTTTATCTAGCTATATTTCACCGCAGATCTGACTCCAATGCGTTCCTGCAGGGATCATCATTCACGCGCCCGCAACCTTCCTGAATTTTTGTCACAATGCCACTGGACGTCTTCAGACCGCATTGCTATACGGCACCTCGTGTTCCGGCGTAGCTCAGCGGTAGAGCAGTTGACTGTTAATCAATTGGTCGTAGGTTCGATCCCTACCGCCGGAGCCAAAAATACCAATAGAATTAGATAGCTACCCAGAACCCGCTTTGGCGGGTTCTCTGATTTTGTGTCAGGGGTAACATCTGGGGTAACAGTAGGAGGAGGCAAAGGTGCGCACAGTAGTAGAAAGCATGTTGCCAGCAACTTTCCTTGTTCGATACGCAATCTACATGCAATCGTGCGCGCACATCGAATTGGCTTCCTGGCATATCGTCCAGCTCGCCCAAGGATACGAGTTATACACTCCTGCGCGGATTGAGCATTTTCTAAAGGTGAAAATGAGCACTTCGAAGCTTGTAGAAGCGCTTAGGCGATCCAATTCTTACGGCCCTGTAGGCATTCAACTACGAATCCGACTAGCAGCAATTCGGGTTAAACAAGGAATGACTAATCGAAACCTTGCGGCCCACGGCGCTTGGTTCCATAACGATGGCAAAGGTGCACTATCAGTTGAACACTATTTCCAACAGCGTGTTGGCGACGCGAAACAGTGGATGCACGTCGATGAAAACATTTCTCACCGACAAATCGATGAAGCTGTTGAAGAGGCTGATTTGCTTCTCCGCGAGTTGATAGACATACGAGAAGAGTTGAAGCGCTATCAGAAATCGACGCGGAGCAGACTAGAGTTTGCTAGTGCCGTCACAGCGCCCCGCACCTCGAAATAGTGTAGGCGCCCTTATTGTTGGGGTCTCCTCACTCTCGGACTAACGGGAATGCTGGAGGGCATGGCCCTCGCGACCCGCGTTGTCGGAACTATTTGCGCAGGTGTGATTGCAATGGCGAATGTCGGGCCGATTTTCAGGTTGGATAGCCGCGCCGCACCATGCGCAAGGGGGGCGGTCGCGCACCGCGCCGACCGTTACAGGCAAGGATGGTTTGACAAATGCAACCGCCTGAGCCTCGACGCGAACTTCGCCAAAAGCCGGTAGAGGGAATCTACTAAAGCAAGCTTGCGGCCTGGCGCAGGTCGTTTTGGAATAGTGCCGTCGTACTGGCCTTGGCCTGAGAATCCTGCAGCCGAAGCAGGTATGAGGGATGCACCGTGATCAGGACGGGCAGACCTGACAAGGACCGCTCAATCTGACCACGACGCGACAGAATTCCTCCGCCTTTCCCGGTCAGGCTTTCGACGGCTGTCGCGCCCATTGCAAGGATCAGTTTCGGTGCGATCTGTGCCACCTCAGCATCCAGCCACCATCGGCAGTGATCGATCTCAGATGTGTTGGGCCGCTGGTGTATGCGGCGTTTGCCTCGCGCCGTGAATTTGAAGTGCTTTACTGCATTCGTGACGTATGCCTCCCGGCGATCCAGCCCGGCAACCGTTGCTACCCGGTCGAATAGTTGACCTGCGGGGCCGATGAATGGTTTCCCGCTGAGGTCTTCGAGGTCGCCCGGCTGTTCACCGACGATCATCAGATCGGCGTCCGGCGGCCCCTCACCCGGCACGGCTTGCGTTGCAGTTCGGTAAAGTGGACAGCGGGTGCAGGCCGCTATTGCACCGGGCAGCGCGCCTTCGGGACCATCCCAAGCCGACGTGCAGCTTGCCAGCTGCGCCTGCACCTGCGGCATGCGGGTGGGCGGCAGGGTGGGCGCGGCCTCTGCCATGGCTTGGGCGCGGGCGGGGGCTTGCGCGATCAGGTCGGGTATGGCCGCCGCCTCTGGCATGTTCTTCCAGTATTTCTTGGGCATCTCCGATTGCATCGCCTTTACCTTCAGGCGGGCAGGGTTGAAGATGTTGCGAAAGTAAGTCACCCAAAGCTGCTCGCTGGCATCATCTGGCAGATCGGGCTTGGCCATGCCTTTGTGAAAGGACAGCGTTCCGTTCTCGAAAACCGCGGATACGTCGGGCGTTACAATTCTCCAGTCCATATCGTTGAAGCGACCTACAAAAAAATCCGCCGTAGGCTCCACCGTGTGATGTGTCGGCTCGAACCACGCGGCGAACGAGCGGCGCGCGGCATCCGGTGCGCCGATTTCGCGAAACCGGACAAAAGCCTTCATCTTGTGCTGACAGCGCCGCACATTCTTCTCCATCTTGCGCAAGCGCGCGAGGTCAAGATCGCCGCGATCCGCCATTAATTGCGGCCCGGCCCGCAATCGCCAAAGAAACGCGTAAAGCCGCGCAAAACGTTCAGGATCGCTGTGCCAGACAACGGTTCGCGCCATCGTGACAAAGCTGCGGGGGACTGTGGGCGCGATGCCAACGGGTAGGGGGGTGTCCCTGGCGAAAAGGTCCGGCACGGCAGATTGATCGCCCCATGCGATCTGGCCGGGCGGCACACCAGCCGCCAGAAACCGCCGCGCTGCATCGCGCCATGCGGCTGCTGCACCGATCTGGGGAATGATTGCCCGCTGCATCAGAATAGCGTAAGTTGCTGTGGCGGCGGCAGGAAACGCGCGCGCAAGTCGGCAGTGTCGATCAATCCACCCGGCGACCAACCCCTTGCCGTAACAAAGGCGCGCGCTTTTTTCATCGACGCGCCCATGCGCATCAGATCGTCGTAGCGCAGGGCTCGATACCGCCGGGTTGATAGAATTCGGTTCACGGTCTTGATCCCGAACCCCGGCACCCGCAGCAGCATCTCGCGACTGGCGCGGTTAACGTCGAGGGGGAATACCTCGCGATGAACCAACGCCCATGCCAGCTTGGGGTCGACCTCCAGATCGAGGTTGCCGTCAGCGGTGACCGACGTGATCTCATCCAGCTGAAAATCATAGAACCTCAGCAGCCAGTCGGCCTGATATAGCCGGTGTTCTCGCTGCAAGGGCGGGGGGATCAGCGGTAGTTTCGATGAGGCGTCGGGTATGGGCGAGAACGCCGAATAATATACCCGCTTTAGCTTGTAACTGGAGTAGAGCCGGGTGGATTGCCCCAACACCGTCGCATCATTTGAGCCATCCGCGCCGATAATCATCTGCGTGGATTGCCCCGCAGGTGCAAAGCGCGCAGGCCTCTTGCCGGTGAAAGAAGTTTCCTTGGCCGCTTCCTTGTGCAGACGCACGTCCGCCATTGCCTTGCGGATCTGCTCGGGTTTCTTTTCTGGCGCGTATTGCTGCACGGCCGCATCGGTGGGCAGTTCGACATTAATAGACAAGCGGTCCGCCAGAAGCCCCGCCTCGGCGATCAGTTCGGGTGCGGCATCTGGGATGGTCTTGAGGTGGATATATCCGCGAAAATTCTCTTCGTGCCGCAGTTTTCGTGCAATCTGCACCATGTCCGACATTGTGGCGTCCGGTGAGCGGATCACGCCGGATGACAGGAATAGCCCCTCAATGTAGTTGCGGCGGTAAAATTCGATGGTCAGCTTGACCACCTCATCGACGCTGAACCGCGCACGTGTCACGTTTGAGGACACCCGGTTTATGCAATAGGTGCAATCGTAGATGCAAAAGTTCGTCATCAGGATCTTCAGCAGGCTGATGCAGCGACCGTCCGGTGCATAGGCGTGACAGATGCCAGTGCCTTCGTTTGATCCCAGTCCCTTGCCGTCGCGAGAATTGCGCTTGTTGGACCCAGAGGAGGCACATGAAGCATCATATTTCGCCGCATCGCTGAGAATCGCTAGTTTTTGTTCAAGGGTATGTTTGGCCATGTGTTCTGTATATGTTCTGCTCACGACACTTGTCATCAATCTAAATTGATAGCGGCGACTATTTGCGAATGTCAGTCATCTCACTCGAAATATCTCGACCATCGCCTTTGGAACGCGATACGCGTGTCTATTCCAGCCGTAGCAACACCTTGACCACTGCGATGCCGACCATCAGCACCACTGATTATCCGGCTGATCGCGCATATCGCGGGGCAAAGCTCGCGCTGATCCAGACTGCGCGTGTGGACGATTTCACCGGTCGCGCCAACGGGCACGACGGTCCAGCGCCTTTCCGTGCGCCCCGTTCAGCCGACAATCCGGCTCACGGGCCCAGACCAAAGAGTGGCGTCAGCTTCACTAGCAGCAGTATCCGTTCCCATAGCAGCAGGCCGTCAGCGCGGTGTTCCTTTGCCCGCCGCGAGCAATGTGCGGCGTCGTTGAATGGCGCCTTTCGCTTCGGCCAAATTCAACGCGGACCCATTGACCTCTCATACCATGGCACACGTTGTTGTTGCGCTGACAGGCCTGTCATCGTGCTGCAAAGAGCAAGTAATAGAGTAAAGGGGCGCAAGCCTTGTCGAACCGAGAAGCCGAAGCATGATCACAGGCCTCTGCGAAGGCAGCGCAGCTATCCACTACACCGACAATCGCCAAGCAGAATGCGGAAATTGAAAAAGGCCCATCCAGTGACGGATGGGCCTTGATGGTCACAACGGGCAATCAGATTACTGGTTGTATTCCGGCTGTGCTTCCAGCGCCTCCTGGGTGCTGTCGATGTAGATGCGCAGATCGTCGCCGTCCTGCTCCTGAAGGATCTGGAGTTCGTCGAACGTCACTGCGACCGGCTTTTCGCCCAGTCCCAGAAATCCGCCAACATTGACGACGACTTCGCTGATCGTGCCATCGTCGCCCACTACCAGAGCGTCGATTTCACCAACGCTTTCGTCATTTGCGCCGTAGACGGTGGTACCTTCTAGGTCTTCCGACGTCATCTGACGAACGGCTGCCATATCGGCCTCGGCATAACCATCACGCTCAACTGCGGGGCGCGTCAGCATTTCGCGCTCGGTGCCGACAGCGTCCGTGTCGACTGCAGCCGTGTTGTCGTCCATATCGACGTCGGCTTCGGCGTCCATATCCATGTCGCGTTCGAACGCGGGCATTTGCTCCAGCGCTTCTTTGGTTGTCGAGACGACCAGGAACCGGTCATCGCTATCGCCGTCTTCACGCACGACGGTGATTTCATTCATCGGTACTGCGACGTCGCGCTCGCCCATTCCGAGGAAGCCGCCAACGCCCAAGATTACTGCGCTGACTTTGCCGTCTTGGGTGACGATGATATCGTTAATCTCGCCGATGTCGTCCCACTCAACTTCGCCGCCATCGGCGATAGTCGAATCTGCTGCGACGGCGTTTTCGGAGTTATAGATCCGCATGCCAATCAGGTCGGAGGCGTAAAAATCGCCTTGCTGCATCTCGACCTGACCAAAGCCCGCAGTTTCGGTTTGAGCATGGACGGCGCCTGTCATGGCGATGACGAGGGCGGTGGTGCTAAGAAGACGTTTCATTGTTAATCCTTTGTTAGTTGCTAGTCTTGGTGTGGCTAGATAACGGCGCTCATCGCAATCGGTTCCAGACAAGATTTATTCTTTTGTGTTCATCTGCTTGCACCCTGCTTTGCCTCTTGCATCGCCGAAGAACGCACCGACCGGCTACGCCGAAGGGGTGATCGTCCTACTCCACCAGCAAGCCGGAAAACCCGATCGACACCGACGATCACGACGTCAAAAACGCGCCGATAGACCGCGGCTAGATCATCGGTCTTCAGTGCAAAGAGACGGGCACAGCGAACGCGCGCATATTCCCTTTGCACGCGGAACAGCATCCTTCCGATTTTCGATGCATCCAGCGTTGACTTGCGGTCATCGGGCTTTCGTTTTCCAAACCGGCAAGATCGAGGGAAAGGGCGCGCCATCAGCTGAATTCATTCTCAAGAAGCCAAGAGCTTTATCGAATGGAGTTCTTACTATGCCGCCAGGCAATGCCCGGGCCTAAGGTGCGCAATCCGGTAGTTGAAAAACTGGTCGAGACGTGGTGTCAATTCTCCGGTTTCCAGGTGCGCTCCAGCAGTTTGAACCAGTTTTCATGGCATAGCTTGGTCAACAATGCCTCATCAAACCCATGTTGCGAGAGCGCCGAGCGCAGCGCACCCAATCCCGCAGCATCGCGCAGGGCTGCTGGCACTTGCGCGCCGTCGAAGTCAGAGCCGAAACCGACGTGATCCTCGCCCAGATGGCTCATCAGATGATCCAGATGCCGCAAGATCGGATCAAAGCCCCGGTCGGCAGATTTTTTACCATCGGAATTGAGAAAACCAGTAGCAAAGTTGACACCGACCATGCCTCCGCTATCGCGGATCATTGCCAGCTGCCGATCGGTGAGGTTGCGCGAGGACGGTGTGATGGCATGGGCGTTGGAATGGGTGGCCACCAGTGGCGAATCGCTGAGCGAAGCAACATCATTGAAGCCTGCCTCGTTCAGATGCGACAGATCGACCATTATCCCCATGCGATTGCAAAGCTGAACAAGATTCTTGCCCGCCTGAGTGAGGCCGGGCCCGGTATCGGGCGAGGAGGGGAAGGCGAACGGCACTCCATGGCCAAACACTGTCGGCCTGCTCCAAACAGGGCCGATGGACCGCAGGCCCATGTCGTGAAACAGGTATAGCGCATCAAGGTCGGTGCCGATCGCTTCGGCCCCTTCGAGATGCATGATCGCGGCGATGATGCCGGTCGCCAGACAGTCACGCAGTTCCATGACGCTGCGGCAGATTTTGAAGCGACCTTCGGACGCGCGCTCCATCCATTTCAGATGCCCGGCCATGGCCAAAGCCACCGGCTGTGCCGTGGTCACGTCAATCGGCTGTGGCAGGGGAAGGGAATAAGGCGGGTTCTCCATTTCGTCGTCGATGTCATGGGGCAGGTCGGGCGACGAGATATAGATCGCGAAAAAGCCGCCGCCAAATCCGCCCTGCTGCATGCGCGGCAGGTCCAGATGGCCCTTTCCGGTATCGGTTAGCCAGGTTGCCTCTCGATTGTCGGGATCGCGCAGCAGGCGCAGAAGAAAGTCGTTGTGTCCGTCAAATATTAGGGGGATTTTCGTCATGTCAGACATTTTTGAAACCTTCACTCGCGATCAGAAGATCCTTGGTATAGTCGGTCTGTGCCTCCCGGTTCTGCAACGCCTCGCGCGTCAGTTCTTCAACGCGGGCACCATGCTGCATCACCAGCAAGCGTTCACACATGTGCCCCACCACGGCAAGGTCGTGGCTGACCAGAATATAGGTCAGCCCACGCTCCGCGCGCAGCGCATCCAGCAGGTTCAGAACCTCGGCCTGAATGGAGGCGTCGAGCGCGGACGTCGGCTCATCCAGCAACAGGATCTGTGGCTCGAGGATCAATGCGCGCGCGATCGCAACGCGCTGGCGTTGCCCGCCGGACAACTGGTGTGGAAACCGAAAGCGGAAGCCTTTGGCCAGACCCACATCCTCCAGCGCCTTTTCGACGCGGGCCTCGCGATTGTAGAAACCGTGGATCGCCAGAGGTTCGGACAATATCTTATCGACAGTGTGACGCGGGTGGAGCGAGGCGTATGGGTCCTGAAATACCATCTGTACCTTGCGGTAGAACGCGCGATCCCGCGGCGCCTTCAGGGGGGCACCGTCGATGGATATTTCCCCCCGCGTGATCGGCGCCAGCCCGCAGATCGCCCGCAGCACGGTGGACTTGCCCGACCCGCTTTCCCCAACGATGCCAAAGCTTTCACCCTTCATCACATTCACGGTGAGCCCGCGAACGGCCTGCACCTCATTGGCGCCATGGCCGAAGGTGACGGTCAGATCGTCTATTTCCACCAGCACCTTCATTCGAGCCACGCCGGATCACGGGTCAGGGTCTTCAGAGGGCGCTGCCCGCCCTCGATCCGGGGCAGGCAGTTCAGCAGGCCCTGCGTGTAAGGATGTTTCGCCGCGCGCAGATCCTTTGCCGCGATTTCCTCGACGACGCGGCCGGCATACATCACCAGCACGCGGTCGCAGAACGACGACACAAGCCGCAGATCATGGCTGATGAAGATCAGGCCCATGCCGCGATCCCGTACCAGATCGTCCAGTATCTTCAGCACGTCCAGTTGCACCGTAACGTCCAGCGCCGATGTCGGCTCATCCGCGATCAGGAGGTCCGGCTCGGCAATCAGCATCATCGCGATCATCGCCCGCTGCCCCATGCCGCCCGACAGCTCGTGCGGATAGGCGTTGAACACCCTTTCCGGGTCGCGGATCTGCACGGCGTCCAGCATGTCGACGGCCTTGGCGCGGGCATCTGCGCGGGTGGCGTCGCCGCGCCTGCGATAGGCTTCGACGATTTGCCGGCCAACGGTCATCACCGGGTTGAGCGAGTATTTCGGGTCCTGCATGATCATGCTCATCCGCCGCCCGCGCAAACTGCGCCAGGTCCTCCTCGATGCGCCGCGCAGGTCGATTCCGTCAAATTCCAGCCGCTCGGCGGTCACTCGACCCGAGGGCGGCGTCAGCCCAAGGATGGCCCGTCCGGTCTGCGATTTGCCCGATCCGGATTCGCCGACAATCCCCAGCCGTTCCCGGCCCAGTGTGAAGGACACGTCGCGCACCACACGAACCGGCCCTTCGCGCGACGGAAAGGCCACGTTTAGCCCTTGCACCTGAAGCATATCGGTCATTTTTCACCTTTGGGGTCGAGCACGTCGCGCAGCCCGTCGCCCAGCAGGTTAAAGCCCAGTGAGACTACGAAAATGGCAATCCCCGGCATGGTCGCGACCCACCAGAAATCTATGATGAACCGACGGCCGCTGGCGATCATCGCGCCCCATTCGGGCTGTGGTGGCTGTGCGCCGAGGCCCAGAAACCCCAGACCTGCTGCTGTCAGGATGATCCCTGCCATGTCCAGCGTGACCCGCACGATGACTGAGGACATGCACAGCGGCACCACATGCCCCCAGATGATGCGCGGGCTGCGCGCGCCCTGTAGCCGGATCGCCGCGATGTAATCGGTGTTGCGGATGGTTAGCGTTTCGGCCCGCGCAAGGCGTGCATAGGGCGGCCATGACGTGATCGCGATAGCGATGATCGCGTTCTCGATTCCGGGGCCAAGCGCGGCAACAAAGGCCAGCGCAAGGATCAGGCGCGGGAAGGCGAGGAAGATGTCAGTGATCCGCATCAGCACGGTATCGACCCAACCTCCGAAATACCCCGCAGTGGTGCCGACGGCCAGCCCAATGGGCGTTGCGATGATCGCCACCATGGCGACCACCATCAACGTCAGCCGCGATCCATGCACGATCCGGCTGAAGATATCGCGCGCCTGATCATCGGTGCCCATCAGATGCTCCCACGAGGGGGGCAGCAGCCGCGCGGTGCGCAAGTCTCCCCCGCGCAGGGGATCGTATGGCGCGATCATATCGGCGAAAATGGCCATCAGGATCAGCAGGATCACGATACCAAGGCCCAGCATCGCCAGCCGGTTCCGGCGCAGCTGCGACCAAGTGCGATAGGCCTGCCCCAGCTTCGCCTGACGGCGCGAGGCCGGATGATCGCTTAGCAGCCAATCGCGTGTGGATACTTGCGTCATCCGCGCCGCCTGACGCGCGGATCGAGCACGGTGTAGAGCAGATCGGACAGCAGGTTCAGCCCGACGAATATGATGCCAATGACCAGCGTCCCGCCAAGCACGGCGTTCATGTCCGCGTTCTGCAGGCTGTTGGTCAGGTATTGGCCCAGACCCGGCCAGGCAAAGACGGTTTCGGTCAGCACCGATCCCTCAAGCAGCCCCGCATAGCTGAGCGCGATCACCGTCACCAGCGGCACGGCGGCATTGCGCAGGGCATGTATCCAAATGATGCGCCATTCGGCCACGCCCTTGACCCGGGCGGCTATGATGTATTCCTGCGCCAATTCGGCCAGCATGAAAGACCGCGTCATGCGGCTGATATAGGCCATGGAGAAATAGCCCAGCAACATCGCGGGCAGCGCCAGATGAGCCAGCACATTCTGGAATGCGTCCCACTGGCCCTGAATCGCGGTGTCGATTAGCAAAAGCCCGGTGATCTGCGTCACCGTATATTCATAAGCGATGTCGATGCGCCCCGGTCCGGCAACCCAGCCCAGCTTGGCGTAAAACACCAGCAGCCCCAACAGGCCGAGCCAGAAGATCGGCGCAGAGTATCCGACCAGCCCGACGACACGGATGATCTGATCGGGCAGCTTGCCCTGACGCACGGCCCCCCAGATGCCCAATGGGATGCCAAAGATCGTGCCCAGAATGATGCCCGCCGTCGCCAGTTCCAGAGTGGCGGGGAATACGCGCGCAATGTCTTCGATAATGGGCTTCTTGGTCAGGATCGAGGTGCCCAGATCGGCGCTGAGCGCACCCTTCAGATAAATCCAGAATTGATGATAGAGCGGTTTGTCTAGCCCAAGCGCGAGATAGGCCGCATCGTAGGTCGATTGGGACGCGCGGTCCCCGACCACGGCCAGAACCGGATCAACCGGCACCACGCGGCCGATCAGGAAGGTAACGACAAGCAGGCCCAGAAACGTAACCGCCACTGTCGCGATCAGCTTGCCGGTTTTCATGCCGTAGAACGAAAGGGCGCGCCAGCGCCCTCCCGTGTTTGCAGGGGACGTTGCCACCATCAGTCCTTGGTCACTTTGCGGAACGAGTTGTCGTTGAACGACGGTCCGATGATGAATCCGTTCACGTTGTCACGGATACCCAGAACCTCGATTTCCTGGAACATGATCACAAAGGGCGAGACCTTTTGATGCTCTTCCTGAAGCGCCAGATACAGCTCCGCACGCTTCTTCGCGTCTTTCTCAAGCACGGCGGCGTCGGCCTGGGCTGTCATTTCTGGAATGTCCCACGCGTTGCGCCACGCCAGCGGCTTGCTCTCGGCGTCGTCGCTGTTGTCGGGGTTGCGCGCAAAGGTATCGGCATTGGTGTGCGGGTCCTGATAATCCGGACCCCAGCGCCCGATATAGATGTCGTGGTTGCGCGCGCGGTACTTGGTCAGCGTCTGCTGGCCGTCGCCGGGGATCAGCTCCATCTGGATGCCGGCCTGCGCCATCGTCTGCTGGATGGCCTCGGCCATGGCAGTGATCTCGGGCGTGTTGCGCGTATCCATCGTCACGCTAAACCCGTCAGGCAATCCCGCTTCGGCCAGAAGTTCCTTGGCTTTTTCGACGTTCAGCTCATAGGGGTTGTCGTTCAGAGCGCCCAGAAAACCTTCGGGTAGGAACGCCTGATGGACCTTGACCTTGCCCTTCATAATAGTGTCGGCAATGGTCTGGTAATCCACCAGATATTTCATCGCCTCGCGGACCTGCGGCTTCATCAGGTTTTCATTCTTCTGATTCAAACCCATGTAATAGATCGACCCTTTGATCCCGCTCTCGATCTTCAGGTCGGGATTGTCCGCCATCGCCGTCATCTCTTCGGCCCCGAGGTTGCGCGCAATATCAATGTCGCCTTTTTCCAACAGCAGACGCTGGGTGGAGCCTTCGGGAATGTGGCGGTAGATCGCACGTGCCATGGCGGGCGCATCGCCCGAAAATCCATCATTACGTTCCAGCACGACGACCTCGTTGGCGCGCCAGTCTCGGATGGTGAAGGCACCGGATCCGGCATAGTTCGTCTTGAGCCATTCATAGCCCAAATCGTCGCCCGCTGCGTGGCTCATGACCAGCTCTTTGTCGACGACGAAGCCGACGGTCGCCGTCAGGCAATAGAGCAGAAGGGTAGGGGCATAGGCCTTGTCCATCTCAAGTTCGAGCGTCATGTCGCCGGTCTGTCGCACCTTCTCTTCGACGTTCTCGGCGCTCAGGCCGAACTGTGTCAGGATAAACGCCGGTGACTTGTCCAGCTTCACAGCGCGTTGAATTGAGAACACCGCATCGGCGGCTGTAATCGGATTGCCGGAGGCAAATTCCAGGTCCGGCCTGATGACGAAGGTGAAGGTCTTGCCATCTTCAGAGACTTCCCAGCTTTCGGCGATGACACCGAAGACGTCCGAGACATCCTCGACATTATACCCGACAAGCGGCTGATAGCTGTTGCCCAGTAATTCGGAGGCAGTGAATTCGAACACTTCCGCCGGATCGAGTGAAATAATGTCGTCGAGCTGCCATGCCTGGATCAGTGTATCGGGCGGCGTCTCGGCAAATGTCGGTGTTGTCATGATGCCAAAAGTTGCGCTTACGACAGCCGAGGCGATCAATCCGGGGACGTGTCTCATGTTGAACTCCCATTTTTGAAATTACAGAGATTTGAGCGTCTTTTTGGTCCGGCGCTCTTAAATCGTGCATTCATTCGGTCCGAGCAGGGCAGTTCTGTCAAGAGATATCGGAATACGCGGGCAGTGGCGCCCACGTTCCGCCCGACCCCGAATTACTGTCGGAACCAGCAGAACCTGCTATCAATTTTAGTGGTTTTGGAAGGCAATGGCGATGTAACTCTGCCGCCGACATGACCGCTCTCCTTTGTGGAGCATAGTAGATCCACCTTGGCACATTGATGCCGTGGGGGAACGGTTACATCATCAAAGCCGTGGGGGCGCGCGCGTTTTCAAATTCAATAGCTGGCGGCGTGATCGCCAAATTACCTCGGTGTCGGTCGGGCCGGGGTTCATGTAGCGGTGCGGCCCCGGCCAGCACGGAGCCAACCGAGGGTGTCAATCACGTAACGTTCAGTCACGCTGAGGATTATGGCGCACAGCTCTTTGCAACCCCGCTAGCGGTCTCAGCCTCTAACCTGCCTCTGGCGGTTGGGAGCGGAGGCTGCCTCTCCTCAGCAAGCCCTAGCCAGCCACCCCTGACGGGGGCATAAACAGGGGCATTTCTGGCCCATACAGGCCCTGAGGCCCATGGTCTTGCATCTGAAAGAGAAGTGGCTGGGGTGGTAGGATTCGAACCTACGATACACGGTACCAAAAACCGATGCCTTACCGCTTGGCTACACCCCAACGTGGCGTGGTGATTACTCCGGCGCGCTTTGGGGTGCAAGACCGAATGGCGAAAAACTCGGTCGAATTTTGGTATCTCTGCGCAGGGCTGGTGCGCAGCGGGTCCAACCGCGCGCCTCAGTCCAGGGTTTCGGCCGCGCCGACGCCCCAGATCGCCGACTTGCGGACCCAGCCGCCATAGCCACCGACGTGCAAATCGCACCAGTCGGGCAGGCATTCATCGAGGCGGGCGATCACACCCATCTCTAGCTGGGCGTTGACCAGCGCCTTGGGGTCCGGCGTGGCGCGTAATTGCAGCATGTCCTTTTCGACAATGACCGTGCGCACGCCCGACAGTAGCGAATAGTGCATCCAGCCGCCCGCACCGTCGCGGTCGCGCACGCGCCGCCAATGGCCATGCTCGGCGGTGATTTCGAGCGGGATATCGCGCCGCTTGAAAATCCAGTCGATGCGATGGGTGCGGCTGGGGCCGCGCCGCACGTTGCCCTCGGCGGCCTTCATCGACACAAAGCGCGGCAACGGCAGGTTTGTCACCGGCCCACGCTCTTGCGCGGCGGCGGGAAGCGCGATGCTGAGCGCCAGCGCGGATAACAGGTTGGATAGTCTGCCCATGTCAGGATTTCTGCCCGTTCTCGTCTGCGGGGTTCTTGTGCCTCGCCCGTTCCTGCGCCACCATGGCACCTCAGCGCGGAATATGGAAGATCAAGGAGGCGTCCCATGTCATCTCAACGTCTGAGTGTTGTCGTAACGCGGCGCTTGCCCGATCCGGTCGAGGCGCGACTATGCGAGTTGTTCGATACGACCCTGAGGCCGTGCGACACGCCGATGAGCCGCGATGAGCTGGTCGAGGCGGCGCGCGGTGCCGATGTGCTGGTGCCGACATTGACCGACCGGATTGATGCAGGATTGATCGGACAGGTGGGGGATCGCCTAAAGCTGATCGCGAATTACGGTGCCGGCGTCGATCATATCGACGTGTCGACGGCGCGCCAACGCGGCATATTGGTGTCGAACACGCCGGGCGTTTCGGCGGACGATACTGCCGACATGGCCATGGCGCTGATTCTTGCCACCCTGCGCCGAATCCCCGAGGGGCTCGCCATGATGCAAACCGGCGAGTGGTCCGGCTGGTCGCCGACTGCGCTGATGGGCGGGCGGGTCTCGGGGCGCCGTCTGGGTATTCTCGGGCTTGGCCGGATCGGGCAGGCGGTTGCGTGGCGCGCGGCGGCCTTTGGGATGCAGGTGCATTACCACAACCGCAAGCGTCTGCGCCCCGAGACCGAAGAATCGCTGTCGGCCACCTATTGGGAGAGCCTCGATCAGATGGTCGCGCGGATGGACGTGATCTCGGTCAATTGCCCGCACACGCCCTCGACCTTTCATTTGATGAACGCGCGGCGCCTGAAGCTGATGAAACGCGATGCGGTCATCGTCAACACCTCGCGCGGCGAAGTCATCGACCAGAACGCGCTGACGCGGATGTTGCGCACGGGCGAGATCGCAGGCGCGGGCCTTGACGTCTATGAGGACGCGTCCAATCCGCGTCTTCGTGAGATGAAGAACGTTGTGCTATTGCCGCACATGGGGTCGGCCACAATCGAGGGGCGGATCGAGATGGGCGAAAAGGTGCTGGTGAACATCAAGACCTTTCAGGACGGCCATCGTCCGCCTGATCAGGTCGTCCCGGCGATGCTGTAGAATGCGCGCGCTGCTCCTCGCCCTTATGCTGTCGGCCTCTGGCGCGGCGGCGCAGCAGGCCGCAGATGCGGTCGCGCCCGAAATTGGCGCGTTCCAGGTGGCCGAGGTGCAGGCCCCGGTAACGTCAAACAAATGGATGGTCGTCGCCGCAAACCCGCTGGCCAGCCGGGCAGGGGCGCGGGTACTGCGGCAAGGCGGTAGTGCTGCCGATGCGATGATCGCCGTGCAGCTGGTGCTGGGTCTGGTCGAACCGCAAAGCTCGGGCCTTGGCGGGGGTGCGTTTCTGGTCTGGTGGGACGCGGCCAGCGCCACGCTGACGACGCTCGACGGGCGCGAGACTGCGCCGCAAGGCGCGACGCCGTTGCTGTTTCAAGACGAAAATGGCCAGTCGATGGACTTTTTCGATGCGGTCGTAGGGGGCCGCTCGGTCGGTGTGCCGGGCACGCCGATGCTGCTGGGCGAGGCGCATGCGCGCTGGGGGCGGCTGGACTGGTCGGGGCTCTTTGACGAGGCGCTGGACCTTGCCAAGAATGGATTTGAGGTCAGCCCGCGTATGGCAACCTCCATTGCTGCCAATGCCGATACGCTAGACCGGTTTGTCGCGACGCGGGATTATTTCATGCCTGAGGGTCGCACGCTAAAGGCGGGCGATACGCTGAAAAATCCTGCCTACATGCAGACTCTCGAAACCTTCGCCAAGGACGGCCCCGCGCCGTTTTATACCGGCGATATTGCGCGCCAGATTACCCGCGCAGTGCAATCCGCGCCCGGCAACCCCGGCACGCTCAGCCTGCTGGATCTGGCGCTTTATAGCGTAAAGGAGCGCGCGGCGGTCTGCGCGCCCTACCGCGGCCATGAGGTCTGTGGCATGGGGCCGCCCTCGTCTGGCGCTATCGCCGTGGGTCAGATTTTGGGCGCGCTGGAGCAATACGATCTGGCAGCGCTGGGACCAACGTCGCCCGAGGCGCGGCGTTTGATCGGCGATGCCAGCCGCCTCGCCTTTGCCGATCGGGGGCGCTACGTCGCCGATTCCGATTTCGTTCCTGTGCCGACCGAGGGGATGCTGGACCCCGCCTATCTGGCCGCGCGCGGCGCGCTGCTGAGCGGTGAGGTCGCGCTGGACGAGGCATTGCCGGGCCAGCCTGAGTTCGATCATGCGCTGCTCTGGGCGCACGACAGCGCGATCGAATTGCCTTCGACTTCGCATATTTCGATCGTTGACAGCTACGGCAACGCGCTGTCGATGACGACCACCATCGAGAACGCCTTTGGCTCGCGGCTTATGGCCGCCGGTTTTATGCTCAATAACGAGCTGACGGATTTCAGCTTTGCCAGTCACGAGGACGGCGTGCCCATCGCCAACGCGCCCGCTCCGGGCAAGCGGCCACGCTCGTCCATGGCGCCGACGATCGTGATGGAGCACGGCGCGCCGCGCCTTGTGCTGGGCAGCCCCGGTGGCAGTTGGATCATCCCATATGTGACGAACGCCATCATCGCCCATATCGACTGGGACATGGACGTGCAGGCGATGACGGCTATGCCGCATCTGGTGAACCGCTTCGGCACCTATGATCTTGAGGAGGGGACAGGCGCCGAGGCGCTGGCGCAGCCTCTGCGGGATTTGGGCTATGAGGTAGAGTTGCGCGGCCTCAATTCGGGGCTTCATGCCATCTCTATCGGCGCGCAATTGCAAGGCGGCGCCGACCCGCGCCGTGAAGGGCTGGCCATCGGCGAATGACGCCTGCCGCGAAAGCGCCCCCCGCGCATCCCGAAAATGCCAAGGTTGCCGCCTAACTCAATGCGCAACACGGCATTTGCGGGAGAAGCCTCATGAATTATTACGCCATCGGATTCGGCGCCGTCGCCCTCACGGCGCTTGGCGCGATCGACTATGCCAATCAGGCCAGCGCGGCAGGCGAGTCGCCGGGCAGATTCTCGGCCGGGGCCTATTTTTCGACCTTCGGCGCGCGTGTCGACGGCGTGCGCGAGGCGCGCGCTGATGCAGCTGCCAACAAGGAGCGTGATCTGCACCGCCGTGCGGGTGCGCGCGCCTACCTGCCCGACGCGCCCGAGGGCTGGATTCGCCGTGCGTGGCTTGAGGGTGATAACAGCGCCATCTTGATGCCCGAAGAGGACGACATGCGCGCAGACGCGCAAGATCTGCTCAAGAACTTGGCCGCAAAAAGCGCCCGCGCCGCAGAAGAGCGCCGCGAATCCGAAACATGGGTCTATCAGCAAGCTGAGCGCGTCATAGCGGTGCGGGCCGAGTATAAACCACGCAAGGAGGGCCGCTCGCTCACCGGCGCTGTGGCCGACACATTGAACGCCAGCGGCTTTTTCAACACGCAGGGTTGGGCCGTGATCGGCGGCGTCGCCTATGGCCAGACACCGCCCAGCCTGCAGGATTCGCAAACGCCGTTGATCTCACAGGCTGGCACGCCGTTTCGTGCGTTTGAGGCACCGCTGGGCTTTCACGACGCAGTGCAGTTGAGCGTGCTCACCAATGCCGACGATGACGAATTGCGGGCGGTGCTGGCGGCGATCGACTATGACGGGCTGAACGCGCTGCTGGCCTATCCGCTGCCGTACGTCGGCGCGACCGCGCCTGATGTCCCGCTTGAGGCCCAGCCGCGCATAGCAGAGATCATGCTGGAAATGCACAGCGATCTGTTGTCGCGCCGCAGCGCCGAGGCGCAGGCTTGGATGGAACGCGCGACATCGCCTGAAAACGCGATGGAGATGATTCTGAACGAACTGGCCCACGGCTGGGGCGCAGATGGGATCGTGCAGCTCGACATGGACGACCCGCCCGCACCGACACCGTCCAATGACGAAACCGCGCAAGCCCCAAGCGTGGCAGCGGTGGCGGAATTCGCCCGGTCGCTCTTTGGGGGTGCCAAAGATACCCCCGATGCAGAGGAAACAGCCAAGGCCAAGGCCAAGGACACGCCCAAGCCGGGACGCCTGACCCTTTCTGGCGGGACCAGCTGCCTCGAAGGGTCTTCGGGACGTTTCTGCCGCGACTGACGCGCGCCCCCTTGGCCTTTGCGCGCGAACGCGTAAGTATGGCCGCCGAAAGCGGATTGGGGCAGGGAAGATGGGGCAGGGACGCGCAGGTAAACTGATGCGCAGGGCGGCTATTGCGGCGCTCTGCCTTACTGCGCTGGCAGCCTGCACGCGCCCGCTAAGCGAAAACGAGCGCCGCTTTGCTGCCGATATCATCGGGCCGACGCTGGATGTGCAAAAGGTGCGCATCGCGCGTGGTTTCGCCCCGCTACCGCCAGCGCCCGAAACGCCGGACATCGATGATCTCTACCCCGTCAGCCGAGAAAACACGATCACCGGTCTGTGCGAGCGCGCCGCGCCCGAGCCGCGCAGCGGCCCACCACCGGGCTGGGCATTGTGGAACCGCGTGCATTTCAGCCACGAGTTCTATCGCACGGACCTTGCCCCTCACTGGCCAGATGCGGCGCGCTTTCCTCAGGCGCTGGTTCTGGCGCACGAGCTGATCCATGTCTGGCAATGGCAGCACCGTGAGGTCACCGGCTATCGCCCCGCGCGCGCCGCGCTGGAAAACGTCCTGAACATGGACCCGTATTTTTACCGGCCCGGACCCGACGCCACATTCCTCAAGTTCGGGTTCGAGCAACAGGCGGCCTTGATGGAGGATTACCTCTGCCACGCCCTTTACGATCCTGCCGCGCCCCGGCGGGCCGAATTGCGCCCCCTGCTGGCCCCCTATTTCCCGCTGGATCGGCTGGACGCGGCATTGGGTCACTAACGCGCGGACGGCGCTTGTCGGTTTTGCGCGTGCTTTGGTCGGATGGGCCGCGCGCGCAGGTGTGAACGTGATAGAAACGTGGCAACAAATGCCTATCGGAGTCGCAGCGCATGAAAACCAATGTCAAAGCCCTTGTCGTCGGCGGCGGTGCCGTCGGCACGTCGATCGCCTATCACCTCGCGCGCGCAGGTTGGGATGACGTCATGCTGCTGGAACGCGACGAGCTGACATCGGGCAGTACATGGCACGCTGCCGGCCTTCTGCCTTATTTCAACATGAGCTACGCAACGACTCATATCCACGACTATTCGATCAAGTTCTACAAGACTCTGGAGGAGGAAACCGGCCTCAACGCCGGTTTCGCCGTGGTCGGCAACCTGCGCATGGCCCAGACGGACGCGCGGATGGACGAGTACCGCCTCTACGCCTCCACGGCTGAGACTTGCGGCGTGCCCTATGAGTGGATGACCCCCGAAGAGATCAAGGCGAAATGGCCGCTGATCCGCACCGATGATCTGAAGGGCGCGATCTACCACCAGACTGACGGTTACATCAACCCCGCCGACGTCACCATGGCCATGGCAAAGGGCGCCCGCCAGCGCGGCGTGATGATCGAGCGCAAATGGCAGGCTGATGCGTTCCATTGGAACGGGACCGCGTGGGAAGTGACCGCAACCAAGATGGTCGAAAAGGGTGGCAATCTGGTGCCCTCGGATGAGCAGGTTGTGATCACCGCCGAACACGTCGTGACCGCGTCAGGCAACCACGCACAGCGCACCGCCAAGATGCTGGGCATCAAGATGCCCGCGATCCCGGTCGAGCATCAGTTCATCGTGATGGACAGCGATCCTGAGTTGGTGAAATTCCGCGCCGAGGGCAATGTGGAACATCCCGTCATCCGCGACGCGGACGCCCAAAGCTATGTCCGCGAGGAACGCGGTGGCTGGATCTTGGGCGTATATGAGCCAAACGCGCCCGCGCGGTTCGAGCATGGCGTGCCGGACAGCTTCCGCGCCGATCTGTTCCAACTAGATCTGGACCGGATCGAAGACCAGTATATGGCGATGAACCACCGCATCCCAAGTTGCGAGGACTGCGGACTGAAGGACGATTTCAACGGCCCGATCTGCTACACCCCCGACGGCAATCCACTGGTCGGCCCGGCGCCGGGCCTGCGCAATATGTGGCTGGCCGAGGGCTTCAGCTTTGGCATCACGGCGGCGGGGGGCACCGGCTATTACCTCGCCCAGATGATGGTCGAGGGCGAGGCCGAGATCGACATGGCCAGCCTCGACCCCAAGCGGTATTCGTCGAACTGGATGACTACCGAGTTCGCCGCGCGCAAAAACGAGGAAAGCTACGAGCACGTCTATATCCTGCACCATCCCGACGAGGAGCGCCCGGCCTGCCGCCCCCTGCGCACAGCCCCGGCATATGAGCGTCAAAAGGTGCGCGGTGCGCAGTTCGGCTTCGTTAACGGGTGGGAGCGGCCCAACTATTTCGGCCCGCTGGATGCGCCAGATAATTTCGACCACGACGCGCGCAGCTTCCGCCGGGGTGGCTGGTGGCAGCATGCGGTGGACGAAGCAAAGGCGATCCGCGAGGGCGCCGGCCTGATCGACGCGACAGCCTTTAGCAAGCACATCGTCAAGGGGCCGGGCGCGACCGCGTTCCTCGATTGGTTCACCTGCAACAAGCTGCCGAAAGTCGGCCGGATCAACCTGACTTATGCGCTGACCGAGTTCGGCACGACGCGCACGGAATACACCATCGTGCGCAACGGCGAGAACAGTTATTACCTCGTCTCCGCTGGTGCGTGGACGGAATACGATTCCGATTTTCTGCGCAAGGCCGCCGAGGATAAGATGGGCGATTTCGGCTATATCGAGATCCAGGATGTGACGACCCAATGGGGCGTCTTTGCCATCGCTGGTCCAAAATCACGCGATGTGTTGAAGTCGGTCATCATTGATGCCGACCCCGAAACAGCCCTGTCGAACAAGCGCTTTCCGTGGTTGACCGCCCGCCAGATCGAGCTGGGCATGTGCCCCGTTAACGCCATCCGCGTCGCCTATACGGGCGAGCTCGGATGGGAGTTGCATCACCCGATGGAGATGCAGAACTATCTCTTTGACCTGCTGGAAAAGGCGGGCGAGCCGCACGGCATGAAGCTGGTCGGCGCTCGTGCGCAAAACTGGCTGCGGCAGGAAAAGTCCTATCGTGCCTTCGGCAACGAACTGGGCCGCGACGCGACCCCACTGGAGGCTGATCTGCCGCGTTTCGTCGATCTGGAGAAGGATTTTCACGGCAAGGCCAAGCTGGTCGAGACGGGCGTGCGCGCCAAATGCTGCACGCTGCTGATCGACGGCCCGGACGATGCCGACCCATGGGGCCGCGAAGTGCTATACACCGAAGGCGGCGAGCGCGTCGGCCGCCTGACCTCGGGCGGCTACTCGGTGGCCTTCGCCAAGAGCATCGGCATGGGCTATATCAAGCCTGATTTGGTGGTGCCGGGCACTGTGCTGAAGGTCAAGATCATGGACAAGCTCTGGGACGCGACCGTGACCGAGGACAGCCCGTATGACCCGAAGAACATGGTTATTCGCAAGGACGGGTGAGGGCAGGGCCGCCGCGCTTTGGGCGGGACGCGGCGGGTTGATTTGGGCAAGATTCGGACAGAGATACAAGAAAGACGCATTGAGCCACATGCAACTTTCATAACTCTATTCAAAAGCCTAGCCTCGTTTTCTTAAAAGGATAGCTCACTTCGACATCCTCTGCCTGACTATCGGAGGCACAATCAACGCTCATCTATGCAGCTTTGACATAGGGCAATGCGATTCATCATCCTTACTGGTATAATTGATGGACGACCCTAGAAGCGTGATCGAAGTAGGTTGGAGTAAATCCAAGAAAGTATCACGGAAACAAAAAGACGCCACATAAAATGGCGTTCAAACCGATCAGGGTATGGAATGCGAATATGCTTGGTTTCGTCTTTCCTTCTGACGTGTCTGGTATCTCCGGTTTGGTCAGAGATGACGTCGTGCGGACAAACAGGGGTCAGTGTGAACTCAGACCAATCGGCCCATGTTGACCTGATTTGCGACGCGATAGAGGATGCAGAGGCGTTATTTGATGAATGCGGTATGCCGCCACTTTCTGGCCCTCTGACGACAGAGATTGTCACCGACCTTAAACCCGGATGTATGGGCCAATACCATTGCGGTAAAGGATCGATCGAGGTGCTTGAGCCATCCATGATGGCGGTCAGGCGCAATCCGAAGGGTGCTTTCGCATTCCTTCCAATGGAAAGCTATTTCCAGAGCATCATCGTGCATGAATTGTCCCATGGCCTCTTTGATGACGCTTCGTGCCCATTTGAGGCATGCATTGTCGCGGATGAATATGTCGCTTCTGTCATGCAGGTCATGTCCCTGACACCAGAGCAACAAGCAGTTTTTTCACTGAAATCTGAATTGGATCGGCGAATTTCACGCGATGAATTGAATTCGATCACACTCTTCATGGTGCCGAACGTGTTCGCCCAGAAATCGTGGGCACATCTTTCACAGCGCGACGACCCGTGCACGTATATCGGCAAAATCCTCAATGGGACTATTTTGTTAGATAGGGAGCATTTCTAACGATCAGAGTTCGCGATCTGATGTGCAACTCTATCCACCGGCACCATATTTGGTTTGTCGACAATGGTGGGTTTGGGGGATGCGATGCAAATCGTTCCCGTCTTCCGTGCGTCTGCGCCAACACATGGTTCTTTGCAGATGTCAGCACGGAATCTAATACCGCTTCCATTCACCCCCCCTTCATATACGGCATCAGCACAACCTCGCTATCCGGCTGCACCTCAGTAAACCACGAATTGCGGTAAACCAGCCCATCGACCGCGAGGCTCACCCCGCGGTCGATCTGTGGCTTCAACCCTGGATACTTGGCCGCCAAAACGTCCAGCAATTCCTTGAAATTGCTGGCTTCGACCTCGACCATCTCTTGCCCATCGGCCAGATCGCGCAATGACCCCCAGAGTTTTACCGACACCATAGCCTCAGCCCTTCGCCGTGATCGCCTTGAGGATCTTGGGCGGCGACATGGGCAATTCGTGCAGACGCACACCCACCGCGCGACTGACGGCGTTCGACAAGGCAGCCAGAGGCGGCACAATCGGCGTTTCGCCCACGCCGCGCACGCCGTAGGGGTGGCCGGGGTTGGGAATTTCCAGGATCACCGTGTCGATATTGGGCAGGTCCGACGCGACCGGAACACGGTAGTCGAGGAAGCCTGCGTTTTGCAGCAGGCCATCCTCGCCATAGATGTATTCCTCGTTCAACGCCCAGCCGATACCCTGGACAGCGCCGCCTTGCATCTGGCCCTCGACATAGTCGGGATGCACGGCCTTGCCCGCGTCCTGAAACACCGTGTAGCGCAGCACGCGCGTGCTGCCGGTTTCGGGGTCGACTTCGACATCAGCCAGATGCACGCCAAAGCTGACGCCCGCGCCCTCGGCGTTGACCTCGTGATGGCCCGCAATCGGCCCGCCGGTCTCAAACGCGATGGCGGCGATATCGGCCAGTGTCATCGGCTCGAAATCGCCCGCGTTCGGGCCAGAGGGTTTGGCGGTGCCATCCTCCCAAACGACCGCATCCTCGTCGATGCCCCAGATTTTCGCCACGCGCCCGCACATTACGCGGATTGCAGCGCGCGCGGCCTCAATGGTGGCCAGACCCACGGCAAAGGTCACGCGAGAGCCGTCGGTTACGTCGTTATGGCCAAGGCTGTTGGTGTCGGTGATGACTGTGCGCACCTTTTCATAGGGGATGCCCAGTTCCTCGGCGGCCATCATCGAGATCGACGCGCGGCTGCCGCCGATATCGGGATTGCCCTCGGTGATGCCGACCGTGCCGTCGTTGTTGATGTTCAGCGACACGCAAGTATTACCGCCGAAGTTGAACCAGAACCCGCAGGAGAGGCCGCGACCTTGGTTCTTGCCCAGAGGCGCGTGATAGTGGTCATGCTCTTTGGCCGCCTCCAGCGTCGCGCGCAGGCCGATCTGGTCAAACGTTGGCCCATAGGAGGATTTCGTGCCAGCATCGGCGGCATTTTTGAGGCGCACATCCAGCGGATCCAGATCCAATTGCTGACACAACTCATCGACGACGCTTTCGACCGCGTAGATCGCCATCGGCGCGCCGGGGGCGCGATACGCCGCCTCTTTGGGGCGGTTGGTCAGCGCGTTCCAGCCTTGGGTGCGCACGGCCTCCATGTCATAGGCAGCAAACGCTGCCTGCGCGCCCATATCGACGGTGCCGCACGGAAACGCGCCGCCCTGATAGCGCAGCTTGGCGTCGCCTGCGGTAATGCGGCCATCCTTGGTCATGCCGATGCGCACGTCCATCGACGACGACACGGTCGGACCAGTGGCGCGAAACACGTCGACGCGGCTCATCACGATCTTGACCGGGCGGCCTGCCTTGCGGCTGAGGGCCAGCGCGACGGGTTCGATGAACACGGTCGTCTTGCCACCAAAGCCGCCGCCGATTTCGGAGGCGGTGACGCGCAGTTGGCTGGCCTCAATACCCATGATGCCAGCGCACAGCTCGCGCACGAAATACTGGCCTTGGGTGCAGCACCAGAGGTCGGCCTTGCCGTCGTTGCCGTAGGAGGCAAGGCAGGCGTGCGGCTCGATATAGCCCTGATGGGTGGCGGCGGTGGTAAAGCTACGCTCGATGATTGTGTCAGCCTTGGCAAATCCAGCCTCCAGATCGCCATGTCCGAATTCGCAATAATGCGTGACGTTGGGGCCGCTGCCCTCTGGCACGCTCTCATCTGCGCGGGCCTCTTGAACGACGGGCGCGTCCATCTGCATCGCCGCGTCGACATCCGTGACATGGGGCAGGGGAGTGTAGTCGACCTTGATCAGCTTCAGCGCGGCCTTGGCCGTCGCCATGTCCTTGGCGGCGACGGCGGCGACAGCGTGCCCATCATAAAGCACCTTGCCCCGCGCGAGGCAGTTGTCCTGCACGTCGCGCAGCGCGTCGTCTTCGGGGATACCCAGATCGGCGGAGGTCACGACCGCTTTGACGCCGGGCAGGGCCGCCGCATCGGTCGTGTCGATGCTGTTGATTGTTGCGTGGGCGTGCGGGCTGCGCAGGATCAGGCCGACCTGCATCCCCGGCACGGAAAAATCCGCACCAAAGAGCGCGCGACCCGTCACCTTGTCGACGCCATCGGGGCGCGGAACGCGGGTGCCGACAACCTTGAAGTCCATTCTAGTCTTGGAAACGAAGTTCATATCATGCGCCTCTCATGTCGGCGGCTGCGATCTGGACAGCCTTGATGATCTTGTCATAGCCCGTGCAGCGGCACAGGTTTCCAGCCAGCCAATAGCGGATTTCGGTATCGGTAGGGTCTGGGTTCCGCTCTAGCAAGGTTTTCGCCGCGACCAGAATGCCGGGGGTGCAGATACCGCATTGCAGGGCGGCATGGTCGATAAAGGCCTGCTGCAAGGGATGTAGCGCCTCGCCGATGGCCATGCCTTCGACCGTCTTGATCCGGGCGTCCTGCGCTTCGGCCCCCAGCACGAGGCACGAGCAGACCAGCCGCCCGTCCATCTCGACCGTGCAAGCGCCGCAATCGCCGGTGCCGCAGCCCTCCTTGGCGCCGCTTAGGCCAAGGCGGTTGCGCAGGGCGTCCAACAGCGTTTCCTCGGGGGCGCAGACGAATTCGGCCTCGTCGCCATTGATGGTGGTGGATACGTGGATGTTTTTCATGTTCTCTCTCCCGCGCGGGTCATCGCGATGCGCGCGGCGCGCTTGGCCAGCACGCCTGCGACGGTGGTGCGAAACTCGGCTGTGCCGCGCTTGTCGTCGATGGGGTTGCAGGCGGCCTCGCAGGCGCGCACCAGCGCGGCGATGGCCGGATCCTCCAGCTTCGATCCGATGATCGCATCAGCAGCATCTGGAACCAGTGCAATTTTGGGGCCGACCGCGCCCAATGCCACGCGCGCGGCCTTGATCGTGCCGTCATCGGCCAGCTCGATATTCACACCTGCTGACGCGACCGCAATGTCCATTTCCGTTCGCGGGATAAACCGAAGATAGGCATCGGCCGCGCCCTTGGGGCGCGCAGGCAGGAAGATGGAGCTGACGAATTCGCCTTTACCGAGTGAAATCTTGCCGGGGCTGATGGGAATATCCTCGACCGGGCAGTCACGGGGGCCGTCCGGCCCTTCGATCCGTGCGATTGCACCCGCCGCGATCATCGCCGGAACGCTGTCGGCAGCGGGCGATCCGTTGCAGAGGTTGCCGGCCATGGTGCAGCGCCCCTGCACCTGAGTCGAGCCGATCAGTTCGCAGGCCTCGACCACGCCGGGCCACATTGTGCGCGCGCCCTCATGTTCACCCAGACGCAGGCCGGACACGGCGGCGCCGATGCGCAGGCCGCCATCCTCGGACGTGATCTCATTTATGCCGCTCAGATGCTTGATATCGACGATCGTCTCAGGCTCGATCATCCCCGAGCGTAGTTGCACCAGCAGGTCGGTGCCGCCCCCGAGGATGCGCGCAGCGCCCTCGGAGCGGGCGAGAATGTCCGAAACTTCCGCCGCAGTTTGCGGTCTCATGTATTGCATATGACGCTCCATGGCTTGCAGGCTGATGAGGATCACGCCGCGCGGCGGACCTCTCAGCTTTGGCTGGCAATTGGCCGGGATTAAACCCCAATCGGTCCGCGCCTGCAATGCGCAGTGGCAGGAATTCGCGATCATATTTTTCATCGCAGAACGCTGCGCTATTGTGCATTTCAAGGGTTGCAGCCCGGCGCGTGCAAAGGCACCTTGCGCCTCAATCGGTCCCGTCGCGGGGCGGCGGTGACAGGGTGCATCCATGGCGGACGCAGGCGCATGAACGATCTGTGGGACGGCTTTGCGCAGGCGGCGTGGCTGATCGTCAGCCTTGATCCCGACCTCTATGAGATCGCGTGGCGCAGCCTTTGCGTCACCGGCGCCGCGCTAGCTATCGCTTGTGTCATTGCGCTGCCCCTTGCGGCTTTTCTGGCGGTGCAGCGCTTTCGCTGGCGGCGCGGGACCATTGCGATCCTCAACGCGATGATGGGCCTGCCGCCCGTGGTGGTCGGTCTGATTGTTTATGTGCTGTTGTCGCGGTCTGGTCCGTTCGGCGTGCTGGGCTTGCTCTTTACGCCGACGGCGATGATCATCGCGCAGATTGTCATCATCGTGCCGCTGATCGCGTCTATCGCACACCAGTCGCTGCGCGAGCTGTGGGCCGAGTATCACGATCTGCTGATTTCAATGAATACCACGCGGGCGCAGCGGATCGGGGCGCTGCTGCATGACGGGCGGCGCGCATTACTGACGGCGGCACTGGCAGGCTTTGGTCGAGGCATCGGCGAGGTGGGCGCGATCATGGTTGTCGGCGGGAATATCGACCACGCGACGCGGGTCATGACCACCGCCATCGCGCTGGAAACGGGCAAGGGCAATTTTGCGCTGGCACTTGGCCTTGGGTTTATCCTGATCGCGCTGTCCATCGCGATTAACCTCGCCATTCATGCCCTTAGCCGGACCGAAACGGGGGGCAGGTGGTGAGCGCTCTTTTGCCAATGACCATGAAGGGCGCAAGCGTCCACCGGCGCGGCAAGCGGTTGATCGGGCCGATTAATCTGACGCTTGAGGGACAGGGGATCACGGCCCTCATCGGTCCAAACGGCGCGGGAAAATCAACCCTTCTCAAGGCGCTGCATGGTCTTGAGCGTCTGAGCCAAGGAACGATCACGTGGGCGTGCCCGCGAGATGAGGCGCGGCGCAGGCAGGCCTTCGTTTTTCAGACGCCGGTCATGCTGCGCCGCTCGGTTCTGGACAATCTGGCCTATCCGCTCCGCCTCAGCGGCACGCCCCGCGCTGCTGCCCGCGCCGCCGCCGAGGAATGGTGCGCACGCATCGGCCTTGCCGGGATGGAGGGGCGGCCTGCCACGGTTCTGTCGGGCGGCGAAAAGCAAAAGCTGGCCCTCTCGCGCGCGCTAATCATAGAGCCCGCTCTGCTTTTTCTGGACGAGCCGTCGGCCTCGCTGGACGGTCGTGCAACGCGCGAGATCGAGGCGCTATTGGCGGTTGCAACCGGCGCTGGAACACGTATCGTTATGGCGACCCACGACATGGGACAGGCAAGGCGTCTGGCCCGAGAGGTAATTTTTCTGCGCGGCGGCAACGTTCATGAAAACGCCCCCGCGATCAATTTTTTCGATGCCCCCACCACGAATGCGGCTACCGCGTTCCTCGCTGGCGACATCGTAGAATAACCCCCGATACGCTTTGACTAAAAGGAGTCTTTGACATGCGTAAAATCACCCTAGCCATGGCTATTGCGCTGACAGGTGGTGCGGCAGCTCATGCCGAGGAAATGAAGATGGCGGTGACGACCAGCTTCCACAATTCCGGCCTCGCCGAGGTGCTGCTGCCCGAAATCAAGAAGGATACCGGCATTGACGTGCAACTGCTGGTCGTTGGCACCGGTCAGGCGATCAAGCTGGGCGAAGCGGGCGATGTCGACGCGATTCTGGTCCATGCCAAGGCCGCCGAAGAGAAATTCGTCGAGGCCGGGCACGGCACGCATCGCCGCGCGATCATGTATAACGACTTTGTAATCATCGGCCCCAACGCCGACCCGGCAGGCGTGAAATCCGCCGATGATGCCGCCGGTGCGCTTAGCGCCATCGAAGCGGCTGAGGCGCCCTTTGTCAGTCGCGGCGACGAAAGTGGCACTCACAAGAAAGAGCTTAGCCTGTGGGACGCCGCCGGCATTGATGCCAGCACTGCCGGAGATTGGTACAAACCCGTCGGCGCGGGTATGGGCGCGGCGCTGAATACGGCGTCGGGCATGGACGCCTACATCATGTCGGATCGCGCAAGCTGGTTGAATTTCGGCAATAAGGGCGATCTGGCGCTGCTGTTCGCGGGCGATCCGGTGTTGTTTAACCAATACGCCTACCTTCCGGTCAACCCCGATAAGGGCGACTACATCAAGAGCGATCTGGCCGCAGAACTGGAAGGCTGGCTGACCAGCGTCCGCGCCAAGGATCTGATCGACGGCTACCGCATCGCGGGCGAGCAGTTGTTCACCTTCAACGCTGAGATGACGGACATGTCCAAAGCTGCCGAGTGATCTTCTGATCGGTTGTGAACGAACGCGGCGCACCCTTTCCGGGGTGCGCCGTTTTTGATTTGGGGTAACGTCACACCTTGCGGTATGGACGCAATACCTCTTGCATGGCGACGATCATCGCGTCGCGTCGCTCCAGCATATCGGCGTGGCTTAGATCGCCCGCCGCCTCATTGGCACCCTCGACGATCAGCGCAATCGTTTCGTCATCGAGATGAGGCTGACCCAGATCGTCCCACCAGCCATTGAACGTATCGCGAAAATGATCGCAAAAAGCCTGAAGCCCGCCGGGACCAGCGCCCATGCTGAAACACGCAGTCGGTCCCATCGCAGCCCACCTGAGGCCGGGACCGGCCCACATTGCCTTGTCGATGTCGCCGACGCTGGCGACGCCCTCCTTCGCCAGATGGATTGCCTCGCGCCAGACGGCGGCTTGCAGGCGGTTGGCGACATGGCCCGGCACTTCCTTGTGGACGCGCACGGTCACTTTGCCGATGCTCTCGTAGAATGCGGCGGCGGCATCGGCGACACCGGCACCGGTGCGCTCATTGCCCATGACCTCGACCAGCGGCACCAGATGCGGCGGGTTGAACGGATGACCCAGAACCAGCGGCGACGGGTCCGTCCAGCCGCCCTGCATCTGGCCCAGCGTCAGGCCCGAAGCTGAACTTGCGACGATTGCGCCGGGCTTCAACGTCGGTTCAATCTCGGCAAAGAGGGCGTGTTTGATCGCCAGTCGCTCAGGTACGTTCTCTTGCACGAAATCGGAGCCTTCCACGGCGGCAGCGGCGCTGGCATGGAATGTCAGCGCATCAGGTGTGCCATTCTCGGTCAGCCCCATGCGCGTCAGCGTGGGCCATGCGGTTTCGACATATTCGCGGACGGTTTTTTCCGCCTCAGGTGAGGGATCATAGACGGCGACCGAGCGACCAGACGCGAGGAACAGCGCCGTCCAACTGGCACCGATGACACCTGCGCCAAGGCAGGCCGTGTGTGTATAATTCATCAAAACAGTCCCGGATTGATAGGGGAGGCAGCGGTCATCCCGCCATCCACGGTAAAGTTGGCACCGCTGACATAAGCTGCCTGATCCGAGGTCAGCCACGACACCATGTTGGCAATATCTTCGGGCGCGCCCATGCGGCCCACGGGATGGCGGGCGAGGGCGTCGCGCTTGGCAGACTCGGGGTTATCCGCCAGCGCAAAGGCGTCGTCGGCCATTTCCGTCAGGATCCAGCCGGGCGCAATGGCGTTGCAGCGCACGTTCGGCCCGTGATCGACAGCGATCGAGCGGGTGAGGCCATGCACGAACGCCTTGCTGGCGTTATAAAGCGCCATCGAAGGGTCCGCAGCACTGGCTGAGATCGAGCCGATATTGATGATAACGCCGCCGGTTTGCTGCATCTGCGGCAACACTGCACGGCACATGTTGAACACGCCCCGGCAATTGGCACCAATCACCAGATCCCAGTCGGCATCGGTGCTGTCCGCCACGGTTTTTTCCACCTGCACGCCCGCGTTATTGACCAGCAGGGCAACGCGGCCCAGCTTTTGGGCGGCATCGGCGATCTCGCTTGCGCCTAATGTTTCTGCCACGCTGGCTTGAACCCAGTGCGCGGCCTTCGGGAAATCATCCGCGCGGGCATTACGACCACAGCCAAGGACGGTATAGCCGTCGGCCATGAGGCGCAGAGCGATGGCCTGACCGATGCCACGCCCGGCACCGGTGACGATTGCGACGCGGCCCGCCGGGCTCATAGTTTCATCTGCTGGACTTGCGCGCTTAGCCCACCGTCCAGCACCCATAGCTGGCCCGATGCATAGCGCGCCTCGTCACTGGCCAGCCAGTTGACGAGGTTCGCGATGTCGTCGGGCGTGCCATAGGCGCGCATCGGATGCACATCGCGCACGGCCTGTTGCAGCTCGCTAATATCCTTGCCACCCCCGCCCGAGCCGTCGCCGGTAAAGAAGCTTTGCAGCATCGGAGTGTCGATATAGCCGGGGCAGATGGCGTTGACGCGGATGCCCTCAGGCCCGTGGTCGCAGGCCATCGCACGGGTCAGCGCATGCACCGCACCCTTGGTCGCGCAATAGGCGGCAAGGCCGGGGTCGGCAATGAATCCATCATAGGAGCCGAAATTGATCAACGATGCGGTGGTGCCATTCTGCGCCGCCTTGCGCATCAGGGGCAGGGCATATTTGCTGGTCAGGAAGGTGCCGGTGACGTTGACGGCAAAGCTGCGGTTCCATTCCTCAAGGGTGGTGTCCTCGATGGTTTTCTCAATCTCGATACCCGCTGCGTTTACCAGGATATCCAGCTTACCAGCCTCGCTTTCGACGCGGGTCATCGCAGCGCGCACTTCGTCTTCGCTACTTACGTCCAACCGGATGAATTCTGCCGCGCCACAGGGCAACTCCAGCGAGCCACCCTCCCTTAGATCAGCCGCATAGACCCGTGCGCCCTCGGCCAGAAACCTTGCGCAGATTGCGCGCCCAATGCCGCCCCGCCCGCCGGTGACGAGGGCAGTCTTGCCTTGCAGCTTCATGCGGCTTCCTCGGCGGCCTTGGCATAGGCGTCCAGCACCAGCCCGTGGAAATGATGCACCGCGTGTTCGGATTTGCCCGAGCCGGAGGGATCGTTGACGATGCGCCCTTGGATAAAGGCGGGCGTGCTCATGCCGCGCTGAACGCTCTCGACCAGTCCGATATCCTCTGGCTGAAGCACCTCGTCGATATAGCGCATCGCGTCGACCTCCATCGGGTCGGGATCGGACGTCTCCAAGTAGAAATCATACGTCTCGAGCGTGCGATCAGGCCCCATCGGGATCACGTTCAGCACGATCATGGATGATCGGCCCGGATAGCGCATCAGGCAGGTCGTTGGCCACATCCACCAGACGGCGTGGGTTTTGACCGTGGCGTTTGAGACGTCATAGGCACTGTTGGGCGACGTGCCTGCCTCGGCCATGTGCGAGGAATAGATGCCGTAGGTCGTGACCTTGTAGGTGTCCATATCGACCAGATCGCAGAAATCCTTGTGCGCGGTCGGGCAATGGTAACACTCAAGGAAATTGTCGACGACATTCTTCCAGTTCGACTTGATCTCGTAACTCATGCGGCGGCCAAAGGTCAGGTTCTCGATATCGGGCGCCCAGTGGCGAATTTCGGTTTCCAGATTGCCGGTCTGTTCGGCCAGCGATTTCGCCGACGGGTCCAGATTGACATAGACAAAGCCGCAGAACTCCTCGACCTGCACCTCGTCGAGGCAGATCTCGGAGGGGGTGAAATCCTCCAGATGCTCGGTTTCCGGCGCGCGGACTAGTTGGCCGTCCAGCTTGTAGACCCACGCGTGATACGGGCACATGATGCGACTGGTGACGCCCTCGCCGCTGAGCAACTCATGCGCGCGGTGCTTGCAGACGTTGTAGAAGGCGCGCAGCGTGCCGTCGCGATCGCGCACAATGGCGATAGGCTGACCGGCGATTTGCAGCGCAAAGTAGCTGCCCGGCTCGCGCAGCTTTTCGACATGGCAGACCCACTGCCAGTGCTTTGCCATGATCGCGCGCAGATCGGCGTCGAACCATTTCTGCTCGGTATAGGCATCGCTGCGCAGGGACAGCGAGCGGCTGCTGTCGGCGTCATAGCCGTGGCGGATAGCGGCAAAATCGCCTGCTGAGGGGAACTGGGTCATGTCGGCTCTCCGGGGTGATGCGGGTGGGATGCGCCGGCTTGCGGCGCTTGACGTTTAGCATGGCAATATGGCGCGCCAGATATGTGCAGGGATAGCCGTTCACTTAGCGTGAATGGACGCGCCGGACAAGAGTACGGGTGAGCCGGGCGAAAGACGCGCCCTATCGCATCTTCCGATGCATCGGCCAGGCGCGAAATTCGAACGGAACGCGCCCCTCGATCCGGTCGGCGCGGGGTGGCAGGCCGAACCGTTCGCGATAGGCACGGCTGAAATGCACCTGACTTGCAAAACCCGACGCCAGCGCCACCTCCGACATCGCCAGCTCGGTCTGCGTGACCAACCCACGCGCACGATCAAGGCGGATATCGCGATAATACAGTGCGGGTGTCTTGCGCACGAAGGTGGCGAACAGACGATTCAGCTGGCGGTGCGAAATGCCGATCTGCGTGCAGATTTCGGCGATGGGCAGCGGCGTTTCAAGGTTCCTTTCCATCAGGGCGATGGCGCGCTTGACGGCGCTGGGCGCGGTGTTGCCCAGCGGCTCTAGCGGGGCGTCGTTCTGGGCGGTGCCGGGCGGGCGCACCGCGCCGTGAAAGAGGTATCGCGCAGCAGCGTTGGCCAGCGCGTCACCGCGTGCCATGTGAATGATTTGAAGCGCGAAGTCGAATGACGCAGCGCCGCCCGCACAGCTGACCCGATTGCCGTCAAAAACATAGAGCTCTTCGCTGAGCGTGCAGGCCGGGAACCGTTCGCCAAAGGCATCCATATGCTCGTAATGCACCGTGGCGCGGCGCCCATCCAACAGCCCTGCCTGCGCCAGCAGAAATGCGCCGGTGTCGATCCCGCCCAGCGTCGTCCCCGCCTGCGCCCACCGCCACAAGGCGCTGGAAAGCTGCGGGGTGAAATGCGCCTCGGGCGTCCAGCTGGATGATACCAGCACCATGTCGCGCGGCGCCGCGCGCAGATCCGCCAGTGGCAGCGTATCGATGCTCATGCCGTTGCTGGCAAGGCATGGCCCACCCGCGCCCGATGCGATATCCCATGCGAAATGCGCCGCGCCGTCCAGATAGTTGGCTGCGCGGAACGGGTCGATGAACGCGGTCGTCGCGGCCAGATTAAAATGCGGCGTAACGATCAGCGTCAACCGGGTTTGCACGATCTTGGGCATGTGACCATTGATGCACAAATCAGGTCCGAAACAAGCAAATTAGGCAGTGACTCCGTGCAATACTCGGTCAATAATAACAAAATCAGGGAGATAACGATGAAAAAAACCATAAAAACAATGCCTTGGACGTGTCTTGGTGCCGTAAGCGTGCTGGCGATGGCCGCCGGTGGCGTTCAGGCCGCTGAACTGGGTGCTGCGGACGAACCGATCAAGCTGGCGGTCAATGAATGGACCGGTCAGCACGTCACCACACATATTGCGGGCGAAATGCTCAAGGCGGCGGGCTACAAGGTGGACTATGTCACGGCCGGTTACATGAACATGTATCAGGCAATGTCCGATGGTGAAATTGATGCCGCGGTGGAAATCTGGTCGTCCAACGTGTCCGACGATTACGCCAAGCATGTTGAATCCGGCGGTATCACCGAGTTGGGCGATCTGGGCCTCGAGGCCAAGGAGGGCATTGCATACCCCGCGCATGTCGCCGAAATCTGCCCCGGCCTGCCTGCCTGGGAGGCGCTCAAGGACTGCGCCGGTCAGTTCGCCACAGCCGAGACGCTGCCGGCTGGCCGCCTCGTTGATTATCCGGCGGATTGGGGCACACCGGGCGCGGAGCGCGTCAAAGGCTTTGACTTGCCGTTCAAGGCAGTTCCGGCTGGCTCCGAAGGGGCGCTGGTCACTGAATTGCGCGCCGCGACTGAAAAGAAATCGCCGCTGCTGATCACCTTCTGGCAGCCGCATTGGGCAATGTCGGCCTATGACGTCAAATTTGTCGATCTGCCCGTGGGCGAAGAGGCATGCTTTGAGGACCCCAGCTGGGGTTCGAACCCCGATGCGACGCATGACTGCGATTTCGCGCCCACCCGAGTCTTTAAGGCCGCTTGGTCGGGTATGGCCGACAAATGGCCCGCCGCCGCCGAGATCCTGACGAACATGGAACTGAGCGTCGAGGACCAGCAGCCGATGATGGGCAAGATCGACGTCGATGGCCAGTCGGTCGAGGAGACCGTCGCCACGTGGATGGACGCCAATAAGGACAAGTGGATGCCCGTCGTTGAGGCCGCCACCAAGTAAAGCGCGCGCCGCCCCCGGCCAATTGGCGTCGGGGGCGGGCCTCAGCATTGCGGCACCCCCGCGCGGAGAATTCCATGACAGAACCGTCCGACGCGGACCATCCTGCGATCCGCTGCCACAACGTGTGGCAGGTCTTTGGCGCCGAGCCGAAGGCAAGACTGGCCGCCGCGTTGGAGCAGTCGGGCGGCGACGCGTCGGGGGCTGCGGATATATTGCGCGGCGAGGGTCTGGTGCCTGCGGTTCAGAATGCCAGCTTTGATGTGCAGCGCGGCGAGTTGTTCGTCATCATGGGCCTTTCGGGGTCGGGCAAGTCCACTATCATCCGCTGCATCGCCCGCCTGATCGAGGCGACGGCGGGCGAGATCGAAATTGACGGCGAGGATATCCTGAACGCGCCGAAAACGCGCATGACCCAGCTGCGTCGCCGCAAGCTGGGCATGGTGTTCCAGCATTTCGGCCTGTTTCCGCACATGACCACACTGCAAAACGTCGCCTTTCCGCTGAAAATGCAGGGTGCCAAGCGCGCTGAGCGGCTGGCGCGGGCGCGCGAGGTGATCGAGTTGGTCGGCCTCAAGGGTCGCGAGGCATCCTATCCGCGCGAGCTGTCTGGTGGCCAGCGCCAGCGCGTCGGTATCGCCCGCAGCCTCGCCGTGAACCCCGACGTGTGGTTTCTGGACGAACCTTTCAGCGCGCTTGACCCGCTGATCCGCCGCCAGCTTCAGGATGAATTCATCGACATCCAGAGGCGGCTCAAGAAATCCATCGTTTTCATCACCCACGACATCACCGAGGCCCTGAAAATTGCGGACCGCATTGCGATCATGCGTGATGGCCAGATCGTGCAGATCGGCACGCCTACAGATATCGTGCTGAACCCGGTCGACGACTACGTGCGCGAATTCGCCAAGGACGTCGCCAAAGGCCGCCATGCGCGTCTGGCGTCGGTCCTGAACCCGGCAGACGGGGATGAGGTCAAGACAGCCGACGATCCCGGTCTGCGCGAGGACATGACGCTGGAAGAGGCGCTGTTGGCCTGCATGTCGCTCTATGAGCCTGTGCCGGTCTGGGGCAGGGACGGCAAGATCGTCGGAACCGTTGATCCTGCCGATCTGGCCAATGCATTGCAGGTCGAGGCCACATGAGCGCTTCCGATCTGCCCGGCTCTGATCAGCGCCTCCTGACGCCCGGTGCCATCGCCGCGCTGGTGGCGCTGGCCGTCGGGGCGCTTTGCATGGTGCTGGCGCCCTACATGCCGTGGCTGGTGAAGTTTCCGGCGGAATGGGCGTTGCCTGCCTCGCGCTGGATCGACGTCGTCCTGACGTGGTTCCTGAACCTCATCAAGCCCGCCGCGCGCGCCTTTTCCCATGCGCTGGCCTATCCGATGGACTGGGCGCAGGCGCTGCTGCTGGGTACGCCATGGCCGTTGCTGATCGCGTTGGTCACGGCGCTTGGCTGGCATGTTGGCGGTTGGAAACTTGCGACGCTCAGCATCGTGGGCCTCGGCTTTGTCGTTGCCTCGGGCTATTGGGTCGAGAGCATGAATACCCTCAGCCTCGTCGCTGTGTCAGTGCCGCTGGCGCTGCTGCTGGGAGGGGCGACGGGTATCCTCGCCAATGAGGTGCCGCGCGTGAAATCCGCTGTGCAAACCGTCATGGACGTCATGCAAACGGTCCCGACTTTCGCCTATCTCACGCCGCTTCTGCTGCTGTTCGGTTTTGGCCCCGTCGTGGGCCTGATCGCGTCGGCAATCTATGCCGCCCCGCCCATGGCGCGCAACGTCATCCTCGGATTGGAGCGGATCGAGACCGACATCAAGGAGGCCGCGATCATGTCCGGCGGCAGCCGCATGCAGCAGTTGTTTCTGGTCGAGATCCCGTCGGCGACCACCCAGATTATGGTTGGGGTCAATCAGTGCCTCATGGCCGCGCTCAGCATGGTGATCATCGCCGCCGTGATCGGCGGATTTGACGATATCGGCTGGGAAGTGCTGCTGACCATGCGCAAGGCGCAGTTCGGCGCGGCACTGCTCGCAGGGCTCGTGATCGTCGCCTTTGCCATCGTGATCGACCGTATCAGCAGTCGCATGGCGCATGAGCGCGAGCGCCATGATGGGCGTGTGACGCTGGGGATTATCGCAGTGGGCGGGGCACTGGCCGTTCTGGCGTGGCTCTATCTGCCGGCGGCGGGCCGGCTGACGCTGCTGGTGCCGGTGGCCGATTGGGTTGATGGCGCGCTGTCGGCATTTGTGCGCGCCAATGGCAGCGCGCTGGACGCGATCAAGAACGGTGCGATGTTCTACGGCCTGCTGCCGCTCAGGATCGGCCTCGACGGGGCGGTTCTGCCGTTCACCTGGGGATTTCAGTGGACCGGCGGCATGAGCGCCGCGTTCCTTGCCGTCGCCGCGCTCCTCGGCGCAGGGCTGGCGGCAACGGGCCGTTTGGCAGCGGGTCTGATGCTGGTGATCGCGGCTGGCGTGATCGAAACCGGCATCGCCGAATTACCATGGCCTTTTGTGCTGGTCGGCGCGGGCGCCATCGGCTGGGTTGCGGGCGGGCGCAAACTGGCGCTTTTTTCGGTGTTGATGCTGACTGCAGTGCTGCTGTCGGGCCTCTGGGGCAAGGCGCTGTGGTCGCTGTACCTATCTGGCGCTGCTGTTCTGACCTGTGCGGTCCTAGGCGGTGCGATCGGCCTCGTTTGCGCGCTCAGCCCGCTGGCGTGGCGCATCGTGCAGCCGATCTGCGACATGCTGCAGACCATCCCGCTGTTTGTGTTCCTAATCCCGGTGCTGATGTTCTTTCAGATTGGCGAATTCTCGGCCTTTCTCGCAATCATTCTCTACGCCATCGTGCCGATGATCCGCTACACGCGCCACGGCCTCGTCACCACGCCGCCCGAGTTGATCGAGGCGGCCGTGTCATCCGGCGCGACCACATGGCAGACCATGCGCGAAGTGCGTGCGCCCTATGCCGCGCCGACGATTCTTTTGGGGCTGAACCAGACGATCCTATATGCTTTCGCGATGCTGGTGATTGCGGCGCTGATTGGCACTACTGGGCTGGGTCAGTCTATTTTCCTCGCGCTGGGGCAGGCCGATGTGGGCCTTGGCATCACTGCGGGGGCGTGCATGGCGATCCTTGCGCTAGTGGCGGATCGCCTCGTGCAGGGTTTTGCTGCAGAGAGACGGCGGGTGTTGGGGCTTTAGAATAGGCTGGAGACCGGCGCGCCGGGGGCAAGGTCCATGTCGCGGCGCAGTTGCGCGCGGGCACGGGCAAGGCGCGACATCACCGTGTTTTTGGCGCAACCGGTCTGGCCTGCCAGCGCCGCTGGGCTGGTTTCGCCAGCCATGACCAGCGCAATCAGCGCACCTTGGTCGGCGGGCAGGCGGGCGATAGCGCCTTGCAGATCGCTGAGCGCGAGGCTGGCAAAGACTTCCGGCTCGATACTGGGGCCGTCGGCCTCGTCCAGTTGCATCATCGGCGCGCGACGCAATCCCTGACGGAATAAATTGCGCAAGGCGGCGCGTGCATAGGCGCGCAGATCGTCGACACCCTCCACGTCGTACCTGCGCCGCCAAAGCCGCAGTAGCGTCTCTTGCGCCAGATCCTGCGCCTCGGCCTCACTTCCGGCGAGGCGGCGCGCCAGACGCATGAGGTCAGGGTGTAGCTCGACGATATTATGGGTGACACAGGCAGTAGCAGGTGGCGACTGGGTGATTTGGGGCAGCGGATGATTCATTGGACAGGCCTTTATCGTGTCGGGTCTATTAAATGTGGCATCCTTTTAAGCCACTGCAATCCGGGGGTTTTCCGCCCATTCCGCGCAATGCCCCTTTTTGCGCGGAGGTGCGCCGCCCGCCACACCCCATATCGGCAATGTGCCGCCGGATGGCGGCGTTCGACGTCACCTGATGGACGCAAACCGCCCCGCCCGCGTCTTGTGAGGTGAAGCGGGCAATGATGCCACTTCCCAAGACGACAAGAGACTTAAGGAGAAACTAAATGACTAAATTCATCGTACTCGCACTCGGCATGGGCGCACTGGCAACCAGCGCGTTCGCAGACATCAGCGCCCTTGACGCCAACGGAGATGGCATGCTGACCGTGGACGAGGTTCAGGCAGCCTATCCCGAAGTCACTGCTGACCAGTTCAGCCAGATCGACGTGAACGGCGACGGCGCAATCGACGACGCCGAGATGGGGGAAGCACAGGCCAATGGCCTGATGCCCGCAGCCTCCGCCGACGAAGGCTAAACCTAAAAGACGCCCGGCGGCCATGTGGCGCCGGGCTAACGGTTTTCCCGGGCCGCCATTCTTCTCCAGCAGACACTGATAGTCATGGGAAAAGTAGTCGCAGGGTGGCCCCTCATTAGGGCCGCCCTGCGGTGCCATCGATTGAAACCCATGCGGCGCGGCCCATCATGGTGCCGCGCCGCATGCATTTGTTTGGGTGATATTGCCAGGCCAGTGGATTTAGGCTCGGCCCGTCACAAGTATTACTTGGGCGCAGCCCGCCGTACCATGCCAAACAGGTCGCGCGGATCGTCGGGATCGGCCAGCATGTCCAGGTCCTGGTGAAAATCCGTGCCCTCGATCTTGGCACGCACATACCGCAGCGCGCTGAAATCCTCGGTGGCAAAGCCGACCGAGTCAAAAAGCGTGATTTGCGCATCGCTTGTGCGGCCTTTGGCTGTGCCGGTCATCACTTGCCACAGTTCGGTCACGGGAAAATCCTCGGCCATCTGCTGAATTTCGCCCTCAATGCGGGTCTGGGGCGGGAATTCGACAAAGACGTCCGAGCGCTCCAATATGGCCGGGGCCAATTCCGTCTTGCCGGGGCAGTCGCCGCCGATGGCGTTGATATGCACGCCCGCGCCGACCATGTTGTCGGTCAGGATCGTCGCATATTGCTTGTCGGCCGTGCAGGTCGTGATGATCTGCGCACCTTCCATGCTGGCCTCGGCTGAATCGCACTCGATTACGTTCAGGCCCAGCCCGGCGAGGTTTTTCGCGGCCTTTGCGGTCGCTGCCTTGTCGATATCGTAAAGGCGCACAGTCTTGATGCCGACAATGGCCTTCATCGCGAGGCTCTGGAATTCCGATTGCGCGCCGTTGCCGATCATCGCCATCGTGTCCGCGCCCTTGGGGGCGAGGTATTTCGCGACCAGCGCCGATGTGGCAGCGGTCCTGAGCGCGGTCAGGATCGTCATTTCGCTCAACAGCACGGGATAGCCGTTGCCGACATTCGCCAAGAGGCCAAAGGCAGTGACCGTCTGAAGGCCTTGCTTGGTGTTGCTGGGGTGGCCGTTCACGTATTTAAACCCATAAACCTCGCCATCCGAGGTGGGCATCAGCTCAATCACGCCCTCTTCGGAGTGGCTGGCGACGCGGGGCGTCTTGTCGAACAACTCCCAGCGCTTGAAGTCCTCTTCGATGTAGTCGGCGAGGCCGGTCAGCATCGGCTCAATGCCGATATGGTGGATCAGCTTCATCATATTATCGACGCTGACGAAGGGCACATAGGCCTTGTGGGACGGGGACAGGTTGCTCATCACAGGCTCTTTTCGATGTTTGTGTTGCGTTTGGCGAGGTGCAGACCGGCGATCATGCAGCGCACCGATCCTCCGGCGCTCTCGATCGTGGGAATGTCGAGGGGAACGATGCGGGTGGACCGCTCAATCAGGGCGATCTGACGCTTGTCCAGCGCGGCCAGTGCGCGCGATGACATGGCGGTCATCAGGCCGGCAGGTGTGCTGAGTTCAATGGCGTTGCCAGCGAATTCGGCGATCTGGTGATGCGTCAGGTCGATCACGTCACGGCCCGGCTCGGCCAGACGTTCGGCGATTTCCAGACGGCGGGGGGCGTTTTCTATCATGTCGAGGCTGACCATAGCAAAATGCGTGCCAATCGTCATGATGACGTTGGTATGATAGACGGGCGCGCCACTTTCGTCGACGGCGGCGAACACCATCGGCTCATAGCCGAAGTTGGTGCAAAACCGCTCCAGCAGGATCGGATCGGCGCGGTGCGAGCGCGCGACATAGGCGATGCGCCCGATATGGTCGATGACCATCGCGCCGGTGCCCTCCAGCGCCATTCCGTCCGGTTCCAGCCCCGAATAGTCGGTGACGGCCTGCACGCGGTATTCGGCCTTCAACATCTCGATCACATCGCTGCGCCTTTCGCGGCGGCGGCTGGGCACGAACATCGGGTAGATTGCGACATGCCCGCCCGGATGGGTCGAAAACCAGTTGTTCGGGAATACGGCGTCGGGGGTGTCATCCCGCTCGTCCTGAAAGACGTGCACCCCGACGCCCTCGTCCTGCAGGCGGGCGACCGCGCCATCGAACTCGGCGCAGGCGTTTGCGGCGACCTCATCGACGGTCAGGTCCGGGGTTGATTGGAACCGGTTGTCGGTCGCCGTCTCGGGGTTCGGATGGAACCTGTTCGGGCGGATCATCACCACGCTGGAGGGGGCTTGAACCGTCATGAAAAGGCCTGCGTCGGGCGGTCGAATACGCGTCGTCCAAGGGCCGAGGCCGCCAGATCCACCATCACCTGCGCGGTGCGCCCCCGGTCATCCAGAAACGGGTTCAACTCGACCAGATCCAGCGAGGTCATGAGGCCCGAGTCGCAGATTATTTCCATCGCCAAATGCCCCTCTCGCATCGTCGCCCCGCCGGGAACGGTGGTGCCGACGGCAGGCGCAAAGCTGGGGTCGAGGAAATCGACATCAAGTGAGACATGCAGCATCCCGTTCGCATTTTGCACATCCGCGAGGAATTCGGTGAGGGGGCGGGCGATGCCCGTCTCGTCGATGCTGCGCATGTCGTGATAGCGCACGTTGGTCAATTGCATCGCCTCGCGCTCTTCTGGGTCGACGGATCGCAGGCCCAGCAGGCAGATATTTTCATGCGGAATCGGATGCGCGACCTTGGGAAAACCGTGAAAACCCGCGCGCCCTGTCACATAGCCCAAGGGTGCGCCGTGCAGATTGCCCGACTCGGTGCTCTGCGGAGTGTGGTAGTCGGTATGCGCGTCCAGCCACAGAACAAACAGAGGGCGATCCTGCCGCGCCGCATGGTTCGCGGCACCCAGCACTGATCCCAGCGCCAGACCATGATCGCCACCGAGGAAGATCGGGAGGCCGCGCGGCAGTGCCTCTTCGGCGGCGCGGGCGAGGGCGGCGGTCCAGCCGATCATCTCGGCCGGCTCGTGCAGATGGTCGGGCAGGTCCGGATGCGCCTCGGCCGCGTCGGGCGCGATATTGCCGATATCGACCACATCATGGCCCAGATCGGCGAGCGCCGGGCCGATTCCGGCCACACGATACGCGTCGGGGCCCATGAGGCAGCCTTGGCGGCGTTTGCCACTGTCCATTGGTGCGCCGATCAGGATGCAGGTTTTGGCGGTCATGATAGTCTCCTCTTTGGGCTTGAGTGCAATCTGTTGCGCAAATGGGGCGAATGGAATAGTGCAATTTGCACAAATGGGAATAAGATTGCTCGAAACGGAAGGATAGGCTGGCGAAATGGACAATATTGACCAATCCCTGATATCAACGCTGCGCCATAACGCGCGCGCGTCGCTTTCTGACCTTGCGGCCAGCTTGGGCGTGTCGCGCACCACGGTGCGCTCGCGCATTGAGCGTTTGCAGCGCAGCGGCGAGATCGTCGGCTTTTCGGTCGTGCTGAAGGGCGACGCGGCGCGCGATCCGGTGCGTGGGTTGATGATGCTGGGCATTGAGGGGCGTGGCACTGATCGAATCCTGCGCCAGCTGAATGGGCTGAGTGCGGTGCGCGCCAGCCATACGACCAACGGGCGCTGGGATATCATCGTGGAAATCGGCGCGCCAACGCTGGAAGAGCTGGACCGCGTTTTGGCGCAGGTCAGGCGCATGGACGGGATCGTGAGCAGCGAAACGAGCCTGCTGTTGAGTACGCGTAAGTCAGCGGGGTAAGCGTCGCCGTGGCCAACGTCAAACGCGCGCCGCGCGCAGCCTCTCCTGAAAATAGGCCACCCCCTGTTCGTGCCGGGGCGAGAGGGGCCCGGCACGGTAGCCACCACTCGCGTAGTTTTTCTGCGTCTCAATGCACACCTCGAAATCTTCGCGCACGACCTGCATGTTGTCCTCGATGGTCTGCGCACGCGCGTTTGCCGTCGCTTCGGATGTATCGGCGAAATAGAAGTTATAGATCAATTCAGTGCGCTGGTGGTCGATAGGATTGATGCGCGACGTGTTCATACCGCCGTTGAACAGCGACAGCGTCCAGTTGGGCCACATCCACATCCATTTACCACGGTAAAACAGCCCCTCACGCGGCGGCGCGGTCATGCGCACCATGCCGTCCAGCGCCACTGTCTCGAACGCCTCGAACTCGATCGAGCGGTGAAATTCGGGGTGGATGCCGGGGATATGATAGCCCTCGACGAAATTGTCGGTGTAGATTTTCCAGTTGGCATCAAAGATCAGGCGTTCTTGGTGAACCCACTGAAAGTTTTCAATGGGCTCACCCTCCAGTTCGGCGGCGATATGGCCCAGCTGCGCCTCAAAGGATTGCTCGGGCGCGATGGCGACAAACAGAAGGCCGCGCCAGATATGCCACTCAACCCGGTCCAGCGCCCATTCGCTTTTGTCGAAATCAGCGTCGTCACCCCAGAACGGCACGTTCAGCAACGATCCGTCCTCGCCCCAGACCCATTGGTGATAGGGGCATCGGATGGTGTTGCAGCGCCCGGACCCTTCGGGCAGCAGGCGTGCGCCGCGGTGGCGACAGACGTTGCGGTAGGCCTTGATGCCGTCGCGCGTGCGCAGGGCGAAGGCTTTCTGGCCTGCGATTTCGGTCGCGATGTAATCGCCCCGCTCGGCCAGCTGCGATGCAGGGCCGATCAACTGCCAAGTCGCGCTGAAGATCCGCTGCACATCCTCGGCGTGAATGTCGGGCGACGTGTAGTTAACGGGATCGAGATTGCGCATGGCGGCACCTGACTGTGCGTGGATCGCCAGAACGCTAGGCTACGACATGCGCCCCGGTCAAGCGTCGCTCAGCGCCGTGCTGCCATACCCCACAACACCGCCAGCCCCAGCGAGGCCAGCATGTTCCAGCTGGCCATCGACAGGCCGGCCATTTGCCACGCGACCTGATCGCACATGACCACACCCAAGGGGCCATCCAAGCTGAGCAGGTCTGCGCCTGACCCTGTGGTAAGGCTGCTGCCGGTGCAGGATGTCGGCCCCTGCCACCAGCCACGCTCGACCCCGGTATGGTAGGCGGCGATGCCCGCGCTGGTCAGCGCTGCCAGCATTCCCAGCCACGGCATAAAGCGACCATGCGACCAACGCCCAAGCGCCAGGGCGAACAGGCCAATCAGCGCGGCAGCGACATGCGGCCAGCGTTGCCACAGGCACAACTGGCACGGGGCCAGCCCGCCGATATGCTGGAACGCGTAGGCGCCTGCCAGAAGCGCAACCGACCCGAGGGCGGCGAGGGCGATATATGCGTTGCGGCTCATGTCTAGAGCACCTTTACCAAGAGGAACCCGCCGACGAGACAGGCAAAGAACAGCACGAACATCAGGCCCAGCCGCCGCTCGACGAAATTGCGAACCGGCGCACCGAACCGCCAGAGCAACGCAGCAACGATAAAGAACCGCAGCCCCCGCGCAAGAATCGAGGTTGCGATGAAGGTGGCCAACGGCATCCCCGTCCAGCCCGACATGATGGTGATGACCTTGTAGGGAAAGGGCGTGACCCCCGCCATCAAAACGGCCCAGAAACCCAGATCGTTGAACCGCTCGCTGAATTCGGCCATGGCGTCCGCCTTGCCCAAAGATTGCAGGATGGGTTGGCCCAGTTGCTCGAACGCCAGCGCACCGATGGCATAGCCTGCCATGCCGCCCAGCACCGATGCCAACATGGCGACGCCCGCGATCAGCCACGCGCGCGACGGGCGCGCAATTATCATCGGGATCATCAGCACGTCGGGCGGGATGGGAAAGACCGAGCTTTCGACAAAGGCGACCAGCGCCAGCAGCCACAATGCATGAGGATGTTCGGCCATAGCGATGGTGCGGTCATAAAGGCGTCTGATCATTTGCGTTGGGCGCTCCGGCTATGGTCGATTGGCTCAGACCACGGCAGGGCAGGGCCGGTCAAGCCCTGACGCCGCTTTGACAGTGCCGCGCGGCGCGCGATGAAAAAATGCAACCCACGCGCAGGCAGGGCTGGACGCGCTGGCGCGCATTCGCTAGACGTCTGCCCCAGTGCGCCCAAGTGGCGGAATGGTAGACGCAGGGGATTCAAAATCCCCCGCCGCAAGGCGTGCCGGTTCGAGTCCGGCCTTGGGTACCAAGCGCACTTTTCACGAATCAGAGGCAGAAACCACGACCTGAATGGGCGTTGTCCGCCTCGATTTGAGTATTTTTGTTTCCTATATTGTGCCGATCCGGCCTTACGTCACTGATTGTTCTGATTTTGACGATCACCGTTAGCCATTAATTTTGCCGCTGTTGACGCGTTTCTCTCTCGTCTCGTCCTCGGGTCTGGTGGGGGTTGCTTGCTGATCACGGATTGTCGTTGGCATTTTGCAACGACCCTAGTTTGCGTTTTGGGGACCATCTTGGCTAAAAAAAGCCGATGATCCCGCCGCTGCGCTAGAACTGTTTCATTCCACGAAACAATCAACCATTGGCTTTATGCCACGCTTCCCATGCCTCGGGCGTGTCTAGGTCGGTCACGGCGCGCTTGCCCCGCAGGGGAACAGGCGCAAAGCCAATTTCTTTCAGCAATGGGCCAGCGCCATGATCGCCAGTGATCTGCGCGAGTTCATCAAAGAAACTGGCAGGGAAGAGCGTGGGATGGCCAGGTGTGCCGTCCTCGGCCACCGCGCGCAAAACTAGGTTTGGCTGGCGCAAATGCTCTTTGATCATGGTTGTCATGTCATCGGTTTCAATATCAGGCAGATCGGGCAGCAGGATCATCGCGGCGCTGGTTTCCTGCGGCAATGCAGCGATCCCGGCGCGGATCGAGGCGGCGAGGCCCTCTTGAGGCGCCTCGACTGGCACCAGTTGCACGGTCGTGCCACGTAGTGCTGCGATACGCGCGGGGCGATCCTGCCGTGTGGTGACGAAGACCGGCGCGCCTGTTGCCAACGCGCGTGTCACCTGACGCAACAGCAGCGGCTGGCCGTCGATATCCTCCATCAGCTTGTCGCGCCCACCCATGCGGGACGATGCACCAGCGGCGGGAATGAGGATTGCCAGCGTCATTCCAGCGTGCGGGCCAGCGCGCAGAATTGCTCCAGCCCGACGGTCTCGGCGCGGTCGGTGGGTTTTATGCCGGACGCGATCAGTCGGTCCTCGATATCGGGGGCAAGGCCCTTGAGCGCGGCGCGCAGCATCTTGCGCCGCTGATTAAAAGCCATAGCAACCGTGCGTTCCAGCAGCTTTGGCTGGGCTGGATAGCGCGGCTGGGGCAGGGCGGTCAGGTGGACCACCGCGCTCGATACCTTAGGCGGCGGGCTGAATGCTTCGGGCGGCAGGTGCATGACGATGCGTGCGTCCGCCCGCCATTGTGCCAGCAGCGCAAGGCGGCCATAGGCCTTCGAGCCGGGGATCGCCACGATCCGCTCGGCCACTTCGCGCTGAAACATGAGGGTCAGAGATTGCCAGAAGGGCGGCCATGAATCGGGCGTCAGCCAGCCCACCAGCAGTTCGGTTCCGACATTATAGGGCAGGTTGGCGGCGACGCGGATGGGTGGGGTGAGGTGCTGAAGGGGATCAAGTTTCAATGCATCGCCGATCATTACGGTCAGGCGACCGGGATAGGCGTCGGCGATCTCATCGAGCGCAGGCAGACAGCGAGGATCCTTTTCGATGGCCAGCACATGGCGCGCACCCTCGGCCAGCAGACCGCGTGTGAGGCCACCGGGGCCGGGGCCAATTTCCAGCACGTCACATGCGCTCAGATCACCGGCCTGCCGCGCAATCTTGGCAGTCAGGTTCAGATCCAGCAGGAAATTCTGGCCCAGCGACTTGCGGGCACTGAGGTCATGTGCCGCGATCACTGCGCGCAGCGGGGGCAGCGCGTCGATGCTCATGTCCGTGCTTCGGCCATGCGAGCGGCCATTTTTAGCGCCTCGATCAGCGAATTGGGGTTGGCTACGCCGCGCCCGGCGATATCCAGCGCCGTACCGTGATCGGGCGAGGTGCGCACGATGGGCAGGCCCAGTGTGACGTTGACGCCCCGGTCAAAATCCAGCGTCTTGATCGGGATGAGGGCCTGATCGTGATACATACAAATTGCTGCGTCATAAAGCGCGCGCGCGCCTGTGTGAAACATCGTGTCGGCGGAAATCGGGCCGGTCAGGTTCATTCCCTCGCTACGCAGCTCGGCGACGAGCGGCGCGATCAGGTCCAGCTCTTCGTGACCCATGTTGCCGCCTTCGCCTGCGTGTGGATTCAGTCCGGCAATGGCGATGCGCGGCGCCGGAATGGCGAAATCACGGATCAGTCCGGCATAGGTGATGCGGATTGTATCGCTCAGCAACTCGCGGGTCAGCGCGTCGGGCACGTCGCGCAGCGGCAGATGGATGGTGGCAGGCACGACGCGAAGTTGGTCGCTGGCCAGCATCATCACGACGCGCGGCGTGCCGGTCAGCGCGGCAAGATATTCGGTATGACCAGGATGGGCAAAGCCCGCGCCATCCTGCAACGCCTTTTTATTGATCGGCGCGGTGCAGAGGGCGGACGCCGCGCCCGATCGCACCAAATCAACTCCGCGCGCTATGGCGTCGATGACACCCTGAGCATGTGCCGGATTGGGTGTGCCGGGGGTCAGCGGTCCGGGCATGGGATGCGCCAGAACGGGCAGGCCAGCCGCGCCGGTGGCCTGATCCGGCCGCTCGATCATAGTCACGGGGCATCCCTGCGGCAGGTGCGACGGATCGCCGATCCAGAAAAAAGGCAGGGACGGTCCCAGCGCCTCCCACGCCTTTTGCGCCAGTTCGGGGCCGACGCCCGCAGGCTCACCGCAGCTGAGGGCGATGGCGCGCGCGGGCATCAGTATTCGATGATCCGCGCCTCGGATTTGAGCCGCTCGAGATAGCCATTGGCAAAGGATTCGAGGCGGCGCGCAGCGATCTGCTGTGACAGCTGCGCTGTGTCGTCCTGCGCAGCGGGCTCGCCGTCCGCAGACTCACCACCCTCGGTGGCCACAAGGGGGGCATCCGCGCCCGTCTCACTGCGCCCGCACATCATCAGCAGCACCAGCGTCTGACCGTTCGCGCGAGTCACGTCATAGGACACTTCGCCCGGATCAAGGCGCGACAGCGAAATGGCGATGTCGTTCGGGATCTCGCCCGGTGCCTTGGTGCCACGCTCCAGCACGCTGGGGGGCTGGCCGTATGCAATGCCGTAGAGGTCATCGCAGGTGTCGGTCTGTGCATCGATCTGCGCCGCGCGGCTTAGCGCTGCCTGCGTGCGACCGCCGGGGATGTAATAGGCGGCATATTCGATGGCGCTGTAGGAGGGCTGCGCCACGTCCGTCTCTTCGATGTCGCGCAGCTGGAACAGGGCGACCGCGCCGTCCAGCGGCAGCGGATCGGTCACTTCGCCCGGCGCGAGGCCCAATACCAGCGGGCGCAGGACCGGCGGCAGTTTGGTCACTGGTTGCCATGGCAGGTGCCCCCCCGCATCGCGCGTGGGCGTCGCCGAGAATTGCCGCGCCTGCGCGCTAAACGCCGAGGTCGATGTCAGGTCCGCGATTTCGCGGGCTTTTGCCATCACCTGCTGTTCGCCGCGGCCTTGAAAGGGGATGATAATCTCGGACAAGAGAACGCGCACGCCGGTCCCGTCCGTTATGGCGGCGCGGGCGCGGGCCAGATCGGCCTCGCTGACCTTAACTTGCGCGCCAAACCGTGTCTGCGTCACTTCGCGCCAGATCAGGCCCGAGCGGATGAAGGCGGCGAAGGTTTCCTCGGACACGCCACCGCGTTCCAGCAGGGCGATCATCTGATCGGCCTTGAGTTTGCCTTGGGCCGCAAAATTCTCCATCCCGGCGCGGATTTGCTCTTCGTCGACGGTGATGCCTTGGGCGTCGGCCGCCTCGGCCTTGAGCCGGTCCTCGATCAGCTGCTGACGTGCGAGGCGCGCAGGATCGGCGGGCGCGCGCAACAGCCTGAGAAGCTTGGTGCGCTGGTCCAGCTCATAGCGGGTGACGGCGGTGCCGTTAACCTTGACCACAGGGTCAAAGAGCCCCTGCGCATGGGCGATGCCTGGCACGGCCAGCGACAAGGCAAGGGCAAGGCTGAGCCCGCGAAAGGCAGAGGTGGCGGAGGTCGTAAGTGAGTTCATTTCTTGCATTCCCGAACATAGCTTTTGTCCTCGGCGCGGGCACTGAAGCCACGCAGGCCGACGGTCAGCGAAAAATCCGTCGACGGTTCAAGGATAGTGGAAGAGGTGAAGCGGCGCGAGGCCGAAAGCGTAACATCAACGCATTCATTCGTATAGGTCACGCCAACACCAGCGTTGACGCTGCGATCGCTGGCCATGTTGTAGCGCCATTCGGCGCTGCTGGTCCAGTGTCGCGACAGGCGGTAGGATCCGTCGATCGCAAATTCCGAGATCGTGCTGGACCGCTGCTCCTGCGGGTCCGCGCGCAACCAGATATAGGTCGCGCCCAGATCCAGCGCGGCGTTGCGCCAACTGGCGCGAGCCTCGGCCTTGGTGGTGTCGAACGCGCCGTCAAAGAGGCCGCGTGCGGCGAGGGTCAGTCCGTTTGCCGACGCGATCTGGCCAGCGATAAGAACGTCCGATGTTTTGCCGCGCAGGCCCGACGACAGCGAAAACGTCTGTCCGCCCGTCGCCTCGCGCTGGGTACGGTCGCGCACGATCTGGCCGAAGCTGAGCGTGCTGCGCAGCCCGCCCGGTGCGAAGCGCGTCCAGCTGATGCCATAAGCCGCACTCGCCCCCCGCTCGCGCCGATCGGCAGCGGCAAAGCGCGAAAGAGACAACAGGTTTCCCTCGTCGAATTCGGTGCGCGTGCTTTCGTCATTGGCGATATAGGGCGTGCTGCCGCCGATCCAGGCCAGCTGCATCAGTGGCTCGATCATGTGGACGGTGCCGCGCGCGGTGGTTTTTGCCAGCGGATAGCGTAGCGTCAGCGCGGCGCTGGGTGTTGCCTCGGTGATCTGACTGCGCGGCGTGGTGCCAGCGCCGCTTACGTTGATGTGATCCACCGCGACGCCGGTCTGAACCGCGGCGCGAACACCGCCGCCCAGCGTCCAACTGCGCAGCCAGTCGGCACTGGTGGTCAGGCGGGCGACATCGCGCCCGTCGGCAAAGAGGTCCACGTCCGGCCCGTCAGTGCGCAGCGAGGACGTGCGGTAGTGCCCATGCGCCTGAGCGGAAAACCGTAATTCGCCGCCTATGCGGGTGGGAAAGTACCGCTTTTCGTAGTCGAAATTGGCGACGCTGGTTGGCAGGGTCGTGTTGTCCTCGCTCGCGCGCAGAGTGTGAAAATATGTCAACGCGGCGTGTCGCCACTCATCCCGGCGAACCCGCTCGACCGAGATTTCGCTGTCGAGGCGATCCTTGTTCGAATAACCGTAATCAACCAGATAGGCGTCGTCCTTGACCGCCTCTATATGAAAGCGCAGCACGTAGTCCTGAGGCAGGGCGAACACACCACGCCCGAACACATAGGCGCGATTTTCGCGCCGGGCCAGATCGTCACGGCTGAGCGCGCCCTCGAATTCGATCCCGCCATTGGCGAACGCCTGGCGATAGCGGAACTCCAGCGTGCGCGTCTTGGTCGTGTAGTAGGGCGTCAGCTTCAGATCCTTGCTGTCGCCGATGCGGATGAAATAGGGCACCTTGACGCCGAACCCGAGCAGCGTCGAATTATAGAGCGATGGGGTCAGGAACCCGGTCAGCCGCGTCACCGTCGGATCGGGCAGGCGCAGGCGCGGAAAATAGGCGATAGGCACGTTCCCGACCCGGAACTGCGCGCCATCCAGAAATAGCTGCCGCGTCTCGGCGTCATGGATCACGCGGCGCGCGCGGATCTGCCACAGCGGCGCCTTGCCGTCGGCGCAGACTTGGCACGAGGTGACGGCTGCTTTGTAGAGCTGTGAATAGCGCCCATCCGTGCGGCTGACCTGATTGGCCGCCAGTTGCAGCTGGTCGTCCATCACGACGCGCGCGCCGGTCAGGATACCGTTTTTCAGATCGCGATCCAGTTCGGCGGCGTCCGCGAGAACGACGGTGTAGTTCCCGTCATATAGGGTCACCGGCCCGGTGATCACCAACCGGTCCGAGGTGCGGTCATAGGTGATGCGCTGCGCCTTGAGGCGCTGGCCGTCATAGACCGCCTCGACATTGCCGCTGGCGATTAGCGTCTTGTCGCCCTCGATCAGCACGTCGTCGGCAATCAGTAGCGCGGGGCCCGCGCCGCGCGCAGGCGGGCGGCGCACCTGCGCATCGAGCGCCGCGGGGGCGAGCGCTGTGGCGAGCAATGGCAGCAAGGCCAGAACCAAGGCAAAGGGGCGAAACCGCAATGTCATCCGTCCTCCATATGCAGCACGATGCCAAGTGCAAGCATCAATGACGCCACAGGCGGCGCCCAAGCCGCGAGGATGACAGGAATTTGTCCATTCTCGCCCAGCACTTGCGCGAAATTTCGGACATAATGCAGCGAAAAGCCCAGCATGATCGCAATCAGCACCGACACGCCAGTATTGGTGGTGCGCACATGGCGCAGGGTGAACGCGGCAGCGATCAACACCAGCGCCATGAGGAATATGGGACGCGCCAGCTCCATCTGGAACCAGACCGCGTAGCGGCGCGCGGAAAATCCCGCCGCCTCAAGCTGCGATATAAAGCGGGGTAAATCCCAGATTGGAATGTATTCCGGCTTGCCAAAGCTGTCGACGATGCCCTCGCGTGTCAGGGCGGACGGCACGGCCAGAAAATCCATCCGCTCGGCGCCCGCCTCTGGATTGATCTGGTCCGAGAGTTGCCAGCGCTTGACGTCCTGCAGTTCCCACTGGCCTATGCCCAACGTCGCGCGGCGCGCCGAGATGCGGCGGATCGGCTCGCCCTCGGGCGAGAATGAGATGAACGTTGCCTCATAGAGCGTTGATACGTCCGCACTGGCAGAAACCGCGTGGATCACGGTCTGGCCCCGCGCGCTGCCCTGACGCAGCCACAGACCCTCGGATGATAGCGCCAGGATGCTGGTGCCGTCGTCCCTATAGCTGGCGACAAGGTCATGGTAGCGCTTGGACGATGCGGCAACCATCGGGTTAAAGAGCGTGATCGACACCAATCCAACCAGCGCCGCCATCAGCACCGGCGCGCCGATTCCACGAATCCCCGACAGGCCCGACGCGCGCACAACCACCATCTCGGACGAGCGGGCAAGGCGCACGAACAGGGCGACAGAGGCGAGGATCATCACCAGTGGCAGTATCTCGTAATTGGCGTGAGGGATGTTCAGCAGCACGATCTCAGCCACGTCCCAGACGGGCAATTCGGGGAAATCCTGCAACTCATCGACCATGTCGATAAGGCCCAGCAGCACGACGAACACGAAGGAAATGCCGAGGTAGGTCCACAGGAATTTGCGCGCGAAATACCAATGCAAAGTCATGGTGCGATTGCCTCGCTCGACGCGCGCCGCATGCCGCGCAGACGGCGCAGAAGGCTTGGATTTGCAGCGGAGTAAAGCAGCAGCCACGCCAGCACGCAGCCCACCAGCCCCGGCAGGTAGAGCAACAACCACATGCCGGGCGCGGCCAGCACGGGCCCGGCGACGGCGCCCTCAATCAGTTTGACCCCGATCAGCAACACGAATGCAGTGACGATCTGCCGCCAGACGCCAAAGCGGCTGAAACCGCCCTGAAGCAGCGTGGCAAAGCCCACCAGCGCCGCCACAACGCACAGGATCGCCTGCGCGAACCGGGCGTGCAGCGCTGATACGGCAACGCCCAGAGTGACATTCGTGCGCTCAGCCACGGCGGCAGGATCGCGCAACAACTCGGGCGTGCTGGCAAAAGCGATCCGGTCCCGATTGAGCGCACTTTGCGACATGAGGCGGCTGATATCGTAGGAAAAATCGTCGAAATGGGTGGTGAACAGGCGCTGGCCGTCCTCCGCCACGTTCTGGGCGAGGCCATCCAGCATCACCAGCTTGGTCCCTCCGCCCTCCTGCACAAGATACGCCTTGGCCGAGGTGTAAGTCGTCGGCGCATCTGCCCGCCGTCGGTCCGACAGGAACACGTTGCGCAACTCGCCCTCGGGGGTGATCTGACGGATGTAGAAGGTGACACCTGAGGCCGGATGCAGGAATTCGCCCTCGGTAAGCAGCTTGGCGGTGATGTTGCCCGAAACTTGGGAGCGGCGCACTTCCAACTGCTCCAGGCTGAGCGGGATCAGCACATGCGTCAGCAGCGACATCATCGCGGCGACGATCAGGCCATAGTATAGAACGGGCCGCGCCATGCGCCACGGCGAATAGCCGGTGGCCTGCATCACGGTCAGTTCGCTTTCGGTCGACAGGCGATTGGTCACGTAAACCGCGCCAGCAAAGGCGGCGATGGGCAACACCCCACCGATCACGCCGGGCAGCGTGAGCGCAGTGAATTCGGCAAAGACCCAGGCCGACTGCCCGTCGCTAACGAGGCGGTCGAACATGCGCACGGCCTTGTTGATCCAAAAGATCGACACCAGCACCAGCGCGAAAAAGCCGAACATCACCATGAATTGCGACAGCATGTATCTGTCGAATCTGGCCACCTCATCCCCTCCGAAACACTATATTTCGCGGCAAGCTATCCCAATTGGCGACGCGGGAAAACTGTTAAAGCGGGGGCAGGGCCGTCATGCGCGCCATTGCACTTGGGCCGAAAATGGGCACAGTCCGGCCCAGACGTGAATTGAGTGCGCCGGGCCGCTTCGCGATCCGCCGCCGGACCATCAGGAGCCGCCAAATGACGACACCCGCATCCACCCAGATTATTGAGATCGACCTCGACGCCCTCGCCGACGTGACTGGCCGCATCGCCGTGCTGATCGGCAAGGACGGCAAGCTGGATTCAGGCGCGCGGCGCGTGAACAAGCTGACCAAGGGGGCGCTGGCCCGTATGATTGAGGCCGGCACGCTGGAAGACATGAAATCCGGTGACGTCAAGACGCTGGCATGGCCAACGGGCCTCAAGGCCGAGGCGGTCGATATTCTCTGCGTCGAGCGCGGTGCAAAAGAGGTCGAGGCACGCAAGGCTGGCGCGTCGCTTGGCAAGCTGTTGGACAAAAAGGGCATGACTGTGCTTGCCGCGCAAATCCGCCGGCCGGTCGATTTGATGATGGGGATCGCCTTGCGCGCTTATAGCTTTACTGCGCGCAAGACCGGCGATCAAAAGGCGGTGGGTGAGGTGACGCTGATGGTGTCGAAACCCGATGAGATCGAGGTCGAGGCAGAAGCGGCGCGCGCCGTGGTTGAGGGTGTCTTCTTTACCCGCGATCTGGTCAGCGAGCCTGCGAACCATCTGACGACGACCGAATTCGCCAAGCGAATCAAGGATATGGAGAAGCTGGGCCTCAAGATTACTGTGCTGGAGGAAGACAAGCTTGAAAGCCTCGGCATGGGGTGCCTGCTATGCGTGGGCCTCGGCAGTGCCAGCCCGACGAAAGTCGCGGTGATGGAGTGGATGGGCGGTGCCAAGGGCGACGCGCCGCTGGCGCTGGTCGGCAAGGGCGTCGTGTTCGACACTGGCGGAATCAGCCTGAAACCGGCAGCAGGCATGGAAGACATGACTATGGACATGGGCGGCGCGGGGGTTGTCGCGGGCGTCATGCGCACGCTGGCGCTGCGCAAGGCCAAGGGCAATGTCGTCGGCCTTGTCGGCTTGGTCGAAAACATGCCGTCCGAGCGCGCCACGCGCCCCGGCGATGTGGTCACATCGATGAAGGGCGACACGGTCGAGGTGATCAACACCGACGCCGAGGGGCGTTTGGTGCTGGCGGACGTGATGTGGTACGCGCAGGAAAACTACAAACCCCGCGCGATGATCGACCTCGCCACCCTGACGGGCGCCATAATCGTCGGGCTGGGGCATGAGAATGCTGGCGTTTTCAGCAATGATGACACGCTCACCCGCGACTTCCTCAAGGCGGCCGAGGCCGAGGGCGAAGGTGCATGGCGGATGCCGATGGGGCAAGCCTATGACGACGAATTAAAGAGCCAGATCGCCGATATGAAGAATGTCGGCGGGCGCCCCGGAGGCAGCATCACGGCCGCGCAGTTCCTCAAGCGGTTTGTGCAGGAGGACATGCCTTGGATGCATCTGGACATCGCCGGGGTTGCCTCGGTGAAATCCGATACCGCCTACGCGCCGAAGGGTGCAACCGGCTGGGGCGTAATGGCGCTGAACCGGCTTGTCGCGGACATGCTTGAGGGGGATTGATGGGCGCCGCCTATTTCTATCACCTGACGCGCGCGCCGCTCGAGGTCACCTTGGCCATGCTTTTGGACAAGGCGCGCGGCGCGGGCTGGCGAGTCGCTGTCAGAGGCGTTGATCCCGCGCAGATGGACAAGCTGGACGAGGCGCTATGGACGACGGGCGGCGATGAGTCGTTCCTGCCCCATGGCCGCGCGGGCCAGCCGTATGAGGCCGATCAGCCTATCCTGCTGACCACGCTGGCGGACATGCCCAATGGCGCAAGCTGCCTGATGACCGTCGCGGGTGCCGAGGTGGCGCCGGACGAGGTAAGCCGACTCGACCGGGTCTGCGTGATCTTTGACGGTAACGACGACGCTGCCGTCGCCCACGCGCGCACCCAGTGGAAGGCGCTGACCGATGCCGGCTGCACTGCGCAATACTGGTCCGAGGAGTCCGGTAAGTGGGAAAAGAAGGCCGAGAAGGAGGCTACCGGCTGACCATGGATTGGGACCGGGAACCTCCTTCGCGCGCTAGTCTTTGCGAAGCGGGATCTTGTCCTTGGTCATGTCATAGCTCCACGGCAGGTTGCTGTTTTTCCAGCCATCTTTCAGGCGCATCGGGCCGCGCGGGTCGTCCGTAAGCGTGCCGCCCTCGAACCCGTCGACAACCACATAGACTTGGCTAAGCCCCAGAGGCGCAAGCGCAGTGGCCGATGGCGCGCCGCGCGTGCCACCCGAGCGGCACATCACGATCACCGGCGCATCGTGGTCCAGGCCGCGCGCCTCGAGCGCCGCCGCGACACCTGCGGTAAAATCGGGATTCGAGCGCATGGCGAGGCGCGGCTTTTCCGGGTTCCAGGCGGCGGGGTCGACCAGCATGAAGGGCACATTGACGTCCACGACATCTGTCCAGCCGGTAAACATGATTTCGACCGGCTCGCGCACATCCACGAATAGCACGCCGTCGCCTTGCGCCTGTTTCATTTCGAACGCCTCGCGGGCGGTCAGGTAGAGGCCCCACTCGGTCTGGTGCTTGGGGTCTTGGGGCGCGTCTGCGGCCAAGCCGGGCGCGGCCAGACTGGCGGCGAGCAGGGCGACGGATAGCGTTTTGCGAAGCATGATATTTCCTTTAAACTGGGTCAGGTGCGATCAGAAAGACAGGACGCGGGCGTCCTTGGCCATCAGCCGCGCCGCCATATCGCCCGGCTTGGCCGCAGTGATGCCGTCCAGCAAAATGCCCGCATCGCCGCCCTTGCCGGGCAGGTATAGTGCGCAGACCTCGACCATACCTCCGGCCTCAATGATCTTTTGCATCAGGGCCTGCGGACTCATTCCCATTGGCGGCTGCGCGGTGGTCGCCGTATCGGGTGCGTCCTTGAGCGCGATATCACCGCCCGGACCGCAAAGCAGCATGTGTGCAGTCGCGCCCGCGCGTAGCGATTCCATGGTCAGCACCATGCCCATCAACTGGGTCTGTGGATTTTCGCTGGTAATGACTGTGACCAGATTGTTGTGCGCGTCCTGCGCATTGGCGGACAGGGCAGTCACGGACAGCGCCGTGGCGGTGCAGAGGGCGAGTGCGGGCAAAAGGCGCATGGGAGGTCTCCTTGGATAAAACGCGTCTGAGGATCACGCTAAGGAAGGCAGCGAACGCGGCATTGATTTCGGTCAACCCCATCCTGTGGTGAGATGACGCAGACGATCAGCGCTCCAGAACCAGCTTGCCACCTGTGATATGCACGCTTGTAAACCGCTCCAGATAGCCCATTCCCAGCAGAGATTCGCGTAGTTCGCCCGAATTGACCACGGCGCGCACTCCACGATCGCTGATGCTGCCGACGGTGAGGGTCTCCAGCCGCACCGGTGCGGTGCGCACGATGCCGTTGGCAGTGGTGGCCTGCCCGGTAAAGTTCAGATCATCGGGATGCAGCCCGGCTGCAATCGCATCCTCGCGACTGAGCACGATGTCGCTGGCCCCGGTATCGACAACAAAGCGCACGGGCGCGCCATTGACCTCGGCAGCGAGGTAGTAATGCCCGTCAGGCGCGCGGGGCAGTTCGATCCGGCCCTGATCGGCGCTGATGGATTGGCGCGGCGCGACGGTGGCGCGGATATCGTCCCAGAGGCCGATTGCCGCAATAACGCCGATGAATATCAGACCCCAGACCGCCGCGTGCTGCGCCGTCTTGCCCAGTGAATTGCGGTTGGCGGCAAAGAACCAGATCATAACCGCGCAGCCCAGCACGATCAGATAGATGAGGTTCGCAGTGTCGACAGTATCGCTCATGATACCAAGATAAGGTGCGCAGCGCACATGCGCCAGATCATCCGATCATGCCAGATCATCCGATCATGATAGTGTCGCGCAGTCCATCCAGCACAAATTGAACTGCCAGCGCGGCCAGCAACATGCCCAGAACGCGCGTAACCACGCTGATGCCGGTCTTGCCCAACGCGTGCTCCAGCATGCCCGCGCTCAGGAAAGACAGATAGACCATAAACATCACGAACAGCATCATGCCCAGCACCCAGGTCAAGCCCAAATAGCCTGAATGTTCGCCGGTCAGCAGGATGACGGTGGCAATGGCGCCGGGGCCTGCAATCAGCGGAATCGCCAATGGGAAAATTGACGGATCCTCGTGATCATCCTGCTCGACCTGGCCCTCGCGCCGCTTGGTGCGCCGTTCAAACAGCATGTCGAGCGCGGTCAGGAACAGCAGCACACCACCGGCGATGCGAAAGGCGGGCATGGAAATACCGATAAAACCCAGCACCGCCTCGCCGAACGCGCCGAACAGGCACAAGAGCGCGGCGGCCGTCAGGCACGAATGCAGCGCGATGGTGCGGCGCCTCGACGCTGGCATGCCACGCGTCATTGCCAGAAACAGCGGGACCAGCGCGAAGGGGTCCAGCACGATGAAAAGTGCGGCGAATGTCGTGATCAGCGTGGCGGTTTCCATGAGAGTCCTTTTCGGTGCTGGCCTTGCAATGCGACGTGGCTCAGGCCGTCGCGCGCTCCAGCTTTTCGAGTGCACGCATCCAGAGGGATTCGGCGCGGTCCTGAGCATTCATCACTTCGGAATACTTCTTTTGCCAGACCGTCGCCTCGTCCTTGTTGTCATCGTCATACATCGCGGGATCGGCCAGCTTTTTGGCTAGCCTGTCCGCCATTATGTTCAGTTTTTCAACGCGTTCCTCGCATTTCTTTGCTTCCTGCTTTAACGCAGTGATCGCATCGCGCGAGGGGCGTTTCGGCTTTTGATCCTTCACCTTCGGCGCAGGCTTGTCGCCCGCCAACAGCATGTCACGGTAGCTTTCCAGATCGCCCTCATATGGGGCGACACCGCCGTCCTTGACCAGCCACAGACGGTCGGCAACCAGGCTGAGCAGGTGCATGTCGTGACTGACGAGGATCACTGCGCCGGTATAGGCGGTCAGCGCCTCGACCAGTGCTTCGCGCGATTCGATATCCAGGTGGTTCGTCGGTTCGTCGAGGATCAGCAAATGGGGCGCATCGATGGTCGCCAGCATAAGGCTAAGCCGCGCCTTTTGTCCGCCCGACAGCTTGCCCACCAGCGTTTCGGCCTGCTCGGCGCCGATGCCAAATCCGCCAAGGCGCCCGCGTAGGCGCGATGGCGTCTCGCCGGGGCGCAGGCGACGGATATGGTCGATCGGCGTCTCGTCGACGTGCAGTTCCTCGACCTGGTGCTGTGCGAAAAAGCCGACGCGCAGCTTGGACGAGGTGGTCATCTTGCCGCCCATTAGATCAAGTTTTCCTGCTAACAGCTTGGAAAGGGTGGATTTCCCCTCACCGTTCTTACCGAGCAGCGCTATCCGATCATCCTGATCAATGCGCAGGTTCAGTCGCTGCAGGACTGCCTTGCCGTCATAGCCGACTGAACCACCCTCAATGTTGATGATCGGCGGAGACAGCTCCTCGGGCGAGGGGAAGGTGAACCGTTTGAGCGCGGCCTCTTGCGGGGTGGTGATCGGCTTCATCTTGGCGATCATCTTGAGGCGCGACTGGGCCTGAACGGCCTTGGACGCCTTGGCGCGGAAACGATCGACGAAGCTTTGCAGATGGGCGCGGCGCGCGTCCTGCTTTTTGGCCTCACTCTCCAACGCCGCCAACCGCGCGGCGCGGGTTTCGGCGAAGGTGTCGTAGGCGCCCTGATAAAGCGTCAGTTTCTTGTCTTCGAGATGCAGGATCGAGTTGACGGCACGGTTCAGCAGACCGCGGTCATGGCTGACGATCAGCACGGTATGCGGATAGCGCGCGAGGTAAGTTTCCAGCCACAGCGCACCTTCGAGGTCCAGATAGTTTGTCGGCTCATCAAGCAGCAACAAATCAGGCTGCGAGAACAGCACAGCAGCCAGCGCCACGCGCATCCGCCAACCGCCTGAAAACGCCGAACACGGCTGGCGCTGCGCCTTGTCGTCAAAACCCAGTCCCTTGAGGATCGAGGCCGCGCGCGCCTCGGCGCCCCATGCGTCGATATCCGAAAGGCGTGTTTGTACGTCGGCGATGCGGGTGGGATCGCTCGCTGTCTCGGCCTCGGCCAAGAGGTTAGCGCGCTCGGTATCGGCGGCCAGAACCGTGTCGATTAGCGACACCTCGTTGCCCGGCACTTCCTGAGATACGCCGCCGATACGGGCGCGCTGGGGCAGGGTGATCGCGCCACCCTCAAGCGCCAGCTCGCCCCGGATCAGGCGGAACAGCGTGGTCTTGCCCGTGCCGTTGCGACCCACGATGCCCACCTTGTGGCCATCCGGGATACTTGCCGAAGCGTTTTCAATCAGCGGGCGACCCGCGACGGAATAGGATATGTCATCAATGCGTAGCATACGTGTGCCATGCCTCAGCCAGCGGGCGGCGTCAATCGCACCTTTTCATGTAGCGGTCCTCATGCTATCGGGGCCGCAATTGCGCAGAGGCAGGGCATGGGGCCCGGCCCACGCACATCAACCAACAAGAGGCTAACATGGCAACCGAACGCACGCTGAGCATTATCAAACCCGACGCGACCAAACGCAACCTGACCGGCAAGATCAATGCCAAGTTCGAGGATGCCGGTCTGCGCATCGTCGCGCAAAAGCGGATCCACCTGACACCGGCGCAGGCCGGCAAGTTCTACGAAGTCCACGCCGAGCGTCCGTTTTACGGCGAACTGTGCGATTTCATGGCCTCGGGCCCCGTCGTCGTGCAGGTTCTGGAAGGCGAAGGCGCCATTGCCAAGAACCGCGAAGTCATGGGCGCGACAAACCCCAAGGATGCAGCCCCCGGCACAGTGCGCGCCGATTTCGCCGAAAGCGTTGGCGAGAACTCGGTCCACGGCTCGGACGCGCCCGAGACGGCCAAGGAAGAGATCGCGTATTTCTTTGCTGGGCTCGAACTGGTCGGCTGAACGCAACGATCTGCGGTCAGCGAGGCCGCTCGAACACACCGATTTCGGCAAGGGCCGCATCCAGAGGGGTGCGGCCTTTGTCCTTGTTTGCAGCCTTGATCGCATCGAAACGGGCGCGAAGCGCTGTCTTTTCCGCGCCTTGGCAATCATTCCACGGTCGTCCCTGCAGCCCCATGACCATCGCGTAATACCCGATGAAGTGTGGAACCGTACCGCTGGCGATCAGCCGCGCATAGGCCGCATCAGCGCCAAGTTCGCGTAACTCGGCTGCCGAGTGGATGCCTGCACGCGTGCAGGATGCCTCAACAGCAGGGCCGAGATTTCGGATCGATGATACGGCGTCATGCGGTTCGCTGGTCATCTAGCTAGCCTAGCGACGTAGTTTTGCGCGGGCCAGTGCAATGAGACGCTGCGCAATCAAATGCTGGCAAAGTCGTTGAACACCTGCCGCGAAATAACCTTGGGTTGCGGCTTGGTTTTGCGCGGAGGGGTGCGTTTGATCTGCTTTGGGGCGGATTCAAGGGATTTGGCTACGTGCGCCTTGGGCGCGGGCGTTGACTTAAGCATCGGTTTGCTCCTTCAAAAAGATCACGCCCCCAGATGACTCTTGAGCCTAGCAAGGAATCGGGGCGTGAATAAGGAGCAATTGGGACGAAACTGTGGCGGATACAAGCCCCAGAGGTCCGGATGTCTTGGGCATGGGCGGAACCACGCCCAAGACACTCTTAGGAAAGCATTTTTTCGACAATTTCGCCGAATGCCGACGGCGTGGGCACGATGTTCACTCCCGCCCCGGACAGGATCTCGACCTTTTCCTGCGCCGACTCTCCAAAGGCCGATACGATCGCGCCTGCATGGCCCATACGCCGCCCTTTGGGCGCCGACAGGCCGGCGATGTAGGCCGCGACAGGCTTGGTCATGTGATCGCGGATGTATTCGGCTGCTTCTGCCTCTTGGGGGCCACCGATTTCGCCGACCATGACGACGGCGTCGGTTTCTGGATCGTTCTCAAAAAGCTCCAGAATATCGCGGAAGGACGAGCCGTTGATCGGATCGCCCCCGATCCCGATAGAAGAGGACACGCCGATCCCACGCGCCTTCATCTGGCTGGCGGCCTCATAGCCCAAGGTGCCCGAACGCCCAACGATGCCGACGCGGCCTTCGAGGTAGATCGAGGGCGGCATAAGGCCCGCAAAGGCCTGCCCCGGCGTGATGATCCCGGCGCAGTTCGGACCGATCAGCCGCATCCTGCGCGCTTCCTTGTAGCGGCGCATATAACGTTTGACGCGGATCATATCCTGCGTCGGGATGCCGTCGGCGATGCAAACGCAGGTCTCGATGCCCGCATCCGCGGCCTCCATGATGGAATCCGCAGCAAAGGGGGGCGGCACAAAGCAAATGGCCAGCGTCGCGCCCGTTTCGGCCACAGCACCCTTGACGGTGTTGAACACCGGCAGCCCGCCATGCAGCACACCGCCCTTGCCGGGGGTGACGCCACCGACCACGTTGGTGCCGTAATCGCGCATTTCCTGCGCATGAAAGCTGCCGATGCGGCCTGTCAGGCCGGTGACCAGCACCTTGGATGTCTTGTCGATCAGAATTGCCATCAGACTGCCTCCGCGTTCTTGGATGATGCCGATTTCCATGCCGCGACCACTTTGTCCGCAGCTTCGGCCAGCGTTTCGGTGGTCGTGATGTCCAGCCCGCTGTCATTCAGCACCTTGCGACCTTCTTCGACATTGGTGCCGGACAGGCGCACGACGAGGGGCATGGTCAGTTTCAGTTCCTGAACCGCCCGCACGACGCCCTCTGCGATCCAGTCGCAGCGGTTGATCCCGGCAAAGATGTTGACGAGGATCGCCTCGACATTGGGATCGTTCAGCACCGCCTTGAACGACATCAACACGCGTTCAGGGCTGGCCCCGCCGCCCACGTCGAGAAAGTTGGCAGGCTCACCGCCCGCCATCTTGATCATATCGAGCGTCGCCATCGCGAGGCCCGCGCCGTTCACGATGCAGCCGATTTCGCCCTCAAGTCCGATATAGCTGAGACCCCGGTCGCTGGCATAGGTTTCGCGCGCGTCCTCTTGGCTCTTGTCGCGCAACTCCGAGATGTCGGGGTGACGGAACAGCGCGTTGTCGTCGAAGCTGAGTTTGGCATCCAGCGCGACGATTTCGCCTGCGCCGGTTACGACCAGCGGGTTGATTTCCAGCATGGATGCGTCCAGTTCGTCCATCGCCTTGTAACAGCCAACGATCTGCTTGACGGCCTGCGGGATCAGCGCAGAATCAAGCCCCAACTGAAATGCGATTTCGCGCGCCTGAAAGGCCTGCATCCCCACCGCCGGGTCGATGACCGCGCGAATGATGCTGTCCGGCTCGTCCGAGGAAATATCCTCGATCTCCATCCCGCCTTGGGCGGAGGCAACGACGACGACGCGCTCTTCGGTGCGGTCCATGACAAAGCCCAGATAGATTTCCTGAGCGATATCAGTCGCCTCTTCGATATAGAGGCGACCAACCAGCTTGCCTTGGGGGCCAGTCTGGTGCGTGACCAGCTTGCGGCCAAGCATCCATGCTGCGGCTTGCCAAATCTCGTCATCGCTGGAACAGATGCGCACGCCGCCCGCCTTGCCGCGCGCGCCGGAATGGATCTGTGCCTTGACGACGCATTTCTCACCCGACAGTTCCTGTGCCCGGTAGACGGCCTGTTCGGGGCTATAGGCAATGCCACCGCGCGGCACGTTGACGCCGAATTTCTTCAGCAGTTCCTTGGCTTGATATTCGTGAATATCCATTTGGTTTCCCTCAGCCCTTGGCTGCGATGGCATCGGCCACCGTCAGCACGTTCTGCGCCATGCGCTCGGAGGCGGCGTCGATCAGACGGCCATCAAGGTTCGCGGCACCCTTGCCCTGCTTTTCCGCCTCGCGCAGCGCTTCGATGATGCGGCGCGCGCGGGTCACTTCGGCCTCGGGAGGCGAGAAGGTCTCGTTCGCGAGCTTGATCTGGCTGGGGTGAATGGCCCATTTGCCTTCGATACCAAGGGCTGCGGCACGTTTCGCCGACGCGGTATAGCCCTCGGGATCGTTGAAATCACCGAACGGACCATCAATGGCGCGTAGGCCATAGGCACGGCAGGCGCCGTTCATGCGCGAGATGGCGTAGTGCCACTGATCGCCCGGATAATCGGGGTTGAGACCACCGATAACCACGGTACGGGCGCGGGTGAAAGCGGCGTAGTCGCCGACGCCGAAATGCATCGCCTCCAGACGGCCCGGTGCGGCGGCGATCGCCTCCACATTGGCCATACCGAGGGCGGTTTCGATCAATGCCTCCAGACCGATCTGATGCTTGAAACCCTTGGCCACTTCGATCTGGCTGAGCATAGTCTCGACACAATAAAGATCGCCGGGAACGCCGACCTTGGGGACCAGAACCGTGTGGATGTGCTGGCCGGCCTGTTCGACGATATCGACGACGTCGCGGTACATATAGTGCGTGTCGAGCCCGTTGATACGGATCGACATGGTCTTGCCTTTCCAGTCGATGTCATTCAGCGCCTGGATGATGTTCTTGCGCGCCTGCTCTTTGTCGGCGGGCGATACGGCGTCCTCAAGGTCGAGAAAGATATAGTCGACATCGCTGTTGGCGGCCTTTTCGAACATTTCGGTGTTCGAGCCGGGCACAGCCAGTTCGGATCGCTGAAGACGTTGCTTTTTCAGCGGGTGCAAAGTGTAGCTCATGTCGGTCCCTCCCTAGGATCACGTGGTTAGGAAAGGGTGCCGCAAACGCGGTTGGCCAAACACTTTCGCATGGGTAGCAAAGGTTGTTTCGGGTTGGGGCGGTCCGGCAAACGGGTAGGGCGGACTACCCGGCACGCGGTATTCGGAACACATCGGCACACCGGACGGTGCACCGGAAAGTGCAACAACATTTTAGTGCGAAATACGTAAACCATGCCCCGAGTTTCATCAGGGCATGGTTATGGCGCAGTTGGACTACGCTGGGCTGTGATCGAAGTTTACGCCTTGGCGGTGCGATAATGCTCTAGGGCTGCCGCTACGCCAGCGCCGGGGGTAATGCGCGCGCCGGCGTCCATCAGCGCCATTTCCGCGGCCGACAAAGCGCCGCACAGCATCACCGAGTTAAGCGAACCCAGATGCCCGATGCGGAATGCGCGCCCGGCCAGCTTGTTCAGACCGCTGCCCAGCGACGTGCGGTATTTGCCATAGGCGCCTGCGATCACGTCGCGGGCATCGACGCCTTCGGGTGTATAGATCGCCGAAACCGTGTCGGACGCCCATTCCGGCCCTCTGGCCACCAATTCGCATCCGTCCCACGCGGCGACAGCGCGGCGCACGCCCTCAGCAAGGAAGGTATGGCGCGCCCAGATTGCCTCCATCCCGTCGCCCAGCATCAGGTCGAGCGATACGCGCAATCCGCGCAACAATTGCGTCGGCGGGGTGTAGGGGAAATAGCCGGTATCGTTCAAGGCGATCATGTCCGCAAAATTGAAATAGGCGCGCGGCATCTTTTCCGAGTTCGAGGCATTAATGGCCAGCGCCTTGTCCGACGCACCCAGAAATCCAAGGCCCGCAGGCAGCATGAAGCCCTTTTGCGATCCGGCAACCGCCAGATCAACGCCCCATTTATCCATCTCGAATTCGATCGAACCGATCGCGCTGACGCCGTCGACAAAGAGCAGCGCAGGATGGTTCGCATCGTCCAACGCGCGGCGAACCGCGGCAACGTCAGAGCTGACGCCGGTCGCCGTTTCGTTATGGGTGGCAAAGACGGCCTTGATCTGGTGATCGGTGTCGGCGTTGAGCTTGGCGGCGTAATCCTCCACAGGCACGCCCTTGCCCCATTCCACCTCGCACAGATCGACCTCAAGGCCGAGACGTTCGGCCATCTCGACCCAGAGCAGTGAGAACTGGCCAAAGCGTGACATCAACACCCGGTCGCCCGCAGCGAGCGTATTGGTGATCGCCGATTCCCAAGCGCCTGTGCCCGAGGACGGAAAGATGAACACGCGGCCGTTTTTCAGGCGGAACGTCTTCTTGATATCGGTCAGAAGGCCGGTGACGAAATCGCCGAAATCGGGCGCGCGCATGTCCTCCATCGGGACGTTCATGGCGCGGCGCACCTCTTCGGGGACGTTGGTCGGGCCGGGGATGAATAGATGGGATGTGCCGTGCATGATGTTTCTCCTGTTGGCTGATCAATCTATCGGGCGGGGTCCATGAGGATGTAATGCCCGACTGCATGGCGCTGGCCGCGATCTGTCGCGCTGCGACGCCAAACGGGTAGGGTGGGGCTACCCGGCGGGGTGAAAAGCAGCGCGGCATACCGCGGCACACAGAAAAATCGTTCGAATTCATAGGTTTCCTGCTTTTCGGGCTGTAAAAACCCGTGACAAGCGAGCGCGCATGTGCAGCAATCACGGGATGAACGAACAACAAAACACAGACGCACGCGTCATCGTCGCGGACCGGCAGCTGATCGTGTGTCAGGGAATCGGATCGCTCGTGGGTCAGATTCCGGGGACTGAACTGGGCGCGTTCGCAACCGACCTGCCGGCGCTGCGCGCCTTGCTTGAGGCCGAGGAGGGGCGCGTGATCGTCATTCTGGGCGTGCGCCTTGCCGACTGTGATCTGGCCGCGGCGATGGAAATGATGCGGCGCGAGCATCCTGGCGCGCTGGTCGTCGTGGTCGCGGACGAGACGGAATTCGCGTTCATCCGCGCGGCGGTCAAGGCGGGGGCCAACTCGGTCTGCATGATGGCGCAGATACTGGTCAGCCTGCCCAAGATACTGGGCAAGCTGGTCGAGGGTCATTCCATCGTCCCGACCGAGATCCTGCGCCGCCTCGCGAACGAGACGACGGATACCCTGTCGCGGCGCGAACATGAGATATTGGGCCTGCTGGCGAACGGGCTGACCAATTTTCAGATCTCGGCCCGGTTGGGCCTGTCGGAGAATACGGTGAAATACTATCTCAAGGCGATTTACCAAAAGCTTGACGTGAATTCGCGCGGCGGTGCCATCGCGAAATACGTCGCCGGCAATTACTGAGGCCGCCGCGAGGGCGAGGCTATTGGTGAATACCCTCGCCCGTCATCTGGTGGCGTGACTTAAAGCGTTTCGCGAAAAACCTGAGTCACAGATTTTCGTGAAACGCGCGCAACATATCAGCGTCGCGCGCGTTTCGCCTTTATCCGATGCCTCAGTTGGAAGGATCTTTTCCTGCCAGGGGTTTCTTTTTCGTGCGCTTGGCCTCAGCTGCGGCCTTGGCTGGCTCATAGGTCTGGATCGCGATGGCCGGGCTGCAGCCGCGGGCGTTATAGCGGCTCACGAGGCCTTGATTGCGGCGCTGATAGGCGCGCGCCTCTTCGGCAGAGGCGCCTTTCAGATCCATAAAGAAGAGCGCGGGAAAGAACAGAATTGCGCCTGCCGCGCCTGCGACCACATTCTGCGTCTGCTTGTCGCGCTTTTCGTCGATCAGGCCGCGCACGGCTTGCGAATTGACATCAATCTCGCGCCGCAGCTCGGGGCAGGAGAGGCGCGCGTCGCCGTCCTGAATTTCGTTGACCGGATTTGGATCACGGCCAGCGCAGGCGGTAAGGGTCATCACGGCAAGCAGAGAGAGGGGCAGACAGCGTTTCATACAATATTATCCTAAGGTTACTCGTTACTCAGCATATGCCACCAGACGTTGCTATTTCGCTAAAGCGCGTACGCAAAGTGCAGCGCACAAAAGAAAAACGCCGCAGGGCATTCAAATGCTCGACGGCGTTTACTGAGATCGGGGCCGAACGTCTACGCCGATTGGCCCAAAATTATGCGCTGTGTCATCCGCGCCGTCTGCGTCGCCGTCCACCGTCCTCGCCGCCGCCGGAGCCTGCGTTGAAATTGGGGTTGGGCAGCGTCGTGACCTTGGACAATTCCGGAAATGGGTCAGTCTTGTGCGGGATCGCGTTAGCGGCGACGAAATGCTCCTGAAATTTCGGCGCGATGGCGGTTTCGACCTTGTTTATCTGACGCACCATGCGCTCAACCTCGGCGCGGGCGGCAATATTGCACAGCGCGATGCGCGCGCCGGTGCCAGCCGCGTTGCCAGCCGATGTTACCCGGCTCAGATGCGCGTCGGGGATCATGCCCAGCACCATCGCGTGCAGGTTCGAGATGTGCGCGCCAAACGCACCCGCCAGCACGATGCGGTCCACCTTGTCGACGCCGCGCTCGTCCATCAGCAGGCGCGCGCCTGCGTAGAGCGCGGATTTGGCCAGCTGGATTGCGCGAATGTCACCTTGGGTTACGGTGATCCGCGGGCCGCCGTCGGCGGTGGAATCGTGGACAAGGTAGCTGTGCGTGCGCCCTTCGGGCACCATGCGGGGCGTTCCTGTCGCCTCGGCCGAACCCATCAGGCCGTTTTCGTCCAGCAGCCCGGCCATGCGCAACTCGGCCACCGCCTCGATGATGCCAGAGCCACAGATGCCGGTAATACCTGAGGCGCCGATGGCCTCGTCAAAGCAGGGATCGTCGGACCAGATATCGCTGCCGATAACGCGAAAGCGCGGTTCCTTGGTCTGAGGATCAATGCGGATTGCGTCGATCGCGCCGGGCGCGGCGCGCTGGCCCGACGATATCTGTGCGCCCTCAAAGGCTGGGCCGGTCGGGGATGAGCAGGCCAGAACGCCCTGTTTATCGCCCAAGAGGATCTCGGCATTCGTGCCGACGTCGATGATCAGAACCAGATCGTCGGATTTTCCCGGCTGCTCGGCCAGCGCCACGGCCGCTGCGTCGGCACCGACATGGCCCGCGATGCACGGCAGGATATAGATCCGCGCGCGGTCATTGATCGTGGTGATATCCATTTCACGCGCGTCCAGCGTGATACTCTGAGAGGTGGCCAGCGCAAAGGGCGCCTGACCCAGTTCGACCGGGTCGATTCCCAGCAAGAGGTGGTGCATCACCGGGTTGCACACGATCACCGTCTCGACGATCAGGTCGGGCGCAATTTCAGCCTCCTTGGCGATCTCTTCGGCCAGCGTGTTGATCGCCTCGCGCACCGCGCTGGTCATTTCCTTGTCGCCGCCAGGGTTCATCATCGAATAGCTGACGCGGCTCATCAGATCCTCACCAAAGCGGATTTGCGGATTCATGATGCCCGAAGATGCGATCACTGCGCCGGTATGCAGATCGGTCAGATGCGCCGCCACTGTGGTCGAGCCGAGATCGATGGCGAGGCCGTAGAGCCCGGATTCGTGCAGGCCCGGCCAGATTTCGAGCACGCGCGCAATATCATCGTCATGGGCCTTGTTCAGGGCGACCGTAACCTGCCATTTACCTTTGCGCAAAACAGGTTGCAGCTTGCTGAGCAGGCTCAGATCGGCGGTGATGCCGGGGATGTCCCATTGCTGTTGCAGCGCGCGCGCCAGACGCTCCAGATCGCCGGTCGGTTCATGCATGTCGGGCTCGTCCACCTGCACCATATAGAGACGCGTGGCCGGGTCCATTTCGATCACGCGGGTCGAGGCGGCCTTGCGCACGATCTGGCGGTGAAGCTGGGATTCGGGCGGCACATCGATCACGACGTCGCCCTGCACAGTTGCCTGACAGCCGAGGCGGCGACCTGCCTTTAGCCCGCGCTTGTCCTCGTAGCGCTGCTCGACAGAATTCCATTCTGACAGCGCATCGGCGGCAACGGTCACGCCATGTTTGGCAAACTCGCCATAGCTGGGCGTGATCTGACATTTTGAGCAGATGCCCCGCCCGCCACAAACCGAATCGAGGTCGACCCCCAATTGCCGTGCGGCTGTAAGAACGGGCGTGCCGACCGCAAAGCGTCCGCGTTTGCCGGAGGGGGTAAAGACGACGAGGGGATCGGTGCTCATGAGCGTGGTCCATCTGTTGCGCAAAGGCGTTGCGAGGGACATTAGGGATTTAATCGCGGAGGGGAAGGCCGGTAGCGCCGGAAACTGGTTCAGTCGCGGCATGTTTTGCGTAGTGCGGCCCAAACTGCCGCTCTGCCGGGAATCTAGCCGAAGGCGCCGCGCGAGCGGGGTTTCAGTAGCCCCTCACCCCCGCCTGAGCGGTTCGCCGTCCGGCAGGGTGATACCGGCGACCTGTTCCGCGATCGGATCGTTCGACAGCGGATGCGCCTGAGTGCTGTAATCTGAGGGGTCGCGCATCGCTTCCCACTGGCCAGCGACAAACAACTGCAACCCGGAAAACCCAGCCTTGTAGCCCATTTTCGGACTGCCCGGCACCCAGTAGCCCAAATAGACATGCGGCAGGTTCGCCTCGCGGGCGATCTCGATATGATCGAGGATGATGTAAGTGCCAAGGGAGGCACGCGCGCGGTCCGGCTCGAAAAAGGAATAAACCATGCTGACCCCGTCCTCCAGCACGTCGGTCAGGCACACGGCGACCAGCGCGCCAGTCTCAGTGTCGACATATTCCACGACGCGGGTGCGGATCGGCGTTTCCTCGACCATCGAGGCGAATTCGAACGCGTCCATATCGGCCATACCGCCCGCTGCGTGGCGACTCTCCAGATAGCGGCGAAAGAGGGCATATTGATCTTCGGTCGCCCAAGGCGAGGTCGCGCGCCGCTCAAGGCCCACGTTGCGCCTGATCGTGCGCTTTTGGCTTTTGGACGGGGAAAACCCGGCCACGCTAATGCGCGCCGACAGGCACGCAGCGCAATCGGCGCAAGACGGGCGGTAGAGCACGTTTTGCGAGCGGCGAAAGCCCTGCTTGCTCAGCCCGTCGTTCAGCCGCTGCGCGCCGTCGCCTTGCAGGGCGGTGAACAGCTTGCGCTCCATCCGGCCCTCCAGATAGGGGCAGGGCTGCGGTGCCGTCACGTAGAACTGCGGCGCAATGGTATTGGTATGTCGCATCAAGACCCGTTTGCATCAGCGTTTCAACAAACTTAGCAATGATGCCGCGTCACGCCAAGCGGGGAATCGGAGTCCCGGCAGAGTCAGGTCAGTGTCAGGCGCGCCGGTTGATCGCAACTGTGCCCAGCACCAGATCGCTCAGACCCTGTGCGCGTTGCCCGGTCAGCATCAGCAGAACCGACACCACCTGCGGGATGACGAACGCCATCGAAACCGAATAGCCCAGCGTGTGCAGCAAGGCCGTCAGCGTGTCCAGACGCGCCCCGTCATGTCGCCGCAACTCAAGCGCCATCAACGCCATGCCCCATGTCGCCGAGCCGCGCGCCAGCGTGGCAGTGCGATAAACAAAGCCGACCGTCAGCATCAATGCGGGCAGGAAAAAGAAACCGATGCCAAGGGTCAGCACCAGCGCGACAACGCAAAAGATCAGGATCAACAGCGAATCGATCAGCCAGGCAAGCAGGCGCTTGGTCGGCACCGAGGCATAAAATTCGGGCTGCGCCACAGGGTCGGGCAGATGCAGGTCGGCGGTCAGATTGCTATAGCTCATGGGGCCTCTCGTTAGGCAGGGATGCGGTGCGCCCGTGAGGGTCGCAAAGGAATACCAAATTACTCAGGGCGACATAATCAACCCTCAGACGCCCGCCCAAGATACTTGGACGGGCCGCAATTGCTCAGGCTCAGGCCTCGTTCGGGGTCTGATCGTTCTGATCCGAGTCGCGGGGTGCCTTAGCGCGGTCTTCCATGAACTGGTCGAACTCGGCCTTATCCTTGGCCTGACGCAGCCGGTCGAGAAAGCTCTCGAAGCTGGCTTGTTCATCCTGAAGGCGGCGCAGCGTTTCGTCGCGGTAAGCATCAAAGGCAGTGTTGCCGCTGCTGCGGGTCGTGGTGGGGGCCGCTGAGCGGCGCGATTTGCAGGGTCCGAACATGCGTTTACTCCAGATCATATAGGCGAGAATGGCGAGGCCGACGGGCCAGACGAAGATGAAACTGATCACAATCGCTGCGATCCAGGCCATTTTGCCGCGTTGGTCCAGCCAAGCTGCAGCGTTCTCGATCCAGCGCAGGGGGCCGCCGGTGGCTGTTGGGGGGTGGGCATATGTGCTCATTTGAGGTCCTTTGCGAGGGTTGCGTGCGGTCATGTGAATTGGCTTCACATTGAATAGATTGGAATGGCACGGCGCGGATGCAAGAGGTAATGTAAACTAAATTTACATTGATTCGTTGGCCAACGTTCGCGCGCCATTGACCGCCGTTGTCCCATAGGTATCACTGTGGGGATGGATTTCGCCCATCGCATCAGCCGTATTCCGCGCCCCTATCACAGCGATCACGCCGATGAGGTTCGCGCGCGATATCCGACGCAATCAGGCGATTTGGCGGACGTCATCGGCGGCGCAGCAGGATGCAGCCCCTACCTGCGCCAGCTCTTGCAATCCGAGGCAGATTGGTTGCCGGACGCCCTTGACGCGCCTGAAAGGGCGCTGGATGCGTTGCTAAAATCGCTTAGCGGCGTCGAGGGTGACCCATCCGGCCCGCTGCGCCAAGCCAAGAGGCGCGCGGCTCTGCTGACCGGCCTCGCCGATCTGGCGGGCGTCTGGCCGCTTGAGACGGTTACGCAGGCCCTCACTGATCTGGCCGGTCTCGCCTGCAATCTGGCGTTGCGCCACACCGTCGGCCATGAGATCAAACGCGGCAAGCTGCCCGGCATGAGCGAAGAGGATATCCTGACCTGCGCTGGCATGACTGTGCTGGCCATGGGCAAGATGGGCGCGGGCGAACTGAATTACAGCTCGGATATCGACCTGATCTGCCTCTATGACGAGACCCGCTTTGAACGGGACCAGCAGCATGATGCGCGCGCCTCGTTTGTGCGCGCAACCCGGCGTATGGCCGCAATATTGGGCGAAAATACCGCCGAGGGCTATGTTTTTCGAACCGATCTACGCCTGCGCCCCGATCCCGGCGTCACCCCCGTCTGCATGTCGATGGCCGCCGCCGAAGCCTATTACGAGAGCCTCGGGCGCACGTGGGAACGTGCGGCCTATATCAAGGCGCGTCCCTGCGCGGGCGATCTGGAGGCGGGCGAGCGGTTTCTGAAAACGCTGTCGCCATTCGTGTGGCGGCGTCACCTTGATTTCGCGGCCATTGAGGACGCGCACAACATGCGGTTGCGCATTCGCGCGCACAAGGGTCTTGGTGCCGATCTGGGTGGCCCGCTGGACCTGATGGGCCACAATATGAAGCTGGGGCGCGGTGGCATCCGCGAGATCGAATTCTTTACCCAGACCCGCCAGTTGATCGTCGGCGGGCGTGATCCCAGTTTACGGATGCGCGGCACGCTGGACGGACTGGCGGGGTTGGCGGACAAGGATTGGATCCCGGCAGATGTGGCAGAGGATCTGAGCGGGCATTACCGCTTTCACCGTGAGGTCGAGCATCGGTTGCAAATGCTGCGCGACCAGCAAACCCATGATCTGCCCACCAGCGAGGACGAGTTCCAGCGCCTCGCCGCCTTTATGGATCGCGAAACGGGCGATCTGAAGGATGAGCTGCTATCGCGTCTCACCACCGTCGACGGCGTGATCGAGCGGTTTTTTAAACCCGACGAGGGCGAGGATACACCGACCGAAGCTGAGCAGGGCACATGGCTGGACGCCAAGGTGATCGCGCGCTGGCCGGGCTATCCAGCGCTGCGCTCTGACCGGGCGGGGCAGATATTCCGCCGCCTTCGTCCCGATATTCTGGCTCGGCTGTCGCGCACGTCGCATCCCGAAGAGGCGCTGTTGGCGTTCGACGGATTCCTCGCCGGATTGCCTGCCGGCGTGCAGGTCTTTTCCCTTTTCGAGAGCAATCCGCAGCTGGTTGAACTGCTGGTCGATATCGTCGGAACAGCCCCCGCGCTGGCGCGCTATCTGTCGCGCAACGCGGCGGTGTTCGATGCGGTGATCGCGGGCGATTTCTTTGCCCCATGGCCGGGGCTGAGGGCGCTCAGTGCTGATTTGGCCGCGCGCCTCGCGGGTGAGGGCGACTACGAAGCGCGGCTGATTGAGCTGCGCAACTGGCGGCGTGAATGGCATTTTCGCATCGGCGTGCATCACCTGCGCGGGCTGGTGGATGCCGCCACGTCTGCGCGCCACTACGCCGATCTGGCCGAGGCGGTGCTGAGCGCACTCTGGCCCGAGGTCGTGCAGCAATTCTCGGCCAAGCACGGGCCGCCGCCGGGGCGCGGCGCGGCGGTCTTGGGCATGGGATCGCTGGGCGCGCGCGCGCTTAACGCCGCGTCGGATCTGGATCTGATCGTGATCTATGACGCAGACGGGGTAGAGGCGTCGGAGGGGCGCAGGCCCCTTGCCGTCGGGGCATATTACGCGCGGCTGACGCAGGCCATGATCTCGGGCCTCACTGCGCAGATGACGGGCGGGCGGCTCTATGAAGTAGACATGCGCCTGCGCCCGTCGGGCAACCAAGGGCCTGTGGCCACGTCGCTGAGCGCCTTTCAGGACTATCAACAAAGTCGCGCTTGGGGGTGGGAGCATTTGGCCCTGACCCGCGCGCGCGCTATTGCTGGCGACGCCGCGCTTGGGGCCGAGATCGAGGCCTTTCGCACCGATTTGATCGCCGAGGTTGCGGCGCGCGACGGTACCGGCGCGCGCATCGCGGACGAGGTCGCAAACATGCGCGCGCGCATCGCGGCGGCCAAGACGCGCGATGGCCCGCTGGATGCCAAGCTGGGGCCGGGCCGGCTTCAGGATGTTCAGTTGATCGCGCAGGCCGCCACGCTGGTCGCCGGTCGCGCAAAACCCGGCACGCAGGCAGGGCTAAGCGCCGGAACTGCGCTGGAATGGTGGGACGCGGACGGCGCGCAGACTTTATCGCGCGCAGCGTCGCTCTGCCGAGACGTGCAGATGGCCGCGCGCCTCTTAGGCGACGCTGCGCTGGATGCAGATGCGCTGGGGTCCGGCGCGCGCGCCTTCGTCTTGCGCGAAACCGGTTGCGCGGATATCTCCGATCTTATCGCAGCGTTGGAGACGCGCGCACAGGGTGCCGCAACCGTCATTGATGCAGCGCTGGCGCAGGCTGGCACGGATGAGGGGCAGGAGGGCACGAAATGAAGACAAGCGATCCTCTGGACAAAAAAGGCCTCATCTATGAGGCCTACCGCATCGACGGCATCATCCCTGATGAGTGCCGCTCGATCTTTCTGGACTGGGCGTTGTCACTGCCTGATGGGCAGGACACGCAAGCCGCCATCGCGCATTTCCTTGGTATCTATCAGGCCGAAAATCCAGATCATCCCATGACCGTCGTGCTGTTGCAGGGGCAGGAGGCCGCCGCGCACCCGCGTAGGCGGGGCGGCTGGAAAACCCGCCCCCGAGACTGACCCGATGCTGATATAGCCATTGCATATAGCAATGGAGGGCGCAAAACTGTGCTTGGCCGCGCAACAATAACGTAATTTTAAGGATTTTGTTGCTACTGGGCCTTATTCTAGCGCGATGCCCATGCTCAAAGCCGGGGCGAGTTTGCCCAACGAGATCAGGCCGAAGGCCGCAGGAGAAAAGAAATGATACACCAAGCAACGATCCGCATTATCGCCGCACTGGCCTTCGTCCTTGGCGTGTCAGCCTGCGCCGGCACCCAGAACCAAACCGCGTCGAGCGCCACGACGGCGGATGCGTCTCAGCGCGCTGCGCCGGTGGCCCTCGATATTCAGGCGATCCGTGTGAACGTGCCGCGTACGCTTAAAGTGTCCGAGAAAAACCGCTACTACCCTGGCGGTGATATTGTCTGGCGCGGCGAGCCGATAGGCGATCGCTATCAGCAAGTGACCGCAATCTTTGAGGAGGCGATGGCGCGCGGCACCGCGGGCATGGATAGCGGAGTGCCCACTGTGCTTGACGTCGAGGTCAAGCGATTTCACGCGCTGACCGAAAAGACGCGCTATACCGTAGGCGGCGTTCACGCGCTGACCTTTGTCATCACGCTGCGCGATCCTGCCACCGGTCAGGCGATGACCCAACCGCGCGAGATCAAGGCCGACCTCAAGGCCTATGGCGGCAGTCAGGCAATCGCCGCTGATCAGCGCGGCCAGACCCAAAGGGTTCGCATCACCGGCCATCTGGCACAGGTGATCCGCGCCGAGCTAACAGAGCCCGGCAGCTTTCACTCCGAAGGGCTAGGCCTGATCGGGATGCTCAACACGCTTTGAGCTTTTCGCAGCGCTGGAATTCCTCTAAGGGGACGGCATGACGCCATCCCCTTTGCCCGTTATTCGCCTGATGCCAAAAACCTCGCCTACGGGTGTGCGGCGCGGTGTGCCTTGGTTATATGACAACGAACTGGTCATGGACCGCCGCACAAAGGCAATCGCGCCCGGTTCAATCGCCATGCTAGAGGATGCAAACCGCGCGCCTTTGGCGCTGGTCGCAGTCAATCCTGCCTCGCGCATCACGGCACGTGTGCTGGATCTGGATACGTCGACCACCATCGACCGAGCTTGGCTGACCGTGCGCTTGCGGCGCGCGCTTGCGCTGCGCGAGGTGCTGTTTGATGCGCCCTATTACCGCCTGATCCACGCCGAGGCAGATGGCATGCCGGGCGTCGTTATCGACCGTTTCGGCGATACCTGCGTCATCCAGCCAAATACAGCATGGGCCGACGTGATGCTGGACGATCTGGCCGCCGCGCTGGTCGATGTGACGGGCGCAGTCAACGTGTTGAAAAATTCCAGCGGACGTGCGCGCAGCCATGAGGGCATGGACGACATCAGCGCCGTGTTAATCGGTGCCGCGCCAGACGCGCCCGTGCCCGTGCCGATGAATGGCGCAACCTATCTGGCGGATCTGACCGGCGGGCAGAAGACCGGGATTTTCTACGATCAAAGGCCCAATCACGCATTTGCCGCGCGTCTCGCCAAAGGCGCGCGCGTGCTGGACGTGTTCAGCCATGTCGGGGGCTTTTCGCTGGCTGCGCTGGCGCAGGGCGCAACCTCGGCGCTGGCGGTGGACGGGTCCGAGCCTGCGCTGTCCCTCGCGCTCGCCGGGGCCGAGGCGATGGGTGTTTCGGACCGCCTAGAGACGCGCAAGGGCGATGCCTTTGATGTGCTGACAGCGCTGGGGCAGGAAGGTGCGACGTTCGATATGGTCGTTTGCGACCCGCCCGCCTTTGCCCCGTCGAAAAAGGCGCTGGAGGCCGGTCTGCGCGCTTATGAGCGTACCGCACGCCTCGCTGCGCCGTTGGTGCGCGAGGGTGGATTTCTGGTCCTCTGTTCATGCAGCCACGCGGCCGACATGGAGGCGTTCCGCCGCGCCTGCTTGCGGGGCATCGGACGGGGCCTGCATGAAACGGGCCGCGCGGCCCAACTGATCCATACCGGCGGCGCGGGGCCTGATCATCCAATGCATCCGCAACTGGCGGAATCGGGATATCTCAAGGCGCTCTTCTTTCGGCTGTGAAGGCACTGCTGGATACCTGCGTGATCTATCCCACGGTCATGCGCCAGATGCTGCTGGGCGCAGCACGGGCAGGGGCCTTCACGCCGCTCTGGTCGGCGCGCATCATCGAAGAATGGCAGCGCGCGGCGGTCAAGCTAGGTCCCGAAGGTGTAGCACAGGCAGGGGCAGAGGCGGCGCTGCTAGCGGTCGGTTGGCCGGGCGCCGAGGTGACATGGCCACCCTCGCTCGAGGCGCGGTTGTGGCTGCCCGATCCTGCTGACACCCATGTTCTGGCCGCTGCCATTGCGGGGTCAGCCGACGTCATCGTCACCCTCAACGCCAAGGATTTTCCACGCCAGATCCTGGCCGAAGAAGGGTTGTCGCGCAGCGATCCGGATGCGTTGTTACACGGCATCTGGCAGGCGCAACCTGACATGATAGCCCAAGTTGGCGCAAACATTCTGGCCGAGGCGCAGCGCCTTAGCGGCGCGGACTGGACGATGCGCGCCCTGCTGAAAAAAGCGCGCCTGCCGCGCCTCGCCAAGGCGCTGGGATAGGCAACCACCTCAGGCCTGCCCCCAACGCGCCTCCAGCTTTTCGATTGCGGCGATACGCTCGTGCGTTTTGGGGTGGCTCATCATCCAAGCAGGCGCTGCGCCGGAATTGGATTTCGTCAGCGCCTCCAGCTTGCGAAACAGCGACTTCTGCGGTGCGGTCCCGATCCCGGCCTTGACCAGCAGCGCGGCGGCGTATTCGTCGGCCTCGTATTCGTCGCCCCGCGACAGCCGCGCGGCCAGAAGGGATGTCAGCGCGCCCGCGATCATGATGCCGATACCCGGCAGGAACCGCGACAGCACCATGGCGAGGGCGGTGCGCAGCGCATTCTGGCCAGAGAAATCGATCATCCGCCGTCGCGAATGTCCCAAGGCTACATGCCCCAGCTCATGTGCGATAACCGATGTCAGCTCTTCGCCCGACACATCACCGGATTGGAATTTTGCATAAAACCCCCGTGTGATGAAAATGCGCCCATCCGGCGCGGCAAGGCCGTTGACCGGATCAATCTCGTAGATATGGACGCGAATGCGCGCAAGATCGAGCGCGGCGGCCAGCCGGTCGGTCAGCGCTTTGAGTTTCGGGTCGGCCAGTTCACTGGAATTGCCCGTCAGATCGCGCGACGTGCGCCAGACCGAAAAACGGAACATGACGTAGGCGTAGATCAATGCCAGCAGGATAGGGGTGAACTTTAACATCTTTTGAATATGGGGCCCGCGCGCCACCGGGGCAAGCAGGGATAGGCGACAGGACGATACACGGTGACGTTATTATGCGGTGTTTCCAGCTTGGATCGGGCGCGGTCAGTCGTCCCATCTGGGATCGTCGTACATCACCCACGCCCGGCCGTATTTCCACAGGCCATATTGCTGAGATTCGGAATCCCAATTTGAGAGATGCCGCTGCTGCGCCGCCCATGACCCCCCACCTTGCATCTGCATCCGTCACGCGCGCCGTTGTTCTGGCCCGCACATGACCATAAGACCTCTCGATCATTTCCAGCGATGTGCCGGGATCGGTAAAAACTTCGGCCACCAAAATACCAATCTCATAAGCCTTCGTTATTTCACGCTAACTGGAAATCGGTCCGCTGCACGTCTTGGATCACTGCGCCATGGGCGCGGCGCAAAGCCCCCTCAGTCTCGAAGTTCTTCAGATTGCAGTGGACGGTTTCATCAGAGACGTTCACTTCGGTGACGATAGCCGTGTCCGATATCCGCCCACGTGTGTTGAAGTTGTGCAGGATGTGGTCCCGCAGGTGACTGTTCAAATGGACCATGCGCTAGACCTCAGCGGACTGTTCAGGGGCGCGCGCGGTTTGGCATCCTCGGTGCCAGTGATGCGCTTGGACAACGAACGGAAATGCGTGCGCAGCGCTAGATTTGGCCGGAACGCCCCCGCGGCTTTCGAACGAGAGGGGGCTAGGATGAGCAATTGAACGGCACAAACTCGACGCGGAGCGCCGCGCTTCAAGCCGAGCAGCTGGCCCCGCCCAAGACGCAGAATTTTGCGCAATGGGGATGGTTGAGGGCCACGTCACGCTCGGCCTCGGCGAGCGTTTCGCCCAGCTCGAATTCGGGTGCGTAGGGCAGGAGCGTGCAGGCCAGCACAGCGGGGCGGGCAGCGCCCTTGCGCTTGACCACCATACGCGAGGACGCGCACATCACTGCGTCGGGGGACTTGTTCAGGATGTCCCAGCAGGCGGTCGTAATTTCGGGTACCTCGACCTCTTCATCCATTTCTGGAAAGAGCACAGTCGCGCCCGGGTTCTGCGCGTCGATGTCGTAGCCGCGCTGCGCAAAGAGGTGCGCATAGCCCGCGCGCCCGTCCGCCTCGCTTTCACTCCAGAGGGTGCGTCCGGCAACGGCCATGGGTACGCCGTGATCGCGCAGCCAGTCCATGCCAACGATCGTGCGGGCAAAGGCGCCTTTGCCGCGCTCTTGGTCATGCAGCGCCTCGGACCAGTGATCTACCGATATGCGAAAGGTCATTTTGCCCGGATATGCGGCGTTCAGTTCGTCGATCCCGGCGCGCATGGATTTGCGCATCATCGGGCGCATCGCGTTCGTCAGGATCAGCACATCATAACCCCGCGCCAGTGCCGCGCGGGTCATGCCGATCATCTGAGGGTTCATGAAAGGCTCGCCGCCGGTAAAGGCTATCTCGCGAACTGGCCAGCCGCGCGCCTCAATCTGGTCCAGATAATCGACCACCTCGGCCTCGGAGATGTAGACCAGCGCGTCATTGGTGGGCGAACTGAGGATATAGCAATTGGCGCATTCAATGTTGCATAGCGTGCCGGTGTTGAACCACAGCGTTTCGGCATGACCTAGCGCGACATGCGCGCGCGGCTCGCCCTTGGCGGTGCGTTCTGGATCACAAAATTTGCCGGCATTGGCGGCGCCTGCATGGGGGGCGTCTTTCATGGGATCCTTTCCGGTGCTCTGCCTTCCGTGCCTATCCCGGTGACGCCTGTATGAAAAGCCGCCTGCACGCGCCTGACACAGTTGTGAACGCGCGTCAGAGTGCTAAGGTGCGCGACGAAGAGGAGGCAAATCCATGGTATCGCGCGTCATTCCCGCACAGCCGTTCGATCTGGTGATTTTCGGCGGTACCGGCGATCTGGCCCGGCGCAAGATCCTGCCGGCGCTATTCCGGCGATATTGCGCAGGCCAGATGGATCGGGATGCGCGCATCATCGGCGCCGCGCGCGGCGATATGGATGACGCGGCCTACCGCGATTTTGCCCGCGCGGCCATCGACGAGTTCGACGATGACGCCGTCTGCGCGGCCGAGCATCTAGAGACATTTCTGAGCCAGCTGAGCTATGTCACACTGGACGCGCGTGGCGACGACGGATGGGCCGCGCTCAAGGATCGGCTGGACGGATCAGAGCGTATCCGCGCCTTCTACTTCTCGGTCGGGCCCGCGCTCTTTGGCGATCTGGCAACGCGGATCGAGGCGCATGGGCTGGCCACGCCCGAGGCGCGCATTGTGGTGGAAAAGCCGTTCGGGCGCGATCTGGCATCGGCCCGCGCGCTGAATGCCGAACTGGCGAAGCACTTCAAAGAGACGCAGATCTACCGGATTGATCACTATCTGGGCAAGGAGACCGTGCAGAACCTGATGGCAATCCGGTTCGGCAACACATTGTTCGAGCCGCTCTGGAATAGCCAATATGTCGATCATATCCAGATCACCGTTGCCGAATCCGGCGGCGTCGGCACGCGCGGCGGGTATTATGATAAATCCGGCGCGATGCGCGACATGATGCAGAACCACATCATGCAACTCCTGTGCCTGACCACGATGGAGCCGCCGGCGAAATATGACCCCCACGCCGTGCGCGACGAAAAGCTAAAGGTCATTCGCGCGCTGTCTCCAGTCGAGCCAGGTGATGTCGTGCGCGGCCAGTATGAGGGCACAGACCGCCTGCCGGGCTATCGCAACGAGGTGGAAAATTGCGACACGTTGACCGAGAGCTTTGTCGCGATCAAGGCGCGAATCTGCAATTGGCGGTGGGCCGGAACGCCCTTTTATCTGCGCACAGGCAAGCGGTTGCGCGCGCGCGCCAGCGAGATTGCAATTGTGTTCAAGGACGCGCCGCACTCGATCTTTGGCGCTGCTGCGGGGCGCCACCGCAACATTCTGACCATTCGCCTGCAACCCAATGAGGGGATCGAGATGGGCGTAACCATCAAAGAGCCGGGGCCGGGCGGAATGCGGCTGGTCGACGTACCGCTCGACATGACCTTTTCCGAGGCATTGGGGCCGGAGGCCGCCGACATTCCCGACGCCTATGAGCGGCTTATCATGGATGTGATCCGCGGCGATCAGACCCTTTTCATGCGCGGGGACGAAGTCGAGGCGGCGTGGGAATGGACCGACCCGATCATCGACGCATGGGAGGCATCGGGCGCAGCGCCGCTGCGCTATGCCACGGGCAGTTCAGGACCGGATGACGCACTGGCCTTGATGCATCGCGACGGGCGTAGCTGGCGGGAGATACGACCATGAAGCTGCAGGAATATCCAGATTCGGAATTCATGGCGATGGGCCTCGCCGATGTCATCTCGACCCAGCTGAACGCGGCTTTGCGTCAGCGCGAGCGCGCCTTGCTGGTGGTGCCGGGCGGCAGCACGCCGGGGCCGGTTTTTGACACGCTTTGCGGCGCGCGACTGGAGTGGGACCGCGTCGACGTCCTGCCCAGCGACGAGCGGTGGAGACCGCAGGCGCATCTGCGTTCAAACGGGGGGATGATCGCGCAACGCCTCATCTGCGAGCGGGCGGCGTCGGCGACCTTGCTGCCACTTTATATCGAGGGCGCATCGCCCGAAGAGGCCGCACCGCAATTGTCCGAGGGGATCGCACCACGCCTGCCGATCGACGTTGCGCTGGTGGGCATGGGCGAGGACATGCACACCGCCTCGATGTTTCCGCGTGCGCCTAATCTTGAGGCGGCGCTGGCGCATGACGCGCCGATTTTGGTCCCCGTGCGGATCGAGGGCGAGCCAGAGCCGCGTATCACGCTCGCCGCGCATGTGCTGCGGGGTGCCATGCATTTGCACGTCGTCATCACCGGTGAGGCCAAACGCGCCGCGCTGGAACGGGCGCGCGGGCAGGACGCGGCGCACGCGCCGATTGTCGCCCTTCTGGACGATGCCACCGTGCATTGGGCCCCCTGAAATGTGGCGCGATCTGAAAACCCTGGCTGAAAAGGCTCGCGCACGTGGCATCGCGCCGTTGTTTGGCGCCGGGCGCGCAGCGAATTTTTCGGTACGCTGGGATGGAATGCTGCTGGACTATTCCAAGACGTCGATAGCCGAGGACGCCCGCGCCGCCTTGCTGGCACTGGCAGAGGATCGCGGGGTCGCGGCGCGCCGGGAGGCGATGTTTACCGGCCAGCCCATAAACGAGACCGAAGACCGCGCCGTGCTGCATACGGCGCTGCGCGACTTGTCGGGCAAGCCGGTGATGGTGGATGGCGAGGATGTCATGCCCGGCGTTCGCGACACTCTGGCGCGGATGAAGAGCTTTGCCGGGGCAGTGCGCAGCGGCGCGTTCAAGGGGGCGGGCGGCACGATCACTGACGTCGTGAATATCGGTATCGGCGGCTCGCATCTGGGGCCTGAAATGGCGGCACGCGCGCTGTCGCCTTATCATGACGGGCCGCGGTGCCATTTCGTCTCGAACGTGGATGGTGCTGATATAGCTGACACGTTGGCGGGCCTTGATCCTGCGCGCACGCTGGTGCTGGTCGCGTCCAAGACATTCACCACGACCGAAACGATGACCAACGCCGCCACTGCGCGCGATTGGATCGGGGCATCAATCGACAATCCGGGCGATCAATTCGCCGCGCTGTCGTCGGATGAAGAGAGGGCAGCCGCGTTCGGTATCGACGCATCCCGCGTCTTTGGATTTGAGGACTGGGTCGGCGGACGCTATTCGATTTGGGGGCCGATCGGTCTGTCGCTGATGATCGCCATCGGAACCGACGATTTCACCGATTTCCTGCGCGGCGCCGAGGCGATGGACCAGCATTTCCGCACCGCACCACCCGAGGAAAACATGCCGCTGCTGCTGGCACTCGTCGGCCTTTGGCATCATCAGGCCTGTGGCTATCCGACCCGCGCCGTGCTGCCCTATGACCAGCGTCTGGGACGGCTGCCCGCCTATCTGCAACAGCTGGAAATGGAATCTAACGGCAAGGGCGTGGCGATGGACGGACGCGCCCTCAGCCAAGGTAGCGGCCCCGTCGTCTGGGGCGAGCCGGGCACCAACGGGCAGCACGCCTTCTATCAGCTGATCCATCAGGGCAGCCAGATCGTGCCGTGCGAATTTCTACTGGCGACGAAAGGTCATGAGCCGGATCTAGCACATCACCACACGCTGCTGATCGCCAACTGCCTCGCACAGTCCAAGGCGCTGATGCAGGGCCGCAATCTGGAGACGGCGCGCGCGCTGATGAAGGAAAAAGGCTTTGCCGGGGCCGAGCTTGAGAGACAGGCCCGCCATCGCGTTTTTCCGGGGAACCGGCCTTCGACGACGCTGATCTATGATTTGCTGACGCCGCGCCGACTGGGCCAGATCATCGCGCTCTACGAGCATCGCGTTTTCGTCGAGGGGGTGATCCTTGGCATCAACTCTTTCGATCAATGGGGCGTCGAACTGGGCAAGGAACTGGCGGCGGCGCTACGACCTGTTCTGGCAGGTGATACTTCGGCGGCTGGTGAGGACGGATCGACCCGGCAACTAGTAGACTTTGTACAATCGTCAAATGGGTGACCCGTCCTCGCGCCGCTAACGCCTTATGGGGCGTGTCTGCGACGTCTCGTGTCGTGTCGGTTAATTTCGGCACGAGAACTATATCGACGACGTGAAACGCGCCGTTCGATTGATCGACATTGGCGATCGTCGGGGCAAAGACGATAGATGGCCCTTTAGATTTCAGCGTGATGTCGACGATGGTCTTGGCCGCAAACAGGTCGGCACCGCCGACCACAGGGTTTGCGCCGAATGCAATCGAGGCGGTGACGACGGGATAGATGCCAGCGCGAGCGTGCTAAACGGTTTCATGGAGTATCTCAGTCTGTGCTATGTCTCCTACAAATCGGCCCGCCTGTTCGGGGTCTGGCCCAATACACGCAGCCTTCCGGCGGATAGTTGCAGCACGTCGGCAGTTTTTTGCCCTGAACAGCATTTTATAACTATCGGGGTGGAACTAAGGCGGGCCGATAGCGTTTACAGCTCACAGCCGTCGCGTGTGCACCTTTATGTGCACCGTAATGGTGCAACCGACTGACACACGAAGGAGTTACTTTATGAAGATGTGGATATCCGCGATTGCATGCACTGCGGTGCTGGGCCTTGGCGCCTGCGAGAACCTTACCACGAACCAGCGCACTGTCGCAGGTGTGACAGGCGGCGCGGCTGCTGGCCTGCTGACGGCCAAAGCGTTGGGCGCTGGCAGCGACTGGCAGTTGATCTCGGCCCTTGGCGGCGCGGCTGCCGGTACGGTCGTTGCGCAGAACCAGAACCGCAAGGTTTGCGCCTACTCGCGCGGTGATGGCACCTATTACGAGGCGGCTTGCCCGTAAGTAAGATGGCTACAGGATGAACGAAAAAGGCGCGGCATCACTGCAGCGCCTTTTTTGTTATATCGTGACTGATACGACAGCCGAGCGACGTTGCGCGCCTTCACAAAGACGCGCGACCGATTACCCCCGCAAGACACTATGCCCAGCATATTCCGCCGTCTCGCCCAACATTTCCTCGATGCGGATCAGCTGGTTATATTTGGCCAGCCGGTCCGAACGCGCCAGCGAGCCGGTCTTGATCTGCCCGCAATTAGTGGCGACGGCGAGATCCGCGATGGTCGCATCCTCCGTCTCGCCCGAGCGGTGCGACATGACGTTCGTAAACCCGGCCCGGTGCGCCATATCCACGGCGCGTAGCGTTTCCGTGAGCGTGCCGATCTGGTTGACCTTGACCAGCATCGAATTCGCGGAACCGCGCGCGATGCCCTGCGCCAGACGCTCGGGGTTCGTGACGAACAGATCGTCGCCGACCAGCTGCACCTTATCGCCCAGCTTGTCGGTAAGCGCCTTCCAGCCGTCCCAGTCGTCCTCGGACATGCCATCCTCGATTGAGATGATGGGATAATCCGCGACCAGCGCGGCGAGGTAGTCGGCGTTTTCAGCTGAGGTCAGCGATTTACCCTCGCCGGTCATCTCGTATTTGCCGCCTTTGAAATACTCGGTCGCGGCGCAATCAAGGGCAAGGTAGATATCCTCGCCGGGCTTGTAGCCGGCTTTTTCGATGCTTTTCAGGATGAAATCCAGTGCTTCGCGGGCGCTGGCGATATTGGGCGCGAAACCGCCCTCGTCGCCGATACCGGTGGATAGCCCAGCCGCCGAGAGCTCACCCTTGAGCGTATGGAACACTTCAGCACCCATGCGGATGGCCTCGCGGATGTTGTCCGCAGCCACGGGCATGATCATGAATTCCTGGATGTCGATCGAATTGTCCGCATGCTCGCCACCGTTGATGATGTTCATCATCGGGACGGGCAATACGCGGGCCGAGGTGCCGCCGACATAGCGATAGAGTGGCTGACCGGTGTAATCCGCCGCCGCCTTGGCCGTCGCGAGCGAGACGCCAAGGATCGCGTTCGCCCCGAGGCGCGACTTGTTGTCGGTGCCGTCCATTTCGATCATCGCCATGTCCAGCGCAACTTGCTCGGTCGCGTCGAACCCTTCCAGCGCATCCAGTATCTCGCCATTCACGGAATCAACCGCGTCCAGCACGCCCTTGCCCATGTAGCGTCCCTTGTCGCCATCGCGCCTCTCGACCGCCTCATGGGCGCCGGTGGACGCGCCCGAGGGCACGGCGGCGCGGCCCATGGTGCCGTCCTCAAGGGTGACGTCGACTTCGATGGTCGGGTTGCCCCGGCTGTCGAGGATCTCGCGGGCGTGGATGTCTATGATGCTGCTCATGTGTCGTCCCTGTCTGGTGAAATGCGTTAGCGATCAGTTATCAAATTGGCGCGGGTAATGGAATTGCTTCGCTCAGAGCGGCCCCTTTGGCTTGGCTTGTCGAAAGGCGTGCCGCGCCAGCCGCTGCTCGCGGATCAGCGTATAGAGGCCCGAGGCGATGATGACCGCCGCGCCGATCAGCGTCCATGTATCGGGGCGCTCGCCCAGCAGGCTCATCCCGAGGATCAGCGCAAAGATCAGGCGCGCATATCGAAACGGGGTGACGGCAGCGACCTCGCCGATGCGCATGGCACCGACGATGAAATAATAGGCCATGACGCCAAACACCATCGCACCCAGAAGGTATGCCCACGCGAGCGGGTCCGGCATCGACGGCTCTCCGTGGAACATCAGCATCACAGCACCTGTCGGCACCATCGTGCCAAAGGCGTAACAGGACAGCTGCATGGATGACACACTGGTCGGGATCGCACGCGTCGCCAGATCGCGGATCGCAAGCCCGACGACCGAAATGACGGCAAAGATGGATGAAACGTCGAACGCGTCCAAACCGGGCCGCACGATCATCAACACGCCGATCAGCCCGACGAGGATCGCCGACCAGCGTCGCCAGCCAACCTGCGCCCCCATAAAGAGCGCGGCCCCCAGCGTCACCGCTAGAGGCGTCGCCTGAAGGATCGCCGACACGGTCGACAGGTCCGCCAGCGCCAGCGCGGTGATATAAGTCACGGCTGCGATGATTTCGCCCACGTTGCGCAGTATAACAGGGCGCGTCAGCAGCACGGGGCTGATGAGGCGCGTGCCCTGGGCGCGCGTGGCGATGGCAAAGGTGACACAGCCCGCCGTGCCCAGCATCATCAATATCTGCCCCACAGGCATGTTTTCCGACAGCAGTTTGACGAAAAGATCCTCGGCGGCGAAACCGGCCATTGCCACCAGCATCAGAATGCTGCCGCGTAGATTATCCATGAGTTTGCCCTTTCCGGGGGTGATCAGGCGCGCAGGCGCACCCAGACAGGCACATGATCCGACGGCTTTTCACGCGCGCGGATTTCACGGTCGATCTGGCAGTCCTCCAGCATATCAGCGCAGGCGGGGCTGAGCAGGAAATGATCGATGCGAATGCCATCGTCCTTGTTCCATGCCCCCGCCTGATAATCCCAGAAGCTGTAGTGACCGGGCCCTTGGGTCCGGGCGCGGAACGCCTCGGTAAAGCCCATGTTTAGCAGACGGCGAAAGGCCGCACGCGTTTCGGGGCGGGCCAACGCGTCCTCCTGCCATGCCTCGGGGCGTTTGGCGTCCTCGTCTTGCGGGATCACGTTATAGTCGCCCGCCATCAGGAACGGCTCTTCCAGCGCCAGCAGCTCGGCGGCGCGGGTTTGCATCCGCTCCATCCACGACAGTTTGTAATCGTATTTCGGCCCCGGCACCGGGTTGCCATTGGGCAGGTATAGGCCGCAGACGCGCAGCGCCGTCTGATCGCCGATCACGGTGGCCTCAATCCAGCGGGCCTGTTCGTCACTTTCGTCGCCGGGCAGGCCGCGCGTGACGTCCTCAAGGGGCAGTTTCGACAGGATCGCAACCCCGTTAAAACCCTTTTGCCCATGTGTTTCGACGGTATAGCCGCAATCCTCGAAAATTTCGCGCGGGAATGCCTCATCGACCGATTTAATCTCTTGCAGCAGCACGACGTCGGCCTCCGACTCGTCCAGCCAATCGGGCAGGGCGTTTATCCGAGCCTTGATGCCGTTGATGTTGAACGTCGCAACTTTCATCTGCCGGTCCTCGCAAGGTTGGGGCGGGATTGGGTATAGCTCCCCTCTATCGCGCAGCTCTGCGGCAGGGGCAAGTCGCAGGGTGCGCCTTGTCGCGAATCGCACCCCCGAATCCGACAGAGGTGAGTCGCCTCTTCCGATCCATAAAAACTGGCAAACACGTTAAAGTTGTGGATGAAACGGCTGTTTCTCAGACAGAAACAGGGGCAAAATCACGTCAAAAACACCTGTGGATAAGTTTTTTTGGCCTCCGAAATTCATCAAGAGTCAGTGCACCTTACACCCCGTTCTTGACCTCGTTTTTGAACCCTTGCTCGCCTTTAGGTTGAAATTTTCCTTGGCAGTTTCGCCACAAGCTGCAAGCCTCTGGGGGTCAACAACATCAATCTGGGGATTACGAAAATGACAGCTCAACGCAAAACAGAACTCACCTTCGCCGCCGCTCAAAGCACGCGCACTCACAACCTGCATGACGGCGTCGCGACAGAAATGTTCACCTCGTCCATGGCACCGGTTGCTGCTGCCGATGCTGGCCTGGGCGAAGGTCTCGAAATGTTCACGTCGTCGATGGCGCCGACCCTGCGCAGCGATGCATCGGCTGGTGACAGCGTCGAGATGTTCACCTCATCCATGGCGCCCTCGATGCGCAGCGAGGCGGCCGCAGGCGACAATGTTGAAATGTTCACCTCGTCGATGAGCCCGTCGGCCCGCGCCGATGCCTCTGTCGGCGACAACGTCCAGATGTTCACATCCTCGATGGCCCCTTCGGCCCACACTGACGCCAGCGCCGGTGACAATGTCGAAATGTTCACGTCCTCAATGAGCCCCTCGGCCCGTACTGATGCATCTGCCGGCGACAACGTCGAGATGTTCACCTCCTCGATGGGCCCTTCGATCACTGCCGATGCGACCGCGGGTGACAACGTTCAGATGTTCACGTCGTCGATGGCACCTGTCGCGGTTGGCGAGGCAGTGGGCGCATTCACCTCCTCGATGACGCCTATCGGCGAAGCGCGCGAAGGCGACGCTGTCGAAATGTTCACCTCGAGCATGTAATCGCAGCGCTTGAACGGGGCCTCGGGTCCGGACCTTTTGAAATGGAGATCACCAAAATGACCACCATCGTCCAACTCGACGTCCCGTTCCGGCAGCACAGCAAGGCCGCGCGCCAAGCGGCCTTGCTCAAGACCTTTGCGCAAGGACGGCGCACGCAGGAGGATGTTTTCTGGCTCAAGGAAAACGCCGAAATGCTGAACATCCTTGAATCCACCGGCGCCGACATGGCCCCCGGTGCACTGTCCGCCTATCAGTCATTTTACGACGAAATCGAGCAGCGGATGGAATTCTTTCCGCAGTATTACCGCTTTTTGCTGTCGATTTGCCTCGACCTCGAAGACCTCGGGATGCAGGGCGGCAAGGGCGCGGCACTGACCGAATGGATTGCCCACCAAGGGCTGGCCGACGCGGAGCTGTCGGATCTGCAACGCGCCGAGGCACGACGCCTTTGCGCACGGCGCGGCGTCGATCCGCTGCCCGGCGATACCGGCCTTGATGCACGTCTGCGTGGCTTCGCCGCGCGGTCGCACACCTTCACGATGCCAAACAAGAAGGCGGCGTATGAACTGACGCATATTGTGTTCTATCTGTCCGAATATGGCCGCACCGATCCGCATCTGGACGATGCCGCTCAGCGCAGCCTGATGTTTGCCGGCACGTTGGCCTTCCTCGATTTCAATGCCGATCTGCTGGCCGAAATCTGCTTGGCGCTGCGTTTCGCCGGGATGGAAGCGCCCGAAGTCTGGGAAATCTGGCTGACCCAACAGATCCGCACCTTTGCGCTGGAGGACGGGGACGGATTTCAGGACGACTACCACGAATATCTCATGCTGAACTGGTTCATGACCCGCGCGGGGCAGGGTGGTTTCGGCGATCATGTGCCTGAGGGGCGGCTGACATTTGCACGCACGCGGCCCAGATCTGCGCCGCTGCGCGAGTTGTCGCAGTGCATTTACTCAATGGGCCATGCCCGTTCTGCCGATTGGGAGGCCATGCGCGGCGAAGTCGCAGCGCAGGTCTCGGACGAGGCGCAGGCGGCGCTGATCGCCGCCGAGGCATCGACCGATCAATTTGCCGCATTTTTTGAGGGTTTCGCGCGTGTCGGCCTGCGCGGCGGGGTGCCTTCCATGGGGGCTGCACAATGATCGCTGCGCGCGCTGCGGGTGCGACCATTCTGACCGGTGTCGGGCTGACGGTGATCTATACCGCGCTCATTTCCAGCGCCGATGCCATCACCAAAATGTTCGCGGCAAGCTATGCGGCGCCGCAGCTTTTCGCGTTGTCGGGTGGCATCGTTGCGCTGCTGGCGGTGTTGTTCAATCGCGCGGGACCGACGCCGCGCGGCGTCGCCACGACCTGTCCGCGCGCCATGGCGCTGCGTAGCGGGGCGACCGTGCTAGGGGCGGCTGCATTTTTCTATGCGTTCCGCCTTTTGCCGTTTGCCGAGGTGTTTCTCTTTATTGCGATGATCCCGCTGATCACGGCGCTTTTGTCCGGCCCGGTGCTGGGCGAAATGGTGCGCCCACAGGCGTGGGGCGCGGTAATGCTGGGCATCGTCGGCCTCTTGTGCCTCGCGCCCGGTGGGTTTCAGTCATTGGGTCTTGGCCATGCGGTGGCGCTGGCCGCGGTGCTTTTGGGCACGGTGTCCATGATGGCATCGCGCTATATCGGAGTGCGCGACGGCAACCTCTTGGCGCAAGTATTCTGGCCAAATCTTGCGTTGGGGGCCGTCAGTGCCTGCGCGCTGCCCTTTTTCTGGGCACCGATGGGGTTGGTCGATTTGGGCTGGGCCACACTATATGCTGGTCTGCTGTTCGGCGCACGTTGGGTGCTGGTGGCAGCGTTCAAGGCGCTGCCTGCATATGTGATCACACCGCTGATGAACCTGCAATTCCTGTGGATGGTCATCATTGGCGCTGCCGTCTTTGGCGAGGTGCCGGGACCGGCGCTTTACCTTGGGGCGGCTCTGGTGATCACGGCGGGGGCGTGGCTGATCTATGATCAGGCATTTCCGGGCGGGCAGTCGCGCAAGTTGATTCCAGCTGAGTGATGTTTGGAATTAGGAGCGCACCGTAACACCCTGTGTTACATCGAAAAAGATGTTCCGCATCCACAGCTGCTGCTGGCGTTCGGATTTTCGATGACAAACCGCGCGCCGATCAACTCTTCGCTAAAGTCGATGACCGCACCTGTCAGGAATGGCAGTGACATAGCGTCCACAACGACCCTCTGCCCTTGTCCCTCCAGCACCAGATCGTCGTCGGCAGGCATGTCCAGCTTGATCTCATACTGAAAGCCCGAGCATCCACCGCCCTCGACGGCGACGCGCAGGGCCTGTCCCTTATCGCCTGCGCCGATTTCGCTCAGACGCTCGAATGCGCGGTCGGTGACTGTGGGTGGCAAATTCATTGATGGCCTCCGAAGGGAACTGGGCAGTTTCGCTATTGCTTGAGATGCAATATATGACCCCCAGCACCACCCGGCAAGGAGGCCGCTCACATGACCTCGCGCATCGCCGCACATCCAGACCGATCACGCGGGCGGCTCAAGGCCGAAGAAGAGAGCGCATTCCGCTCGTGTTTCCAGCGCGACCGCGACCGGATCATCCATTCCAGTGCCTTTCGGCGGCTCAAGCACAAGACGCAGGTCTTCGTCGCCCATGAGGGTGATTATTTTCGCACGCGCCTGTCGCATTCCATTGAGGTCGCGCAGGTTGCGCGCACGATTGCCGGCGCGTTGGACCTCAACGGCGAACTGACCGAGGCGGTGGCGCTGGCGCATGATCTGGGCCACACGCCGTTCGGACACACTGGCGAAGACGCGCTGCACGCGCTGATGCAGCCCTACGGCGGCTTTGATCACAACGCGCAGGCAATCCGGATCGTTACCGTGCTGGAGCGGCACTACGCCGAATTCGACGGGCTGAACCTGACATGGGAGACACTGGAAGGGCTGGCCAAACATAACGGGCCGGTAACGGGTGATCTGCCTTACGCGCTGGCCGAATATGACGCACGCCACGATCTGGAGCTGCACACACATGCAAGCGCCGAAGCGCAGGTGGCCGCGCTGGCCGACGACATTGCCTACAACAATCACGATCTGCATGACGGTCTGCGCGCGCGCCTCTTTACCGAGGCCGAAGTGGCCGAACTGCCCATCCTCGACACATGCTACGGCGAGGTCGATCTCCTCTATCCCGGGCTCGATCCTTACCGGCGGCGACACGAGGCCTTGCGCCGTGTCTTTGGCGTCATGGTCGGCGACGTGATCGAAACCTCGCGCGATATCATTGCCGCATCGGACGTCGCCAGCAGCGATGCAGTGCGGCATCTAGGCCGCCCGGTTATCAAGTTTTCGGACACGCTCTGGCGCGATTTGCAGGTGATCCGGCGCTTTCTATTTACGCGTATGTATCGCGCGCCCAAGGTGATGGTGCAGCGCACTGAGGCGAGCGAGGTGGTCGAGGGCCTCTTTCCGTTCTATATGGCACAGCCTGAGTTTCTGCCGCGCCGCTGGCAGAGCGACGTGGCGGCGGCAGACACGACGACCGCGCTGGCCCGGCTGGTCAGCGACTATATCGCCGGGATGACCGACCGTTTCGCGTTTGCACAGCATGCGCGGCATCTGGGCGGTCGTGGCGGGGCCGGGTCCTGGCCGAATGAGACTGGAGATATAAGCCATGGCAGTTGAGACAGCGGGCGCGATGGCGCCGGTCATGGCCTTTGCGCTGGTCGGCGCAATCGGCGTTGGCGCGCAATGGGTAGCGTGGAGGTTGCGATTGCCTGCCATCGTGCTGATGCTGCTTGCGGGGCTAGTGATCGGGCCGGGCCTTGGCATCTTTGACCCTGAGCGTGACATCGGCCCGCTGATGGGGCCGATGATCTCGATTGCGGTGGCCATCATCCTCTTTGAGGGGGGCATGACGCTGAACCTGCACAGCTTGCGCGAGGCCGCTAAAGGCGTGCGGCGACTGGTGCTGATCGGCGCGCCGATTGGTTGGCTAGGCTCAGCGCTGGCGCTGCACTATATCGCAGGCCTTAGCTGGGCCAGTGCGGCAGTGTTCGGCGGCATCATGATCGTGACCGGTCCGACTGTCATCGCGCCGCTTTTGCGCACCGCGCGGCTCAGCAAACGTCCCGCGCAACTGCTGCAATGGGAGGCGATCGTTAACGACCCCATTGGCGCGCTGGCCGCTGTCCTCGCCTTTGAGGTGGTGCTGGTGATCTACGCCAGCGAGACATTCGGCGCCGCGATCTGGGACATGGGCGTTGGTATCGCGCTGGCCACCGTGATGGGCGTCGCCGCAGGCTGGCTGCTGTCCGAAGGGTTCCGCCGGGGCCGCGTGCCGGAATACATGAAGGTGCCGGTGCTGTTTGCCTCGCTGCTGCTGGTCTTTGCCCTGGCCGACAGCAGCCTGCACGAAAGTGGGCTGTTGGCGGTGACAATCATGGGCTTTTACATCGCGAATGCGGGCCTTCCCAGTTATACCGAGCTGCGCCGCTTCAAGGAGCACGCGACGATCCTGCTGGTTTCCGGCGTATTCATCCTGCTGGCGGCATCGATGGATATCGAACGGCTCAGCCTGCTGGGATGGCCCGCGCTGGCCTTTGTGGTCGCCACGATCCTGATTGTGCGCCCGGTAACGGTGATGACCTCGCTCGCGTTCAGCAATATCCCGATGCGCGAGCGGCTGCTGGTCGCCTTTACCGGCCCGCGCGGTGTGGTGCTGGTGGCGGTCGCTGGCCTATTCTCGGACCGTTTGGTGAATGCAGGGGTCGAGGATGCGGCGTTGCTGACGCCACTGGCCTTTGCGCTGGTCGCAGCGACCGTAGTTCTGCACGGCTTTACTCTGCGGCCCATGGCGCGCGCGCTGGGGTTGGCCGGCGGGCAGGTGCCGGGGGTCATCTTTGTTGGTGGATCGCGCTTTTCCGCCGCCTTCGCCGCCGCACTCCAAAAGGAAGAGGTCCCGGTGCTGGTCGTCGACGCCAACCGTGCCCGCCTGCGCAGCGCGCGCGAGCAGGGGCTGCCGATCTATGTGGGCGATATCTTGTCCGACGGCGCCGAACATGGGGTTGAGTTCATCAGCTTTGGTCGCGTCATCGCCACGTCCGACAATGATGCCTATAACACGCTGGTCGCCACCGACCTTGCTCCCGAATTCGGGCGCGAGCATGTATATCAGCTGCGCCGCGCCAAGCAGGAACATACGCGCCACGCTTTGCCCGCCACGCTGGGCGGACGCACAATCGCTGGTGATCTGCGCTATCTCGAGTTGGCCCGCCATATGCAGGAGGGCTGGGAAATTCGCGCGACCAACCTGACTGAGGAGTATGGGCTGGATGAGTGGCAGGCGGATAACCCCGAGTCGATCCCGCTGGCCGAGGTTACGCCGGGTAGTGCCCTGCGCATCCTTGCCGCCGACGCCTCCCTAAAGGCAGGGGCAGGAATGCGCCTGCTGGCGCTGTCGCCTGCACGCGAACGTGTGGTCGAGGCGGCAGAGCGCACCGGCGAGGAAAATGCCAAAGAGGCCGCGGCCAACGCAGCCAGTGACGCAGGGAAGGGCAGCACGGCGGATTGACGCCAAGCGCCGCGATGCTAAACCGGGGGCGAATTCAAGGGATGATTGCGATGAACCTCTTTACCGATATCCGCGCCGCCGTTCTGGACGCGCTGAGCGCGCTCGAAGCCGCAGGCACGCTGCCCACTGGGCTGGACCTGGGCAACGTCACGGTCGAGCCACCTCGCGATCCCGCACATGGTGACATGGCGACCAATGCGGCGATGGTTCTGGCCAAGCCTGCGGGCCTAAAGCCGCGCGACATTGCCGACGCGCTGATCAAACAGCTGACACAGGACGCGCGCATCGACAGCGCCGAGGTGGCCGGCCCCGGTTTCCTGAACCTTCGCCTTGCGCCGGACTGCTGGCGCGACATCGTGCGTAATGTCCTGAGCGTCGGCGACGATTTTGGACGCTCGACCGTGGGGCAGGGCCAACGCGTCAACGTTGAATATGTCAGCGCCAACCCCACCGGCCCCTTGCATGTGGGCCACACGCGCGGCGCGGTTTTTGGCGATGCATTGGCCAGTCTTCTGGATTTCAACGGCTATGATGTCACGCGCGAATATTACATCAACGACGGCGGCGGGCAGGTCGATACGCTCGCGCGGTCGGTCTATCTGCGCTACCTTGAGGCGCATGGCCGCGCCGTCGATTTCCCCGACGGCACCTATCCCGGTGACTACCTGATCGCAGTTGGCGAGGCGCTCAAGGACAAGATCGGCGATGCTTGGGTCGGCCAACCCGAAGAGGTCTGGCTGGCTGAACTGCGCAGCTATTCGACCGATGCTATGATGGACCTGATCCGCGCCGACCTGAAATCTCTGGGCGTCGAGATGGACAAATTTTCGTCCGAGAAGTCGTTCTACGGAACCGGCTTGATCGAAAAGGCGATCCAGTCGCTCGACGACAAGGGGTTGATCTACGAGGGCGTTCTTGAGCCGCCCAAGGGCAAAATGCCCGAGGATTGGGAGCCGCGCGAGCAGACGCTGTTTCGCTCCAGCGCGCATGGCGATGATGTGGACCGGCCGGTTAAGAAATCCGACGGAGCGTGGACCTATTTCGCCCCCGATATCGCCTATCACTATGACAAGGTCACGCGCGGGTTCGATTTGCTGATCGACGTCTTTGGTGCGGATCATGGTGGCTATGTCAAACGCATGAAGGCCGCTGTGTCGGCCCTTTCGGATGGCAAGGTCCCGCTCGAGATCAAGCTGACGCAACTGGTCAAGCTCTGGAAGAACGGCGAGCCGTTCAAGATGTCCAAGCGGGCAGGGACGTTCGTGACGCTGCGCGACGTGGTCGATCTGGTCGGGGCGGATGTCACCCGTTTTGTCATGTTGACCCGTAAAAACGACGCACCGCTCGATTTTGATTTCGACAAGGTGCTGGAGCAGTCCAAGGACAATCCGGTTTTCTACGTGCAATATGCCCATGCGCGGGTCTGCTCGGTCCTTCGCAAAGCAGCAGAGGCGGGGATCGACGTCAGCGACGAGGCCCTTGGGGCCGCCGACCTGACGCTGATCGCGCATGAGGCTGAACTGGCGCTGGCGCGCAAGATCGCTGAATGGCCGCGCCTCGTGGAAATCGCGGGCCGCACCAGCGAGCCGCACCGCGTCGCGTTCTATCTCTATGATCTGGCGTCGGACCTGCACGCGCTGTGGAACCGGGGCCACGACGCGCCCGAACTGCGATTCATCCAAGAGGGCGATCCTGCCACGTCTCAGGCGAAAATCGCGCTGGTAAGGGCAGCAAGCGTTGTTATTTCCGCAGGTTTGGGTATCTTGGGCGTCACTCCGGCCGAAGAGATGCGATAAAAATCGCGCGTCGCCGGGATTGAATGAGGCAGATTTCACACCCCGGTAGCCTCTGGCACGCCGGAGGCAAAGAGGCGGGACATGGCAGATTTTCATGCACAAGAGGCCGCAAGCGGGCGGGCGGACGACGCAACCGGTGGCGCTTATGGCAGCGCGCAAACTGCGCCGCGATGGGATGACGGTAAGGCGCAAAATCCTTTGTCACGCGCCACTTACGCGATTGGTTCGATTGTGTCGGTCGGTTTAGTGATCGGCCTTGGGGTCTGGGGGTACAAGCTCCTCGTGCGCGACGTGAGCGGTGTGCCTGTGATCCGCGCCGCCGAAGGACCGATGCGCATCCAGCCCGAAGATCCGGGAGGGCGGCAGACCCTCAACCAGGGCTTGTCTGTCAACGCGGTCGCCGCCGTCGGCACCGCTGGCAATGCCCCGGATGAGCTGATCCTCGCCCCCGCGCCGCTTAACCTGAGCGAAGACGACGCGCCGACTGCCGCGCCCCAACGCGTGCAGCAGGCCCTCGCCGAGACTGCTGACGCCTCCGAGACCCCTGAAGCCGAGGTGCAGCAGGATATCGAACCCGCTGAGCCCGAAATTGCTGCTTCAGAAATTGCTGCTTCAGAAACTGCCGTGCCGGAAACTGCTGAGCCCAAAACCGAGGCCGTTTCCGACGACATGCTTGCCCTCGCCGAGGCCATAAGCCAAGGGATTACCCCCATGGCTGCGCTGGAGGACGCCCCAAACTCCCCTCTGCCCGACGCCGACGCCGACGCCGAAGAAGCAGAGCAGCCCATGGGCGGCATCGCCACCTCACTGAGGCCCCGCGCGCGCCCTGCCGATCTGAGCAACATCCGTCAGGTCTCGGCAAGCGGGGCTGGCGCTGGAGTGCGCGACGTCGATCCCGAGTCAATCGCCACCGGTACACGCCTTGCGCAATTGGGCGCCTTTGCCAGCGAAGAGATAGCGAACGAGGAATGGAGCCGCCTTGGCGCGCGCTTTGAGGAATATCTTGCAGACAAGGATCGTGTGATCCAAAAGGCGACCAGCGGCGGGCGCACATTCTATCGCCTGCGCGCGATGGGGTTTGATGATCTGGCAGATGCCCGGCGCTTCTGCTCAGCCCTTGTTGCTGAAAAAGCCGAATGTATACCGGTCGTTACGCGGTAATCCCAATCTACGGAGTGCGGGTATGACCCATTTTGGCGCCACCATCCTCGACGCCACCGGCGAGCGGCTGAGTCCGCAGGAAAAACGCTTTTTCGCCGAGGCCGATCCGTTCGGGTTTATCCTATTTGCACGCAATATCGCCAGCGCCGATCAGGTCCGTGCCCTTTGTGCCGATATGCGCGATGCGGTTGGCCGCAACGCCCCCATCACCATCGACCAGGAGGGCGGGCGCGTGCAGCGCTTGCGCGCACCGCTTTGGCGCAACTGGCCCGCGCCGCTGCCACATGTTGCGGCAGCGGGCAGGAATGCCGCCGAGGCGATGTATCTGCGCTATCGCCTCATCGCACATGAGTTGCACGAACTGGGAATCGACAGCAATTGTGCGCCGTTGGTTGATGTGGCAGGCGCGCAAACCCATGATTTCCTGCGCGATCGCTGCTATGGAACTGACCCCGCACGCGTGGCTGAGTTGGGCCGCGCTGTCGCCGATGGTCTCTTGGACGGCGGCGTGCTGCCGGTGCTGAAACACATCCCCGGTCATGGGCGCGCGCAATCCGACAGCCATCTGGACCTGCCCGTCGTATACGATGTGTTGGAAACACTGACAGCCTGGGATTTCGCGCCCTTCAAGGCGTTGAATGATCTGCCGATGGGGATGACTGCGCATCTGGTCTATGCCGCCATCGACGAACTGCCCGCCACGGTGTCACCCACGATGATGCAGCTGATCCGCGATCAGATCGGCTTTGACGGGTTGATCATGACCGACGACATCTCGATGAAGGCGCTCAGCGGCAGCCTGACGGACATCACCCGTGCGTCGCTGGACGCCGGTTGCGACATCGCGCTGCTGTGCAACGCCACGCTTGATGAGCGCCGTGCAGTGGCGGACACGGCAGGTCGGCTGAACGACGTCGGACAGGCCCGCGCCGAGGCCGCGCTTGCCGCACGCCGAACACCCACCAAGGTTGACATTTCCGCGCTGGAGGCAAAGCTGTCCGCCATGAGCGGCGGGCTGACATATGGCAGATGACGATTGGGACGATAAGCGCGCGGATGTCGCTGAGCGGCAGGCCGCAGAGGCGCTGATCGTCGATGTCGACGGCTTTGAGGGGCCGCTGGACCTGCTGCTGACGCTTAGTCGCACGCAAAAGGTGGACCTGCGTAAGATCAGCGTACTGCAACTGGCCCGCCAGTACCTTGAATTCGTTGAGAAGGCCCGCCGACTGAGGTTGGAATTGGCCGCCGACTACCTCGTCATGGCCGCATGGCTCGCCTTTCTTAAGTCACGCCTGCTACTGCCCCCGGATCCTGACGAGGACGGCCCCTCAGGCGCGGATCTGGCCGCGCATCTGGCCTTTCAGCTCGAGCGTTTGCAGGCGATGCGCGACGTCGCCGCGCGACTGATGGCGCGCGGTCAGCTAGGGCGCGATTTCTTTGCTCGTGGTGCGCCCGAGAGTGTCACGCGCACGCGGCGCATCACCTACACCGCGTCGCTGCTGGACCTGATGCAAGCCTACGCCCGGACCCGCACGCGGGACGAATTTCGCCCCTATGCGATGGACCGCGATGCGATATTCTCGCTTGAACAGGCGCTGGATCGGATGCGCGGGTTGCTCGGGTTTGGCGGCGACTGGACGGATATCGCCACCTATCTGCCCGAGGGGTTCGGTACTGACCCCGCACGGCGCCGCTCGGCCATGGCGTCAACTTTTGCGGCCTCACTTGAACTGGCCAAGGAGGGACGCATCGAGCTGCGCCAGACTGAAGTATTCGCCCCCATCGAAATCCGAACGAGAGATCAAGAACGTGGTTGAAGAAACTGAAGATAAACGAGAAAGCCTGTTCGAGGCCCCGCCTATGGCCGAGCAAGAGCGCATGGTCGAAGCGATCCTTTTTGCCACGTCCGAACCGATTGGCGCACGCGAATTGGACGCGCGCCTGCCACATGGCAGCAACTCTGCCGAGGCGCTGGTGCACCTGCGCAAACGCTATGCGGGGCGCGGCGTGCACCTAACGCGCGTGGGCGATGGCTATGCGATGCGCACCGCGCCTGATTTGGGTTTTCTGATGGAGCGCGAGACAGTCGAGACCCGCAAGCTGAGCCGCGCTGCAATCGAAACGCTGGCGATCATCGCCTATCATCAGCCCGTGACCCGCGCTGAAATCGAGGAAATCCGCGGTGTGTCGGTCAGTCGCGGCACGGTCGATCAACTGCTGGAGATGGAGTGGATCCGCTTTGGCCGCCGCCGCATGACGCCCGGTCGGCCCGTCACTTTTGCTGTGACCGACGGCTTTCTGGCCCATTTCGGATTGGAAAGCGCCCGCGATCTGCCCGGCCTGAAAGAGCTGCGCTCGGCCGGACTGTTGGACAGCCGCCTGCCACCAACATCAATGCCGGGCGCGAACTCCGTCGATGATGAGGAGGATATGCCGCTAAACGAGGGCGATCAGAGCGAACTTTTCGAGGAATAGTTTGAATATGCCCTGAAAAGTTCTTGATTCTCTGCTATGTGTTGGACTTGAGGAAAAATGCAGGAGGGCGCGATGAACGCCAATCAACTGATCAACATGGCGATACGGATGATCATGCGCCGTCTAATGCGCTCGGGCGTGGATGCAGGCGTTGGTGTCGTCGGCAAGCATATGTCCAAGGGCAAATCGCCAAGCGCGGCGCCCGACAGCAAGGCCACGCAAAAGCGCGCCCGCAGCACGATGAAGATCGCAAGACGCATGGGCCGGATGTAGTAAAAATAGAGCGTTAACCGTGCATCACAACGCCTTGAAATGCTTGGATAATTTAAGGCCTTGCCCCTGATAATTTGAGCTGAGCCCGGCGCCGTATAGTGTGGCGGGCCGCTCGCTCATCCGCTCGTAAATCAGCCGCCCGACGATCTGACCATGTTCAAGCACAAACGGCGCCTCATGGCAGCGCACCTCAAGCACACCGCGTGACCCTGTCCCGCCCGCCGCATCGTGGCCAAAGCCGGGGTCGAAGAATCCGGCATAGTGCACGCGAAATTCACCCACCATAGCCAGATAAGGCGCCATTTCAGCTGCGTAGCAGGGCGGGATGTGCACCGCCTCGCGGCTGACTAGGATGTAGAATGCGCCCGGATCGAGGATGATCTGTCCACGATCAGAGTGGACCTCTTCCCAAAAGTCCGCAGGTTCGTAATGGCCGATATTGTCCAGATCGATCACGCCGGTATGCGGCTTGGCGCGGTAGCCCACCAGCGTGCCGGTTTGCGGTTTCAGATCGACGGAAAAGCCGAGGCCGTCGTCGATCACCGGAGTGCTGTCGACCAGCGTGTCAGAGGCGTGCAACGCAGCCAGTTCGGCATCGTTCAGCACCGCGTCGCCACTGCTGAATCGGATCTGGTTCAGCCGCATGCCGGGTCGCACCAGCACGGAAAACGACCGGGGGCAAATCTCGGCATAGAGAGGCCCGTGATAGCCGGGCGGGATGCGGTCAAATTCGGCCCCACCATCGGTGATTGCACGCGTCAGAAGGTCAAGCCGCCCGGTCGAGGATTTGGCATTGGCGGACGCTTGAATACCCGCAGGCAGGGCCAGCGTTTCCATCAGCGGCACGACATAGACGCAGCCTTTTTCCAGCACTGCACCAGCGCTAAGATCAATGCGGTGCATCTCGAATTCGGATAGTCGATCGGCCACGCGCCGCCCTTGCCCGGCAAGGAACGAGGCGCGCACGCGATAGGCGATATGGCCAAGGCGCAGATCAATGCTGGCGGGCTGGATCTGCTCGGGGCGAACTGCCGGATCGGCGGCAATGGCACCATCCGCGATCAAACCTTCGAGTTGCTGGCTGGAGAGAACTCCGGTCATCGCTGCGCCCCTTTGAAACTCGCGCTGGTTTAGCCGCGTTGGCAGACCATTGCAATTGTGAGAGGCGCTGGTGCTGCGATTTCACAATGTCAGGGGGAGGTGATAAATGGTCGGGCTAGCAGGACTCGAACCTGCGACCTTCCGTCCCCCAGACGGACGCGCTACCAGACTGCGCCATAGCCCGACGATTGCGTTGTCATACCTGTTTTTCTGGCAGGGACAAGGGGGGAAACCCACTTTCCACTGCGTATTTCAGCATAGGTTTGTCGCGTCAGGATGATTTCGCGCTGCCTGACATGCGGGATCGCAGATCGGTGAGGCGGGTCGCAATATCTGCAAGTGCAGCGCGGTTTTGAGTGGACGACGCACGGTCCAGCCCAGCCAGCGCGCTGAGCGCGGAAGGCGGCGCAGAAATCGTGTCGGGCGGATCGTCAGGTGTGTCGATTGCTACAATCCGGGGTCGGGGCGGCGAGTCGTCTGGCGCGGCTGCGTCACCTGTCTCGGACGGCGCAGCTTCCGGTGCTTTCTCTTGGATCGGAGGCTCTGTAATTTCTGCGGGGGCCGTTTGCTCTGAAGTGGTCGCATCCTCAGGCGTGAGGTCCGGCTCGGGCGGCGTTGTGCTGTCGGTATCTGTTGCCTGCGGCGAAGGCGTATCAGGTTGCTCCGGCTCCGGCTCCGGCACGTCGGCCTTGGCCGAGGTGGTATCCGTCTGCTCAGCGGCGTCGGACGCGGGCGCATCTGCTGATGCTGGCTCTTCTGCTGGCACGCTGGCCTCATCGCTGCGAGAGGCGGTGGGTTCTTCGGACGCTTGATCTTCCTGAACAGGCGTGGGTGCGTCGTGCGCAGCCGGGTCAGGCGTGTCGACAACCGGCTCGGTTGTCTCCTGCGGGGTCGTGCGGTCGAAGCTGACGACCTGACCGCGCGGCTCGTCTTCGGCCTCGGTAACATCCAGCGCGATCCCCGCGACGGTGGACTCTAGATCAACGTCCAGCGGCGGAGACATCGCGGCCACATGGCGCACGCCCTGATCGCGCATCACCTTCTGAACGCCCTTGATGGTCATGCCCTCATCGTGCAGCAACTTGCGAATGCCGCCCAGCAGCTGCATGTCCGCGGGGCGGTAATAGCGTCGCCCGCCGGCGCGCTTGACCGGCTTCACCTGAGTGAACTTGCTTTCCCAGAAGCGCAGGACATGGGCAGGAACTTCCAGCCATTCTGCGACTTCGCTGATGGTGCGAAAGGCGTCTGCGGATTTGGACATTGATCGGCTCGCTAGCTCTTGTTGCCGGCAGCCACACGATCCTTCATCAGATGCGAAGGGCGAAAGCTGAGCACACGACGCGGGTTGATAGGTACCTCTTCGCCGGTTTTTGGATTACGGCCTACGCGCGCCGATTTCTCGCGCACCGAAAACGTGCCGAAAGATGATATTTTCACCTGCTCGCCGCGCACCAGCGCGTCCGACATATGGTCCAGAACGCTTTCGACCAGTTGGGACGAATCGTTTCGCGATAATCCGACCTCGCGAAAAATCGCCTCGCTCAGATCCATGCGCGTCAAAGTCTTGTCACTCATTGCTATCCCCCGATTGCATTTGCACAACAATAGGGGTGAAGAAATTTGCGAGTCAATTACAATGACTTGCAGGAGGCTGTTTAAGCGAAAATTGCGCGCTTGAGTTGCACTTACCAGCGCAGTGCGACCGCACCCCAAGCCAAACCACCACCAATTGCCTCGCTCAGAATCAGATCGCCGCGCTTGATCCGCCCATCTGCTACGCCCACCGACAGCGCCAAGGGAATCGATGCCGCCGAGGTATTGCCGTGGTCCTGAACGGTCTGGATCACGCGATCCATGGACACGCCCATCTTGCGCGCAGTGCCCTGAATGATGCGGATATTGGCCTGATGTGGCACGATCCAATCGACGTCGGCGGCGGTTAGCCCGGTCTTGTCCAGCACGGCGTCCGCTGTCTGGGTCAGCTTGTCCACTGCCTGCCGAAACAGTGGATTGCCCTGCATCCGAACCTTGCCCGACGTGCCGGTCGAGGACACGCCGCCATCGACATAAAGCATCTCGCGGTAGCGGCCGTCAGAATTGAGATCGCTCGCCAGAATACCGCGATCTTTGGTTGTCCCTGCGCCATCCTCGGCCCCCAGCAGCAGCGCACCCGCGCCGTCGCCAAAGAGCACGCAGGTGCTGCGGTCGGTCCAGTCCATGATGCGGCTGAACGTCTCGGCGCCGATGACCAGCAGGCGGTTGGCCTGGCCCGACACGATCATCGCGTCCGCTGTGCAGAGCGCAAATATGAAGCCCGCGCAAACCGCCTGCACGTCAAAGGCAAAGCCGTGCGTCATGCCAAGATTTGCCTGAACCATCGTGCCGACCGACGGAAAGGTCAGATCGGGGGTCGAGGTGGCCACTATGATTCCGTCGATATCATCGGGAGTCAGGCCCGCATTCTCTAGCGCGGCGCGCGCGGCGCGGCTGGCCAGGTCTGAGGTGGTCTGGCCCTCGGCGGCGAAATGGCGCCGCTCAATGCCCGACCGGGTGCGAATCCACTCGTCGGTGGTATCGACCAGCCCCTCGAAATGGGAATTTGGCACGACACGCTCAGGCAGGTAATGCCCGATGCCCAGAGGGACCGCGCGACGGGTCATGTGCTTTTATCCGCAGGGGTCGGCGCGGATTCGTCTTCTGAATCGTCATCCCGGGCGGCCGGCATAGCTGCGGCGACGCGCGCGGCCAGTTTTTCGGAAAATCCGGTCTGGGCCAGTTGAAACGCCAGTTTAACTGCGGCCGAAACGCCTGTGGCATCTGCCGCCCCGTGCGATTTGACGACCGTGCCGTTTAGGCCCAGAAACACCCCACCGTTAACATGGCGCGGGTCGATCCGTTTTTTGAGGCGGCGCAGCGACGGATAGGCCAGCAGCGCTGCAAAGCGCGACAGGATCGAATATTGAAACGCCTCGCGAAGCAAATCCGCGATCAGGGTCGCGGTGCCTTCGCCCGTCTTGAGCGCGACATTGCCGGTGAAACCGTCGGTCACGATCACATCGCAGGTGTTACCGGGCAGATCGCGCCCTTCGACAAAGCCGACAAAATCGAAATCCGCACCGCGCGCATGGGCCGTGATCAGATCATGCGCCTCGCGCAGCTCGGCGCGGCCTTTATGTTCTTCTGTGCCGACGTTCAGCAGGCCGATACGCGGGCGCGTCACGCCAAATCCGTTGCGCGCATAGGACACGCCCATCAGCGCGTATTGCATGAGATCCTTGGCGTCGGCGCTGATATCGGCGCCGCCATCCATCAACAGATTAAAGCCCTGAGGATTGCGCGAGGGCCACATCACGGCGATAGCCGGGCGGTAAATGCCGGGCAGGCGGCGCAGACGCAGCACCGACATCAACATCAGCGCGCCGGTATTGCCGCAGGAAACGCAAACTGTCGCCTCGCCCGCGCGCACTGATTCTAGCGCGGACCACATCGAGGTGTCCTTGCCGTGGCGCGCGACATGGCCGGGCTTGTCCTCCATCGTGACGATGCCGGGCGCATTGCGCAGCGCGCAGCGCCCCGCCAGCGTGCGATGCCGGGCCACCAGCGGCTCAAGCTCGGCCAAGGGGCCGTGCAGGATAAAGGCAATGTCCGGATTCTTGTTCGCGCTGGCTGCGATGCCTGCGACGACGGTGGCAGGGCCCATGTCCCCGCCCATGGCGTCGACGGAAATTACCGTCTTGCCCTGGAAGGAGGCAGTTTTGATATCGGAGTCAGTTTCGCTCAGACTGGACTTGGCGCCCGTCTGGTCCATACCCGTCTGGTCGGGTCCAGCCTGGCTTGCGCCGGTAGGACCTGCATCCGCGGGTCTGATCTCTGGACGCGCGGTCATGCGGGCGGTCCGTCCTTGATAATGGGCCTGGCGCCACTGTAACGGCCGTGACTGTGACGGCGCGCGGCGGTTCAGGCCGCGTCGTCATCCAGATCGATCTCGTCCGCCATGGCGACGACTTCACGGTCCGCATAGTGACCGCAGGCTGAACAAACGTGATGCGGGCGCTTCAGCTCGCCACAGTTCGGGCATTCGTTAGGGTTGGCGCCGCTGAGGGCGTCATGCGCGCGGCGATTGTTGCGGCGCGATTTCGATACTTTGTTCTGCTGGACGGCCATGTCGCGATCCCTATTCCTGTGGGCCGGATCGGCCCTGTTTCATGAGGTTCTGCGGCTCTTAGTCCGCCTTGGGGCGTTGGTTCAACCCCAAATCCCCATGAAGGCGCGAAAATACAACGAATTGGCGCGCCCGCAAGCGAATTCTCGCGGCAAGGCGGCTCAATCGCCGTCCTCCATCCGCGCCTTGAGCGCGGCCAGCCCCGCAAACGGCTTGATCGCGTCGTCATCGAGCGGCACCTCGCCCGGCGGCGCGACGGCGGCGCTGGCAGGCCCGGCGCCGTCCTTGCGGGGATAATCGGGCAGCGCCAGCGCCAGCGCCTCGATCAGTACGCGTGCCAGGTCGATAACCTCGCCCAGCGGCTCTTCGGCCTCATCTTCGGGCATCGGCACACCGTCCTCGGGCGTCGGGTCCAGCTCTTCGGGGCGGGGCATGTCGCTGAGGAATCGGCGCTGGATACTGGTGTCGATGCGGCTGGTCACTGGCTCTAGGGTGGCAATGCAGGCTTGCTGGGCGGTTGCGCCCAGTTGCGCACTCAGTTGCCAGTCGCGCCGTCCCAGCGGGGCGAGCGTGCCGCGAAAGGTTAGTTTGCGCAGGGCATTGATGCCCAGTTCTTCGGCCATGGCCGCGCGCATAGCGGCGTCCGGCACGATATCGAAGGGCAGGGAGGCACCCTTGGGCAGCTCGGCCACGCGTAGCGCGGCGGGATCTGTCAGCAGCTTTACCATAGCGCGGGCGCTTCCTTTCTTGAACCTTTGGTGTGCAATGTTGTAAGCGGGATAAAAGGCCCAGCGGGCCGAGATGCAAGAGGGCAGTCATGTTCAGGACTAATTTTTCGCTGAAAGCCATCTGTTCGGTGCTGGCGGTGATCTGCCTTGGCGCGGTAGCAGGTTGCTCTGCGACCTACCAGAACCACGGCTATGTGCCGCTGGACGAGGATCTGGCGCAGATCGTGCCGGGGGTCGATTCCCGCGCCACTGTCGACGAAGTGATCGGCGTACCATCGACCGCGGGCGTTCTGTCTGGGGGCGATTACTATTACGTGCGCAGCCGGGTCCGGCACTCTGGAATGTTTCGCCCCCAAGTGATTGACCGGCAGGTGCTGGCCATTAGTTTCGATCAGCAGAACGTCGTCGCCAATATCGAGCGGTTCGATCTGCGCGACGGCAATGTCGTGCCGCTGTCGCGCCGTGTCACGGATACGTCCGTGCAGGGCAAAGGCTTCTTGCGGCAGATGCTGGGCAATCTCGGCAACATCAATCCGGCCGATTTCTTTTAGGTCTTATGACATGGTGGCCATCGGGGGCCGCCATCCGGCGGAGCGCGTCGATGAAGCAAGATCAGTCCCCGAATTACCCCATAGATCCAAGGCGCTATATCGTGCGCGCCGCCGAAGGACCCGACGATCTGATCGCGGCGCAAAGGCTGCGCGCAGCGGCGTTCGGCTTGGATATGCCGGACGGCGACGCGTTCGATTCGGTGTGCACCCATATGCTGATCGAGGACCGCAGGCTGGACAGTTTGGCGGGCTGTTTCCGCTTGTTGCCGCTGGACAGCGGGGCCGGGATCGTGGGCAGCTATGCGGCGCAATTCTATGATCTCTCGGCGTTAGCTGCCTACCCCGAACCAATGACAGAACTGGGGCGATTCTGTATCCACCCGGCTGCGCGTGACCCAGAAATTCTGCGCGCGGCATGGGGCGCGATTGCTGCGCATGTGGACGGCTGCGGGGTCGGGATGCTGTTCGGCTGCACGTCGTTTCGCGGCACAGATCCCACACCCTATCGCGCCGCATTTGCCGCGCTGGCAAGGACGCATCTGGCACCGCGAGCATGGGCGCCGCGACCGCGCGCAGCCACCACAGTGCCGCTGGCCGGGGCAACGGCGCCCGACGATGCAGGCCGCGCTATTGCGGACGTGCCGCCGCTCTTGCGCAGTTATCTGCGGATGGGCGGTTGGGTCAGCGATCATGCGGTGGTCGATTCGGCAATGGACACGCTACATGTCTTTACCGGGCTCGAGATCGCGTCCATTCCAGAGGCGCGAAAGCAGCAATTGCGCGCTACGCTTGACGGCGGCGCCGGGGCGGGATAGCGGGCGGGCATGGCCGCACGTCCCCCCCTTTTGCAACTCAGCGACATCTCCCTCACATTCGGGGGCGATCCGGTATTCGCGGACCTGTCGCTGGTCATTCAGCCTGGTGACCGGGTGGCGCTGGTCGGGCGCAACGGGTCAGGTAAATCTACCTTGATGAAGGTGATGGCGGGCCTGGTTGAGGTGGATGCCGGCACGCGTGTCGTTGCGCCAGCCGCCTCTGTTGGCTACATGGATCAGGATCCCGATATGGCGGGTTTTGCCACGCTTGGCGATTTCGCGTCCAGTCAGCTGGACCCGGCCGAGGTATATCGCGTCGAGATGGCGGGCGAAGGCCTGAAATTCGATCCCGCGCGGCCTGTCGAAACCGCCTCGGGTGGTGAGCGGCGCCGCGCCGCGCTGGCCAAGCTGATGGCCGAAGCGCCTGAGCTGATGCTGCTGGACGAGCCGACGAACCATTTGGACATCGAGGCGATCGCGTGGCTGGAAAACACGCTGAAAGAGACGCGCACGGCCTATGTCCTGATCAGTCACGACCGCGCATTTCTGCGTGAACTGACCCGCGCAACTCTCTGGATAGACAGAGGAATGACGCGGCGACAGGAAAAGGGTTTCACCCATTTCGAGGAATGGCGCGACAAGGTTTGGGAGGACGAAGATCAGTCCCGCCACAAGCTGAACCGCAAGATCAAGGCCGAGGCCCGCTGGGCCGTCGAGGGCATCAGCGCCCGGCGCAAGCGCAATCAGGGTCGCGTGCGCGCCCTGCAAGATCTGCGCGCCGAGCGTGGCAGCCAGATCAAGCGTCAGGGCGCGGCCGCAATGGCGCTGGAGGCCGGACCGAAATCCGGCAAGAAGGTGATCGAAGCGGTCGGCATTTCAAAAGCTTACGGCGAAAAGGTCATCCTGAGTGAGTTTTCTCTGAGGGTGCAGCGCGGCGACCGAATCGCGCTGGTGGGACCGAATGGCGTGGGCAAGACGACGCTTTTGAACATGCTGCTAGGCACAGAGGCCCCTGATAGTGGCACGGTCAGCTTGGGGACAAACCTCATGCCGGCCGTCTTTGATCAGGCGCGCGCACAACTGGACCCCGAGATGAGCCTTTGGGATTCGCTGACCGGTGATCCCGACATGCGCGTGTCAGGCAAGGCGGACCAGATCCTAGTACGCGGGATGCCGCGCCATGTAATCGGCTATCTCAAGGAATTCCTCTTTGACGAGGCGCAGGCACGCGCGCCCGTTCGCTCCCTGTCCGGCGGGGAAAAAGCGCGGCTCTTGCTGGCCAAGCTGATGGCGCGCGAAAGCAACCTGTTGGTGCTGGACGAACCTACGAACGATCTGGATATCGAGACGCTGGACCTGTTGCAGGAACTATTGGACGATTACGATGGCACGATCATATTGGTCAGCCACGACCGTGATTTTCTGGACCGCGTCGCAACCACCACCATCGCAATGGAAGGTGATGGCCGCGCTACCGCCTATGCAGGCGGGTGGAGCGACTACCGCTCGCAGCGCCAGTCGGATCAAGCGGACACAGCGCCGAAAGCGACTTCGCGATCAAAAGGCAACGCCCCAACGTCAAAAGGCAAGACGCCCAAGATCAGCTTTACCGAAAAGCACAGGCTGGCAGAATTGCCGGACGTCATCGCGCGTCTCGAGGCCGAGATCGGCAAGCTGGAGGGGCTGATGGCGGACCCTGAATTGTTCACGCGCGAGCCGGTCAAGTTCCGCAAGGCAAGCGAGGCCCTGACGGCCAGGCAAAAGGCACTGGCCGCTGCCGAACAAGAATGGTTGGAATTGGAAGAGAAGGCGGGCTGACCGGCTCAGCCGCGTTGGTCGGGATACTGCCGGGCGTGGGATCATAGGTCGCACGACAAAGCGCAATCGAGCGCTACGGGCAAATCCAAATACTGTCTTGAGGTTTGGAGCGGGTAACGGGAATTGAACCCGTAACTAAAGCTTGGGAAGCTGCCGTGATACCTTTTCACCATACCCGCCTCGAAGGTCGTGGTAGCACCGAGTCCCGGCGGGAATCAAGGTAAAATCAGCCGAATGGGCGCCGTAGGGTAGGGCGATTCAGCCGCCCCAGCTACGCACCACGCCGCAATCCATATGCACAAAATTCGAGCGCGAATATTTGCCAACACCGCCGGCACGGCAGGCAATTGCCGCCTTGCCCATCTGACCGACCGAGCGAGAGCTGAGGCGCAAGTCAGCAGCCTGACCCTTGAGGTGCAGCGAATTCTTGGCGACACCGCCTGATCGGCTGCGCAGCATCGCGTTGGTCTTGGGCGTGCGGTAGCCGGACAGCAGTGTGTAGGGTTCGGTCGTGTTCAGCAAATTATGTGAGGCAGTCAAGATATCGATCGTCCGGGTGTCGATAGCTATCACGTCGTTCGAGCGCCAGTCGCGCATGAAGGACGAAATTTCCTGCACCGCTTCGCGGATATATTCGCCTTCGATCCAGTAGATCGTATCGATCTTTTCACCAGTGCGAGGCGACGTCATGCGCAGACGGCGAATGTCGCCCGCACCGCGCAAAAGACCAAAAGCATTTCCGTAGGAGGGTGCTGCCACAAGGGCTGTTGCCGCGAATGCGCCCAATAGCGCACGCCGCGACAGGCTGGTCGGTTCGATCTGAGTCATTGATTTGCCTGTCCGTCGCTTCAATTTAAATCCCGCTTTTCGCGGGTGCTCATCACATCCCCAGATGTATTTATAGCTATGGCACATTAAGATTCGCTAACCAAGACTCGGGTTCCCGAATATTCTAATGGCAACCCATTTCGGCATAAATCCGCGCACTTCGCGGGGGCCGTGGCAGGTTTACCATGAGTTGATGCCTTTTGGCCTCAGGGGGTATTACGTGCTTTGCGCCCGGCAGAAATGATTGGACAATAAGGGACTAGCCGCGTCTGTCTGGAGATTGTTGTACCATTTTGCTAGCTGCCAGAGGTTCCCATGACGATTGCCGCTTTGTTCGAGTTCAAACCTAGTGCCCGCCGAGTGATTCTACCGGCCATTGCCGCTTTGATGATCCTGACGGCACCGCCTGCCGTGCATGCCGGTGTGACGGCGTTCAAACAGGCAGTCGCCGAGGGCGCTGCGCGCGATGACGGGCTGGCCGCGCATTATCGTGCCAGCGGCTATGATGCGATCTGGACAGGCCAGGATGAGGCTGGCCGTGCGCGCCGCCAAGCGCTGCTACAGGCGATCGAAGCGGCCCCCGCGCATGGCCTGCCTGCTACGCGGTATGATGCGCCGGGCCTTTTGGCGATGATGCGCGCCGCGCGCACACCTCGCGATTTGGGTCAGGTCGAGATCGAGATGTCGCGCGTTTTCCTGCGCATTGCCCATGACATGCAAACCGGAATCCTGACGCCTTCGAGCGTCGATTCAAATATTGTACGGGACGTGCCCGTACGTAGTGCCGAAGAGTTGCTGGCCGCTTTTACGGCAACAAACCCCGCTGGTTTTTTCCGCGCGCTGCCGCCTACATCGGGTGAATACGCGCGCCTCATGCGTGAAAAGACCCGGCTCGAAGGGCTGCTGGTCACCGGCGGCTGGGGTCTTGCCGTGCCTGCCGGATCGCTGGCGCCCGGCCAGTCCGGCCCAGATGTCGTCGCGCTGCGCAACCGCCTGATGCGGATGGGCTACCTCCAGCGGACATCCTCGGCCAGCTACGATATATCGATGCAGCAGGCCGTCCAGCAGTTTCAAGCGGCCCATGGATTGGTCCCGGACGGCACTGCGGGCGGATCGACCATGTCCGAGATCAACAAACCGGTGTCCGAGCGCCTGCCGATGATTCACGTCGCGATGGAACGCGAGCGCTGGCTGAACATGCCGCGTGGGAAACGCCACATTCTGGTCAACCTCGCTGATTTCAGCGCCCGGATCATGGATGACGACCGCCTGACATTCGAGACGCGCGCCGTCATCGGCAAGAATGCACCGGGCCAGCGCAGCCCTGAATTCTCGGACGAGATGGAATATCTAGAAGTCAATCCGGTCTGGAACGTTCCACGCTCGATCACGGTCAAGGAATACCTGCCGCAGATGCAGCGCAATCGCGGCGCGGCGGGTCATTTGCGGCTCTATAATTCGCGCGGACAGCAGGTGAATCGCGCCAACGTGAATTTCCGAGCCTATAATGCGCGCAATTTCCCGTTCGATCTTAAGCAACCGCCGTCGTCGCGTAACGCGCTTGGGCTGGTCAAGTTCATGTTCCCGAACAAATACAACATCTACCTGCACGACACCCCGTCCAAAAGTCTGTTCGAGCGCAACGTGCGCGCGTTCAGCCACGGTTGCATCCGCCTGCAGGACCCGTTCGACTTTGCCTACGAGCTCCTGTCGCGGCAGGAGGCTGATCCCAAGGCCTATTTCGATCGAATCCGAGATTCAGGCCGCCAGACCCGCATCGAGCTAAAGCAGAAGATACCGGTGCATATCATCTACCGCACCGCGACGGTGCCAGCGAAGGGGCCGGTGCAATATCGCGACGATATCTATGGGCGCGACGGGCGGATTTGGGACGCGCTGCAAAAGGCAGGGGTTTCGCTGCCCTCCGTTCAAGGCTAGATATCGCACCGCCAAGCCAAGGGGTGCGTCATGTCCTATACCATTCGTGAGATTGCCGAGGCGCTGGGGGCGACTGCCTTTGGCGCCACAGATATTTCGGTCGGCGCGTTGGCCGAACCTGCCGATGCTGGTCCCAGTGATCTGGCACTGGCAACCAAGTCTGAGTATGCGGACGGATTGCCCAAGGGCCGCGCGCGCGCCGCGCTGGTCTGGGAGGGTGCCGATTGGCAGGCGCTGGGGCTAGAGGCGGCCATCGTCGCACCGCGCCCGCGTTACGCCATGTCGGGCCTCACGCAGATGATGGATTTGGGTGAGGGTTGGGGCGACGGCATCCACCCATCGGCGGTGATCCATGAGACAGCTGAGTTGGGTGAGGGCGTGCATGTCGGCCCGCTGAGCGTGATAGGGGCAGGGGCGCGGATCGGCGCGGGCTGCCGGATCGGGCCACAGGCCACAATTGGCGCGGATGCGGTGATCGGCGAGAATGGCCTGATCCGCGAGGGCGTGCGCATCGCCGCTCGGGTGCACATCGGCGCGCGCGTGATCATCCATCCGGGCGCAGTTCTGGGTGGCGACGGTTTCAGCTTTGTCACGCCCGAGAAATCAGGCGTCGAGTCGGTGCGCGAGACGCTGGGCGATCAGGGCGGTGCCGCTGCGCAAAGCTATGTGCGCATTCACAGCCTCGGCTCGGTACGTCTTGGCGATGATGTCGAGGTCGGCGCAAATGCCGCCATTGACCGTGGCACGGTGCGTGACACGGTGATCGGTGACCGCACCAAGATCGACACGCTGGTGATGATCGCTCATAACGTGGTTGTCGGCACCGATACGCTGCTTTGCGGTCTGGTCGGCATCGCAGGCTCGTCCCGGATCGGCAACAACGTGGTGCTGGCGGGGCAAGTCGGTGTGGGCGACAACCTCTTTGTCGGGGACAATGTGATCGCGGGCGGCGGCACCAAGATCCTCAGCAATGTGCCGGCTGGCCGTGTCTTGCTGGGCTATCCCGCGATGAAAATGGATGCACATATCGACATGTACAAGAACATGCGCCGCCTCGGGCGTCTGGTCGCAGATGTCGCACAGCTCAAGAAATCGGTTTTCAAGGCCGGGCAGAGTGACTAAATCGGTGTCACTACCTCAAGGAGTCATGGCATGAGCATTCCGGACCGCGTGATCGCCATCGTCGCCGAGCAGGCCATGCTGGAACCGTCAGACGTGACGCTCGCCAGTACGCTCGAGGATCTGGGCGTCGACTCTCTGGGACTGGTGGAAAGCATATTCGCCATCGAGGAAGCGTTCGACATCACCGTTCCGTTCAACGCGAACGAGCCGTCGGCAGGTGATTTCGACATATCGACCGTGGGTTCCATCGCACAGGGCGTGCAGCGGCTGGTCGCCGAGCAGTCGTGAAGCGCGTCGTCATCACCGGCGCCGGCACGATCAATGCGCTAGGACAGGATGTGCCATCCACGTTGGAGGCGATGCGCGAGGGGCGCTGTGGGATCAGCGATCTGGAGTTTCGCGATGTCGAGCGTCTGTCGATCCGCATCGGCGGTCAGGTCAAAGGCTATGATCCTGAGGCCGCGTTCACCCGTCAGCAACTGGCGCTTTATGATCGTTTTACCCAGTTTGCGCTGATCGCCGCACGTCAAGCCGTCGCGCAATCTGGGATCACCTTCAACGATGAGTTGTCGCTAAAAGTGGGCGTCATTCTGGGCAATTCCGGCGGTGGAATGACCACCCTCGATGAGAATTACCGCACCGTCTATGAGGACGGCAAGAACCGCGTGCATCCCTTTGTGGTGCCCAAACTGATGAACAACGCAGCGGCCAGCCATGTGTCGATGACCTGGGGCCTTCGCGGACCCAGCTTTACCGTGTCGACCGCATGTGCGTCGTCGAACCATGCAATGGCGCAGGCCTTTCAGATGGTGCATGGCGGGGTTAGCCCCGTGATGTTGACCGGTGGGTCGGAATCCATGCTGTGCTTTGGCGGTGTCAAGGCGTGGGAGGGGCTGCGCGTCATGTCCAAGGACGGTTGTCGGCCCTTTAGCGCCAATCGCAACGGCATGGTGCAGGGCGAGGGGGCGGGCATCTTTGTCTTTGAGGAATATGAACACGCCCGCGCGCGCGGCGCCGATATCCTGGCCGAGGTTGTGGGCTACGCCATGTCCTCGGACGCCTCCGACATCGTGATGCCGTCCAAGGTGGGCGCGGCGCGCACCATATCCGGTGCGTTGCTGGATGCACGCGTGTCGCCCGAAGACGTCGGCTATATCAATGCCCACGGCACCGGCACGGCGGCCAATGACAAGACGGAGTGCGCCGCTGTCGCCGACGTGTTTGGCCGCCACGCGGACAAGCTGATGATGTCCTCAACTAAATCAATGCATGGGCACTTGATTGGCGGCACAGGCGCGGTCGAACTGCTGGCCTGCATCATGGCGCTGCGCGATGGGGTGATCGCACCGACCATCAACTATGACGAGCCGGACCCCGAATGCGCGCTAGACGTAGTGCCAAACGAGGCGCGCGAGGCACGCGTCGAGGTCGCGCTGAGCAATGCGTTTGCGTTCGGCGGGCTGAATGCTGTGCTGGCGCTGCGCCGGGCAGAGTAGGGACAGCGCGCACGTTGGGCAGGCCCGCTGGCAAAGAAAAAGGGCAGGCCTTTCAGCCCGCCCTTTGATAGTTCAGTCGTCAGTCATACTCACTCGGTGAACGCCGCGACAGCTTCGTAGCCTGCGGTGAAGCCGCTCAGCGAAACATCAATCTTGACCTTTTGATCGGGCGCCTGTGCGGGGACCAGAGTGAACTGTGCCTTGTTGCCCTTCTTGAAGATCGCGATGTCCTCTGCGGTAAAGCCAATCTGCGCGACGCAGCCAGCCTCGGTGCAAACGCGGTAGGGATAGCTTTTGGCGGTGCCGCCATCGACCGACAGCTTCAGCTCTTCGGTCAGCAGCGTGACCAGCGGCACGATCGCGGTCGCACCGGCGACTGCGGGCGCCTGGCCTTCGATGCGGAACACGCTGAATTCGGCGATGGGATTGCCGCCCGCCTCGCGCAAAAGCTGATAAAGCTGGCAAGGGTCTTCGCCGTCCGCATTGCGGAAGCAGCGCAGGTTCCAGTCGCCGAACTTCTCCTTGATGTAGACCGCAGGCTGATCGGTTCCGACCTCCTTGCCGGTCGAGAAGGTTTTGTCGTCCTCTGCGGTGCCTTCGGCGGCTGCGTCATCGGCTGCCTCGCCCGTTGCATCCGCATCTGCATCCGCAGCACCTTCCGCTGCCTCTTCGGTGGCGGTATCGGTATCGGTCGCTGCCTCTTCGGTCGCAGTATCGGCGGCGCTGTCGGTTGCCGCGTCTGTAGCGGTATCCGTAGCGGTGTCCGTGACCGTGTCTGCCGCAGCGTCTGTATCTGTCGACGTGTCCTGCGCATAAGCTGCACCGGCAAGGCCGAGAGCGGCGGCAATAGTCAGGATGGAAAGCGATTTGGGCATGTTGTCCCCTTCAGTCATTGAAGTTTCACGGAGAAGTTTCACGGCGCATCTAACATGGCGCGTCCGCACTGTCAGGATAAAATCGCAGCCGGGCCGGGCATGCAAGGCGGATTTCCGCGCGCCTTGGCAATGGACGCCTCGGCGCGAAGCGGCCGCACACAGGAAGCCACTCACAGAAAAAGGAGCCTCGCGGCCCCTTTCCCCAATCTTCTCCCTGCCGGACTTGGCCGACTTAGTATTGACGCGGACGCTACGACACCTGAAAATCGTCGTCAACAGTCAAAATGTGTCGCGGTTGATCGTCCTAAATGCGCACGAATTTACCCGATGAAAAAGGGCCGCACCCGAAGGCGCGGCCAGTCTGACAGGGAGGAACTCATCCCGGCGCCAGGAGGACATATGCGCCGGAATGAAATTGATACTGGCACGAAACAGTTAAAAATGTATGTTCGCTCAGCACGCGGCGAGGCGTGCGCCATCTGTAGGGGACGAAGTGGTGAGCGACGGCATCTTTATCGGCGGCGGGGGCCCGGACTATTCGCAGCCCCAAAACCTCAGCCTGAAATACGCCAATCGGCACGGCCTGATCGCGGGCGCGACCGGAACAGGCAAGACCGTGACGCTTCAGATCCTCGCCGAAGGGTTTTCCGCCGCCGGCGTTCCGGTGTTCCTATCGGACGTCAAGGGCGACCTGTCGGGCCTTGCGCAAGCGGGCAGCGAGGGATTCAAGCTCCACGATGCCTTCGCCAGCCGCGCGGCCACGATTGGGCTGGACGACTATAGCTATGCGGCCTTTCCCGTTACCTTCTGGGATCTCTTCGGTGTTGCAGGCCATCCGGTACGCACCACTCTGGCCGAAATGGGGCCGCTCCTGCTGAGCCGCCTGATGGAGCTGAGCGAGGCGCAGGAAGGCATCATGAACATCGCCTTTCGCGTTGCGGACGAAGAGGGAATGCCGCTGCTGGATCTCAAGGATCTGCAATCTCTGCTAGTCTGGGTCGGCGAGAACCGTGATACCCTGTCGCTGCGCTATGGCAACGTGTCGATCCAGTCGGTCGGCGCGATCCAGCGCCAGTTGATGGTCTTGGAAAATCAGGGTGGCACGCAGCTGTTCGGCGAACCTGCACTGGACCTCGCGGACCTCATGCATGTCGGTGCGGACGGGCGCGGTCAGATCAACATCCTCGCTGCCGACAAGCTGATGGGCGCGCCGCGGCTCTATGCCACCTTCCTCTTATGGCTGCTAAGCGAGCTGTTCGAGACGCTTCCCGAAGTCGGCGATCCCGACAAGCCCAAGCTGGTCTTTTTCTTTGATGAGGCGCATCTTTTATTCGATGACGCGCCCAAGGCGCTGGTCGACAAGGTCGAGCAGGTCGCGCGCCTCATCCGCTCCAAGGGGGTCGGCGTCTATTTCATCACGCAAAACCCCGACGACGTCCCCGAGGATATCCTTGGCCAGTTGGGCAATCGGTTCCAGCACGCGCTGCGCGCCTTTACCGCGCGCGACCGCAAGGCGCTCAGCCGCGCGGCGGAAACCTATCGCCCGAATGAGAGGTTCTCGACTGTCGATGCCATCCGCGACGTCGGCGTTGGCGAGGCGGTGACCTCCATGCTGGAGGACAAGGGCGTGCCCGGCATCGTCGAGCGTAGTTTGATCCGCCCGCCATCCTCGAAACTAGGGCCGATAGATGATGCCGCCCGCCGCGCCGCCATGCAGGCCTCGCCGGTGGCGGGCAAATACGACACGCTGATCGACCGCAAATCAGCCTATGAGATCCTCAAGGGCCGCTCGGATCAGGCCGCTGCCGAAGCCGCCCGCGCCGAAGAAGCCGCAGAAGAGCAATCCGTCGCCGAGCGTGAATTTAACGCAGGCCGCCGCTATTCCGGCGCACGGGTCGAGCGTTCGACCGCGCAGCCGCGCAAGGGGACCGCGGGCAGCTTTGGCGAGGCGATCACTGGCGCGGTTCTCAAGGAGTTGAAAGGCACGACCGGACGACACATCGTGCGCGGCATCCTTGGCGGTCTGTTCAAGGGCCGCTAGCCGCATCGGTCGCAACTGGCACTGGCAAAATCTGCGCCATGTGGCTAACCTGTCGTCAAGCAGAAAACAAAAAGGGGCGGCCACAATGGCAAGCAGCAAATCGACAGGCGACAAGACGAAAACCAAAGGCCAGAAGCCCAGCCGCGCCAGCGCCATGCCACCCAAGCCACCCGCGCCGCCGCGCGCGCAGGGCGGCCCGACGACGCTGGTGCCGAAACCGCCGCTGGTGGGCGGCCATCACGCCAATAACCCTGAAAAGCGCGGTAGCGCAGGAGGTCTGGGCGCAGGTCCGCAGGATTCTGGCGCAACGGATGCGGTGCTTGCAGACGACGACGGCAATATCCCCCTCAAAAAGCAGGAGTTGATAGCGCAGGTTGTCGCACGCTCGGACGTGGCGAAAAAGCACGCCAAACCGGTGATCGAAGCGATGCTTGCCGTGCTGGGCGATGCCCTGTCCGAAGGTCGCGATCTGAACCTGCAACCCATGGGCAAAATCAAGCGTAAACGCATCAAGGACACCGATAAAGCGCGCATCATCGTCGCGAATATCCGCCAATCCAAGGCCGCTGGTGCGGGCTCTGCCACAGGCGCCCCGCCGTTGCCCGGCAGCACGCCCGGCAGCATGATCGCACCAGCCAAAGAAGCGGTTGCAGACAGCGAAGAGTGACGCTAAAAAATGGCCCAAGGGTGATTAGCTCAGTGGTAGAGCGCTTCGTTCACATCGAAGATGTCAGGAGTTCAAATCTCTTATCACCCACCATTTTCCAACTATTTGCAACGGCCTAATCTATGCCCAAAGCACATGTTCCGAACTGGCCAGACATCTGGTTTCTGCGTCATGGCCAGACTGAATGGAACCTTGCCGGGCGCATTCAGGGTCGGCTGGATTCGCCTCTGACCGCGCTGGGGCGCGCGCAGGCCAATAGCCAGGCGGCACTGATCGCAGACATTGCTGCGCGCGTCGCGACGGGGCCGGGCAACATCTATGTCTCTCCCCTCGGGCGCGCGCGCGAGACTGCCGCGCTGGCGTTGCCAGAATATGATGCGGTCATCGATCCGCGCCTTGCCGAGATCGACACGGGCGCTTGGGAGGGGTTGGCGAAGGCGGACCTGCCGCAAGGTTCCAGTGATCTGCTGACCTACGCCGCAGCCCCCGACGGCGAAGGGCTGGAGGAGCTGATCGGGCGGGTGCGCGGCTTTGCAGAAGAGCTTGCCGGACCCAGCATCATCGTTGCGCATGGCCTTTGGGGGCAGGTCCTGCGCGGTCTGGCCAAGGGCCTGCCGCAGCAGAACATGGGCGCGCAGGATAATCGTCAAGGCTGCGTCTATCACCTGAGCAATGGGAGCGAGGACGTGCTAGGAAATTTTACCGGATAACCGGATAATCTCAGCGTAATCAAAGGCTTGCGGTGCGATCCAGATTATCCACCCGCCACGCGCTGTTCACCGCCTCTTGCCAGTGCGCGACAATGGCGTTAGAGCGGCGGCGAGGGTGATTAGCTCAGTTGGTAGAGCGCTTCGTTTACACCGAAGATGTCGGGAGTTCGAGTCTCTCATCACCCACCATAATTACCGGCCTTTTCAAAGTATTGCGATGTGCTCTTGATATGAGTTCTGTCGCCTTGCACGCGGCATCCCCCACCAAACCTCCATCATGAATTTAGCGCATCGGGATTTTCCCTCTTTCCCGCATGCCGCACCTGCGCTAGTCAGGCGTTACTTCGGTCCGGGCGCTCACACGTCTGGATAATAGGGAACGCGGTGAGGTGCCTTGCACCAACTCCGTGACTGCCCCCGCAACTGTAGGCGGTGAGCGAAGCCGGATACACGTCACTGCCGCAACGCGCGGCGGGAAGGCCCGGCCCAGCGTTGACCCGCAAGTCAGGAGACCTGCCGAGGTGTTCACCCTGTCCGGACGCGGGGAGCGTCACGGTCAACGGATTCTTCCGGTGTGGTGGCATTCTCGCCGCCTGCGGAAGGGTCAAAACGTCTCTTTCGCATGCATATCCAACACCTGCATCGCCCGCATCGGGCGAGTCCGGAGACGCATATGAAACGTGTTTTACTGACCACCACCATCCTCACCGGCGCGCTCAGCGCCACCGCCGCCACAGCACAGCAAACCTACGACCTCGGCACGATCGTGCTGTCGTCCAGCCTCAGCCCGGTCGAGAGGGGCCGCACCGGCGCCACTGTCGAAGTGCTGGAGGGCGAGCAAGCAGGCGGCAACGACACCTCCGTCATCAACCGCCTCGATCGTCTGCCCGGTGTTAGTTCTACGTCCAATGGCGGCCTCGGCAACTTGGGTACGATCCAGATTCGCGGCCTGCCGGCGCGCTATGTAGGCGTGCGGATCAACGGAATCGACGTGGCCGATCCGTCGAACACGCAAAACCAGTTTAACTTTGGCGGTCTTACCGCTTCGGGGATTGGCCGGATCGAAGTTCTGAAAGGGTCACAATCGGCGCTCTATGGGTCCGAGGCAATTGCTGGTGTCGTCGATATCACGACGTATCGCCCTGAAAAACTGGGGTTCTCGGGACAGGCTCAAGCCGAGGGTGGCAGTTTTGGCACTTATTCCGGGACGCTCAGCGGCGGCTATCGCTCTGAACGCGGCTATATCGCGCTGAGCTATGGCCACGTCCAGACCGACGGCATTTCGGCGCAGGCGTTCAACACGGAGAAGGACGGTTTCGAGCAGACCACCGTCGACATGACCGGTGAATATGACGTCACCGAAACGCTGACCATCGGCGGCGCGTTACACTACCGCGACGGTGAAATTGACATCGACCGTAGTCGGTTCACCAATGATGCCAGTGGCATCAACTATTATACCGAGCAGGGCGCGCGCATTTTTGCCACGCTACAATCTGGCGCGGTGACGCATACGCTGAGCTACAGCTATTTCGATATTGACCGTGACGATCCAACCGGTTTCACCACCACCTTCACCGGCGAGCGGCACAACATCGCCTATCTCGGCAGTGCCGAGTTGGGTGGGCGCACAGTGCTAAACTTCGGCATTGATCATACCGAAGAAAAATTCACCTCTGGCCCCGCGCGTGGATCCGAGGATGACACCGCCCTTCAGGCCGAACTGCTAGTGGCTGCGAGCGACCGGGTCGATATCTCGGCCGCGCTGCGCTACGACGACGATTCCAGTTTTGGCGGCAAGACGACGGGCCGTCTAGCTGCGGTCTGGCGTCCGGTCGAAGATATCGCATTCCGCGCGGTGATCGGCACCGGCTATCGTGCGCCATCGCTTTACGAGCGGTTCGGCCCCTTCGGCCTTGCCACGTTAACGCCAGAGGAGAGCCGCAGCTACGAAATGGGCGTCGAAAAGACGTTCGGCGATCTTGGCTATGCCAAAGCGACAGTCTTCTATACCGAAATTGACGATTTGATCGAATTCGCGGGCGCCTCTTACAATCAGGTGCCGGGCACGACGAAATCACGGGGTTTCGAGCTGTCGGGCGAATATGCGCTGAATGCGGCGGTCTCGGTTTTCGGGGCCTATACCTATACGAACGCAACGACCGACGGCGCTCGGTTGGCCCGCACGCCCAAACATGACCTCGTCGTTGGGGTGCAGAGCGATTTCACCGACCGTTTCTCGGGCTATGTTGATGTGCGCCATGTCGCCGACGTGGAGCCGTCTGCGTTTTCGCCCGTGGGCAACAAGGTGGGTGCCTACACGCTGGTCGGCGCTGGCGTCAGCTATGACGTAAGCCCGAACGCCCAGCTTTACCTGCGTCTCGAAAACCTCTTTGACGAGGATTACGAGACGGCAGGTGGCTATAATCAGCCGGGCCGCGCAGCCTATGTTGGGCTTCGTGCGAACTTCTGATCGCATATGCACCTTCGCTGCGTCCGCACTTTTCGCGGGCGCGGCACTGGCATTCAGCGCTCCACCTGTGCTGGCTGAGGCGCCACGACGCGTCGTGTCGATCAACCTTTGCACTGATCAGTTGGCAATGCTGCTCGCTGGTGAAGGGCAGCTGATTTCGGTCAGCCGGATCGCGCTGGATCGGCGCGCATCGGCCATGGCGGACGAGGCGGCGCACTACGTTATCAACTCTGGCCGCGCCGAGGAGGTGCATGTGATGCGCCCCGATCTGGTGGTCGCGGGTGTCTATACCTCGCGCGATACTGTCGCGATGCTGCGCCGCCTCGGGATCGAGGTCGTGCTGTTTGATATCGTCGAGTCGCTGGACGAAGTGCGCACCCGCATCACTGAAATGGGCGAGGCGCTGGGGCGGCAGGCCGAGGCTCAGAAAATGGTCGCGCGTTTCGATGCCGACTTGGCAGCAATGCGTGACGACGATGGACCCGATGAGAACGCGCCACGCGCCGCGCTTTATTATGCCAACGGCTATACATCGGGCAAAAATTCACTGGCCAACGACATCCTTGCCGCTGCTGGTCTGCGCAACGCGCCCGCTGAGGCGGGGTATGCCTGGGGCAAGCTTCCGCTGGAAATCCTTACGATGATTGACCCCGATCTGGTCATCACCTCGCGGCGCTACCCCGGCGGCAGCCGCGCCGAAGAGGTCATGGATCATCCGGTCGTCAATGCATTGCGCGGGCAGGCAGTCAGCGCGGCGCTGACAGATCAGGACTGGGTCTGCGGCACGCCCTTCGTGCTGCGTGCAATTAGCGACATGTCCGCCGCGCGCCGCCGCGTCGAGGCCGACGAACCCGAGACCACCAAATCCGAGGCCGGAGGATGAGCCGGGTGATGATCCCTCTAACAGTGGCGACCGCAATCCTGTTCGCTGCGTCGCTGCTAATCGGCCCCGCAGAACTGAGCTTGGGTGATAGCCTGACCGCGCTCTGGCAGGGCGGCGACGGTCCCATCGCAATGGTCATGCGTCAGATCCGTTTGCCGCGCGCCATCCTTGCGCTGATGATCGGCGCCAGCCTCGGCCTCTCGGGCGCCGCGATGCAGGGCTATCTGCGCAATCCTCTGGCCGAGCCGGGGCTGATCGGTGTGTCCGGCTCTGCTGCCCTTGGCGCGGTTCTGGCTATTCAGACCGGGCTGGCGGCCGCCTATACGCTGGGCCTGCCACTGGCGGCGCTGGCGGGCGCGCTGGGTGGCGTCGTGCTGGTCATGGCGCTGGCCGGACCACGCGGCGGGGCGCTGACACTGATCCTTGCGGGTATCGCCATATCAGCGCTGGCGGGCGCGCTGACGTCCTTGGTGCTGAACCTTTCGCCCAATCCTTTTGCCGCGAACGAGATCGTGTTCTGGATGATGGGCTCGCTCTCGGATCGCTCGATGGTGCATGTGTGGCTGGCACTGCCGCTGATGGCCATCGGCTGGGTACTGCTGGGCACTCTGGGGCGCGGCCTAGACGCGTTGACGTTGGGTGAGGATGCGGCTGGCGCGATGGGCATCCGCCTCAGCCGCATGCGGCTGGTGCTGGTCATCGGTACCGCCTGCGTCGTCGGCGCCGGGACGGCGGTGGCGGGTGCCATCGGTTTTGTCGGTCTGGTCGTGCCGCACGTACTGCGCCCCCTGGTGGGTGCGCGGCCCTCGCGCCTGTTGTGGGCGTCCGCACTCGGCGGCGCGATCATGCTGCTGACCGCCGATATCGCCGTGCGCCTGATCCTGCCCACGCAGGATCTAAAGCTGGGCGTTCTGACCGCCATCGTCGGCGCACCGGTGTTCCTGCACCTCATATTCAAGACGCGGAAGGACGGGATATGAGTCTTCTGACGCTTGACCACTTTGGCGTCACGCTGCGCGGTCGCACCATACTCAATGACATCAACCTCCAGATACAGGAGGGCGAATTCGTCGGCCTGATCGGTCCCAACGGCGCGGGCAAGACAACATTGATGCGCGCCGCACTGGGCCTGATACCCAGCACGGGCCGCAGTTCGCTCGCTGCCCTGGCACCGCGCGCGCGGGCCAAATGCGCGGCTTGGATGCCGCAGGCGCGCGAAATTGCGTGGCCCGTCACAGTCGAAACGTTGGTGATGCTGGGCCGCGTGCCGCATCTGGGCGCTGGCCAGCGTGCCGCGCCCGAGGATCACTTCGCAACCGAGGCCGCGATAGACCGCATGGGGCTGGAGCCGCTGCGCCATCGCGCGGCCACGCGTCTGTCGGGCGGCGAAACGGCGCGCGCGTTGATCGCGCGGGCACTGGCGCAAGACACACCGCTGCTGATGGCGGATGAGCCGACAGCGGGCCTTGACCCCGCGCATCAGATTTCCACGATGGAGACGTTCGCGGCGCTCGCCGCCCAAGGCAAATCGTGCCTCGTGTCGCTGCACGATCTGGGCCTTGCCGTGCGCCATTGCACACGGTTGATCCTGCTCGCGCCCGACGGTGATCTGGCGGCCGATGGCGCGCCCGGTGACGTGCTGACGCCCGAGCGGCTGGATGCTGTGTTCGGCATCGCCGCCGCGTTTTGCGACGGCGAGGATGGGCCGTTGTTCCAGCCGTTGCGCGTGACGCGATGATGGCACTAACTCTGGACACGCCGTGGCTTGAATTCGATCTGGGCGGCCAGATGCGGGTGCTAAGCTGGGCCATCAACCGCCCCGGCCTTGTTACAGCGCGCCGCATCCTCTGGCGTGAGGTGCGCAATGCCGACCTGCCGCCGGATCTGGACGTGCCGACTTGGCTACATGGCGCGCTAAAGGCGCGCGGCGCGCTGGATGCGGTGACGTTCCTAACCTCGCGCGATATCGTTCACCACCATGTCGCAGAGGCACAGGTCGAGGATGTCACCGCCTGCGCTGTCGCCACCGTGGGCCTGTCGAACGCCGAGCGGATCGGTCACCGTCTTGACCGCAGCGGGCACAGCTGGGGCACGATCAACGTGGCGCTGCGCCTGAATGCAGGGCAGGGCGGAGGCCTGACCGACTCGGCAATGATCGAGGCGCTTAGCATCGCCGCATCCGCACGCACCGCAGCCGTGATGGAGGTCGGGCTGGACTTGCCCACAGGGCGCGCGACGGGCACCGGAACAGACTGCATCGCCGTTGCCGCACTACCGGGCGATATGGCCTTTGCCGGGATGCACACCGCGCTGGGACAGGCGGCCGGGCAGGCGGTCTACACCGCCGTGCACGCCGGGGCGCAGGAGTGGATGCAGACCGTTCGACCGGCCCTCTAAGCGGCGCTTGGTTTGCTGCAATTGGCAATAAACTGGCGCTTGACGCCCCGCGCGTCGCCGACTAAAGACTGGCCAGCGTGGACAGGACGAGCCGTCTTGAAAGCGCATGCAGTGGGCGGTTGTAGCTCAGTTGGTTAGAGTACCGGCCTGTCACGCCGGGGGTCGCGGGTTCGAGTCCCGTCAACCGCGCCACCGCTGCATTTCACCTGATGACATGTGCAACATGCGCGTGACTGGGCAAACCCCGTGACAAAAAGTACCGCGAAGCGCGTAAACACCGCTTTTCGGCATTGACGGGTCAGGCAGCCTCAATTACTCACAGCTTCATGCGCGGTTGTAGCTCAGTTGGTTAGAGTACCGGCCTGTCACGCCGGGGGTCGCGGGTTCGAGTCCCGTCAACCGCGCCACTTACCCCTTCCATACATCAAAAGCGCCGCGCAACCTATTGATCCTGCGCGTCTATCAAGGTCGATAACCGCGCTGCAGTGCCTTCTGCGGCGTCAGTGCATCAGGCCAGCCATACATCCGCTCGACCGCGTAGAGCGCGATGCAGACGATTACGATCGCCAGCACAAATTTGACGCGCCCGGCACTGGGCGGATTTTGCGCCCATCGCGTCATTCGCAAGAGCCATCTGGTATTCATTGGTAAATCTTGATGCGATGCATGAGAAAGGCATCGCAACCCTCTATAGTCGCGTTACAAATAATCCATTAGAAAGCTACAGGCACATAACATTCCGACGCGCGCGGCTGCACGCCCCCTTGCCATTTGGACATCAGTCTACGACATGGAATACCACTGTCACGCAAAAATATCCGGAGCCGGCCTTGCCTACCCATTCCGAAACCCGCCACCTTCCCTACAGTGCGCAGCAGATGTACGATCTGGTCGCGGATGTCGGAAATTATCCGGAATTCCTGCCATGGACCGCCGCCGCGCGGGTGAAGAGCCGCAATCAGCAGCCCGATGGCAGCGAGGTGATGGAGGCGGATCTGGTCATCAGCTTCAAGGTCTTTCGCGAGACGTTCGCCAGCCGCGTCGTGCTATGGCCCAATGACAGAAAAATCGACACCAGGTATCTGGACGGCCCATTCAAACACATGATTTCAAACTGGAAATTCTCCGACGCGGAGAATGGCTGCACTGTCGATTTCTATGTCGATTTCGAGTTTCGCAACCGCATCCTGCAATCGGCGGCGGGCCTTTTCTTCTTTGACGCAATGCAGCGCATCGTGCGCGCCTTCGAGCGGCGCGCGCATGACCTTTACGGCTGATCCAGCGCAGTAGCCAATAGCGCCAGCGCATGATCGCGCGCGGCGCGGCGCACTGCATCGCGGCCAAGCGGGCCGAACTCCTGCACATCCACCTTCGCCGCCACGCCCTGGCGCGCGATGCCAAAGCAGACGCGCCCCTCTGGCTTGTGTTCGGAGCCGCCAGGGCCTGCAATGCCGGTAATCGAGACCGCCAATTGGGCCTGTGAATGCGCCAGCGCGCCTAGCGCCATCTCAGCAGCGACTTCGGGGCTGACCGCGCCATGCGCTTCCAGAGTGGCAGGCTTAACGCCCAGCATCTGAATTTTGGCATCATTCGAATAGGTGACGAAACCACGCTCGATCACGTCCGAGCTGCCCGGCACATCCGTTAGCGCGGCCATCACCATGCCGCCCGTACAGCTTTCGGCGGCAGCGATCATCACCCCGGCCACGCGCGCGCGGTTCAATATCTCAGCAGGGGTCATGCCCCCAATACCCCATGTGCCAGCGCAGCCAACACCATCACACTTAAGGCCGCCAGAACGCCTGCGATTACGTCGTCCAGCATCACGCCGAATGGCGTATGTTGCCGATCAGCCCAGCCCACAGGCCCGGGCTTGAAGATATCGAAGAGACGAAAGAGGATGAATGCCGCTATCCAGCCGGGCCAGAGCGCAAAGATGGACGCGCCCACATGCCACGCGCCGAAGGACAGTGGCAAAAGGGCGATCCACTGACCGACGACCTCGTCGATGACCACATGCGAGGGGTCGTGATCGTCCTCCCAGCGCGTCACCTGCGTCGTCGCCCAGAGCCCTTCAAAGAATGCGGCGATAATCGCTATCATCAACAGCCACGGCCCGCCGATCAGATGCAGCACTGCGGCCATCGGCAACGCGACCAGCGATCCCCAGGTGCCGGGGGCAGGACGTAGATGGCCGACACCGCCCACTGTTGCGACAAAGCGGGCGATCTTCATGGGGTCACCAGCAGGACGCTCGCCAGCGCGGCTATGCCTTCCTCGCGGCCGGTAAAGCCCAGCCTCTCGGACGTGGTTGCCTTTACCGAAATGCGCCCTGGCGCGAGGCCGGTGATGTCACTGAGCGTGGCCTGCATGGTGGCGGCATGGGGGCCGATCTTGGGCTGTTCGCAAACAAGAGTGATGTCCATATTGCTGATGTCATACCCTTTTTCGCGGGCTAGCTGCACGGCATGGCGCAGAAAGACATGACTCTCTGCGCCCTTCCATTCAGGCTCGGAGGGGGGGAAATGCCGCCCAATATCGCCCTCGGCCAGCGCGCCGTAAATTGCGTCGCAGATCGCGTGCAAACCGACATCGGCGTCCGAATGACCCTGAAGCCCGCGCCCATGCGGCACTGCCACGCCACACAGCATGACATGATCGCCGGGGCCAAAGCGGTGGACGTCGTAGCCATTGCCGATGCGAATATCCATTGTGCCTCTCAACAGGGCCTCGGCCCGTGCAAAATCAGGGGGATGGGTGATCTTGAGGTTGTCCTCATCGCCCGGCACGATCACCACGTCAAGCCCGGCGGCACGCGCCACGGCCACGTCGTCGGGCGCGTCGCCAGTATGCGCGCGATGTGCGGCGAGGATGGCCGCAAAATCAAAACCTTGGGGTGTCTGCGCCCGGTAGAGCCCGGCGCGGTCCTGCGTGCCATCGACGTGCCTATCCCGAACGATCCAGAGCGCATCGGTCACGGGCAGGGCGGGCGCTGCAGCCGACGCGGTATCCAGCGCGCTAAGTACACGACGGATCAAGGGGGCCGAGACACAGGGCCGCGCCACGTCATGAATCAGCACGCGGGTGCAGCCAGTGCGCTCCAGCGCCTCCAGCCCCGCGCGCACCGATGCGGCGCGGGTATCGCCGCCGGCAGTTAGTAACACGTCTTTCTGTGGCGAAAAATGAGCGATGTCATCAGGATGTAGCGCGATCATGATGTGATCTATCTCGGGCAAAGCGACGAAGGCGCGCAAGGTCCAGTCAATCACGCGGGCGCCCGCCAGCGGCTGCCACTGCTTGGGACGAACGCCGCCCGCGCGGGTGCCGCGCCCGGCGGCAACTATGAGGACGGCGCATGTCATGGCGTGCAGCCTACCGCGCCGCGCGACCCCCTGCAATTCATTGCGAAGCGCGCCCGCGCCGGGTAGAGATGAACACCATCCACCGGACGAACGCCCATGCCCTTGACCCTTAGAGATACGTTGCTGACATCGCCCGTCCTTCTTGCGCCGCTGGCGGGGATCACGGATCTGCCTTTTCGCACCTTGGTCGCGCGCTTTGGCGCGGGCCTCGTGGTGAGCGAAATGATCGCGAGTCAGGAAATGGTGCAGGCCAAACCTTCGGCGCGTGAAAAGGCCGAATTGGGCCTAGGCGCCGCTGCAACTGCCGTGCAACTGGCCGGGTGCGAGCCCGTCTGGATGGCCGAAGCCGCGCGCATGGCCGAGGCGGATGGCGCGCGCATTATAGACATTAACATGGGTTGCCCCGCCAAGAAGGTGACGCGCAGCGCTGGATCGGGCGCGGCCGGATCGGCGCTGATGCGTGATCCCGACCATGCGCTGCGCCTGATCGAGGCGGTGGTGAGCGCGGTCAAGGTGCCTGTAACGCTGAAAATGCGACTGGGCTGGGATGACAGTCAGCGCAACGCGCCCGCTTTGGCACAGATGGCCGAAAACGCGGGGGTCGCCATGATTACGGTCCACGGGCGCACGCGCTGTCAGTTCTACAAGGGCCGCGCCGATTGGGCCGCAATCGGCGCGGTCAAGCAGGCTGTGCGCATCCCCGTGATCGCGAATGGAGATATCGTCGATGCCGCCACGGCTTGCAGCGCATTGAAGGCTTCGGGCGCGGATGGCGTCATGATCGGGCGCGGTGCGCAGGGACGGCCTTGGGCGCTGGCCGAGGTGGCGCATCGCCTCTTTGGCACCCCCGCGCCGCATGTTCCCCAAGGAACAGCGCTAGGCGACATGATCGGCGCGCATTATGAGGCGATGCTTGATTTCTACGGGTCCACTTTGGGGTTGCGCGTGGCCCGCAAGCATCTGCGCTGGTATCTGGACGGGGCCGAGCCACAAATGCGTCGCGCCATTCTGACGGCGGACGATCCGGCAACGGTGCTGCACCTGTTGCCCTGCGCGCTTAACCCATGCACATCGGTGGCCGCATGACGGCGGGCGCCCCCGATATCTGGGGCGCGCTACCGGTGCCCGCGCTGCTGCTGGACACGCAGGATCGTGCGCTTAGGATCAATCCGGCGGCCGAAGGGTTTCTGAACGCGTCGGCGCGCGCGGCTACAGGGCAGCGCCTGTCCGAGTTATTACACCTAGATGCGCCGCTTGATGCCGCTTTGGCGCGCGCGCGGGCGGTTGGCGCGCCACTCTTTGTCGCCGACATCGCTGTCGGCGCGGGGGGCCGCGCGCCGGTGCAATGTAGCCTTCAGATCGCGCCGATTGACATCGACGCGGCAGGGCCAGACGCCGCCATGTTGATGCTGATAATACCTAGCGAGTTGGCCGGTTATCCGGCGCAGGATCCGTCGGCGCGGCCCGGTGCCCGCTCGGCCATCGGCATGGCCGAGATGCTGGCGCACGAGATCAAGAACCCGCTGGCGGGAATCATCGGCGCCGCGCAGCTACTGTCGATGACCCTTGGCGAAGAGGATCGCGAACTGACGGATCTGATCGTCGGCGAAAGCCGCCGGATCGACGCGTTGCTGGGCCAGGTCGAAAGTTTTGGCAACCTCGCGCCACCGCGCTGTCGGCGGGTCAATGTGCATGATGTTCTGGTGCGCGCCCGGCGCAGTGCGTTGCTGGGCTTTGCTGCTGATATGCGCATCATTGAAGAGTATGACCCCTCGTTGCCCTATGCGTGGGCCGATCCCGATATGCTGCTGCAAGTGCTTCAAAACCTGTTGAAAAACGCCGCCGAGGCCGCCGCACCCGAAGGCGGCACAATCATCCTGCGCAGTTGTTTCGAGCAGGGCGTGCGCCTGCGCGGAGATGGCGGCACCGGTGCGCCCCTGCCGCTTCAGATTGAGGTAATCGACGATGGCCCCGGCGTGCCGCCTGAGCTGACCTCCAGCCTGTTCGAACCGTTCGTGTCGGGGCGCGAGAACGGCACCGGGCTGGGTCTGGCGCTGGCGGCGCGGATCATGGCGGGGCAGGGCGGCTGGATCGCGGTCAACTCACGTCCAGGCCGCACCGTATTCCGGCTGTCGCTGCCGCTGGCGACGTCCAAGTTGGAGGCAGGCTGATGGATGGCACGGTTCTAATCGCGGATGACGATCGCACGATCCGCACGGTTCTGGCACAGGCGCTGATGCGGGCGGGCTGCAAGGTGCACGCCACCTCCAGCCTGACGACGCTGATGCGTTGGATCAGCGAGGGGATGGGGGACGTCGTGATTTCCGACGTCATGATGCCCGATGGCAATGGGCTGGAAATGCTGCCCAAGATCGCTGAGGTGCGGCCCGGCCTGCCGGTCATCATCATTTCGGCGCAGAATACCGTGATGACCGCCATCCGCGCCGCCGAGGCCGAGGCTTGGGATTACCTGCCCAAGCCCTTCGATCTGCCCGATCTGATGGCGCGCACCGCGCGCGCGCTGACCAGCCACGGCGCGGACCGCGCCCGCGCGCCCCAACCAACGCCCAATGAGCTGCCGCTGATAGGGCAAAGCGCACCGATGCAAGCCCTGTTTCGTGTATTGGCACGGGTGATGAACACCGATCTGCCGGTCTGGATTTCGGGCGAGTCGGGCACCGGAAAATCGTTGATTGCGCGGGTGATCCATGACGTGTCGGACCGACGCGCGCGCCCTTACCTTGCGCTGGGGCCTGCCGATCTGCCTGCGGACGGCGCGCCTGCCGCGATTCTTGCGCGTGCGGACGGCGGCACCATCGTTCTGGACGGACTCTTTGATTTCGACGCGAACGCTCAGCTTCGCGCACTGCGCCTGATCGACGCCGCCACAGAGGCTGGCCCTGATACGCAGCCACGCATCATCGCCACAGCACAGAAATCGGGGCAGGTAACGGGGCCACAAATCGGGCAGGGCCTGCGCGACGATCTATATTTTCGTCTCGCAGGCGCCGTGATCGAGGTGCCACCGCTGCGCGCGCGCTCGGGCGATATCTCTCTTCTCGTGACGCATTTTCTCTACCTTTCCGAAGAGGCGGGTGGCCATCCGCGCCGCCTTGCACCGGATGCGCTGGACGCGCTGAACGCTTATGACTGGCCGGGCAACGTGCGCGAACTGGAACATGCAGCGCGCCGTCTGGCGCTAGGGGGTCGTGCGCCACTGATCTCGCACGACGAGGTAGCGGCCCTTTTGGCCACCCGCCCCGCCGCCCCGGTGGCAAGTGCACAGACCGAGAGCCTGTCGCAGGCTGTCGCCGCTCATGTGCAGCGCTACTTTGATCTGCACGCGCAGGAATTGCCGCCACCGGGCCTCTATGCGCGCATCCTGCGCGAGGTCGAGGCGCCACTGCTGCGAATCGCGCTGGATGCGGTGGGCGGAAATCAGGTCCAATGCGCCGAGCTTTTGGGCATGAACCGCAATACTTTGCGCAAAAAGATGACGTCGCTGGATATTGAGGTGACACGCCGCCCCAAGTTGATGTAAAAGCGCAACAGACCTGTGGCGCATTTGGGGCAGCACCCCCCGCGTGCCACTAAATATGGTGGGCGTGGTTTTTTAGTCACGCCGAAATGTTGGGGGATGTGAGTGGCCGCAAGGACACGCAGAATGGGGTGGGAGCGTATCTCACGCCTGCGCCGCGCAAAGCGTTTTCAGACCGCTGCCACCTTTGGGCTGGTCGTGCTGGGGCCGGTGCTGGCGTTGGTGACGTTCCTCGTCATGGGACCGCTGGATCAGGGCGCGCAATCGAACGTGTTGCGCATCGTTTTGCTGGCGGATCTGGTCTATGTCATCGCCGTCGCGGCGCTGGTGCTTCAGCGCGTTGTCCAGATGATCTCGGCCCGCCGGTCGCAATCGGCTGGCTCGCGGCTGCACCTGCGCCTCACCGGTGTTTTTGCGATCATGGCCTTGCTGCCGACGATTACGGTTGCGGTTTTCGCCACGCTGTCGGTCAATATGGGCCTTGAGGCGTGGTTTTCCGACCGGGTTGGCCGGGTCGTCAGCAATTCGGTCGCCGCGGCCGAGGCCTATGAGGACGAACACCGCCGTGATCTGATTATTGACGCGCGGGCAGTGGCGACCTTTCTTGAGGAGATCAAGCAGCGCAGCGTGTTCATGGACGACGGCGATATCAGGCAGGTTCTGTCCGAGGGTCAGCGCGAGATCCAGCGCGGATTGCGCGAGGCCTTTGTCATCGATGGCACCGGCGAGATCCGCGCGCGCGGCGAAAGCTCGTATCTGTTTGATTTTGAAAAGCCGTCCGAACAGCAACTGAGGGATGCGCGCGAGGACGGCATCCTGGTTCTTCAGGACTGGGATAATAACGAATTTCGCGCGCTGATCCCGCTGAAGGGCTTTGCCGACCGCATTCTTTATGTCAGCCGCAACGTGGATGGCGACATTCTGAACCTGCTGGATGAGACCAAGGAGACCGCGAATTTCTATCAACAACGCGAGAGCGAGCGGGGCCGCGTCCTGTTCGAGTTCGGACTGCTCTATCTGGGTTTCGCCGTCATCTTGATCCTTGCTGCCGTCTGGCTGGGCCTGTGGTTTGCCGAACGCCTCGCGCGCCCCGTGGGCCGCCTGACCAGCGCGGCGCAGCGTATCGGCGCGGGCGATCTGGATGTCCAGGTGCGCGAGGAGGAGGGCGATGACGAGATCGCGCAGCTCAGCACCTTCTTTAACCAGATGACTCGCCAGTTGAAGGCACAGCGCGCAGCGCTTTTGTCAAATACCGAACAGATCGAGAGGCGCCGCCGCCTGTTTGATTCGGTGCTGGGGTCGGTGTCGTCCGGCGTCGTTGGCCTTGATGCCAAGGGGCGCGTGACCTTCGTCAACCGCGCCGCCGAAAAGCTGCTGGATTGGCAGGAAGATCGCCAATCGGTCGATCTGACTGTGGCGGTGCCGGAATTTGCGGAACTGTTCAAACGCCTGCGCAAAAGCGCGAGTGGCTTTGTGCAGGACGAAATCCGCGTCACCCGCGGGGTCGAACAGGAAAGCCTGCTGGTGCGCATGTCCACCCGCCGCACAGACAGTGGCAAGCGAGAGGGATATGTTGTTGCCTTTGACGACGTCACCGATCTGGTCAGTGCACAACGTATGGCCGCGTGGGGCGACGTGGCGCAGCGCATCGCGCATGAGATCAAGAACCCGCTAACCCCGATCAAGCTGTCGGCCGAGCGAACGAAACGCAAGTTCACTAAGCTACTGAATGAAAAGGACGCAGCCGATCTGACGCAACTGACCGATGTTATCGTGCGCCAGACCGACGATCTGCGCCGCATCGTCGATGAATTCTCGAAGTTCGCACGCATGCCCGAGCCGCAGCGCAAGCCCGAAAGCCTCACACGCCTCGTCCGCGACGCGGTGCTGCTACAAGAGGCAGGCCAGCCCGATGTGCGGATCGAAAGCGATCTGGACGACGCGCCACTCTGGGCCGACGTGGATGCGACGATGATTTCTCAGGCGTTGACGAATTTGATCAAGAACGCTGGCGAAGCCACTGAAACCCTGCGTGAAAAGGGTCTTGCACCCGAGCGATTTCAGCCCATTATAAGGGTCAGCACGACATATATGGATGGCCGCGCCGAGTTGCGCATCGCCGACAATGGCATCGGCCTGCCCGAAGACCGCTCGCGCCTCTTTGAGCCATACGTGACGACACGCGACAAGGGCACGGGCCTCGGCCTGCCCATCGTCAAGAAAATCATCGAAGAGCATGGCGGCAGCCTGACATTGCTGGACGCCGAACCCTTTGCCGAGGGCGCGCGGCAGGGTGCAATGGCCGTGATCCGGCTGGATTTGACAGAAACGAGCATTGAACTGACAAGCGCCGACAAGGCGGTGGGGGCATAGCATGAGCGACATTCTGATAGTGGACGACGAGCGGGACATCCGCGAGCTGATCTCGGACATTCTAAAGGACGAGGGGTTTACCACCCGCCTCGCCGGCAACTCGGACGATGCGATGACCGCCATCGCCGCCGAGCCGCCCGCGCTGCTGATCCTCGATATCTGGCTGAAAGACAGCAACATGGATGGCATCGACATCCTCAAGGCGGTCAAGCGCGACTATCCTGAGGTGCCGGTCGTCATCATTTCGGGGCACGGCAACATCGAGATCGCCGTCGCCGCGATCAAGCAGGGCGCGTATGACTTCATCGAAAAGCCCTTTAATATCGACCAGTTGATGGTCGTGATCCGCCGCGGAATGGAGACCAGCCGCCTGCGCCGCGAAAACACCAGCCTCAAGCGCCGTGAGACGTCGCCCGCCGAGATGATGGGCGACAGTGCCGTTTTCCGCGCGATGATGGGCCAGTTGGAAAAGGTCACACGCTCGAACGGTCGCGTGATGCTGAGCGGGCCTGCGGGATCGGGCAAGGAACTGGCAGCGCGCTATATCCACGTCAATTCAAGCCGGGCGGGCGCGCCCTTTGTCAGCGTCGGCTGCGCGTCGATCGAGGCGGAGCGGATGGAAGAGGTTCTCTTTGGTCGCGAGAGCGAGGAAAAGGGGATCGAACCGGGCCTGCTGGAAGAGGCCAATGGCGGCGTGATCTATTTCGACGAGGTAGCGGACATGCCCCAAGGCACGCAGTCCAAGATCCTGCGCGTGCTGGTCGATCAGCAATTCACGCGCGTTGGTGGGGGGGACAAGGTGCAGGTGGATTTGCGCGTGATTTCCTCGACCTCACGCGACCTTGAGCAAGAGATCGTCGAGGGCCGGTTCCGCCGCGAACTGTTCCACCGCCTCAACGTGGTCCCCATCGCCGTGCCATCGCTGGAAGAGCGGCGCGACGATATTCCGCTCTTGGCCGAATATTTCGTCGAGATGCTGAACAAAACTCAAGGGTTGCCGCTGCGCGGGCTGGGCACAGAGGCGCGTGCGCAGCTTCAGACAATGGGTTGGCCCGGCAACGTCCGCCAACTGCGCAACGTAATCGAACGTGTGCTGATCTTGGGCGACGGCGCGGAAGAGATCGAGGCGCGCGAGATACCGACCGAGACCGAGTCCGCCCCCATCGACGGGCGCGTCGTGCTGTCGGGCGCGCTGTCGACGATGCCCCTGCGTGAGGCCCGCGAGGCGTTCGAGCGCGAGTATCTGCTGACGCAGATCAACCGCTACGGCGGCAACATCAGCCGCACCGCCGAATTCGTCGGAATGGAGCGCAGCGCGCTGCATCGCAAGCTGAAATCGCTGGGCGTCGTGACATCGTCCAAGGTGGGCGCGCGGATTGGGTGACACGACCCGGCCAATGGAAAACTCGGTGTGCAATGGTGCGGCGAGCGCGCGGTGAGGTGTCTTTGTTGCTCAAGTCAATTTATACCGAGTGACGACGGCTGTTCGGCTCAGGCGCGACGTCAACTGACCTCTCCCGGGGCAGGGTGATTCTATCAGATCATTTGACCACCCCCCGTTTGTCTGACACATCGGAGGATGCAGCGTTGAAGGACACCGATCTGCAGGACGCCGATCTGAAGGACACAGGCTCATGAAGGTCATCATTTGCGGCGCGGGCCAGGTCGGCTGGCAGATCGCGCGCCACCTCTCTGGCGAAAAGAACGACGTGACGGTCGTGGATAACAATCCCGACCTCGTGCGCCGCGCCACCGATACGCTGGACGTGCAGGGCCTGTGCGGTTTCGCCAGCTATCCCGACATTCTGGAGCGGGCCGGCGCGCGTGATGCGGACATGATCATCGCCGCCACCCATTCGGACGAAGTCAACATGGTGACCTGTCAGGTCGCGCATTCGGTCTTTGCCATCGGCCGCAAGATCGCGCGCCTGCGCAGCCAGTCCTATCTGGACGCGATTTATTCCGACCTCTATCGACGCGATCACATGCCGATTGACGTGGTTATCAGCCCCGAAAAAGAGGTGGCCGAGGCCGCACTACAGCGCCTCGCCGCGCCTGCCGCTTTTGATACCGAGAAATTCATGGACGGCAAGGCGCAGTTGATGGGCCTGCGTCTTGACGATGATTGTCCCGTGGTCAACACGCCCCTGCGCCAGCTTAGCGATCTTTTCTCGACGCTTCGGGTCGTCGTTTTGGCCGTGCGCCGCGACGGGCGGCTTTTTGCGCCCGAGGCGGCGGATCAGCTGTTCGTCGGGGACGAGTGCTATGTCCTTGCCCCGACAGAGGATATTCCTCGAACGCTCGAAGTTTTCGGCAAAAAGGCGCACAAGCAGGAGCGGGTGGTCATCCTTGGCGGCGGCAATGTGGGCCTCGCGGTGGCCAAGGCACTCGAGGCCAAGGGCCGTGGCCTGCGCGCCAAGGTGATCGAGCGTGACCGCCGCACCGCCGAGCGCGCCGCCGACGCGCTGGAACGCACGATCGTCCTCAACGGCGATGCACTGGACCGCGCGATCCTGAACGAGGCCGGCATCGCCAAGGCCGACGCCGTGCTGGCCGTAACCGACGACGACAAGACGAACCTGCTGGCCGCCGTGCGCGCAAAGTCCGAAGGCTGCCCCTTTGCCATCGCGCTGATCAACGACCCTACGCTGGTCCCACTGCTGGAGCCTATCGGCGTCGACGCCTACATCAATCCGCGCGCCACCACCGTCAGCAGTATCCTGCGCCATATTCGGCACGGGCGCGTGCGCGGCGTTTATTCCATCGGCGACGCCGAGGCCGAGGTGATCGAGGCGCAGGTCATGTCGACATCGTCAATCGCGGGCAGCATGATCCGCGACATCGACTTTCCCGAAGGGGTGTTGGTCGGCGCTGTGCAGAAGGGCGACAAGATCCTGAAGCCGACGGGCGCTATGCGCATCGACGAGGGCGATGTGATCGTGATCTTTGCCATGGCATCGGACGTGGAGCGTGTAGAACAGCTGCTTCAGGTCTCGATCGACTTCTTTTAACCGATGGGCGCGCATGCACGCATGATGCGGCAGAATCCGCTGACCAGAGTGCCGCTGATCCTGTTGCTGAGCGGCGTCGCGTCGGCGGCGATGTTCGTGCCCGCATTGCACGCGCTGGCACAGGAACAGCATACTGTATCGCGATCCTTCGGCTATTCGGGCGCACTGGGATTAGTGTTGACTGGGCTGATCGCGTTGGCCATGGGCGGCAACGCCCGCCGCGAGGCCAGCGATCTGGACAACCTCAGATCGCTCTGTCTGGCGTTCATCGGGCTGCCTCTGTTCATGGCAATTCCATTCTACGAGGGCTTGCGCACCACGTCTTTTCTCAATGCCTATTTCGAGATGGTATCGTCCTTTACGACCACTGGCGCGACTCTCTTTGAAAAACCGGGCAGGCTGGTGGACAGCTTGCACCTCTGGCGCGGCATGGTCGGCTGGATGGGGGGGCTACTGATGTGGATCGCGGCGTCGGCCATCCTCGCGCCACTGAACCTCGGTGGATTTGAGGTCACAGCAACCGCCGAACCGGGGCAGGCGGGGGCCGTGCAGGGCCGGTTCGAGCGGGCCGGATCGGGCCGCCGCGTGGCGCAGGTCACCAGCGCACTCGCGCCGCTATACATCGGGCTGACCGGGATGCTGTGGCTATTCCTTGCCATTGGTGGGGATCGTCCACTGGTCGCGCTGATACATGCGATGTCGACGATGGCGACCAGCGGCATTTCGCCCATTGGCGGTGTCGAACGGGCCGGATCGGGTGTCGGCGGCGAAGTGGTCATCTTCTGCTTCATGATGTTCGGGCTGTCGCGGCTGACCTTTTCGTCGGACACGGTGACATCGGCGCGCCCCGGCCTGCACAATGACCCCGAATTCCGCCTTGGCATGTTGATCGTGCTGGGTGTGCCATTGTTGCTGTTTTCGCGCCACTGGATCGCGGCAGTGGGGGCGGATCAGATCGAGGATGTGCCATCTGCGCTGAGCGCGCTCTGGGGCGGGATGTTCAGCGTCCTGTCGTTCCTGTCTACCACCGGCTTTGAGAGCGCGCATTGGGACGCTGCACGCCACTGGTCCGGTCTTGGCACTCCAGGGCTGATCCTGATGGGCGTGGCCCTGATCGGTGGCGGCGTCGCCACGACGGCTGGGGGGGTCAAGCTGCTGCGCGTTTACGCCCTGTATCTGAACGGTCAGCGCGAGATGGAGAGGCTGGTTCACCCCTCATCCGTCGGTCGCGCGGGCGCGCGAAGTCGCCGAATGCGGCGGCAGGGCGCGTTTGTGGCATGGATCTTCTTCATGCTTTTCGCGATGTCTCTGGCGCTGGTGACGGTGGTTTTGGCGGCCTTCGGCGTCGAGTTCGAGCAAGCGATTATCCTCGCCATTGCATCGCTGTCGACGACCGGGCCACTGACACAGATCGCGGGCGAAATGCCTATCGCGCTGAACCTCATGGCGCCGGGCGCCAAGCTGGTGGTCTGCGCGGCCATGGTGCTGGGTCGGCTGGAAACACTGGCGATCATCGCGCTGGTCAGCCCTAGCCTCTGGCGCGACTGAGCCGGGGTTGGCTCAATGGCAGGCCGGGGATGGGCACCTTATCCTGCGGCACCCGGACCCGGCGGCCTTTCGCCAGAAATCAGCCAAGCTGCGGCAGCCATTTGATTTTAGGGCTGGAAACTCCAATCGCGGCGTTCCATATTGACGCTTACCACCAATACACCCGAATGCCGATCCGCGGCATATAGCAAGAATAATGAATTTGGGGACAAACTATGGCATCTGACCGTCAAAACCTTCAGGACGCATTTCTAAATGAAGTGCGCAAGACCAAGACACCGGTTACGGTTTTTCTTATCAACGGCGTTAAACTGCAAGGCGTCATCACCTGGTTTGACAATTTCTGCATCCTGCTGCGCCGTGACGGGCAGTCGCAACTGGTCTATAAACATGCCGTCTCGACGATCATGCCGTCGCAGCCAATCAACCTCTATAGCGGTGACGATGCAGCCTGATAGGCACGGCCGGATGGCCAATCCATGATGGATGAAAACGGCGTCGACACTGACGCGCACGATACGCGTGCGCACGATACCCGCGCATGGGTGCTGCATCCCGATACCTATAAATCCGGCGGTAATGCCCGCAAACCCGATCTGTCATTGGAAGAGGCGATGGCATTGGGCCGCGCCCTGCCGGGCCTTGACGTGCGGGGCGGCGCAGTGGTGCGCCTGCCAAAGATGCATCCCGGCAAGCTGTTCGGTAAGGGCAAGATCGAAGAGCTGCGCATTCAGTTCGAAGCGGATGAGATCGAGTTGGTCCTGATTGACGGCCCCGTCAGCCCGGTTCAACAGCGCAATCTGGAAAAGGCGTGGAACGTCAAGATCCTCGACCGCACAGGCCTGATCCTTGAGATTTTCAGCGACCGTGCGGCGACACGTGAGGGCGTGTTGCAGGTGGAAATGGCGGCTTTGTCATATCAGCGCACCCGGCTCGTGCGCGCCTGGACCCACCTTGAGCGGCAGCGCGGCGGACTTGGGTTTGTCGGCGGCCCCGGCGAGACTCAGATCGAAGCGGATCGCCGCGCCATCGACGATCATATCGTGCGCCTGCGCCGCCAATTGGACAAGGTGGCCAAGACACGCACACTGCACCGCGCCGCCCGCGCCAAGGTGCCGTTTCCTATTGTCGCGCTGGTCGGCTACACCAATGCCGGAAAATCCACGCTTTTCAACCGCCTGACCGGGGCGGATGTGATGGCCAAGGACATGCTCTTTGCCACGCTTGACCCGACGATGCGGCGCATTGCGTTGCCCGGCGGCGGGCCCGAGGTGATCATGAGCGACACGGTCGGCTTTATTTCTGACCTGCCGACCGAACTGGTCGCCGCCTTCCGTGCCACGCTAGAGGAAGTGCTGAGCGCAGATCTGATCTGCCACGTGCGTGACATCTCGCACCCCGAGACAGAGGCACAAAAGAGCGATGTCGAGGCGATCCTTGACAGCCTCAAAGTCGGCGCGGACGTGCCGCGCATCGAAATCTGGAACAAGATCGACCTGATGGAGGCCGAGGACCGTGCCGCGCTGATTACCCGTGCGGAGCGGACGGACGATGTGCAGGCTCTTAGCGCCGTGACCGGCGAGGGGATGCAGGCGCTGGTGGACCGCATCGGTAGCATCCTGACAGGCGATGCGCGCGTCGAAGAGGTGCTGCTGCCCTATGCCGAGGGACGTCGCCACGCATGGTTACACGCACACGGCGTGGTCGAGGACGAGGCGCAGGGCGAAGATGGCTATAGCCTGACCGTCCGCTGGACCGCTCGCCAACGCGCCGAGTTCGACGCGCTGAAATAGCGCTAAAGCGTTTCGCCTTTAACCCGAGGCATCGGATAAAGGCGAAGCACGCGCAACGCTAATATGTCGCGCGCGTTTCGCAAAAATCTTTGATTCAGTTTTTCGCGAAACGCTTTACTCAGGCTTCGGCATCAGCACCGTAATCCCGACTGCACCTGCGCGGGCCAATTCAGGGTCCAGTGACATCGGGATATACTCACCCCGCCGCCAAAGCTGCGCCAGGTCGTCGTAATGCCGGCTGAGGAAATGGCCCGACTGGCCCGTCGAAATGACAAAGACGCTGCTGCCCGGATCGGCGAAATCATAGACACCACGATAGCCCGCCGCATGGACGTTCTGGAATGGATTGTCGCCGATGCCAGAGCTGCGACCGCGTTGCAGCGTATGATCGCCGCCGCCGGTCGACTGGCGAATGTTCACAAAATAGCGCAGGCCCGGCACGGTCCCCAAAACGGGATGGTCCTGCGTTGCCTGATGTGCGTCGCCCCAGCGCAACGATTCCAATGCGGTGCCGTAGCGGTTCGTGATCCAGACCAACGCATCGTCTAGCGCGAGGCGCGCGATGTCGGGGCAGGTCTCGACGGGACCGGATTGTTTGACGTCACACCATGCTGATGCACCGTCCACGTCGCGGAACACCCGTTCGACGAAAACCGGATCGGTATGGGTGAATTCATCCGCCAGTGGCCCCAACTCGTCCTGCGCGAGGCGTTGACCGAGCGCACGTAACCATGCGGCGTAAATCAGTGGCTCGGGGCGGTGCTCATTCATCTCGCCGTTCCAGCCTGCCAGCAGCTCCAGCGCGCGCTGGCGCAGGCGCAACGGCGTGCCCTCGGCGGCGCTTTCGCCAGTGAACCACAGGTCGGCACCGATCAGCGGCAGAAGTGAACGGGCGGTAAAACTGACGGTATCCAACTGCGCCTCGACAAAGCTGTCGCGCGTATGCACCTCGCGTCCCTGCATCAGCTTTTGCCAGCGATGGATGCGCTGCGTGTCGCCCCAATGGTGGCTGACATGCAGCGGAAATGGGCGATCGACGATCTTGTTGTTCGTGTTCCCAAGGATTCCGCCGGGCGGGTCAATGAATTCGGGATTGGCCGAGTAGGGATAGCGCCCCTGCCAGCGGTTATGCTGGATCCAGCCACGGCTGGGCAGACGGCCTTCGGTGTCATGCTCGGCGCTGCGCCGGGGCATGGCGCCGACCAGCTTCATCGCGATTTGGCCTTCGTCGACGACGGTCAGCACCTGCGCGGGGGCGACGAAATCCTCGCCGGCCGCCAGTGCCTCGTCCACGTTTCCCGCGCGCATCAGCGCGACGCCCGCGCTCATCGTGGTGTCGCGGGGGCTGAGCGCGGTCCATGCCACGCTGGCAACGTGGCCGGGCGGCGTGATCGCGCCCAGATCGTATTGCGATCCGGGCAGGACGGGGCCGTTTTCAGTATAGCGCAAGGTAAGGGTCACCGGCGCCTCGTCCTTGATCTTGATGATCGAGCGGCGTGTGAGAAAGTCGGCGAAACCGTCTGGCGTGCGATATTGATTGCGGTTTTCCGGGTTCAACTGTTCGATATGGACGTCCTGATCGTCGAGATAGGCCGACGTGATACCCCATCCCAGCCGGTCGCTGCGCCCGCTCAGAACCAGCGGCACGCCAGGAATGGTCGCGCCGATGACGCCGCCTGATGCCAGTTCCAGCCGGGCGAGATACCAGATCGACGGCGCCGTCAGCCCCAAATGCGGGTCATTCGCCAATAGCGTGCCGCCCGCAGCCGAGCGCGCAGGCGCAGCGGCAAAGACATTGGACGCACCTGCCAGATTTTGCGGTGAGATCGGCGACAGCGGATCGCGCGGCGTGGCCGTATTGTCGGCGAAACGCGGCAGCGCGCCCGGCTCAAAGAAGCTGGCGTATTTCGGTAGCGCAGCAAGGCCGGTGCCCGGCGCATCGGGCAGGATATCGCGCAGCCGGGCGTCGTCATCCAGCATCATAGACGTGCGCGCGCGCAGCACCTCGTTTTGCATGTGAGGCGACAGTTGCACGGCCAACAGCTTGATTATGGCGATGGAATCGGCGGGCACCCAAGGCGCGATGGGCGCGTTAAAGAGGAACATCTCGGGTGCGCCGCGCCCGAGCGCGTTGTCGTTGATTTCCGCCACGCGCGCGTTGACGCCGCGCGCATATGCGTCCAGCGCGGCGCGCGTTGCGGGATCCTGCCACCGCACGGATTTGCGCGCGGCGCCGTAGATGTCGAAGCGGCGCATCAGCTTGTCTATGGCAAGGCTGCGGAGGCCGAATACCTCAGACAGGCGGCCCTGCGCGGTGCGGCGCAGAATCGTCATCTGCCAAAGGCGATCCTGCGCGTGGACGTATCCCAGCGCCTCGAACACGTCGACTTCGGACTGGCCAAAGATATGTGGCACGTCGGCATTATCGCGCACAATTTCGACCGGGGCGCTAAGGCCTGCGATCTCTAGCGTCTTGTCATAGTCGGGCAGGGACCGGGACAGCAGAAAATAAAGGCCCAGCACAGCAAGCACAGCAAGCGCGATCAGCGCGCCTGCGATCCGCATCAGCCATTTGAACACACCTGCCATCGCGCCTTGCCTTGCCTTGCCTTGTCATGCCCGCACGGGATAGTCAGAAAGAGGGCCAAGGACAATGGCCGCAGGCGGCAATGTGAACGGGGAGAATAAGATGGCAAAGCTGGCATTCTTGGGTTTGGGGGTCATGGGCTATCCGATGGCGGGGCATCTGGCCAAGGCCGGGCATGACGTTTGCGTCTATAACCGGACCGGCGCCAAGGCCAAAGCGTGGGCGTCCGAGCATGGTGGCAGGTCCGCGCCCACTCCGCGCGAAGCTGCGAGCGGCGTGGATTTCGTCATGGCTTGCGTTGGCAACGACGACGATTTGCGCAGCGTTTGCCTAGGCGATGACGGGGCGTTTGCCGGGATGAGCAAGGGCGCGACATTTGTCGATCACACTACGGTGTCGGCTGCCGTGACGGCGGAGCTGTATGAGGCTGCCAAAGCCTTGGGTCTGAATTTCGTCGATGCGCCGATTTCAGGCGGGCAGGCGGGGGCCGAAAACGGACAGCTGTCGATCATGTGCGGTGGTGATCAGAGCGCCTATGCCGCCGCCGAACCGGTGATGCAGGTCTATGCCAAGCTGTGTCGCCGCATAGGCGAGAGCGGCGCAGGGCAGATGACCAAGATGTGTAACCAGATCGCTATTGCCGGACTGGTGCAGGGCCTGAGTGAGGCGCTGCATTTTGCAGATAAAGCGGGCCTTGATGGCCGTGCGGTGGTCGAAGTGATATCCCAAGGGGCGGCAGGCAGTTGGCAGATGGCCAATCGCTATGAGACGATGCTGGACGATCATTTCGAACACGGCTTTGCCGTTGATTGGATGCGCAAGGATCTGGGAATCTGCCTGCAAACGGCGAACGAGAATGGTGCGTCCTTACCAGTAACCGCGCTGGTCGATCAGTTTTACAAAGACGTCCAGAACATGGGCGGCGGGCGCTGGGATACGTCGAGCCTGTTCAAGAGGTTGCAGAACATCGGCTGACGCGCCGCGCGCGGTGGGCGCTGCGCCGTGAGTATTTTTGGAACAATGAAAGACGTGGGCGCGCGGCGATATGCAGCGCGCCCTTTTTCGTTGTGCTTATTCGGTCAGGTAGGGGACCGGATCAAGGCTGTCAAAGCCATTGCGCACCTCGAAATGCACTGCTGCGGCGCCGCTGGACGGGATCTTGGCCAATGTTTGTCCGCGGCTGACCTTGTCGCCGGTCTTGACCGCGACGTTGTCGACGTTCGAATAGACCGTCAGCAGGTTATTGGCGTGTTTGATCACGATAATCGGCGTACCTTTGGTATCCTTGGTAATGGCGGCCACGGTGCCACTGTCGGCGGCTTTGACGGTGGTGCCCGCGCTGGCCGCGATGTCGATACCGTCGTTCTTGCCCTTGGAGAAGGCGCGCACAATGTCGCCGCGCACCGGGTAGCTCATCCGTGCCTTGGGGGCTGAGGCAGTGGTCTGCTGCTTACCCAGATCGGGGGCCTCGGTGGGTTTCTCCTTGGCCTTGGCGGCAGTCACGGTATCCTCGGGCGGTAGCGGCTTGGCCGCGCTTGGCGGCTCGGGGGTGGGGGATCCGGCACCGGGGGGCTGGGTCGCAGGGATGTCAGAGGCGTCGAAGGTGGCCGATTTTTGACCCGGCAGGGCGACGGGGATGATCAGGTACTGCCCTTCGCGAACCGCGAAATCCGCGCCGAGGCCGTTCCACTCCGCAAGGCTGCGGATTGACACGTTGTAGAGCCGCGCGATGGTATAGGCCGTCTCACCGCGGGCGACCTGGTGGCGCACAGGCTCGGCCCCCGCCTGAGCGCTGCCCGTGGCGGGCGACAGGGTGCTGGTCTCGATCTGGCTGGTCGAGGCACTGTCGATGGCTGCGCCCGCGATCTGGGTGATGTCGGATCCACCGGGGCGGATCGGGCCGCCTGTAGGCTCGGCTACGCGACTGGGCAGGGCGATGACCTCGCCCGCGCGCAGCGGGTCCGAGGTCTGAATGCCGTTATAGCGCGCCAGCGCGTTTGCATCGGCGCCGATGCGCGTGGCAAGCGAGGCCAGCGTATCACCGCGTTGCGCCACTGCGACCTGATAGCCGGGATAAGAGAGAATGCCCCGCGAATCCGGTCTGGGCCGGTCGGCGGTCGCTGTGCGCGCCGCGCCTGCCGTGTCCAGCCCGCCAATCGGGCCGCGCATGTCCAAATCCATGGTGTCGCCGCAAGCCGATAGGGCCAGCGCGCAAGTTCCGGCCAGCATTACGGTGAGACGGGGACGCCTTTGGGGGTTGAATGGGCTGCTCATGTCGATCTCGTCCTCATGTTCCGCCCCATATGCATCGAGGCTTGTCTGAAATTTCGCGGCGTTCAGGCGGTGTCACGCCCCAACCCCTCGATCAGCGGGACGAACCGCACAGGGCGTAATTCGTCATAGTCAAAGCCGCCCTCGTGTCGCGTCACGCGGATCAGCCGCTGCACCGTATCGGACTGCCCGACCGGAACAACCATGATACCGCCGATTTTAAGCTGGGCCAAGAGCGGTCCGGGCGGGTCCTCGGCGGCGGCGGTCACGAGGATGCGGTCGAACGGCGCCTGATCGGGCAAACCAAAGCTGCCATCGGCGGTCAGCGCCGTGATATTGGTCAGGTCCAGCGTGCGAAAAATCTCGCTCGCTTCTTGCACGAGGCGGCGGTGGCGGTCGATTGTATAGACTCGCCGCGCCAGCAGGCTGAGGATCGCGGCCTGATAGCCCGACCCGGTGCCGATCTCCAGCACCTTGTCGCGCGCGCTAAGCTTCAGCGCCTGCGTCATCAGTCCGACAATCGACGGCTGGCTGATCGTCTGTCCGCAGGCGATGGGCAGCGGCATATCCTCATACGCGCGGTCGGCGAAATAGCCCCGGATGAACGGGCCACGGTCAATCTTTTCCATGGCCGAAAGAACGCGGTTATCCGTGACACCCTTTGAGCGGAGGGCGTAGAGGAACTGCATCTTGCGTTCGGCGGTATCGGGATCTTCGTCGCTCATTCGATGGCTTTCAGCGGCTCCAGCATGTCGTGCGCGGTCAGATCGGCGCGCATCGGCGTGACCGAGATGTACCCTTCGAGGTTCACGGCAGCGTCCGAGCCGGGGCTGGTCGGCTGCTGCTGCGATGCGCCGGTAACCCAGAGAAACCGCCTACCCGAGGGCGAAACATGCGGTTCGACCCCGAAACCCATGTCGCGCCGGAAGCCCTGGCGCGCGGCGCGCACGCCCTTGACTTCCCCGGCTGCGACCGGCGGAAAATTGACATTGTAGAAGATGCCGTAATCGTCGCGGGTCCACACGCCCTTGTCCAGCAGACGCTGAACGGTATCCAGCCCGTGAGCGCGCGAGGCGTCGAACGTGTCGGCGAGGTCGCGATTGGCAGGCCCGTAGAACTGACTGAGCGCTATAGCGGGGATGCCTTGCAATGCCGCCTCCATCGCCGCGCCCAGTGTTCCGGAATAGACGGCGTTCTCGGCGGCGTTGTTACCGCGATTGACACCCGACAGCACCAGATCAGGCGGATTGCCCTTCATGATGTCGTAAAGCCCGGCCAGCACGCAATCGGCAGGGCTGCCCTGCACGGCAAATATGCGCGGTGTCAGTTCACTGACCATCATCGGCTGAGTGTAGGAAATGGCATGACCTACACCTGATTGCTCAAACGCGGGCGCGACGCACCACACCTCACCGCCATCTGCGGTCAATGCCTCGGCGATCTCGGACAGGACCTTGAGGCCCGGCGCGTTGATGCCGTCGTCATTGGTGATCAATATGCGCAAGATTCCGCCTCCGGCCATTGTGCACCTTCTTTATCGGGCGCGGCGCGGACGGGCAAGCATGTCGCGGGTCTATCCCAGCAGGGCCAGCAGGCGGCGCGCCTCGCTCTGCGGATTGGCCAGCTCCTCGCGGTCTTCGCCGGGATAAAAACGCGCGCGCGTCGCCGTCGCCATGGGGCCGGGGCTGACGATATGGACCTTGGGGCCGTGCTTGGCGCTTTCGGCTTGCCACGAGCGGGCGAGAGCGATCTGCGCAGCCTTGGTCGCGCCATAGGCACCGGCGAATTTTTCGCCCGCCTTGAAATCCTCAAAGAACATCGCCTGACCTGCCTCACCAAGAAGCGGCGCGATGAAGGGGATCAGATGCCCGGTTGCGGTGACGTTGGTCGCCACGGATTTATCCCAGTCACGCACGTCCAGATGCATCGCAGGGCTGAGCGGTGCGGCATGCACGGCGGTATGGGCCCAGATGTCGACATGGCCCCAGCGGTCATGGATGCTGCGGCATAGCTGGCGCATGGCGTCGGGATTGGTGATGTCCATCGGCGCCAGCGTGGCGTTATGCCCGGCGGCTTGAATCCGGTCGTCCAGTTCCTCCAGCGCGCCGGTGGTGCGGGCGACGGCGACGACATGATATGACGCCGCCAATTCGAGTGCGAGGGCCGCGCCAAGGCCGCGTGAGGCGCCGGTGATAAGGGCTACTTGTGTCATATCAGCGGTTTGAACTCCATCGGCAGCGCCGTCAAGAGCCGCTGTTTCTGTCCGCGTTACCGCGCTTTTCCATCGCGTCCGCCATGCGGCGCGGTTTCGGATCCTTGCCGGTCGTTGGCCATCCCTCGCGCTGCTGTGCGCGCACACCATCCGTTTCCTCGGTCTGGTCGTGCCACAGATGCACGTGGGTCGGATAGGGCATGTCGATACCGGCTGTATCAAGCGCCTTGTAAACGGCCTGAAGCACGGCGCCTTGGGTGTGGATTACCGTGGCGCGGTCCGATGCTGTCCACCAACGCAGGCGCACGATGTTGGCGAAGTCGCCCAGTTCTACCGGGATGGTTTCGGGCGCGGGATCGCTGAGCACGCCGCTTACATTGGCGCAGGCCTCGGCCATGATGCGGCGGGCCTCGTCCCAGTCGTCATTGCAGCCGATGCCGACGTCGTATTGCGAACGGCGATGCTCGAACGCGGTGTTGACGACGACGCTGTCGGTGTAAATGTCGGCGTTCGGGATGACAACGCGACGGCCGTCGTAGGTCTTGATGATCGTCGCGCGTGTCTCGATCCGCTCGACGGTGCCTTCGTGGCCAGAGGACGACACAATCTGATCGCCGACCTCAAAGGGCTGGCGCAGAAGGATCAGAATACCCGCCAACATATTTTGCAGGATATCTTTGAAGGCAAAGCCAATCGCCACCGAACTGACGCCGAGGCCTGCGATCAGATCGCCGGGCGTCAGGCTGGGCGCGACGATGGTGACGGCCAGCATCACGCCTAGAATGATGAACGTCCAACGCACCAGGCTACTGCCCACGTCGCCCAAACTGGGGCGATCCCGCCTGTGGGCGGTGGCGCGGACCAGTTTACCGACACCCTTGCCGATCAGCCAAAAGACCACGAACACTACAATGGCTACGCCTATATTCGGGAGCAGCTTAAATAGTCCGTCCAGCCATGTGTCTAGTTTATCGAAAATCAGTCCGGGATTGGCTTCGACATTCTCCACCTATGCGTATCCTTTCGCGCGTTAGCGAAGGTAACTCGCGGCTGGACGGGGTGGTTCCCTGTCAACTGCCGGGATGTCCACAAACAGCGTCTGTCTGCTCTGGGGGTTGCTACGCTAGGGTCAGCCTTCTTGACGATACTGCGCGGGATCGCCATCGACGCAAAGGCCCGTACCAATAATACAAGCAATCGCTATGCTTCGACGCGACGCCGCAGCAGACGGCGCTTGGCAACTTGATACCTTTTGGGCCGCGCAGGATTAACCTCGCATTTCTGCCAGTGCCGCGCGCACCTTTGCCGGTTTAAACGGAACTGACCGTAGCTTAATACCCGCCGCATCAAACACCGCGTTCGAGATTGCGGCAGAGACCACCACCGCTGTCGGTTCGCCTACGCCCCACGGTGCATCGTCCGGACGCTCAATCAGGTCTATATGCACCTCGGGCACGTCCTTGAACCGCATGATGGGATAGCTGGCCCAATCAAGGCTGGTGACCATTTTGCGATCAAAGGTCAGATCTTCCATCAGCGTTCTGCTGGTGGTCTGAATCACGCACCCCTCGATCTGCGCACGCACGCCTGCCGGGTTGATGATCTGGCCGCAATCGTGCGCCACAAAGAAGCGGTCCACCCGGATACCCCCCGAGTTGGCGTCGACGGTCACTTCTGCGACCACACCGACATAGGTGCGTCTCAGCTCGTATTTCACATACGCCATACCACGCCCGGTCAGCGACGTTTCACCCTGCTGGGAACGGGGCGACGGGCGCTCTTCCCATTTTGAGAATTCCTTGAGCCTGTCCAGCACGTCCAGACCGCGGCTGTCCGACTGATCAATCAGACTGCGCCGATACGCCAGCGGATCGACGCCAAGTTCGGCGGCGATTTCATCAAGGAAAGATTCGTTGGCAAAGGTGTTCTGCATACGCCCCGGCGCGCGGATCCACGAGGGGCGCAACGGCGTCGTCTCAAGCCGGTGACAGGTCGTGCGAACATTGGCAAAGCCATAAGGGATGGCTGAATCATTGGTGATACCACCGGGATTCAAGTCGTGTGACGTCGGTAACTCTGCAAGGTTCGCGCCCAAAAGCGCCACGCGTCCGCCGGCACCTTGCGGGATGAAAAACTCGCCCTTCCAGGCCGAAACCTCGCCCGCGTCGTCGATGCGGGCGCTGAGATCGATGAGCGTCGGGGGGCCGTGCGGCGCCCAGCCATGTTCGTCATGGCGCATCCATTGCACGCGCACAGGGCGTCCGATCTCGCGCGACAAGAGCGCGGCGTCGGCTGCCGCGTCTTCGTGCCCGTTGCGACCATAGCAACCGGCACCCTCAATGTAGATACAGCGGATATCCTCTTCCGATATCGAGAACATGTCCGATAACTGCCGACGCAGCCGGTGTGTTGCCTGAGACGAGGACCAGCTGACAAGTTTACCGTCGCTGAAATCCGCGACCGAACAGGACGGCCCTATGGATCCGTGCGTGTGCAGTGCGAAATCATAGGTCGCCGATATCTGTCGCTCGCCCTTTGCGGTGTCGATATCGCCAATGTCACTGGTCACGTCATCCTCGACGATGGGTGTTTGGCGCACGTGGTCCCAGATTTCGGCCTGATCCGGCAGGCTTTCCACGGTCGTCCAGTTCGCGGTCAATTCACGAGCTGCGCGCACGGCAGTCCATTCGGTTTCTGCGACCACCGCCAGGAAATTACCCTTACGCACAATCTGCACATCCGGCAGATGCGCAATGGAGCTTTCGTCAACATTATCAAGCGTCGCTTCCATGGCTGGCGGGCGAACAACGCGCGCGTGGGCCATGCCATCAATCTTGAAATCCTGCATATAGTGGAACGCGCCGGTGATCTTGCCCGGCAGGCCATCGCGGATGATAGGCTGACCGACGATGGTGAAGGTTTTCGGATCCTTCAGCTTTACGTTCTCATCCACATCGAGAGAGAAATGTTTGCCGTTCAACAATTCGCTGTAGGATATCTCGTCACTGCCGCCGCCAATTACGCCATCAGTGATGCCCAGCGTGTCCTTTTCAACGCCGAACCGTTCAGCCGCCACGCCCAGCATCGCCTCGCGCGCGGTCGCCGCAGCCTCGCGAATTGCCTTGCCGCCGACTTCGATTGAAAGGCTGCCATAGGTCGGGCCTTGATCCGGCGTCAACGCAGTGTCGCCCTCGATCACGCTCACCCGGTCCAGAGGCACCGAAAGCTCTTCGGCGACCATCTGGGCAAAGCCGGTGCGCACACCGGTGCCATAGTCGATCTTGCCGCTATAGACAGTGACGAGGCCGTCCGCGTCGATCGACAGGTACGAATCGACGACACCCTCTGCGACGGATTTCAGGGTGCCGGTTGCCTGCGCAGCGGCCGGTCCAAAACCGCGGCTCACAGAAAAGGCAACGACAAGTCCGCCTGCGCCCTTGAGCAGGGACCGGCGCGTGAGGTTCTGAACGATTGACGTCATGGCAGCTGTCTCCTCTTACGTTCGGGCGGCGCGTTTGACGGCGCGAATGATGGCGGCATGGGTTCCGCAACGGCACAGATTGGTCTGCATACCGGTGAGAATTTCGTCGTCACTCGGATCGGCATTACGCTCCAGCAGATGCTGCGCGCGCATGACCATGCCCGAAATGCAGTAGCCGCATTGTGCTGCTTGCTCGTCGATGAAGGCCTGATGCAATTTGCCGGGCTTGCCGTCCTCCAGCAGTCCCTCGGTCGTGGTGACAGCGCGTCCCGCCAGCGCCGAGATCGGCATAAGGCAGGAATAGACCGCCCGCCCGTCAACGATGACAGTGCAAGCACCGCATTGGCCCAAACCGCAGCCAAACTTGGCTCCGCGCAGGCCGATCTGGTCGCGCAGCGCATAGAGCAGCGGCATCGACGGATCGCCATCGATGTCGTGCTTTGTTCCGTTCACTTCGATGCTGACGCTCATTGCCCGTCTCCTTCGCTTTGTTCTCCGAGTGCGTCTTGCACCGTGTCGCCCACATCCTCCCACGCCGCGCCATCCGAAAAGCGTGCGCGCACGTAGCGTGTCAGGTCCGCGATCTGATCCGTCGTCAGGCTATCCTCAAAACCGGGCATGTAGGGTCCGCCCATGTCGCGATAATTGTCGATGCCATCAACAATCGTGCGCACCACGTTGAGAGGTTTCCGGCTGTGCGCCGCGTAGCCCGTCGATAGAGCGACGCCATAGGATGGGTTTGTTCCGCCCAACTCAGTCGCCATTGAGGGTTCGTGGCAACTGGCGCAGGCACCGATCCACAGATCATGCGCTGCGGCGAGGTCATCCGGCACATCGTTATCCACAACGGATATCGCGGGGGCATCGTCGTCGGTCAGGCTGGAAACATAGGTGGCGATGGCGGATATGTCAGCGGGCGCGACCTTGGCCAGATTGGCCACTGTTTCGCCCATCGGACCAGCGGCAGCGCCGTGAGCGCGGCTAAAGCCAGTGGACAGATACGTCTCTAATTGAGGCTTGGTCCAACCGCGCGCGCCTTCGCCCCCCAGCGGAGGGGCATACCAGCCGTTGATCTCGGCGCCCGCCAGCGCGGCCGAGGATTTCTCGGCCCCAACCAGGTTGCGCGGCGTATGGCACGCGCCACAATGAGTGACGCCGTCGACCAGATAGCGGCCTTGGTTCCATTCCTCGCTCTGCCCATCGATCGGCTCAAGCGCGCCATCGTTCAGAAACAGCAGGTTCCAGCCCGCCATCAGCGCCCGGATGTTGAACGGGAAAGGCAGGTTGTTGTCGCGCGCCTCATTGGGCACCGCCGGAACCGAGCGTAGGTAGGCATAAACCGCGGCAATATCGGTGTCGTTCATTTTGGTGAAGTGGGTATATGGAAACGCGGGGTAGAGATGCGCGCCTTCTCGGTCGACGCCCTTGCGCATGGCACGGCTGAACGCCTCCTGGCTCCAAGTGCCGATCCCCGTCTCGCGATCGGGGGTTATGTTCACAGTGTAAATAGTGCCGAACGGCGTCGCCAAGGCACGGCCACCTGCATAGGCCTCGCCGTTTTCAGCCGTGTGACAACTTTGACAGTTGCCCAGTTGAGCCAGATCATATCCACGCGAAATCTGTGACTGATCTGCGGCCTCTGCGTCGCGTTCGGCGATCTCGGCCAATTCTGGCTGCCAAACGACGGCAAAGACAATTACCGCCACGACTGCCAGCACTCCGACAATGGCAAACATCAGGCGTTTACTGGTCATGGTGATTCCTTCAACGTCTAGCTTCCACAAGGTTTGCTAGGAAGTTCTTTGATCTGCAGCGCCGACTAATGCATGTTAGCCGACGTGGTTCCAAACAAGCTGCATCTCACAGCCCGACGTTAGCGACCATCGCACATGGGCGAGGATAGTCAATCGCGCTCGTCCGGTGATTGTGTTGGATCGCATATGACGGTTCTCCGGATATACTCCAAACCTGCGCTCCCCATTTCCAATTTTCATTTGTAGCGCGCCGAACAGACATTGGTGCGGGTCGCGCGAATCCGCGTCAGATGATGGCAGATTTGCAGGACATGCCGAGTTTGGCGGGCGGCACCTAGGGTTACGCCCACTATTCGCCTTGACCGGGAAGTCCGCGAACTACGTCGCTAGATTCGCCAGTATTTCTTGGGTAAGAGCCTCAACTTCAACCGCCGCCGGCCCCTTTGGCGCTGCATCCTGCACACCCTGACCACGGCCCAGTGTCTCTGCATAGAGCATTCTGTTCGCCAAGGTCGTGTTCGCCAATCCTGCGTCGATTTTTGCCGCCTCTTCCGCTATTTCAACGCCCAGTCTGGTCCCGACCCGGGTCCGGTTCAATACGAGCATCGCAGGGGTGCTGGCCCGCCGCGCGAGGTCAAGCACACTCTCTGTCGCCCATAAGTCCACATGACTTGTTGCAACAGGAACCAGCACCAGTGCGGCCTTGCGCAACGCTGGTCGTAAATCGCTGTCTGCTTTGGGTGGCGTGTCCACCAGAACAAAGTCATAGGCGTCCGCCAGTTTGCCGGCCTCATAGTCAACACCCCATGCCGAGGAGGTTGAGAATTCCATGCCGGGGTCAGACATCAGGTCCCGGCGGGCCATGAACCATCGCCCCAGACTGCCCTGAGGATCGGTATCGATGAGGGCAACCTTGTGTCCTAGCGCCGCAAGACTAACGGCTAGGTTCACAGTCAAGGTGGTTTTGCCGCTGCCACCCTTTTGCTGGGCAACTGTAATTACTGTGCCGGTCATGCCGATCTCCGTTATGCAGTGCTGCAACGCAGCATTACACAACCAACAGCAGAAAGCACTAGCCTAATTGGCGTCCGGCTCGCGCGCTTATTCCGCTGCCTTCAACTCGAACCCCTGGTCGATCTGATCGGTCGGCTTCACCGGGTATTCCCCCGAGAAACATGCGTCGCAATATTGCGGGCTGTCGGCGTCGCGCCCTGATGACTCGCCGACGGCGCGGTAAAGTCCGTTCAGCGAGATGAACTTGAGGCTGTCTACTGCCAGATGCTCACGCATTTCCTCTTCGGACATTGTCGCGGCCAACAGCTTGTCGCGCTGGGGGGTGTCCACGCCGTAAAAGCAGGGCCAGGCAGTGGGGGGCGACGCGATGCGGAAATGCACCTCGGCAGCGCCGGCGTCCAAGATCATTTCGCGGATCTTGCGACTGGTGGTGCCGCGCACGACGCTGTCGTCGACGAGGATCACGCGCTTGCCCTTGATGAGGGCGCGGTTGACGTTCAGTTTCAGGCGCACACCCATGTTGCGGATCTGGTCCGTCGGCTCAATAAACGTGCGGCCGACATATTGATTGCGGATGATGCCCATAGCGTAGGGGATGCCCGATTCCTGGCTGTATCCGATGGCAGCAGGCACACCCGAATCCGGCACAGGGCAGACCAGATCGGCGTCGACCGGGCTTTCCTTGGCCAATTCCACCCCGATCTGACGGCGCGTCTCATAGACACTACGGCTACCGATTATGCTGTCGGGGCGGCTGAAATAGACGTGCTCAAAAATGCAGAAGCGCGGCTTTTGCCTGCGGAAGGGGAAGTGGCTCTCGACACCGCCCTTGGCGGTGATGACGACCATTTCGCCTGGCGCGATCTCGCGTTCGTATTTGGCACCGATAATGTCCAGCGCGCAGGTTTCAGAGCTAAGAACCCAGCCATCACCGAGGCTTCCCAGAACCAGTGGGCGCACACCCAGCGGGTCGCGCACGCCGATCAGCTTGGTGCGGGTCATGGCGACAATAGAAAACGCGCCCTCGACGCGGCGCAGCGCGTCTTCCATCCGCCCGACAATGTTGCGTTGCAGTGAGCGGGCCATCAGGTGAATAATACATTCAGTGTCGGAATTGGACTGAAAGATACTGCCGCGTTCGATCAGTTCCTTGCGCAGGGCGACGGCATTGGTGATGTTGCCGTTGTGCGCGATCGCCGCGCCGCCCATGGCAAATTCGCCAAAGAAAGGCTGCACGTCGCGCAGCACCGGCATCTTGCCGCCCGAGGTGGAATAGCGCACATGCCCGATGGACAATTCGCCCGGCAGCGTTTCCATCAGGCTTTGCTTGGTAAAGTTGTCACGCACATAGCCGAAACGGCGCTGACTGTTGAACCCCACGCTGGGGTCGTAGCTGACGATTCCGCCGGCCTCCTGACCCCTATGTTGCAACGCGTGCAGGCCGAGGGCGCAGAAATTGGCTGCTTCGGGAACGCCGATGACGCCGTAAACGCCGCACTCCTCCCGCAGCTTGTCGCCGTCTGCGTCATCGCGCAGATACGAGGTGTCGAAAGGGTGGGCGGGCGGCATGATTTTGGTCAAAGGGGCGCTCCGAATCCGGTTTTCACAGATGTGCCACACATAAGGACTACGAGGCCAAGTGTCACTGCATGATCTCGTAATTGTGTGCGCTACCAGCGCGACAGGATCACGCCGCCGGCCACCAGTGCGGCGGAGGCAAGACGCATCGGATTGATGCTTTGCTGTGTAATACCGAACGCGCCATAGTGATCCAGCAGCAGTGCAGCGCCCATCTGGCCAAAAATCATCAGCGAGGTCGTCGTTACGACCCCGAGGATCGGCACGCTCCAGAGCGCGGCAAAGACATAGACGGCCCCCAGTGCGCCGCCGATCAACAACCACAGCGGAACTTGGCCGACTCGCAATAGGCTGGCGCCGTCGCCGATGACGACGCTGGCCACCAGCAACACGACAAACCCAACGCCAAACGACACCGTAGCCGCGCCCATAGGGCTGCCGATGCCGCGACCGAGGGCGGCATTGATCGGCGCCTGCGAGGCGACCATGCCGCCCGCGACAGCCATCAGGACAGTGGCGATGATGATCTGGTTGGTCATCAATTACTCAGTGGCGGCGGGCGTGATCGCATCCATTGCCGGTGCGACGACAGAGCCGTCGCATTTCCCGATAAGCGATTCGTACTGCGCCGTAATCCAGCCAAGTGCCTGTTCGGGATTGCCGTCCTCGATACTGCCGGTCATCTGGCCAAACACACGCGCCGAGCGGCTGTCGTCGATCATCTGGATGTTCTGCGAGGAGATAACCGTGTCATAGACGAAATAGGCGATTGCAACCAAAAGGATGCCGCGTGCCACGCCAAAGACAAAGCCTAGGCCCTGATCCAGCCCCCCCAGCGCCGAGCGTTTCACCAGCGACGAGAACAGCGGCGTAATCAGCGACGCGATGATCAGCGCGATTGCGAACACGATGGCAAAGGCGCCGATCATGCTCAGCTCGCAATTATCGGCGACAAAATCTCCGATGAACGGGATTTCCTTGACCAGCGGTTCGACCTGTGGGGCGAACATGAAGGCGACGATGCCTGCCACGATCCAGCCGGCGATCGCCAGTGCCTCGCGCACGAAACCGCGCGAATAGGCCAAGAGCGCCGAGAGTACGATAACCAGCGCCACAACGCCGTCGATGATAGTAAAGCCGTCCATGTCGCCAATATCCTTATGCGCTAACCTGCGCCAAATGTGTCGCCCACAAAGCCAATCAGATCCGCCGCACGTGTCAGACTCAGACCACTTTTTCCGCCAGGCTTGCCGCCCTCGGGAATGATTGCCGCCGTGAAACCAAGTTTTTCCGCTTCTTTCAACCTGTTTTCGGTCTGACTAACGGGGCGCAGGGCGCCAGACAGGCTGATTTCGCCGAAAACGACAGTATCTGCAGGCAGGGCGGCGTCTTCCCGCGCAGACATAAGTGCGGCGGCGACGGCCAGATCGGCGGCAGGTTCGGTGATTTTCATGCCACCGGCGACGTTCAGATAGACGTCAAGCCCGGCAAACGGGATGCCGACGCGCGATTCGAGGACCGCGAGAATCATGGCAAGGCGCGCGCCATCCCAGCCGACAACCGCACGACGGGGCTGGCTGTGGGGCGAGGGCGCGACGAGGGCCTGCAATTCACACAGAACGGGCCGCGTGCCTTCGATACCGGCGAAAACGACCGACCCGGGGGAGGGTTTTCCACGCTCGGACAGGAATAGCGCCGAAGGGTTCGTGACCTGCGCCAGCCCGGCGCCCGTCATTTCGAACACGCCGATCTCGTCGGCGGGGCCAAAGCGGTTCTTGACCGCGCGCAGGATGCGGAATTGATGCCCGCGCTCGCCCTCGAAATAAAGCACGGTATCGACCATATGCTCGACCACGCGCGGTCCGGCGATCTGGCCGTCCTTGGTGACATGACCCACCAGCACGACGCTGACGCCCTTGCGCTTGGCAAAGCTGGTCAACTCATGCGCTGCGGCGCGGACCTGACTGACGCTGCCCGGCGCGCTGCCGATGGTGTCCAGCCACATCGTCTGGATTGAATCGATGATGACAAGCTGCGGTTTTTCCGACTCGATGGTCGTGAGGATGTCACGCAGGTTCGTCTCGGCGGCCAGTTGGATGTTGGCGCCCGATAGACCCAGGCGATCAGCGCGCATGCGCACCTGAGCGGGGGCCTCTTCGCCCGAGACATAGATGGTTTTCAGCCCGGATTTGGCAAAGCTGGCAGCGGCTTGCAACAACAGGGTCGATTTGCCGATGCCCGGATCACCACCGACGAGGATCGCGGAGGCGGGCACCAATCCGCCGCCCAGCACGCGGTCCAACTCGTCCATGCCGGATTTGGTGCGCGGCGGAGGTGTCTCCTTGGCCGACAGATCGCTCAGCTTCATGCCGGTGCCGCGCTTGGCGCCCAGCGAATTTGTGGCCGGACCGGCGCTGAGGCCGGTATCCTCCTGAATGGTGTTCCACGCGCCGCACGCTTCGCAGCGCCCGGACCATTTGTTATGGACCGCGCCGCAGGCCGTGCAGGTGAATGTCTGTTGATTTTTCGCCATGGAATGCGTCTTGCCCCAAGCGGGCGGGGGCGTCAACGGCAGGTGGGGGTTCAGCGCACGGCCTCGATCGGACCCTCAGCGCGGCCATGGATAAATTGATCGAGATAAGGATCGCCCGATGCGTCCATATCGCCAACCGGCCCGGTCCACTGGATCACGCCGTCATGCAGCATGGCGACCTCATCGGCGATGGCGCGTACAGAGGTCATGTCATGCGTAATGGTCATCGCGGTCACGCCCATTTCGACGACGATCTCGCGGATCAGATCGTTGATAACGCCCGACATTATAGGGTCGAGGCCTGTGGTCGGTTCGTCAAAGAAGATGATCTCGGGCTCTGCCGCAATTGCGCGGGCGAGGCCGACGCGCTTTTGCATACCGCCCGACAGTTCGGCCGGGAATTTGTCGGCGGCATCGGGGGTCAGCCCGACACGGCGAAGCTTCTCGATGGCGATCTCGCGGGCCTCAGGGGCCGGTTTTTTACCCGCGCCGCGTTGCAGGCGAAAGGCGACGTTCTGCCAGACGGGCAGCGAGTCGAACAGCGCGCCGCCCTGGAAAAGCATCCCGAACCGAGCAAGAAACGCATCGCGGTCGCCGCGCGTCACATCCTTGCCATCCAGCGTGATCGTGCCGCTATCGGGTGCAACAAGGCCCAGAATGGACTTTAGCAGGATCGACTTGCCGGTGCCGGACCCGCCGATGATCACCATCGAACTGCCGCTCTTCAGTGTCAGGTCCACCCCACGCAAAACATGGTTGTCGCCAAAGGACTTGTGGACGTCAGACAACGTAATCATGCCGAGAAAAACACCTCTGTCAGCACATAGTTCGACGCGAGGATCAGCACCGACGCGGTGACGACTGCCGCCTTGGTCGCGCGGCCCACACCCTGCGCGCCGCGGCCCGAATTCATGCCGTAATAGCAGCCCATCAGCGCCACGATAAAGCCAAAGACCGCGCCCTTGATCATCCCGCTCAGCACGTCCCAGCCTTCGAGGAAATCCAGCGTGTTGTGCATATAGGTCGCGGCGTTAAAGTCGAGCCTTGCGACACCCACCAGAAATCCGCCCATAATACCGATCGCATCACCCACCCCCACCAACAGCGGCACGGCCAGCGTCGCGGCCAGAACGCGGGGCAGGGTGAGGTACTTCATCGGGTTGGTTGATAGCGTTGTCAGCGCGTCGATCTGCTCGGTCACCTTCATCGTGCCGATCTCGGCGGCGATGGAGGATGCCACGCGCGCCGCCACCATGAGGCCGCCCAAGACGGGGCCCAACTCGCGCGTGAGGCCAATGGCAACAATGGACGGCACGACCGTTTCGGCGTTAAATCGCGCGCCGCCCGCGTAGATTTGCAGCGCCAGCGCGCCGCCAGTGAACAGCGCGGTGAGGCCCACGACCGGCAGTGACAGCCAGCCGATCTGCACCAGCGCTTGCGCGAACTCGCGCCCATAAAAGGGCGGGCGCAGCAGGTGCGACACGGTATTCCCGGCAAAAAGAGCGACGCGGCCAACCCCGGCCAGCGCGGCAAAGACATGCCGCCCGAGGAACGCTAGAAAGCTGAGGAACATGGTCATCCGCCCAAGTAACGCCGCGCATAACGCGCCCCCAGCGCGGTCAGTATCTCGTAGCTGATCGTGCCTGCGCACTCCGCCAGCGCATCAACACCCTGATGGCGACCCAACAGCGAGACTGTCTTGGGATCGCCCGGCGCGTCGGTCACGTCGATGCCAATCATGTCCATCGACACGCGCCCCGCAAAGGGACAGCGCACATCCTCGGCCCAGACTGCCGTTTGCTGACCGCCGAGTGCGCGAAACAGGCCATCGGCATAGCCTGCGCCAATTGTGGCGATGCGGCTGGGGCGCTCTGCCGTCCATGCCCCACCATAGCCGACAACCTCACCGGCCGCGACGTCACGGCACTGAATGACGGGAATGTCGAGTGACACGACCGGCTGCGCGTCCTCGAACGGTAGCCCGCCATATAGGCCAATCCCCGGTCGGGTCACGTCGAAATGAAAGGCCCGATCCAACACGATACCGCCCGTATTGGCCAGACTCAGCGGACAATCTAACCCTGCCGTCATCTCGCGGAAACGCGCGAGTTGCTGGCGATTCATGTCCGAGTCGCGCACGTCCGCAGAGGCGAGATGGCTGATAATCAGCCGGGGGTTCTGTGCCAGCGCGATGTCGCGCACGGCAGCCCATTCGGTGGGCTCCATCCCCAGACGGTTCATGCCGGTATCGAGCTGCAAGCCGAATTCATGGCCCGGCAGAGCCTCGATGTGGCGGATCATCTGTTCGAGCGAATTTAGGATCGGTGTGAGCCCCATGTCACCCAGCATGTCCGCATCTCCGGCCATATGGCCCGACATGACGTAGATCACCGGACCGGGTCCCAGCGATTCACGCAAAGTCGCACCTTCCTCGGCGACGGCGACGAAGAAGGTGCGCGCGCCTGCCTTGGCCAGCGCACGACTGACGCGCGCGGCACCAAGGCCGTAGGCGTCGGCCTTGACCACGGCGCCAGCTTCGGCCCGACCCATGGACGACAGGGCCGACCAATTGGCGGTGATTGCGTTCAGATCGATGGTAAGTGTCGCAGTGCTCATGGCTGGCCTTGTGACATGGGCGCGCGCCACGTCAACCCCAAAGAGGCACGTAAGTCGTCAAAGAAAATTCGCCGAATTTTCCGGCGCGCAGGGCTGGCGGCGCGCAATGCAGCGGGCATCAGAATTCCTGCTCGTTGCCGCCGCCGTTTTGCCATGGCTGGACCAGATTGCCAAAGCGGGTAAAGCGGCCCTCGAAGCTAAGTTCGATCGTGCCGATGGGACCGTGGCGCTGCTTGCCGATGATGACCTCAGCCTTGCCGTGCAGGCGTTCCATCCGTTCCTGCCAAGCGGCCATTTCATCCAGCTTTTCGTCCGACGGCTTTTCGCGCTCGGCATAATACTCCTCGCGGAAAACGAACATCACCACGTCGGCGTCCTGCTCGATCGAGCCTGATTCGCGCAGATCCGACAGTTGCGGACGTTTGTCCTCGCGGTTTTCAACCTGCCGCGACAGCTGCGATAGGGCGATCACGGGGATGTCCAGTTCCTTGGCAATCGCCTTGAGCCCCATGGTGATCTCGGAAATCTCGTTCACGCGGTTCTCGCTACGCCCGGTGCCGCGCACCAGTTGAAGATAGTCGACGATCAGCACGTCCAGACCATGCGTCCGCTTAAGCCGACGCGCGCGTGCTGCCAGTTGGCTGATCGGCAGGGCGGGCGTGTCGTCGATGAAAAGAGGGCAGGATTCCAGCTGTTTAGCAGCATCGACAAAGCGGCGAAATTCGCCCTCGGTCAAATCACCACGCCTGATCTGATCAGACGGCACTTCGGAGGCCTCAGAGAGCACGCGCGCCGCCAACTGTTCGGCGCTCATTTCCAGCGAGTAGAAGCCGACGACGCCGCCTTCTACCGATCCTTCGGTGCCATCGGGCAGTGTGCCGCGCCGATAGGCCTTGGCGATGTTGAATGCGAGGTTGGTTGCCAGCGACGTTTTGCCCATCGACGGACGACCGGCGAGGATCAGAAGGTCAGATTTGTGCAGGCCGCCTAGCTTCTTGTCCATATCGACGAGGCCGGTGGAAACGCCTGCCAAACCGCCCTCACGCTGATAGGCGGCGTTGGCGACATTAACAGCGTCTGATACTGCCTTGAGAAAGCTTTGAAATCCGCTGTCCGTCTGGCCCTGCTCGCTCAGTTTGTAGAGCATCTGCTCGGCCTCGACGATCTGATCCTTTGGCTCGCTGTCCACTTCCATGCGCGCAGCCTTGCCGGCGATGTCGTGGCCAAGGGTTATCAGTTCGCGGCGAATCGCCAGATCATAGATCATCTGGGCATAGTCGCGCACCGCATAGGTGCTGATGGCCGCGCCCGCGAGGTTGACCAGATAGGCCGGTCCGCCCAGCTCCTTGAGGCCTTCGTCCTCTTCCATAAACGCCTTTATGGTAACGGGAGAGGCAAGGTTGTTCTTGGCGATGCGCGCCGCTGCTGTCTCATAGATGCGCGAGTGGACCGGGTCGTAGAAATGCTGGGGACCGATGATGGACGCGATGCGGTCAAACACATCGTTATTGGTCAAAATCGCGCCCAGCAATTGCTGCTCGGCCTCGATGGAGTGGGGCATCGTGTCGGGGCTTTGAACCTCAGCTCCGGCGGCGCTGCCCGTGGCGTTGAATTTGATGATCTCGTTCATGTCGCTCTCCGGCTGCCTCGCGGTGCCGTCATAGACGGATGCCACGTGCGGGTGCAAATTGTATAAACCTGTGGGTGGATTTCACGGCGCCCCGCCTGCACGTTATCTTGCGTTTTCTAGGATGGTTTCGTCAACATCTGGTGTTTGCGCGCGCGGATTGCTGCGCGCGCGATGTAGCCAGCCTGCAAAAGAATTGTGCCTGTTGCCGGTAAGCGACAGTCCGGCTAGTAGCCGATTTGACGTGAGAGAGGTGCTGCCTAGGCGCGCGCGTCCTGCCATGCGCGGGGTGCCTTAAGAAACGCCTCGACCTCGCGCAGGGTCTCGTCGTCGAACGTGCCTTGCGCGCGGGCCTCGGCCAGCACGTCCCACCATGTGCATAGGTGGTGCAGCGCGACGCCATGATCGGCAAGGGTCTGAACCGTATCGGGAAAAATGCCGTAGTAAAAGATGACGGCGGTGTGTGCGCAGGTCGCGCCAGTTTCGCGGATCGCATCGACAAAACCGATTTTTGAGCCGCCATCAGTGGTCAGATCCTCGACCAGCAGCACGCGCTGGCCCTCGATCATTGTGCCCTCGATGCGTGCGCCGCGTCCGTGGCCCTTGGGCTTTTTGCGCACGTAGGTCATCGGCAGGGCCATGCGTTCGGCCATCAGCGCGGCAAAGGGAATGCCCGCCGTTTCGCCACCTGCGATGTTGTCGAACGCCTCAAACCCCGCGTTGCGCATGACCGTCACCGCCAAAAAATCCATCAGCGTGCTGCGGATACGCGGGTACGAGATCAGCTTGCGGCAGTCGATATAGGTCGGGCCGGGCAGGCCGGATGAATAGATGTAGGGCGTCGTAGCATTAAAATGCACGGCGCCGATTTCCAGCAACATCCGCGCTGTCAGGCGGGCGATTTCATCGGCGGGCGGATAGGAGGAGGGGATCATGCTTGCGGTCCTTGTGGCGCGGGGCGGGTAAAGAGATTGGATGCCTTCGGCGAGGGTGTTTTAGCCAAAAGACACATCCGAGACATGCCAACCGGGGGTGAAGCCAGGATCGAAGATCGTGACCGGGCCGTCCTCGGTTTTGATATGGGTGGGCATGAGCATGTCTTGGGCTTCTTTGAGCAACGTGATCGTGCCCTCATTTGGCGGCAATCCATAAAAGGCGGGGCCGTTCAGCGAGGTAAAGGATTCAAGCCACTCTAGCGCGCCGTCCTCGTTAAAGACATGCGCGAGGATCGCCATGGTGTTGGGCGCAGTAAAGCAGCCAGCGCAGCCGCACGGCTGAAGCTTGGCCGGATCGGTATGCGGCGCACTGTCGGTCCCGAGAAAGAAGCGCGCATCGCCAGAGGTTGCAGCGGCGCGCAGAGCGAGGCGGTGTTCCTCGCGCTTGGCCACGGGCAGGCAGTAGTAATGTGGGCGGATACCCCCGGCGAGGATGTGGTTGCGGTTGATCACCAAGTGATGCGTCGTGATCGTGGCGGCCAGATCTTTGTCGTGGGCCTTGACGTAATCGACGCCTTGCGAGGTCGTAATGTGTTCCATCACGACCTTGAGTCCCGGCACGCGGGTGCGCAGAGGATCCAGAACGCGGTCAATGAACACCGCCTCGCGATCGAAAATGTCGATGTCGGAATCTGTCACCTCGCCGTGCACACACAAGGGCAGACCGATCTCGGCCATGCGTTCCAGCACATCCTGCACGCGCGAAAAATCGGCGACGCCGCTGGCCGAATTGGTCGTGGCGCCCGCCGGGTAAAGCTTGACCGCCGTTATGAGACCAGATGCATGTGCAGCGGCGACGTCACCGGCGTCGGTCTCTTCGGTCAGATAGAGCGTCATCAGAGGGGTAAAATCGCTGCCGGCCGGGCGCGCGGACAAAATACGGTCACGGTAGGCTACGGCATCGGCGCCGGTCACGACCGGCGGCACGAGGTTCGGCATGATAATGGCGCGCGCGAAATGCGCCGCGCTATAGGGCAGGACGGCGCGCAACATCGCGCCATCGCGCAGGTGCAGGTGCCAGTCGTCGGGGGTGCGCAGAGTCAACTGATGGGTCATGCCCGGCGCAATACACGACGACCGCGCGGCGCGCCAGAGATTGCTGACGCAAGATTTGCTAACCAAGCCCTGCGTGGGCCGCTATTCGTGTTCTTCGCCGATCGGCTCAGGTGCCGGGAGGGGCGGTGGGGGCAGGCGGAGTCCGCTCTCTTCGGCCACCTCGATTGCCGCATCCAATGCTTTGCGAAAGGGGCGTGCGTTGCGCTGCTCCAGCACCTTGCGCGCCAGGACAACCACCAGATAGGGACGCGCATCCGCCTTTAGCCGCTGCAGCAGCGTAAATTGATAGCCGCCATCGCGCCGCCGCGCGCGAAAGAGCCGCGCAAGTGCCACGCGGTCCAGCTTGCCCGCGCTGACCTGCGCGAGAATGCGAAAGAGGATCGAGAGGCGCATCAACCCCTTCTCCAGCTCGGGCCCCATAAAACGCATCCGAAAGAGCGTGACCCCCTTGCGCGCAAAGAGGGCGGCGTGCATCGCGTCCAGATGCTCTTCGGGATCGTAGAGGATGAACGCCTCCGAGGCGGCGTCCAGCATGTCGGGCGCATAGCCATAGCGGTCGGTGAATGAGGTCCCGCGCATGTGGCGGTAGCGGTCGTCCCATTCCGTGACGCGCGGATCCAGCGTCGCCTGCGGCGCCAGTGCCACAACCTTGGCGCCCGGTGCCGCGACCGAAAACGCGGCAGCAGCATAGCCGCAAGGGCCAGCGCCATAAAAAATAACTTGCTCGAAATCCTCAAAGAAACCGTCGTCGATCAGCCGATCAAAATAGCCATATACCGCTTTGTCGCGAAACCATGTGTCGCCGTCCGACACGAGGCACAGATGTGACCATGCCAGCGCCTTGGCCATGTCCCAGCCCATCGGCTGCGCGTCGCGCGATTGCCCTATGATTCCCTGATGGGTTTCGAAGGTCACCAGCAAGGTCGGCTTGTCTTCAATGAATATTGCCGCGTGCCGCGCACCCAACCGCTCGACGTAGCCATCGTCGCCAGCGACCTCGGCCACCCTGTCCAGCCAGGCGTCACGGTCCGAGAGGCCCGACAGCGGCATGTCGAAGGTATTGGGCGCTTCTTTCATGTAGATCGTCCTTGCATGTGACGGGCGCGACCCATCTGTGTGGGTAGCAAGGTTATGTCTAATCCCCAAATCAGGCAGAATTTGGAAAAATCCATGTGGTTTGCTGGACAGGGCGCCGGGTGCGCGACAGGATGCGCGACGCGGTCAGTGCCGCGCAAGGCAGATATATGAGGGCGCAGGGCGATGACGCAAGTTGGCGATATTGAGGACGTTCAGACCATGCTGGCGGGCGAGGGGTATGTGTGCGGGCGCGCGCTGGCCACCGCGCTCTTTCTAGCGCTGCGTCTGGGCAAACCGCTGTTTCTGGAGGGCGAACCCGGCACCGGCAAGACCGAAATCGCCAAGGCGATCGCCGCCGCCTTGGGCCGCCGTCTAATTCGCTTGCAATGCTATGAGGGGCTGGATGCGTCCAGCGCCGTGGCCGAGTGGAACTTTACCGCGCAGATGATCGCCCTGCGCGCTGCCGAAGCGGGCGGGCAGGCGGGCGGCGCGGCGCTCAAGGATCAGCTTTTCACCGAAGAGTTCCTGATCGCACGTCCGCTCTTGCAGGCCATGCGGCCCCAACCCGGCGGTGCGCCGGTGCTGCTGATCGACGAGATGGATCGCACCGATGCCCCGTTTGAGGCGTTCCTGCTTGAGGCGCTCAGCGATTATCAGGTTACCATACCAGAACTGGGCACGATCAAGGCCGCCGAGCCGCCCATCGTCATCCTGACCTCGAATCGCACCCGCGAGGTGCATGATGCGCTCAAACGGCGCTGCCTATATGCATGGGTCGACTATCCGGATTTCGAGCGTGAGGCCCAGATCCTCGCCGCTCGCGCCCCCGAACTGCCCGAACAACTCAGCCGCGAGGTTGTCGCCTTCGTTCAGGCCCTGCGCACCGAGGATCTGTTCAAGAAGCCCGGCGTCGCCGAGACGATAGACTGGGCCAAGTGCCTGTTGGCGCTGGATGCCGTCGCGCTAAGCCCGCAGGTCATCGCCGATACGCTGGGCGCGCTGCTGAAATATCAGGACGACATCGCCAAGCTAAACGGCAGCGAGGCCGCTCGCATCCTCGAGCGCGCCCGCGCCGCCATAGGGCCGGCGTGATCTTTCATTGTTCCACAACTACTCCGGGGGTCCGGGGGGCGACCCCCCGGCACTGAGCCATGCCCGAATACCCAGACCTCGACATACCGGAAAACCCGAAACTGGCGCTGAACATTGCCCATTTCGCGCGCGCGTTGCGTCGGGCCGGGATGCCTGTCGGCACGGGCCGAATCATCGACGCAGTGCGCGCTGTGGCCGCAGCCGGTTTTACCTCGCGCACAGACTTCTACTGGACGCTTCATGCGACATGCGTGACGCGACCCGAACATCGCGCGGTGTTTGCGCAGATCTTTCGCCTCTATTGGCGCGATCCGCGTTTCCTTGAACATATGATGGCCATGCTGCTGCCAGCCATGCGCGGGCTGAATGAGGATCGCGCCGCGCAAGCGGCCGAAAAACGCGCGGCTGAGGCGCTGCTTGACGGGGCCGAGGCGCCCGAGCGCGATGCGCCCGACGACGGCGATGATGCGCTGATCGAGATCGACGCCAGCGCCACCCATTCCGCGCGCGAGCGTCTGCGCTCTCTCGATTTTGAGCAGATGAGCACAGATGAGATCGCTCAGGCACGCCGGATGCTGGCGGAACTGACCCTTCCGGTGCCGCCGCTGCCCTCGCGCCGGATGGGCACCGACGCGCGAGGCCGGGTTCTGGACGCTGCGCGCACCATGCGCCTCGCAATGCGCCGGGACGGCGAGATCACGCAGATCGCCCGACGCACCCCACGCCGTCGACCGCCCGATCTGGTGGTGCTGTGCGACATCTCTGGCTCGATGAGCCAATATAGCCGCATGGTGCTGCATTTCGTCCATGCCGTTGCCAACACCCGCGCGCATAGCGAGGCGGGGGCAAAGGGCGGCTGGGGTCAGGTCCATGCGTTTACCTTTGGCACGCGGCTGAGCAATATCACACGCCATCTGGCCACACGCGATGTCGATGCTGCCCTCGCTGCTGCCGGGCGCGAAGTGCAGGACTGGGAGGGCGGCACGCGCATCGGCGACTGCATCGCCGCATTCAATCGCGACTGGTCGCGTCGGGTGCTGGGGCAGGGCGCTTTGGTGCTGCTGATCACCGATGGGCTTGATCGTGGCGCACCGGATGCGCTGGCCGCACAGATGCAGCGGCTGCATTTGACAGCGCGGCGGCTGATCTGGCTGAACCCGCTGCTGCGCTGGGACGGCTTTGCGCCCAAGGCACAGGGCATTGCGGCGATGCTGCCGCATGTGGATGCCGTGCTGCCGTGCCATTCGGTCGCCACGCTCGAGGATTTAGCGGGCGTGTTGGCGGCGCCGGCCCATGCGGGCGAAAAGGCGCGCCTGATGCGCCTGCGCTAATCCGCCGAGCCCGCAAAACGCGGGGAACGATTGTTCTTGTCCACGCGTTATCGCCTCAATGCTCCAAAGCCGTGCAAATCTGCGCGGCGCAATCTCAATCACCGACAGGAGAGAACATGTCTCGCCATTGGCTTACATCTACTACCGCACTCGCGCTTGTCCTGAACGCGGCCGCACCGCTGCCTTCATCGGCTTTCGGCACCGCAGCGCCCGCGACGGATGCTCGTCGCCCGGCGGTCGAACTTCGACTGGCCGAGAACGAAAACAGCACCGCTGCTCAGGAGTTGCTGTCCGACGTCATCGGAGAAACGCCCGCCACCGAATCAGGTGAGCAGGACACGACACTCTCTGCCGAGGCTCAAGCAGAGCTAGACGCAGCCGCCCAAGCAAAAGCCGAAGCCGAGGCAGCAGCGGCGGCCGCAGAAGTGGATGCAGACGCGATCCAAGCCGAAGCAGAGGCGGCAGAGGCCGAGGCAGCAGCAGCCGCTGAGACCGAAGCCGCCGCCGAAGCAGAGGCAATTCAGGCACAGGCAGAGGCGGATGCAGCCGCTGACGCAGAGGCGGAAGCTGCGGCCCAAAAGCAGGCCGAAGCAGACGCAGCGGCTAAGCAGCAGGCCGAGGCAGAAGCAGCCCAAGCTGCGGCCGACGCGCAGGCCGCGCAAGCCGAGGCAGATGCTGAAGGCGCTAAAATGGCTCAGGACGAAGCAGATGCCGCCGTACAGGCAGAAGCAGACGCCGCTGCCGAAGCTGAGGCTGAGGCAGCCGCGCAGGCAGAGCTAGACGCCGCTGTCGAGACCGAAGCTGACGCCGCCGCGCAGGCAGAAGCAGACGCTGCTGCCGAAGCAGAAGCTGAAGCTGCCGCAGCAGACGCAGATGCGGAGGCCGATGCGAAAGCCCAGGCTGATGCAGACGCCGCTGCCGATGCAGCCGCACAAGATGTCGCCGAGGAGGCCCCCGCGCAATCGGGCGAAGATGCGACATCGCCCCTTGTTGGCGAGGCCACGCAGACCGAATCCACCGAAAACGCAGCGCCTGACGTGCTTCCCGAGATTAGCGCCGAAGATCAGGCCAATGCCGCCCAGAGCGCTGATGAGACCGCAGCCTCCGCTGCTGCCGCCTCGGACGAAGGCGAGGTTGTCGATACCCAAGAGGGCACCGTGACCGAAGATCAGGCCCGTGCCTCGGACGAAGAATTCGACACGACCGCCAGCGGTGATCAGACACGCGCCGCCAAGGCTGCAAAAGCCGCTAGGGCTGCTTCTGCCTCTAAGAAAAAGGATAACGACCTGCTGAAGGCAGTTGGTATCGTCGCTGCCGCTGGCCTTGGTGCCTATGCAGTCGGCAAGCTGCTGGATGGCGGTGGTCAGGTGGTATCAAACACCGGTGACCGTGTCGTCGTGCAAGAGCCGTCTGGCGCGTACCGCATCATCAAGGATGACGACACTCTTCTGCGCCGTCCCGGCAACGAGGTGCAGACGCAGACCTATTCCGACGGCTCGACCCGCTCTTCGGTGACCGAGGCCGACGGCAGCTCGACCGTGACGATCCGCGCGGCCGACGGGCGTGTCCTGCGCAGGACACGCGTGCTGGCCGATGGGCGCAGCATCGATCTGTTCGACGATACCAAGACCTATGCCCGCGTCGACGTGAGCGAGTTGGAAAGCGCCAATCGCGCTGCCGCAGCCCGCGATTACGACTACAGCACGTCGGACGTGGAGCAGTTGCGGATGGCGCTAAGTTCGTCCAGTGGCCAAGCGACCGATCGCACATACTCGCTGAATCAGATCCGCAGGATCGACGCGGTGCGCCATCTCGTCCCGGTGATTGCGCTGGACGCGATCAACTTCAAGACCGGCTCAGCGGTGATCGATGCGGATGAGGCACAGGATCTGTCCGACCTGGGCCGCGCGATGACCGCTGCGATCGATGACGATCCGGGACAGGTGTTCCTGATCGAGGGGCACACCGATACCGTTGGCGATGCCAGCTACAACCTCGCCCTGTCGGACCGCCGCGCGGAATCGGTGGCGTTGGCCCTTACCGAGTATTTCAACGTGCCGCCTGCCAACATGATCGTGCAGGGGTACGGCGAGCAGGATCTGCGCGTGCGCCAGCTGGGCGACATTCGTGCCAACCGGCGCGGTGCGGTGCGCAACATCACGCCGCTGCTGGATGGCGGTCGATAAAAAGGCGGCAGTTAAGCTGCTAAACTCTGATTGAGTGTTTCGGCCCTCCGCCTCATACTGATGGCGGAGGGCCTTTTTCATGGATGATCTCGACGATATTCCGCGCATCGCACTGGACTGGCATCGCGCCGGAACGGGTAGCGCCCTTGCCACAGTCGTACAGACATGGGGCAGCGCACCGCGCCGCGTGGGCGCGATGCTGGCAGTTTCGGGCGCGGGCGACATGGCCGGGTCGGTTTCTGGCGGCTGTGTCGAGGGCGCAGTGGTCGCCGAAGCGCAAGAGGCGATTGCCGATGGCGCCCCCCGGATTTTGGAATATGGCGTCGCCGATGGCGATGCCTTTGCCGTCGGCCTCGCTTGCGGTGGCACAATCCGGGTGCTGGTGCAGCCTGTGGGCATTGCTCTGCCTGAGAACGTTCTCGCCGACCTGATCGAGGCTCGCGCCGCGCGCCGAGCCGCCGCATTGGTCAGCCCGCCGAACACCACGCCTTACATTGAGCTCACCGGCCACCAAGACCGCTTTCGCATGGATCGCTCGGGGTTTGAGGAGGATGGCGAGACGTTCGTCGCCATTCACAATCCCCCCCTGCGTCTGATCGTTGTCGGCGCGGTCCATATCGCGCAGGCACTGGTGCCGATGGCGCGGCAGGTCGGCTACGATCCGGTCGTGATTGACCCCCGCAGTGCCTTTGCCAGCGCGGCGCGCTTTCCTGGGGAAACGCTGCTGGACGACTGGCCCGACGACGCCGTGCGCGCGCTGGGGCTGGACGCGCGCACGGCGCTGGTGCTGCTGACGCATGACCCCAAGCTGGACGACCCGGCCCTGACCGAGGCGCTGCGCAGCGATGTGTTCTACATCGGCGCGCTTGGCTCGACCCGCACCCATGCGAAACGGTTGGAGCGGATGGGCGAGGCCGGATTTTCGCCAACCGACCTGGCGCGCATCCATGGCCCCATCGGACTTGATATTGGCGCCGCTGGACCGGCCGAGATCGCGCTGAGCATCCTTGCGCAGATGACCCAAGTTCTGAGGCGCGGGCCATGAAGTTCGGTTCTGTCCCGCTGAATGAGGCCGCTGGCGCGATCCTCGCCCATTCCGTGGCGGTGGTTGAGGGCCGGTTGCAAAAGGGGTTGATGTTAGAGGCCTGCCATTTGGACCAACTGCGCGCGGCCGGCATTGGCGAGGTCACAGTTGCGCGGCTCGAGCCTGGTGATCTGGGCGAGGACGCCGCCGCCGCCCGTCTGGCTGGCGCACTGGCCGAGGGCGCGAGCGGTATCGTGCTGGGCAATCCCGGCACGGGCCGCGTCAATTTGATCGCCGAAGGGCCCGGTATCGTGCGCCTGAACGCCGCTGCGATCCACGCCGCCAATGCCGCGGACCCGATGATAACGATCGCGACAGTGCCGGACCTGCACCAGACCCGCGCGGACGGCTTGATCGCTACGGTCAAGATAATCTCATACGCGGTGCCTGAGGCTGCGGTCGAAATGGCCTGCACCGCTGCGCGCGGTGCCGTACGTTTGGCGGCGCCCCGGCTGCGCAATGCCAGCCTGATCGTGACCGAAATCGCAGGGCGCGTGGCCAAAAAGGACAACGGCGCCATTTCCGGGCGGCTGGAAGCGTTGGGCATGACCTTGGACGAGGAACTGCGCGTGCCACATGACTCGGATGCCATCGCCAGAGCATTGGTACGCGCCAAAGGGGAGATGGTGCTGATCCTGACCGCATCCGCCACCTCGGACGTTAATGACACCGGCCCGGCAGGGTTGCGGGCAGCCGGCGGCGAGGTCACGCGCGTCGGCATTCCGGTCGATCCGGGCAACCTGCTGTTTCTGGGCGCGCTTGGCCCCAGACCGGTCATCGGCCTGCCGGGTTGCGCGCGCGCGCCCGCGCTGAACGGCGCCGACTGGGTTCTGGCGCGCATCGCCTGCGGGATCGAGGTGGGCGCCGAGGATATCGCCGCGATGGGCGTGGGCGGCCTGCTCAAGGAAATTCCCAGCCGCCCGATGCCGCGCCGCGGCAAGACATCGGCGTAAAAACAGGCTTCTCAAGTGTGATTTGGCGTGCTTAACTCAGGCCAACAACAAAGATAGCTCAAGGGAGGGTGCCCATGTCACAGGTCAGCATGACCGTGAATGGCAAGACCGCGAGCGGTACCATTGAGGGCCGCACGCTGCTTGTCGATTTCCTGCGCGAAAATCTGGGCCTGACCGGCACGCATGTCGGCTGCGACACCAGTCAATGCGGCGCGTGCGTCGTGCATGTGGATGGCAAGGCGGTCAAATCCTGCACCATCTTCGCCGCCGAGGCCGAGGGCGCCGAGGTGGACACGATCGAAGGGCAGGCGGCCCCTGACGGCACGCTGAACACCATCCAGCAGGCGTTTCAGGATTATCACGGCCTTCAGTGCGGATTTTGCACCCCCGGCATGGTGATGAGCGCGGCGGCTCTGCTGAAGGAAAACCCCAAACCCAGCGAGACCGAGGTGCGCAGCTACCTGCAGGGCAATATTTGCCGCTGCACTGGTTATCACAACATCGTCAAGGCGATCATGGCTGCGAGCGGGCAGGACGTAAGCGCCATTCCGGGCGGCATCGCCGCCGAATAAGCCTGCTCACCATATCGCCAACTCAGGGGGAGACATGACATGCCCAAGGACAGCCCATCCGATCACGGCGGCATCGGCGCCAGCCCCAAGCGGCGCGAGGATATCCGCTTCCTGTCGGGCACCGGCAATTATACCGACGACATCAACCTGCGCGGGCAGGCCTATGTGCATTTCCTGCGCTCGGACCTTGCCCACGGCAAGATCAACGGGCTGGACCTGAGTGAGGCGGAAAAGATGCCGGGTGTCATCCGCATCTTTACCGGTGAGGACTTTAAGGACGCAGGCTCAATCCCCTGCGGCTGGCAGGTCACCGATCGTTTCGGCAACCCGATGCAGGAACCGCGTCACCCGGTCCTGTGCGAAACGCATGTGCGCCATGTCGGCGATCCCATCGCCGCGATCGTTGCCGAAACGCGCGAGCAGGCCCGCGACGCCGCCGAGGCGATCGTGCCGGATATCGAAGAACTGCCTGCTGTGGTTAATATGAAGGCTGCGCTGGAGGAGGGATCAACCAAGGTCCATGACGAACTGACCAGCAATCTTTGCTTTGATTGGGGGTTCGTCGAGGAAAACAAGCAGGCCGTGGACGACGCGATCAAGAGCGCCGCGCATGTCACTACCGTCGAATTGATCAACAACCGACTGGTCCCCAACGCTATGGAGCCGCGTGTCGCCATTGGCGATTACAACCGCGCCTCAAACGATTCGACGCTCTATACCACCTCGCAAAACCCGCATGTGATCCGCCTGCTGATGGGCGCCTTCGTGCTGAACATCCCCGAGCATAAATTGCGCGTGGTCGCGCCAGATGTCGGCGGCGGTTTTGGCTCGAAAATCTATCACTATGCCGAGGAGGCATTTTGCACCTACGCCGCCAAGGCGCTGAACAGGCCGGTCAAATGGACCTGCACCCGCTCCGAGGCGTTCCTGAGCGACGCACAGGCCCGCGACCACGTCACCAAGATCGAACTGGCGCTGGACAAGGACAACAACTTTACCGCCGTGCGGACCGACACGCTGGCGAATATGGGCGCCTACCTCAGCACCTTCGCGCCGTCGATCCCGACATGGCTGCACGGCACGCTGATGGCCGGAAATTACAAGACGCCACTGGTCTACGTGAACGTGCGCGCGGTGTTCACCAACACCATTCCCGTCGACGCCTATCGCGGCGCGGGGAGGCCCGAGGCGACCTACCAGCTGGAGCGTGTGATCGACAAGGCCGCGCGCGAGCTGGGCGTCGATCCCATCGCGCTGCGCAAGCAGAATTTCATTACCGAATTTCCCTACCAGACACCGGTCGCGGTTGAGTATGATTCCGGCGATTTCAATCGCTTGGTGGCCAAACTTGAAGCGCAGGCCGATCTGGGCGGGTTCGATGCACGCCGCAAAGAGAGCGAAAAGAAGGGCCTTCTGCGCGGCCTCGGTATCAACTGCTTTATCGAGGCCTGCGGCATCGCGCCCAGCAACCTCGTCGGGCAACTGGGCGCGCGCGCGGGCCTCTATGAAAGCGCGACAGTGCGCGTCAACGCCACCGGCGGCATCACGGTGATGACCGGCAGTCACAGCCACGGGCAGGGGCATGAAACGGTGTTCCCGCAGGTCGTGGCCGATATGATCGGTATCGACGCCAGTATGATCGAGATTGAGCATGGGGATACAGCCAACACACCGATGGGCATGGGCACCTATGGTTCGCGTTCCATCGCAGTCGGCGGCAGCGCGATGGTGCGCGCCACCGAAAAGATCATCGCTAAGGCGAAAAAGATCGCAGCCCATATCATGGAGGCATCCGACGGTGATATCGAGCTGAAGGATGGTCAGTTCACCGTTGCTGGCACCGACAAATCGCTGGCTTGGGGCGACGTGACGCTGGCCGCCTATGTGCCGCACAACTATCCGCTGGACGAGGTCGAGCCCGGGCTGGAAGAGACGGCATTTTACGATCCGAACAACTTTACCTATCCCGCCGGGGCCTATGCCTGCGAGGTCGAGGTCGATCCTGAAACCGGCAAGGTCACGATCGAAAAATTCACCACCGCCGATGATTTCGGCAACGTCGTGAATCCGATGATAGTTGACGGACAGGTACATGGCGGCCTGACCCAAGGCATCGGTCAGGCGCTGATGGAGAACTGCACCTATGACGCGGACGGCCAGCTACTATCGGCCAGTTATATGGATTACTGCATGCCGCGCGCCGATGACGTGCCGTTCTTTGTCGTCGACCACACGAACGGCACACCCTGCACGCACAATCCGCTAGGCGTGAAGGGCTGCGGCGAGGCGGGGGCCATCGGCTCAACCCCCACGGTGATCAACGCGGTGGTCGATGCGCTGCAATCGGGCGGGCACAAGGTGGATCATGTCGATATGCCGGTGACACCATCGCGCGTCTGGGCGGCGATGCAACAGGGCTGAGTAGGCGCGGACGGGGCCAGAGTCCCCGAATGCCCAAGGGATTTGCAGCCAGACAATGCCATTCTGGCGCAGGCAGGAGAGACAAGATGTATGCATTCGAAATCGAGCGGCCCACCACCATCGCTGATGCCGTCAAGGCGCTGGCGGCCGAAGAGGCGCAGCCTCTGGGCGGGGGGCAAACGCTGATCCCGACGCTGAAACAGCGGCTGGCGATGCCATCGGTATTGGTCAGCCTGACCGATATCGCGGAAATGCACGGTATCTGCGAGGATGACGAGGGCCGCATATGCATCGGCGGCGGAACCACCCACGGCGAGGTGGCGGCTGGCGCAGGTAAATTTCGGGGGCTCGCAGGCATGGCCGCCAAGATCGGCGATCCGGCGGTACGCAATCGCGGCACGCTGGGCGGATCGCTTGCCAACAACGATCCTTCGGCCTGTTATCCGGCGGCAGCGCTGGGAACGGGCGCGGTGATCGTCACGGACAAGCGTGAAATCGCAGCCGATGATTTCTTTCAGGGGATGTTCGACACGGCATTGGATGAGGGCGAAATCATAACGCAGGTCAAATTTCCGGTGCCGGAAGCGTCGGCTTATGCCAAGTTTGAGCAGCCCGCGTCGCGCTTTGCGCTGGTTGCGGTCTTTGCGGCCAAGTTCAAGGATGGCGTGCGCGTTGCCGTCACCGGCGCCTCGGAGAGTGGGGTATTCCGCTGGAGCGAGGCCGAAGATGCGCTGAGCGGTGATTTTAGCGCAGGCGCGCTGGATGGGCTGAGTGTCCCTGCTGATGGCATGATCGCCGATCTGCACGGCAGCGCCGCCTACCGCGCACATCTGGCGGCGGTAATGACACGTCGCGCGGTCGAAGCGGCAAACTGATTCCATGTAAAACGGCGCCTCAAGGGGGCGCCGCTTCAACTAAGATGTATCAATGATGGCGCTTTAGGTCGGCAGCGGGCCGATGATCATGATCATCTGGCGGCCTTCCATCTTGGGCATACTTTCGACCTTACCGGTGCCGTCGACATCGGCTGCGATGCGTTGCAGCAGCGCGCGGCCCAGATCCTGGTGGGCCATCTCGCGGCCACGAAAGCGCAGGGTGATCTTGACCTTGTCGCCGTTTTCCAGAAACTTGAAGACGTTGCGCATCTTGACGTCGTAGTCGTGCGTATCGGTGTTGGGGCGGAACTTGACCTCCTTCACCTCGATGATCTTCTGCTTTTTGCGCGCTTCGGCCTCGCGCTTTTGGGTCTCGTATTTGTACTTACCGAAATCCATGATCTTGCAGACCGGCGGCTTGGCATTGGGAGAAATCTCGACCAGATCAAGCCCTGCTTCCTCTGCCATTTCCATGGCGCGCGCGCCCGAAACGACACCCACATTGTCACCATCGGCCCCGATCAGCCTGATTTCGGCATCACGGATGCGGTCGTTTACTCGGGGGCCTGTGTCGCGCTGTGGCGGCGCGTTATGCGGTCTGCGGGCTATGGCTTTGATCCTTGGATTGTTATTCTGTATTGTCGAAGTCGCAACGTAGCTATGCCCCAGCCATGTTTCAAGCGGTTATCTAAAGCGTTTCGCCTTTAACCTGAGGCAGCAGATAAAGGCGAAACGCGCGCGACGCTGATATGTCGCGCGCGTTTCGCGAAAACCGGTATCTCGGGTTTTTCGCGAAACGCTTTAGGCCGATCCGCGCCGATAATGGGGGAATCGCCCTTGCACCTTGCAGGTGTGGCGGGCATGACATCAGCTGGAAGCGGGCGGCTGGCACAGGAATATTCAGGGCCGCTGGTAAATACATTGACACATAAGGATAAAAAGATGAAAAATCTTCTTTGGATCGTGCTGGCCGCGATCGTTTTAATCGGCGGTTACGTGCTGGTCACCGGAAAATCACCGACCGAAATCATCGACACCACCAGTGATGATGCAATCGATTCGCCTGACGCGTTGCAGGAAACTGCCGACGATGCTGGCGATGCAGCAACCGAGGCTGGCGAAACCGTGGACGCTGCTGCCGATGAGGCCGCCGCCGATGTCGAAACCGCAACCGACGAGATGATAGAAGACGCCGACGGCACCATGAGCGCGGTCGAGAATACAGCCGATGACGCAGCCGAGAGTGCATCGGACGCCGCAAACACCGCCGCCGAAGGCGTGCAAGAGGCCGTCGATGCGATGTCCGAAGAGGGCAGCGATGCGATGCAGGCCGTCGACGATGCGGCCAGTGAAGGCGCAGACGCCGCTGGCGACGCAGTGGACGCAACTGGCGATGCAGTGGATGACGCTGTCGATGCCACGGGCGAGACAGCTGACGAAGCGAGCGATGCCACCGCTGATGGTGCCGATGCAGCTGCTGAGGCGACTGGCCCCTTGAGCGTTGAGAACTTTGATATGGATGCTGCCGCGCAGATGATCGAGAATTCGGACATCAACGACACGCAGAAAACCCTGCTGAAAGCGACGCTGCAAAAGGCGCAGGACAATCCCGAGCTGCTGAAAGCGGCATTGGAGCAGGCACGCGCGGCTCTGGGCCAGTAACCCCTAACGCCACGACAAGCAGAAGCCCGCGCCGGATTATCGGCGCGGGCTTTTTCATGTCTGGTGTCTTAGATGCTGGTAATCAGTCCAGAAACGCCTTTTCCACCACATACTCGCGCGGCGCGGAATTTGCGCCTTCTTGCAGGCCGTATTCCTCGAACAGCTCTTTCAGTTCGAGGTTAAAGGCCAGATTACCGCAGATCATCGCGCGGTCGGTCTCGGGTGTCAGCGGTGGCACGCCCAAATCCTCGAACACCTGACCCGAGCGCATGAGATCGGTGATGCGCCCCATCTTTGGGCTCTCTTCGCGGGTGGTGGTGGGGTAATAACGCAGCTTGGCAGCGAACCCCTCGCCGATCAGCTCTTCCAGTATCTCGCTGCTGCGAATCTCGTCTATTATCTGCGCGCCATATGTCAGCTCGGCAGTCGTGCGGCAGGTGTGGGTCAGGATGACCTCGTCGTAATCCTCATAGGTCTGCGGATCGCGCAGGAGGGACGCGAAGGGCGCAAATCCGGTGCCGGTGGCAAAGAGCCACAAACGCTTGCCGGGCAGCAGAGCGTCGTGCACCAGTGTGCCGACCGGCTTGGGGCGCAGGATGACTTCGTCGCCCGGTTGGATATGTTGCAGTTTCGAGGTCAGCGGGCCGTCCTGCACCTTGATCGAGTAAAACTCCAGTTCGTCATCCCATGAGGGGGACGCAATGGAATAGGCGCGCAAAAGCGGCTTTTGCTTGCCAGTCTCGGGATGCGGATCGCCCATCAGCCCGATCATCACGAATTCACCCGAGCGAAAGCGCATGGACGCGGGCCGCGAGATGCGGAACGAAAACAGCCGGTCACTCCAATGCGTCACCTGCGTAACGATCTGCGCGTCGGGCAGGGTCGGCTGGGCGCGGGCCGGTGTGGCGCCGGTTGCGATCTGTGCGGCAGTATCGGTCACTGTTGTCATCTCGTTCATCATATCATCTACCGACAACGCGCGTCGGCACCTTTATCTAGTCGGTGTGTCTTCGGATGAAAAGGCGGCGATCAGCCGCGCAATCTGGCCTGATAATCATGCGCGCGCCAATCGGCGCGGAACATCCACTGATCCTCGGGCTGGCGTGTGGCCAGATCCTCGGCGATCTCGACCTCGTCAAAACCGCAGCGGCGCGCCATCGCATATTGATCGGCCAGAACATGCCCGCGCGCGCGCAGGCGGCCCTGATACCCCATCAGGCGCAGCTGGCGTGCGATGGAAAAGCCACGTCCATCCGCCGAGCTGGGAAAATCCACGCGGATCATTGTAATCTCAGGCAACCGTCCGGCCAGTTCAGCCGGGTCCACGGACGCGGCCAGATCAATGCCCACGCCGTCGCGTGCATCTTCGAGCGCCTTGATCGGCGCGGTCCAGTCGTCGGGGCCAAAGCCCGCATCGGTCACGATAACGCTCATACGCTTTCTCCTTGTCTGATCATTTTTCCATCCAGGAAATGGATGCCACATTCCGTCTTGTCCTGCCCGTTCCAGCGGCCAGCCCGCTCGTCCTCGCCCGGTGCGACGGGCGACGTGCAGGGCATACAGCCGATGGAGGGGTATCCTTGCGCCACCAGTGGATGACGCGGCAGGCGGTTTTCCTCGATATAGGTGCGCGCGTCGCCGCGTTGCCAATGGGCGAGCGGATTAACCTTTAGCCGGTTCGCGCCTTCTTCGACCTCGAAAAATTCCAGCGTGGCGCGCGTGGCCCCTTGATAGCGCTTGCGCCCGGTGATCCACCCATCAAAACCGCTCAGCGCGCGGCTCAGTGGCACGCTCTTGCGCAGGGCGCAGCAGGCGTCCGGGTCGGTCTGGTTCAGCTTGGCGGCAGGATCGCGCGCGTTCAGGTCGGCAGCGTCGGGACGGATGATGCGCATGTCGCGCAGGCCCAGACGCTCGGCCAGTTCCTGTTGATAGACCAGCGTTTCGGTGAACAGCATCCCCGTTTCGAGGAAAATCACCGGCGTGCCGCGCCGCGCCAGCGCCACCATATGCAGCAGCACCACCGATTCCGCGCCAAAGCTCGAGACCAGCGCCAATTGCCCCACATCCGGGTCATGCAGCGCGCGCGCTAGCACCGCGATCGCCGAATGATGGCGATAGGCGGCGTTCAGCGCGGCGGCCTTGGCGTGCAGGTCCGGTGCGTGCAACTTCTCAGGCAGCGACATCGGCCACAGCTTTCCTTTTGGCGGCCTTTGCGGCCTCTGCCTCGCCATAAAGAGCGGTTTTAAACGGGGCCATGCCAAGGCGGCGATAGGCCGCGAGGAATGTCTCGGACGGGTTACTGCGATGCTTGAGATAGGTCAGCATGATCGTCTCGATGGCCGGAACAATGTCATCGGCGGAAAAGCCGGGGCCAGTGCGATCACCCAAGCGGGCATCCGCGCCGCCATCGCCGCCGATGGTGATCTGGTAATTCTCGACCCCCGCCCGGTCGAGGCCGAGAATGCCGATATGCCCGACATGGTGATGTCCGCAGGCGTTGATGCAGCCCGAGATCTTGATCTTCATTTCGCCAATCTCATGCTCGAGCTTGAGCGCATCGAAACGGGTCGCAATTTCCTGCGCAATGGGGATAGAGCGGGCGGTCGCCAGCGTGCAGTAATCCATGCCGGGGCAGGCGATGATATCGCTGATCAGGCCGATATTGGCGGTAGCGAGGCCGACCTCGCGCAATGCGGCATGGACGGCGTGCAGGTCCGATTGGTGGATATGCGGCAGGATCACGTTCTGCTCGTGGCTGATGCGCAACTCGTCATGGCCATAGCGCTCGGCGAGGTCCGCCATCACGCGCATCTGCTCGGCGGTCGCATCGCCGGGCGTCTCGCCATGCGCCTTGAGACTGATGCTGACGATGGCGTAACCCGGCGCGCGGTGCTCGGCCAGATTGGTGTCGGCCCAGGCGCGAAAAACGGGGTTGGCCTTGCGCGCCGCGTCATAGGTATCGGTGGGCGCAACGCGGAACTCGGGCGCGCGGAAATCATCGCGGATCGCGCCCAGCATCTGCTGGTCGATGCCACTAAACTGCGGCCGGATCAGCGCATAGCGCAGATCGACGCGGGCGCGAATGTCGTCGACGCCATGCTCATGCACCGTGATCTTGATGCGCGACTTGAACTTGTTGTCACGCCGCCCGATCGAGTTCCAGACGCTGACAACCGCCTCAATATAGGGCAGCAGATCCTCTTCGGGCAGGAAATCGTGCAGCACCTTGCCGATCATCGGCGTGCGGCCCAGTCCGCCGCCAACGATGACCTGATAGCCGATCAGCCCGTCGCGCCGGACAATGCGCAGGCCGATATCATGTGCCAGCGTCACGGCGCGGTCCATGGGGCTGCCAGTCACGGCGACCTTGAACTTGCGCGGAAGCGCCTGAAACTCGGGGTGGTCGGTGGACCATTGGCGTATCAGCTCGGCGATGGGGCGTGGATCGGCAACCTCATCTGCGGCGGCCCCGGCAAAATGGTCTGCCGTAACGTTGCGGATCGTGTTGCCGCTGGTCTGGATTGCGTGCATCTGCACCTCGCCAAGCGCGTCGAGGATATCTGGCACATCCGCCAGCTTAGGCCAGTTGAACTGGATGTTCTGGCGGGTGGTAAAATGGCCATGGCCCTTGTCCCACCGCTCGGCGATCACGGCCAGCTGGCGCATCTGGTGGCTGCCAAGGGTGCCATAGGGGATCGCGACGCGCAGCATGTAAGCGTGCAATTGCAGGTAGAGACCGTTCATCAGGCGCAGCGGCTTGAATTCGTTCTCGGTCAGGCTGCCATCTACGCGGCGCGCGACCTGCGCGCGAAACTGGCGGTTGCGCTCGGCCACGAAGGCGGCATCAAATTCGGAATAGGTATACATCAGTTCAGGTCTGCCTGCTTGCCGTGGAAGTAGTTCGAGGGGCCGGTGCGGCGGAACTCTTCGCGGAAATGGGTCGGCTCGGGGCCAGTGTCGGTGATACTCACGTCGGCCAGATAGGCGCCGACGACCTGACTGGCGCGGCTCTCGGCGGTCAGCAGGCGCAGATCGGCGTCCGCCTCGTCGGTCAGGATGTCTGCCTCGGACAGAAGGCGGGTCCAGCTGTCATCGGCGGTCAGATAGACAACGTCGCCTTCGAGCAGCGTGTTGGCGGTGACGACCTTGGGGGTGAATTCACGGGGCATCAGGCGGTCTCCTCTGGCAGGGCGAAGGTGGAGAAATACTTCAAGACGTGTCCAATCCGTTTGACTTACCCTGATATATAGAAAATATTCCCACCATTGCGCCATGGGGGCGGGCGAATAAGGAAATATGTTCCATTTCGACCGCGGCCTAGTGGAAAAATTCCATGGAATGAGGAAAACCGGAATGGCTGTTCGTCTGGACGATCTGGATCGGAAAATTTTGGGAGAATTACAGGCCGATGGCGGCCAGTCGCTGGACGATATTGCCAAGTCGGTGGGCAGTTCCAAGACGCCGGTCTGGAATCGTATCCGCAAAATGCGCGAGGCGGGCGTGATCCGCCACCAGACCTATTTGCTGGATGCCGAGGCGCTGGGATTCGAGGCGTGTTTCTTTGTCCTCATCCGCACGTCCGAACATGACGCGGCGTGGCAGCAGACCTTTTTGCGCGCGCTACAGGGTAGGCCAGAGGTACAGGAGGCGCACCGCCTCGCGGGCGATATCGACTATATCCTGAAGGTGAGGGTCGAAAATGCGCGCGCTTACGACACGTTTTATCAGGCCCTGATTTCAGAGGTGAAGGTGCATAACGTCACCGCGCTTCTGTCGATGGAAGAGATCAAATCAACAACCGCCCTGCCACTATGAAGCGTTAGCTGCGCCCTCCAACACGCTGACAATGGGCGAAAAATCATCCACCTTCAGGCTTGCGCCACCGACCAGAGCACCATCCACATTCGAGACGGTAAAAATCTCGGCGGCGTTGCCCGGCTTGACCGAGCCGCCATAGAGCAGGCGGACCGAGCGGCCGACGCCCGCGCCAAAGCGCTTTTCGAGCCGCGTGCGGATGAAATCATGAACCTCACCGATCTGATCGCTCGTGGGCGTCAGCCCGGTGCCGATGGCCCAGCATGGCTCATACGCGATGACGGTATTCTCGCCAGTTGCCGTGTCGGGCACCGAGGACGAAATCTGCCCGCCGATGATATCCAGCGTATTTTGCGCCTCGCGCTGCTCAAGGCTTTCGCCGACGCAAATGACCGCGATGAGCCCGGCGGCGTGGGCGGCGCGCGCCTTGGCGCGCACATCATCGCTGGTCTCGCCGTGGTCGGCGCGGCGCTCGGAATGACCAAGTATGACAGCGGTTGCACCCGCCTCCGCCAGCATCCGCGCCGAGATATCGCCAGTATGCGCGCCAGCCTCGCTGGCGTGGCAGTCCTGCCCGCCAATGGCGAGGGCGTGGCCCTCGGCCTGCTGCGCGGCAGCGCCGATCAGCGTGAAAGGCGGGCAAATCAGGATATCGACCGCAGCGCCGTCATGTTCGGCGCAGAGCGTGGCCAGCCCATCCAACTCGGCCTTGCCGCCGTTCATTTTCCAGTTTCCTGCCGCCAGTTTGCGCCGCATGACCATGCCTCCCCTTATCGTTGCGCTTTGATCGCGCGTCTTGCCCAATCGCAAGCCGCGTCCGGGTCGTCAAGAGCGGCGTCGGGCATGGTCCAGTAGCCCATCGTGGCGATCGAACCATCCTTGCGCGTCATGCTGAACTTGCGTGCGCCTGCCTTTTCCATCTGGTCGGCAAAGCTGCCGTCGGCTTTCAGGAATAGGGTGCTGTCGCTGCTCAGGATCGCAAAGATCGTCCCATCAGCATAGAATGTCGCGCCGCCCATCATCTTGCGATGCGTGATCGTGCCGAGCGGCGCGATCAGATCGCGCGTATGGGCGATGTCGGCGTCGGAAACGCTCATCCTTTCAGGCTTAGCGCTTCGTCAAACTTGATCGACTCGCCGCAACCGCAGGCTTCGCTCACGTTGGGGTTGTTAAAGCGGAAGCCGGATTCCAAGAGGCTTACCTCATAGTCGATCTCGGTTCCAAAGAGGAACATCTGCGCCATCGGCGCGATCATGACGCGCGCGCCCGCCTCTTCGACGATCTCGTCGTGGGGGTCTACCTCCGCCACGTAGTCCATGGTGTATTCCATACCCGCGCAGCCGCCTTTCTTGACGCCGATGCGCAGGCCCTGATGGCCGTCCTTAGCCATCAGTTTCGCGATCTGCGCCGCGGCGCGATCGGTGATGGTGAGGGCTTGTTTGCCGGGAATGCCGAACATGAGTGGGATCCTTTGCCTTTCCTCTAATCTAGGGCAGCAGGGGCACGATCTCAAGCGGTGGCAGGATGCTAAGCGCGCGGCGTGTTGCCTCGGCGGTCAGGATTGCCCAGCCGAAGGATGCCAGCGTGCCAATAATGACGTATTCCGCCGTGCGCTGATCGCGGGTGGCCGTGCCAAAGCGCAGGATGGATTTCGCCCCGATCAAAAATCCGACGCCGATAGGCTGGCCCAGCAGAATCAGCGCAAAAATCACCCCCCTTTCCAGCAGGCCGATCTGACGGCCGCCTTCGCGCAAGCCGTTGTTGCGGATGCGGTATCCATGCGGGCGCATCAGAAGCGCAATGGCATATTGCCCGGTGATCAGCGTGACCAGCAGACCCGAGGTCAGTACCATCAGCGGCAGCAGAACGGGCAGGGCGGTCCATAGGCCGGTGGCCCAGAGGTGCGGCGCGTAAAATGATATGATGGCCAGCGTCGCGACATGCGCGGCCTGATCGACCATGAAGCCGCGAAAATGATGAAAGCCACCCCAGATCTTAAGCGCGTCGATCACCACATGCGCCGCCGCCAGCGCCAACAGCCATGGGCTGGCCCATTGCCCGGTCGCCGCCTGCGCGCAGACCAACACCAGTGCGCCGTGCAGCAACATCACCGGCGCGCGCCGCTTCTGCGCGTTGATCCACGCGGTTTGCAGCACGAAATCGGCGATAACATGGGCGAAAAAGAGGGCGGTGAAGGTTTCGATCATTGATAAAACCTCAGAAAGAGGCAAGCGTATCGGCTTGCATTATCTAAATGCAAGTGGTTGCACCTGCGCTCTGTCATTCCGTCACCTCAAGCGCCTCAAGGGCATCCATGAGCGCGGGATATCCAGCACCGTTCAGCGCCTGATCCACCGCTTGGCGCGAGATACCGAGCGTTTCGGCAGCGACGCGGCGGGGGCCAGCGCCAGGCGGTAGCATCAGGCATAGCGAGCGCGCCTGAGCCTGTGTCCAGCCTTGCGAGATATGATCCGCGAGGCGAAAGGCCGCATCCAACGCGCCGCCCTCTGCGTGGGCCATGAGCGAGTGACCAGTCAGTTCATCGAGAAGACGACCTGATGCCGTAAAAGCCGCGCCATGAGCGCTGTTTAGGTCCGCCATCATATGATCCAGCGCCTCGCCTTCACTTGATGCTACCGCGATGCGCGTCGCATAATCCGGACCCAGCAGACGCAAACGAGCATTGATATAAAGGGCGAGCCGGAGTGAGAAAGCAGGTCGGCTGATCGCTATTTGCCACCCGTCGCCGCCGCGTCGAGCAAATCCAGTAATGGTTTCATCGTCATTGGCGTGACCCCAGCCTGAGCTCTCCGACGCAACCCGTTGAATATCCAGCATAACAACGTCTAGCGCGTCCGCCTTAATCGCGGAGGATTCGACGATATCACCTGTGAGGACGGCCCATTTCATATGCAAGTATAATTACCTGCTTTACGAAAAAGCAAGCGAAAAGACTAGCTTACATGAAGCCCAATTCCAGCCGCGCTTCGTCTGACATCATGTCCATACCCCAGGGCGGCTCCCAAACCAGATCAACGTCGACCTGCTTGATACCATCCAGCGGCTCTATCGCGTCGGCGACCCAGCCGGGCATTTCGCCAGCGACGGGGCAACCGGGCGCAGTGAGGGTCATGATGACCTTGACCGCGTTCTCGGCGTCGATGTTGATGGTATAAATCAGCCCCAAATCATAGATATTGACCGGGATCTCTGGGTCAAACACGCTGCGGCACGCCTCGACGATCTCTTCATATCGAGGATGGTCCGTCGAAGAAGGGGCGATCAGCGGGATGCCCTCGAAGGGTTGGGGATTTTCGGTCATGTCATATCCTGCGGCTTTTCCTGACCGAATATATAGGGATTATCGGGCAGGGCGTCCAGAGGGGGATGGCATAGCGCAATCAGGGCGACGGCTGACCAGATTGCTTCAGCCGCTCTTGCGCTTTCTTATCGGTGCAGGGCGCACCCGCGCCTCTATCGTCTCATAGAGCTTGCCGACGATGTTTTTCCCGGTCGAGCCCTCGATACCCTCGAAGCCGGGCGATGAATTCACCTCCAGCACCTTCGGCCCCTTTTCGGCGCGCAACAGATCCACACCCGCCATGTGCAGATTGAACGCCCGCGCGGCCGTCAGTGCGGTTTCGCGCTCTTCTTTGGTGATGCGAACGGAGACCGCGCTGCCGCCCCGGTGCAGGTTCGAACGGAAATCGCCCTCAGCCCCGGTGCGCTTCATCGAGGCCACGACCTTGCCGCCGATCACGAGGCAGCGGATATCCTCGCCCGCCGCCTCCTTGACGAAATCTTGCACAAGGAAGTTGGCCTTGAGCCCGCGAAAGGCGTCAATGACGCTCTCGGCGGCTTTTCTCGTCTCGGCCAGCACGACGCCCTTACCTTGGGTCGACTCCAACAGCTTGACTATCAGCGGCGCTGTTCCCACGAGCGCGATGATGTTCCCAGTGTCGCGCGGGCTGGCGGCAAAGGCTGTGTTGGGCATGCCGATTTTGGCCCGGGCCATGATCTGATGCGCGTGCAGCTTGTCGCGGCTGGCGACGATGCCGGCGCTACCGTTGACGCACCAAGTGCCGATTGTCTCGAACTGGCGCAGGATCGCGGCACCGTAAGGTGTGATCGACGCGCCAATGCGCGGAATCACCGCGTCAAAGCGGGGTAGGCGCTTGCCGTCGTAATGCACTTCGGGCGCCATGGCGTTGATCGCCATGTAGCAGCGGGTGGTATTGACAACTTCGACCGTGTGACCACGCTTTTCGCCCTCCTCGACGAGGCGGCGGGTGCTGTAGTTATCTTCGCGGCTGAGAACGGCGATGCGCAGGGACCGGTCCGGGGCTTCGCTGCGCATTTTCGAGGTGGAATAGACATCGTAGCTAAGCTCGGGCTGCAAAAACCGGTCGGTCGCGACGATGGAAATATGATCCTTAAGCGCTTGGCGACCCAGCAACATCCGGCTGGCCATGCCGCCCCGGTTGGTCAGGGTAATCTCGATGGGCCAGCTATCGCCGTTCACCGCCATCTCGGTCTGGATCACATAGCGCGATTCGCTCTCGCCATTGGACGAGGTGATGTCGCGCCGGTCAACGATCACGGCCGAGCAGGGGATCACCAGATCGTCGCGCCCCGGAATGGGGTGCAGCGTAAAGCGCACCTTGGGCTTGGACGCCGGGCCGAAGGTTTCTATATCGAAGGCATGCAGCGCGGAGGTGCGTGCACCGGTATCCACCTTGGCGCGGATGGCAGGCACGCCCAGCTTGGGCAATCCGATCCATTCCTCCCATCCGAATTGCAGCGATTCTAGCGGCTCGGATGGGGACATGTGCGGGATTCCTTTATGGCGGCTGACTGGAAGGCGAACATACGGATATATCGCGTTTCGGCTCAGCGTAAAGGGTTAGCGTGATCGCCTTGGCCCGACTTGGCCTGCAACCATGGCGGGCCGGGTGCGCATGCTGCAAGATAGACGGCGCGGCGTCAGGCCGCACTATCCTTTGTTAACATCGCCATGCACACGGCGAACCTGACCATCCTTCAGCCGGAAAATCCGGCGCAATACGGCCCATGCCACCAGCGACAATACGGCGAAAATGACCAGCAGCAATGGCAGGCCCAGCGCCATCGGCGCAAAGACCAGCATGATCCCCACCAGCGCCGCACCTATCGCAAACCCCAGAAAGAGAAAACCGGGCAGCATGATCTCAATGATGGCCAACAGCAGCGCTGCGGCCATCCAAACCCACCAGAATGCCCAGATGGGGATGATTTGAACGATGTCGTTCATGCCTTGCCCTTGAGCATTGAGAACGCGTTGCCGAACGCCTCCAGCGCACTTGCTGGCACGAGGATAGTCGACGAGGACGGGCTGGCGCCCAGCGCATTAAGTGCCTCGACCTGTTTGAGCGCGACCTGATACTGCGCCGCCTCCAGACCATTGTCGGCAATGGCGCGCGCGACGACGGAGGTGGCGTATGCCTCGGCGTCGGATGATATGCGCCGCGCCTTGGCGGTCTGCTCGGCTGCGTATAGCTCGGCGTCGGCGTTCAGTTCGACGGCGCGTTTGCGCCCTTCGGCCTCCGTCACGTGCGCGCGGCGCGCACGCTCGGCATTTAGTTGTTGCAGCATGGCGTCGCGCGTTGCCTGATCGAGGTTGACGTCCAGGATCTCGGCGCGGGTCACTTCGATGCCCCAGTTATCTACGGCATCCTCGACCGTGTTCTTGATCGTGCCGATCAATTGCGAGCGGTTCGACTGCACCTCGTCAAGGTCCATCTTGCCCATCTCGGCGCGCACGATGCCGGCGACGGTGGTGGCGATGGCCCCGTCGATATCGCGGATGCGGTACACCGTCTTTTCCGGCTGCACGATGCGGTAGAACACCGAGCTGTCGACCTGCACCAGCACGTTATCCTTGGTGATAGCGTCCTGACTGGCGGTCGGCAATTGCCGCTCGAGGATGGAGATCTTGTGCGCGATCTTGTCCAGAAACGGCACGATCATGTTGATGCCGGGGCCGAGGACCGAATGCAGACGGCCAAACCGTTCGACCACGTGCTGCTCGGATTGCGGCACGATCTTGATGCTTTTGTAGATCACAAGGATGATCAACAGCGCCAGAAGGATGTAAATAAGATTGGAGGACAAAAGGTCCATGATCACGTCGTTGTTCATAATGCAGTCCTGAAAATAGGCGATGCGCGGCATCGCGTTGGCTTTTGCAACTTAACCTAATGGGGTTTAAGGAAACGCAAAAGAGCATAAAGGCAGTAACTCGAATGACAACGCGGTTCGGTTTCAAGGTGGCGGCAACGGATGGGCGCGCACGCATGGGCGCTATTACGACGCCGCGAGGGCAGATTCGCACGCCCGCCTTTATGCCGGTGGGGACCGCCGCGACAGTCAAGGCCATGATGCCCGAAAGCGTGGCCGCGACCGGCGCCGACATCCTGCTGGGCAACACGTATCATCTGATGCTGCGCCCCACGGCCGAGCGGATTGCACGCCTTGGGGGCTTGCACAAATTTATGAACTGGCAGGGGCCGATCCTGACGGATTCAGGGGGCTTTCAGGTGATGAGCCTTGCCGAATTGCGCAAGCTGACCGAAGAGGGCGTGGCCTTTCGCAGCCATATCGACGGGTCCAAACACATGCTGACGCCCGAGCGGTCGATGGAAATTCAGGCGCTGCTGGGCAGTGACATCGTCATGTGTTTTGATGAATGCCCCGCGCTGCCTGCCACGGACAAGGCTGTGGCGGAGAGCATGGAATTATCGATGCGATGGGCGCGCCGGTCGAAGGAGGCGTTCGGCGAACGGCCCGGCCATGCGCTGTTCGGCATCCAGCAGGGCGGCGTGACACGTGAGCTTCGCGAGGCTAGTGCCGGACATCTAAGGGAAATCGGGTTTGACGGTTACGCTATTGGCGGCCTTGCCGTGGGCGAGGGGCAAGAGGCGATGTTCGGCGTTCTGGACTATGCGCCGGATATGCTGCCCGAGGACAAGCCGCGTTATCTGATGGGCGTGGGCAAGCCCGACGACATCGTCGGCGCTGTGGCGCGCGGCGTCGACATGATGGACTGCGTGCTGCCCTCACGCTCGGGGCGCACAGGGCAGGCCTGGACGCGGCGCGGGCAGGTCAACATCAAGAATGCCCGCCATGCGGACGACCCGCGCCCCTTGGACGAGGATTGCACATGCCCCGCCTGCCGCAATTATTCGCGGGCCTATCTGCATCACGTGTTTCGCGCGCAGGAGATGATTTCGGGGATGCTGCTGACATGGCATAACCTGCATTATTATCAGGATCTTATGTCGCAAATACGCGAAGCAATCACCGAGGCCCGGTTCGATACGTGGCAGACGCAATTTCATGATCGCCGCGCACAAGGGGATATCGAGCCGCTTTAAGCAGGTGTGGGCACGGATAATTCCACGACGTAAAGCCGAAGCAGGCGCGAACTGGGTGCTGATCGCAGCAGGCGTAATTTTAAGTGAATTGGCGGGGGATCGCCCTTGCTCTGAACGCCTCGCGCAGTCATTCTGCGCAGCGCAAGGTTGAAAGCGGTGCTGAACTGCCCCAAATTGACTGACATACGGAGAGGGCATGGTCGCCGCCGAGCGGGGCCTGACCCTCTTGCCAAGAAAGGGCCGGAAAGAATTTCGGACCGATACATAAGGAAAGAGCATGAAAGAGCCCCTTAATTCCTCATACCCGGTGCTGCCGCTGCGTGACATCGTTGTGTTTCCGCACATGATCGTGCCGCTCTTCGTGGGGCGCGAAAAATCAGTGCGCGCGCTGGAAGAGGTCATGGCCGACGACAAGCAGATCCTGCTGAGCAGTCAGATTGACCCTAGCGTGGATGATCCCGACTCCGCAGGCATCTATAAGGCTGGCGTGCTGGCCAATGTGCTGCAACTGCTGAAACTGCCCGATGGCACAGTCAAGGTGCTGGTCGAGGGTATCGCGCGCGTGCGTGTCACCGAATATATCGACAACGAAGACTTCTTTGAGGCGCGCGCAGAATACCTGACCGAGATGCCAGGCGACGCGACCACGATCGAGGCGCTTTTGCGCAGTGTTTCGAATGAATTCGAGCGCTACGCCAAGGTAAAGAAAAACGTGCCGGAAGAGGCGCTGTCGGCCGTATCGGATTCCGAGGATCCCGCGCGGCTTGCCGATCTGGTGGCTGGTCATCTGGGTATCGAAGTCGAGCAAAAGCAAGAATTGCTGGAGACGTTGTCCGTCAGCGAGCGGCTGGAGAAGGTCTATGGCCTGATGCAGGGCGAGATGAGCGTTCTGCAGGTCGAGAAAAAGATCAAGACCCGCGTCAAGAGCCAGATGGAGCGCACTCAGCGTGAGTACTACTTGAATGAGCAGATGAAGGCCATTCAGAAAGAACTGGGCGATGGCGAGGACGGCGAGGGCGAAATCGCCGAGCTGGAGGCGCGCATTGCCGCCACCAAGCTAAGCAACGAGGCGCGCGAAAAGGCCGAGGCCGAGCTGAAGAAGCTGAAAAACATGAGCCCGATGAGTGCCGAGGCGACGGTGGTGCGTAACTACCTCGACTGGATGCTGTCGATCCCGTGGGGCGTGAAATCGCGTGTGAAAAAGGATCTTGGCCGCGCCGAGAAGATTCTCGACGACGATCACTACGGGCTTGAGAAGGTCAAGGAGCGCATTGTCGAGTATCTGGCCGTTCAGCAACGCTCGAAAAAACTGAAGGGGCCGATCATGTGCCTCGTCGGTCCTCCGGGCGTGGGCAAGACCAGCCTTGGTAAGTCGGTTGCGCGGGCCACGGGTCGCGAGTTCATTCGCATCAGCCTTGGCGGTGTGCGCGACGAGTCCGAAATTCGCGGTCACCGACGCACCTATATTGGCTCAATGCCGGGCAAGATCATTCAGGCATTGAAAAAGGCCAAGACGACCAACCCGCTGATCCTGTTGGATGAGATCGACAAGATGGGCCAGGACTTTCGCGGTGATCCCGCGTCGGCGATGCTTGAAGTGCTCGATCCCGAGCAGAACAGCACATTCGTCGATCACTATCTGGAGGTCGAATATGACCTCTCTAATGTGATGTTCCTGACTACGTCGAACACCTACAACATGCCCGGGCCGCTGCTGGACCGGATGGAGATCATTCCGCTGTCTGGCTATACCGAGGACGAAAAGCGCGAGATCGCCAAACAGCATCTGTTGGACAAGCAGGTCAAGAACCACGGCCTCAAGAAGACCGAATTCGAACTGACCGACGAGGCGCTGACCGACATCATCCGTTACTACACCCGCGAGGCGGGCGTGCGGAACCTTGAGCGTGAGATCGCGAAGGTGGCGCGCAAGGCAGTGACCATGATCATCAAGAAGAAGGCGACGCAGATCACTGTGACGTCGGAAAATCTCAGTGAGTTCCTAGGCGTGCGCAAGCACAAGTTCGGATTGGCTGAAGAAGCGGATCAGGTCGGTGTCGTTACCGGACTGGCCTATACATCGGTCGGCGGCGAGCTCTTGAACATCGAGGCGCTGCGCCTGCCGGGCAAGGGCCGGATGAAGACCACGGGCACGCTGGGCGACGTGATGAAGGAATCGATCGATGCGGCCAACAGCTATGTTCGCTCGATCGCGCCTGCCATCGGGATCAAACCGCCGAGGCTGGAAAAGTGGGATATCCACGTCCACGTCCCCGAGGGCGCAACGCCCAAGGACGGGCCGAGTGCGGGCCTTGCCATGGTGACATCCATCGTGTCGGTGCTGACAGGCATTCCGGTGCGCAAGGATATCGCCATGACGGGCGAGGTGACGCTGCGTGGCAACGCGCTGCCTATCGGCGGCCTCAAGGAAAAGCTGCTGGCGGCGCTGCGCGGCGGGATCAAGACGGTTCTCATTCCGCAAGAGAATGAAAAGGATCTGGTTGAGATTCCGGACAACGTGAAAGAGGGGCTGGACATCATTCCCGTCACTCACGTCCGCGACGTTCTGCGACTGGCCCTGACACGTGCGCCGGAGCCCGTGGAATGGGACGAGGCCGCCGAAGAGGCTGCCGCAGCCGAGGCAGCACTCAAGGCCGGACCCGAGGGGACGGGCGCAACCGCGCACTGATTTTCCAGTCCAGCAAAAGTAAAGAGGGGCGTCCCAACCGGGGCGCCCCTTTTTTTGTCGTCAGGTCAGGCGCGATGCGCCCTGTTGCGTCAATTGGCGCTGATAAGTGCCGTCAGCAGGATGATCGCAGTCAACGAAATGGCGACCATCTCGGCTTGATTGGCCGAAGAGCTGGCGGCCTCGGCCTCAATCACTGCGGGCTCCATAACAGGTGCGCTGTAGTTGCCTGCAAACGCGGGCGCGACGGCGAATGTGGCGGCTAATGTAGCGGCGAGTGTGATTTTTTTCATGGTCTGTCCCCAATATTGTTTTGCGGTGTATTTTTGCGCATGCATCCCCACGAAAGAAGGGGTTTGGCGCGGTACTCGAGTAAGACGATTACAGCATAGTGACGTTGCGTCAAGAATGCAGGGCAACCCGGAGCGCGCACCTCACAACAGTGTGGCATCTGTGCCGATTTTCTCCAGATCGCACAAGAGTCCCCGATACATCTGTTCCGCCCGTGTGATCCGGGAATCGGGCAGGGCTGTGTTTTCGACCCGGATCAGCGCTTCGAACGCCAGAAAAAAAGGCAGCACAGCGCGCCGTTCAAGATCGCTGAACGCGAAGGCGCCCGCGAAAGCATCGGTGCAGGCGCGATCAACGCCAAGGCACGTCGTGCCCGAAAGGCGCAACCGGCGGCGGCCCATATGCACGGCAAATCGCGCGATATCCTTCATCAGGGGCAGGTGTTGCGAGCCGCCGAGGTCAATGCCGGTCAGGCGCGCGCCATTCGCGATCAGGTTGTTCGGGTGATAGTCGCCATGGCATATCGCCACGCGCCACGGCTCGGACGCGACAATGGGCGCGAGGCGCTTCATCTGGGCCAGAATGCGCAGCTCGAGCGCGCGAAGCTGGGCGAAGGGCTGTTTTTCCGATGCGCCCGCTGCGCGCGCAATCCAGTGATCGGGCCGCGGTGCGCGCCAGCCTTCGCTCATTGCCGTGCTGGCGCGCAGCCATGCGGCAGCGGGGGCCAGATACGCTATGCGCTGGGGCGGCTCGAGGCTGTAGAGCAGCTCCAACAAAGGGGTGCCGGGCACCATTTCCTGCACGATAACGCCCGCCGCGGGGGCGGCACAGATCGGCTGGGGTACGCGCAGATCGCCGGTCGCCATATAGGGCCAAAGGCGCTGCATTTCGTCCCATTCGCGCCGCGCGGCGTCTTTTTTTTCGGGCGTCAGGTGCATGCGGAACACAACATCGCGCCCCTCCAGCTGCCCATGAAAGATCGCCCGCTTACCCGGTATATGGCGGATCAGATCGCCCGGCTCGGCCCCCGCAAGGCGCGGTTCGTGGGCCCGCGCAGCGTTCAGCCCAGCCGTGATCCGCATCATCTCACTCAGGTCAGGGATCGGAGGCAGGTTTGCGGTCATCGCGGCAGTCAAGCGCAGGCGCGCGGTGCGGTCAACTGAAATGGAAGAGGCTGCGATTGAACCCTTGTAGCGGCGCGTCTATGCTGCGGCTCAATCCGGCAGAATCCACACCCGCGAGGCCCTATATGAGCGATACACCCGTAGCCGAAATGAGTTTCGAGCAGGCCATGGCCGAGCTGGAGCAGGTGGTCGGGCGCCTTGAGCGCGGCGATGTCGCGCTGGACGAATCCATCACGCTCTATGAACGCGGTGCCGCGCTGAAGAAGCGCTGTGAGGCCAAGCTGAAAGAGGCCGAGGAAAAGGTGGCCGCCATCACGCTGGACGGCGAGGGGCAGCCGACCGGCACGACAGAAGTCGAAGGGTTATAAGACCCGTGGAGGCGCGTCTGGCCGAGGCGCAGCAGGCCATTGATGCGCACTTGGCACACGTGCTGGCACCCTTTGGGGACGGAGACGTCGCACAGGCGATGCGCCATGCCAGCAAGGGCGGCAAGCGTCTGCGCGCGTGCCTCGTCCTGGAGTCCGCGCGTTTGCATGGTGTGTCGCAGGATGCCGCGATCTGGCCTGCGACCGCCATTGAAGCGATGCACGCCTATAGCCTCGTCCACGACGATTTGCCCTGCATGGACGACGACAGCGAGCGGCGCGGCCAGCCCACTGTGCATGTCCAATGGGACGAAATGACCGCCGTGCTAACCGGCGACGCGCTTCAGGCGTTGGCGTTTGAACTGGTGACGCATCCCGAAGTTGGCGACGCTGAAATCCGCGCCGATCTGGCGCTGACCCTAGCGCGCTCAGCAGGCGGGCAGGGCATGGTGCTGGGTCAGGCGCTCGATATGGCAGCTGAGCGGCCTGGCGCTCAGCTAAGCCTTGAGCAGATCAGCGTGCTGCAGGCTGGCAAAACTGGCGCGCTGTTCGAATGGAGTGCCGCCGCTGGCGCGCGCATGGCCGGGGCCGATCCCGCACCGCTCACCCGATATGCCGCCGCGATGGGGCAGGCGTTCCAAATCCACGATGACGTGATCGACGTCACCGGCGATGCCACCGCCGCAGGCAAGGCCGTGGGCAAGGATGCGGCAGCGGGCAAGGCGACCTTCGTGTCGCTGCTGGGCCTCGACGGCGCGCGCGCGCGCGCAACTGCGCTGGTTGACGATGCGGTGGCAGCACTATCTGTTTATGGCGAGGACGCCGCGACCTTGCAGCGCATCGCGCGCTTCGCTATCTCGCGTGACAATTGACCTGACGCCCCGAGGAGGGGCAATGCCATGACGACCGACCCTAAGACGCCGCTGCTGGACGAGATCCACAGCCCGTCCGACATGAAACGGCTGAGTGATACCGAACTCGGCCAGTTGGCGGCTGAGCTGCGGGCCGAGACGATCCAATCTGTCTCGAAAACCGGCGGGCATCTGGGCGCGGGTCTGGGCGTGGTCGAACTGACCGTGGCGCTGCATGCCGTGTTCGACGCGCCGCGCGACAAGATCATCTGGGATGTCAGCCATCAGAGCTATCCGCACAAGATTCTGACAGGTCGACGGGACCGCATGAGCACCTTACGCCAGAAGGACGGCCTCAGCGGTTTCACCAAGCGCAGCGAGTCGCCCTATGACCCCTTCGGTGCTGCCCATTCCAGCACGTCGATCAGCGCAGCACTTGGTTTTGCCGTCGCGCGCGATCTTGGCGGGGCCTGTGACACCGGCCACGGTGATGCCGTCGCGGTCATCGGCGATGGCGCGATGAGCGCGGGCATGGCCTTTGAGGCGCTGAACAATGCAGGTGCCTTGGGCAAGCGGATGTTCGTCATCCTCAACGATAACGAGATGTCCATCGCGCCACCCGTCGGCGCGCTATCCACGTATCTGTCGCGGCTTTATGCCGAACAGCCGTTTCAGGAACTCAAGGCGGCGGCCAAGGGCGCCGTTTCCCTGCTGCCCGGACCGTTTCAGGAGGGTGCCCGCCGCGCCAAGGACATGCTCAAGGGGCTGGCCGTGGGCGGCACGCTGTTCGAAGAACTGGGGTTCTCATACCTTGGCCCAATCGACGGCCATGATATGGACCAACTATTACCGGTGCTACGCACAGTGCGCCAGCGCGCGACAGGGCCGATGCTGATCCATGTTCTGACCAAGAAGGGCAAGGGATACGCCCCTGCCGAGGCCGCAAATGATGGCGGACACGCGACTGCGAAATTCGACGTAGCGACCGGCAAACAGAGCAAACCACCCAGCAATGCGCCCAGCTATACCTCGGTCTTTGGCCGCGCGCTGGTCGATCTGGCCAGCCGCGACGATCGCATCGTTGCCGTGACAGCGGCAATGCCGGGCGGCACCGGCCTGAACCTCATGGCCGAGCGCTATCCTTCGCGCACCTTCGACGTCGGCATCGCCGAGCAGCACGCGGTGACCTTTTGCGCCGGACTGGCTGCGGGCGGAATGCGCCCGTTCTGTGCGCTATACTCGACCTTCCTGCAGCGCGGCTACGACCAGGTCGTGCATGACGTCGCGATTCAGCGCCTGCCGGTGCGCTTTGCTATTGATCGCGCGGGACTGGTCGGCGCCGACGGCGCGACCCATGCGGGCAGCTACGACATTGCATTTCTGGCGAACCTGCCCGGTTTTGTCGTTATGGCCGCCGCCGATGAGGCCGAGCTGGTCCACATGGTAGCGACCGCTGCGGCGCATGATGACGGGCCGATTGCGTTCCGCTATCCGCGCGGCGAGGGCGAGGGCGTCGAGATGCCCGAACGCGGCCAACCGCTCGAGATCGGCAAGGGTCGCGTGATCGCCGAGGGCAGCCGCGTCGCGATCCTCAGTTTCGGCACCCGTCTGGGCGAAGTGCGCAAGGCCGCCGAGGCGCTGAGCGCGCGCGGCATCACGCCCAGCATCGCCGACGCCCGTTTTGCCAAGCCACTTGATCGCGATCTGATCCTGAAACTGGCCGAAGATCACGAGGCGCTCATCACTGTTGAGGAGGGCGCTGTCGGCGGTTTCGGCAGCCATGTCGCGCAGCTATTGGCCGATGAGGGCGTGTTCGATCACGGGCTAAAGTTCCGCTCTATGGTGTTGCCGGATATCTTTGTGGATCAAGCCAGCCCTGCGGATATGTATGCCGTCGCGGGCCTCGGAGCCGCGCAGATCGAGGCAAAGGTTCTGGAGGTTCTGGGCGTGGCGCAGATGGCCGACCGGCGGGCCTGATTGCCGCTTTTCAAGCTTGCAGAGCGATCTTTGTGACAATTGGTGAAGGTCGATAACCTTTTCTTAGGCCGCCTGTGGCTTATCTATTCTCTATGATGTTGTTTCGTCCCATTCTTGCCGCGCTACTGGCGCTGGCCGCGCCGCTATCTGCACAGACATTGGACGGGCCGAGCGGCCCTATACCGGTACGCGAAATGGTTAGTGGGCTGGATGGCCCATGGTCCTTTGCTTTTTTGCCCGATGACAGCGTGCTGATCACGGAAAAAAGCGGGCGCCTTTGGCGATTAATAGATGGGCAGAAGATCGAGATTGGCGGTATCGGCCCCATTGCGCAGGTCGGGCAAGGCGGCCTGCTGGACGTTCTGGTGCCGCGCGATTTTTTGCAGACCCGGCAGTTATATTTCACGCATGCTTTGATGCAGGGGAATGGCGCCGGCACGGCGCTGGCAACCGCACAGTTTCCCGTTGGGTCAGATAAGCTCGAAGGATGGCGCGTCATTTACCAAATCGCCAAGGGCAGCAGCGGCGGGCGGCATTTCGGTTCGCGTCTGGTAGAGGGGCTGGATGGCACGTTATTCATGACGGTTGGCGAACGCGGCGACAGGCCCTCGGCGCAGGACCTGGCGCGCGAGAATGGCAGCGTTCTGCGCCTCACGCGCGATGGCGATCCCGCGCCGGGCAATCCGTTTCTGGACGATCCAAACGCACGGCCCGCAATCTGGTCCTACGGCCATCGCAATCCGCAAGGTGCAGCGCTGGACGGGTCGGGGCAGCTCTATGTCAGTGAACACGGCGCACGCGGCGGCGACGAGGTGAACCTGATTACCAAGGGCGCGAATTACGGATGGCCGGTGATTTCCTATGGTAGGCATTATTCGGGCGCAAAAATCGGTGAAGGCACGTCAAAGCCGGGGATGGAGCAGCCCGAATTCTACTGGGATCCCAGCATCGCACCATCGGGGCTGATGATCTATTCCGGTGCGCTCTGGCCGGAATGGCAGGGGGATAGTTTCACAGGCTCGCTAAAGTTCGGCTTTATTTCGCGCCTGTCCGGCGATCCCTTGCACGAGGTTCAGCGCCTGCAATCCCCCGAGACCGAGCGACTGCGCGACATCCGCGAGGCGCCGGATGGTGCGATATGGTTTCTCAGCGAAGGGCAGGGCGCGCTCTATCGTATGGCGCCATGAGGATCAGACCAAAATCTCAGACAGAAAGCCGCGAGGAATGCGATCCGCGCTCGCGGTAAGGCGTGGTGTCGTAATGCGCGCGGTAGCATTTCGAAAAATGCGAGGGCGATGAGAACCCACAAGCCAGCGCCACGTTGATCACCGTCATATCGGTTTGCATCAAAAGGTTACGCGCCTTTTGCAGACGCAGCTCCATGTAGTACCGCTTGGGCGAGCGGCTAAGATAGCGACGAAAAAGACGCTCGAGCTGGCGGGTCGACATGCCCGCATCGCGCGCCAGTATCGACGGGCTGATCGGCTCTTCGATGTTGGCCTCCATCATCTGGATGACCTGGCTCAACTTGGGATGGCGAACTCCGATGCGGGTCGGCACCGACAGACGCTGAGTGTCCTGATCAGTGCGGATCGAGGAATATATCAGCTGATCTGCCACGGCATTGGCCAGCTTTTCGTCATGGTCCTGCGCAATTATGCTGAGCATGAGATCGATGGATGAGGTGCCGCCCGCCGTTGTCATGCGCGTGCCGTCGATGGTAAAGACCGACTTGGTCAGCGCGACCTCGGGAAACTCCTCGGCAAAGCTGTCGTGGTTCTCCCAATGGATCGTCGCGCGCTTGCCATCCAGCAGACCAGCGCGCGCCATCAGGTAGGATGCGGTGCAGAGCCCGCCCATCTTGAGCCCACGGCGCGCCTCGCGGCGCAACCAGTTCAGCAACTTCTTGGTCGAGGCTTGCTGGATATCAACCCCGCCGCAGATCAGAACCGTGTCGTCGCGGCCCAACTCGCCCAAGGGGCCGTCCAGTTGAAAGCGTGACCCGGCCGAACAGGCAACCACGTCGCCATCGCCGACCACCGTCCAGTCATAAAGCGGTTTCTCGGCCATCCGGTTGGCGATGCGCAAGCATTCGATCGCGGCGGCAAAGCTGAGCAGAGTAAAATTCTCGATCAGGACAAAAACAAAGCGGCGCGGCGTTTGATGCGCAGCGGAAAGCGTGCCTGCCTGCCTCCTGGGCTGATCGCGGTACATGATTGCGCCCCCTTGACTGACGTGTCCGATAAATTGGTGTTTCACTAAAATAGCAGGTTTGACAATAGATTCCGCGCCGAATCATCACCGGCGCAATATAATTCATGTGGCGCACCGCCGCCGCCTTTGCTATGGAGCCGTTTCAGAATTGCCCAAGGCGGAGTGGATGTCATGGCTGAATGGACAAAATCCGACTGGCGCGCAAAGCCGCGCGTGCAGATGCCGGAATACACCGACACAGAGGCGCTGGCGAGCGCCGAGGCGCGGCTGTCGCAATACCCACCGCTGGTCTTTGCGGGCGAGGCGCGCCGATTGAAGGCGCAGCTAGGCGCGGCCGCACGCGGGGATGCGTTTCTTCTTCAAGGCGGCGATTGCGCCGAGGCGTTCGATCAATTCAGCGCCGATGCGATCCGCGACACGTTCAAAGTGATGCTGCAAATGGCGATGGTGCTGACGTTCGGCGCCAAGGTTCCGGTGGTCAAGGTCGGCCGCATGGCGGGCCAGTTCGCCAAACCGCGCAGCGCCCCCACGGAAACATTCGATGGCGTGGAATTGCCCAGCTATCGCGGCGATATCATCAACGAGCTGCCGTTCTCTGAGAGTGCGCGCATGCCCGACCCGGCCAAAATGTTGCAGGCCTACACCCAGTCGGCAGCCACGCTGAACCTTCTGCGCGCGTTCTCCAAGGGGGGCTACGCAGATATGAACAAGGTCCACAGTTGGACCTTGAGCTTTACTGATGGCGAAAAGGCCGAGCGTTACCGCGAAATGGCCAGCCGCATCAGCGATGCGCTGGATTTCATGCGCGCGGCGGGGATCAACAACGGCAGCACCGAGGCGCTGCAGACGGTTGATTTCTACACCAGCCACGAATCGCTGCTGCTGGAATACGAAGAGGCGCTGACGCGGCTCGACACGACATCCGGCAATTGGCTGGCAGGGTCCGGACACATGATCTGGATCGGCGATCGCACGCGCCAGCCAGACGGTGCGCATGTGAATTTCGCCAGCGGTGTGCTGAATCCCATCGGTCTTAAATGCGGGCCAACGATGACCGAGGACGAGCTCAAGGCGCTGATGGCCAAGCTGAACCCACAGAACGAGGCCGGGCGCCTGACGCTGATCGCGCGCTTCGGCGCGGGCAAAGTCTCGGAACATCTGCCGCGACTCATCCGCACGGTTCAGGCCGAAGGCGCGAACGTAGTCTGGGTGTGCGATCCGATGCATGGCAACACCATCAAGTCGGCCTCGGGCTATAAAACGCGCCCCTTTGATGCAGTGCTGCGCGAGGTCCGCGAGTTCTTTGGCGTGCACAAGGCCGAGGGTACAATCCCCGGCGGTGTGCATTTCGAGATGACCGGCCAGGACGTGACCGAATGCATTGGCGGCCTCACAGCCGTTACCGACGAGAACCTGAGCGATCGCTACCATACCGCGTGCGATCCGCGTCTCAATGCGTCGCAATCGCTGGAACTGGCCTTTCTCGTCGCCGAAGAGCTGTCGGCCTTGCATGACGTCCGCCGCGCCGAAGCAGTCTGATCGGGCGCGACAAGCAACTTAAAGGGGGCGTGCGGGAGAACCGCGCGCCCATTTTTGCGTCTTGGGGCGCGCCGGAGCGATGAGGGACACGAAAACAGGCCGCACGATGTCCCGCGCGGCCCGTTGCCAATCGTCCTAAAATGATGGTCTCAGCTTTTGATCAGCCGCAGATACGGACGTTCGGACGCAGTCATGGGGCCATTCTCGGGCATCCGCACCACCTCTTCGCCAAGGTCGTCCATGATGAGGCGCGGGCTGGCGTCTGGAATGGCGGCACCATCCAGCGGGTTTACGACGGCATCGACAATTTCAAACCGGCGCGGTCCACGCCCGATGTTGCCGGTACTTACCAGACAGCCAAGCGCGCGAGAGATGTCGCCGAGATCGCTGCGCAGCGGCAGCATTACTAGCGTGCCGGTCAGGGCAGGGGCGCTGGGGCGGGCCGGCGCGCTCAGCGACAGGCGCAAGGTTGCGGGCTGATCGAAGAGGCGCACCAAGTGATGCGCCAAGGTATCGCGTGCGCCGGGCTCGATAAATGCGCTGATCGGCATTCCGCGCACTTCCATTCCCATGAGGTCGGTCAGGTGGCCACCCGCGATGCGCAGCCGTGCCAGACCCGGTGCGATCCGCTCGACGATAAAGGCATTGCTCAGCAGCGGCTCGATCCCGCGCGGGTCGATATCCGAGCGGCGCGGCACCAGCTTGCCCTTACGCATCTTGTGCCAATAGGCCTCGAATGCAGCGATAGCCGCGTTCGATTCGCCCGCGAGGTGACGTAGGTTAGGCTCTGCGTCTTTGCCAGTCGGATCCTTGGTCATGTCCTACACCTTTCGCGCGATATAACAGCGCCTTACTCGTACCAGCGGCGGCTGCTGCCGGGTTAGAAACCAGCCCGGCGTGTAACGGTTCCAGTTAATCGAACCGCGCAGTCCGCTTTTCCCGACTATGCCATGAATGCGGTCAGATTTGTCTAAAATCCAATCCAATTGGTTAATCTTTGCCGACTGACGCGTTCGGCGCTATAGGGCAGGACCCCATCCAAACCAGCGCGCGTCTTGCCTCGCGGTGGCTGAGGGCTTAGGACAATGGCCACTCAGATACTCGCGTGAGGAGGGCGTATGCAGCCGGGTCCAGATGTGAAATCCATGACCGCCTTCGCCGCCGGACGCGGCGCTTTGGGCGCCTATTCCTGGACGTGGGAGCTGCGCAGCGTCAACGGCAAGGGGCTGGATCTGCGCCTGCGCGTACCTGACTGGATCGCCGGGCTGGAAGCGGCCTTGCGCGCGCGGCTCTCGGATGCACTGGCACGCGGAAACGTGACGCTGGGCCTACGCGTAAAGGCCGACGAGGCGGGTGGACGCACGCGCGTCAATGCCGCACAGCTCGACGCGGCACTGGATGCCATGGCCGAGGTCGAGGCGCGCGCGATGGAGCGGGGCCTATCGCTGGCGCCCGCGCGTCCCGGCGATGTGCTGGCCGTACGCGGTGTGTTGGAAACTGTCGATGCCGACGAGGATAGCGCCCCGCTTAGAACCGCGCTTTTAGAGGATTTCGAGGTGGTTCTGGCCGATTTCATCGCCATGCGCGCCCATGAGGGCGCGGCGCTGCACACCCTTCTGACCGCCCATCTGGCGGAGATTGAGCGCCTGACCTTCGCCGCTACTAGCGCCGCCGACGCCCGCCGCCCCGAGGCTGCAGACGCGCTGAAGGCGGCCCTCGCGCGCGTCATGGACGGCGCGGATGGCGCTGATCCTGCCCGCATCGCGCAGGAACTGGCGTTGATAGCCGTCAAAGCCGACATCACCGAAGAGATCGACCGCCTCGGCGCGCATGTCGGCGCTGCGCAGGATCTGCTGGCCAGTGGCGCGCCCGTGGGCCGCAAGCTGGATTTCCTCGCGCAAGAATTCAACCGCGAGGCCAATACGCTCTGCTCCAAGGCAGGCTCGGCCCCGCTGACCGCCATCGGACTGGAGCTGAAGGCAGCCGTCGATCAACTGCGCGAACAGGTGCAGAATGTGGAATAAGGACTAGACCATGGCAGAGCGGCGCGGCCTTTTGATCATCCTGTCATCGCCCTCGGGCGCGGGCAAATCGACGCTGTCACGACGATTGCGCGAATGGGACGAAAACGTCGCGTTTTCCGTCTCGGCCACAACACGCGCGCCGCGTGAGGGCGAAGTCGACGGGAAGGATTATTATTTCCTCGGCGTCGATGACTTTAAACGTCACGTCAACGAGGGGCAGATGCTGGAACATGCGTATGTTTTCGGCAATCTCTACGGCTCGCCCAAGGATCCGGTCGAGGCGGCGATAAATCAGGGCCGCGACGTGCTGTTCGACATCGATTGGCAGGGCGCTCAGCAGATCCAGAACTCTGACCTTGGCAAACATACGCTGTCGATCTTTATCCTCCCGCCCTCCATCGCCGAACTGCGCCGTCGGCTGGAATCGCGCGGTCAGGACAGCGGCGAAGTGATCGCCAAGCGGATGCAGAAAAGCTGGGACGAGATCAGCCATTGGGCCGAATATGACTACGTACTGACCAATGATGATCTGGACGCCACCGATGCGTCGCTCAAGCAGATCATCGCCGCCGCCCGCCTGCGCCGTATCCAGCAGCCTGCCCTGACTGAGCATGTGCGCAACTTGCAAATGGAATTCGAGGACCGCAAATGACGCTTTATTCTCTGGACGGGCATGCGCCCGAGACACCCAAGGACGGGGATTTCTGGATTGCGCCCGGCGCGCATGTCATAGGCCGCGTCGTGCTGGAGGGGGGCGCGTCGGTCTGGTTCGGATGCACCTTGCGCGGCGACAACGAGGTGATTCATGTCGGCGCGGGCACCAACATCCAGGAAAACTGCGTGCTGCACACCGATATGGGCCACCCGCTGACGATCGGCGCGGGCTGCACCATCGGGCACAAGGCGATGCTGCATGGCTGCACGATCGGTGAAAATTCCTTGATCGGGATGGGTGCCACAGTGCTGAACGGCGCGCGTATCGGGCGCGATTGCCTGATCGGAGCAGGGGCGCTGATCACCGAAGGCAAGGATATTGCGGACGGCTCGCTGGTGATGGGTGCGCCGGGCAAGGTCGTGCGCAGCCTCGACGCAGCCGCGATAGAGGGCCTGCGCAAAAGCGCGCTGCACTACCAGCAGAACATGCGCCGCTTTCGCGCCGGATTAGTGACGCTCGACTAAGCGAACACCGTTCGAATTCTGCTAGCGCGGCAACAGATCCTCTCCGCCGGTTTGGGTTACCAGCCAGTCCCGGAACTTGGACAACGCGCCATCGTGCGCCTTGGAGTCGGGCCAGATGAGGTAGTACGCGCCAGGACTGGGCGTCGCCCCGCCCCACGCCGGAACCAGCCGCCCGGCCGCCAAATCGCCCTCGGCCAGATATTCAGGCAAAAGCGCCACGCCCAGCCCATGCAGCGCGGCCTGCGTGATGGTCGCGAACTGATCATAGATCGTACCTGCAACGCGCGGCGCATCGACGCCTTGGGCGGAAAACCACGCGCGCCACGCATCGGGGCGCGTCTCGATATGCATTAGGGGCAGGTTCAGCACGTCGGCAGCGCAGCGCGGCTGGTGCGCAGCAAGAATTTCGGGCGCGCAGACGGCGATCACCGCCTCCCCACGCAGCCGCATTGACGATGTGTCGGGCCAATCCGCGTCACCAAATTGTATAGCAGCATCAAATGGTTCTAAGGCAAAGTTGAATGTCTTTACCCGCGTTGACAAGTTCAGCGTAATTTCTGGGTGAGTTCGCGCAAAATCGGGCAGGCGCGGCACCAGCCAGCGCATCCCGAAAGTCGGCAAGATGGCGAGGTTCAGCGCGCCGCCTGACGGATTGACCGCCAATTTCATCGACGCCTGCGCGATTTGGCTCAGCGCCGCGCGCACTTCGGCGGCGTACTGCACCGCGTCCGGCGTTAGCGCAATGCGCCGCCCATCGCGCACGATCAGCGTCACGCCCAACTGCTGCTCCAGCGCCTGTATCTGGCGACTGATCGCGCTCTGTGTCAGCGCCAGAGCCTCGGCAGCGGCCGTCGCGCTGCCTAGCCGGTCCAGCGCCTCAAGTGCACGCAGACTGGCTATGGAGGGCAAAAATCGGCGGGGCAGGGCCATCTATTCCGTTTCCTCATGGGTTTTGCCAAAAGACTTGGTATTCTTCTGCGTAAGCAGAGATTATATTGCAAGTAGATCCCATGAAAAACTCATGAAAGGTAGTGCCATGAGCCTCGACGCCCCCTCCATCAAACCCAAAGACGCCCCCGATCTGGCCAATTTCGACTGGCAGGACCCGTTCCGCCTCGACGATCAGCTTGAGGAAGACGAGCGGATGATCGCGCAGAGCGCGCGCAACTTCGCGCAGGAAAAGCTGCAACCGCGCGTGATCAAGGCCTATGCCGAAGAGGCAGTCACCCCCGAGCTTTTCACCGAAATGGGCGAGATGGGCCTGCTGGGCACGACCATTCCCGAGGAATATGGCGGGCTGGGCGCGGGCTATGTCAGCTACGGCCTCGTCGCGCGCGAGATTGAGCGCGTCGATAGCGGCTACCGCTCAATGATGAGCGTGCAGTCGTCGCTGGTAATGTATCCGATCTATGCATACGGCACCGAGGAGCAGCGCCAGAAATATCTGCCCAAGCTATCGACGGGCGAGTTGATCGGCTGTTTCGGCCTGACCGAGCCTGACGCGGGCAGCGATCCGTCCGGTATGAAAACGCGCGCCGAAAAGATCGACGGCGGTTACCGCCTGACCGGCAACAAGATGTGGATTTCAAACAGCCCCATCGCGGACGTTTTCATCGTTTGGGCAAAGTCCGACGCGCATGACGGCAAGATCCGCGGTTTTGTTCTGGAAAAGGGCATGAACGGACTGTCAGCCCCCAAGATTGAGGGCAAGCAATCCTTGCGCGCCTCCGTCACCGGCGAGATCGTGATGAAGGGTGTGGAGGTCGGCGAGGATGCTCTGCTGCCCAATGTTGAGGGTTTGAAAGGGCCGTTCGGCTGTCTGAACCGTGCCCGCTATGGCATCGCTTGGGGCGTCATGGGCTCTGCCGAGTTCTGTTGGCACGGCGCGCGGCAATACGGCCTTGATCGCCACCAATTCCGCAAGCCTTTAGCACAGACGCAACTCTATCAGTTGAAGCTGGCAAACATGCAGACCGAAATTACGCTGGGCCTTCAGGCCGCTCTGCGGGTGGGTCGTCTGATGGATCAGGCCAATGCGGCGCCCGAGATGATCAGCCTTATCAAGCGCAACAATTGCGGCAAGGCGTTGGATATTGCGCGCATGTCGCGCGACATGCATGGCGGAAACGGAATTTCCGAGGAATTTCAGGTCATTCGCCACATGATGAACCTCGAGACGGTAAATACCTACGAGGGGACGCATGACGTACACGCGCTGATCTTGGGGCGTGCGCAAACCGGACTGCAGGCGTTTTTCTAAAACCTTGCGTTGGGCGGGTGGGGCAGCCTGCCCGCCCGCCTTTGCCACCTACCAGTTACAAGCCTCGCGCAGCGGCGCGATCGCCGTGTCGATACCTTTGATGTCGTATTCGCCAGTCACGGTGCTGTCGGAAAACGGTGTGGCGCGAACCAACAGGCGGTCATGGCCCAAAAGGCGCTTGAGAAAAGGAATTGCGCTGCCGCCGTTCCACAGCCCCAAGGCCATGTTGTCATTGCTTTCGCGAAAGCGGGCTTTCTGAGCCGGGTCGCCGTCCAGCCGATAAGTAACCCGGCCCTTGCCCTGAATGCTGGACATGAAACATCCGCCAAAGGTGATCCACATGCTGGTGGTGTTCTCACGGCAGGCAATCATCAAAGTATGCGTGCCGGTCTTGTATCGGCAGTTCGTCTCATCTTTACTTTGTAGCATCATGAAAACGTTTGCGGAATCGTCGATCTTTGAAAATTCAGATTTGACCGTCCATGCGCCGGGATCCGCCACCGGCGCGCTCTCATCCTTGGGCGACTGATAGCCGTTTACGTCGTCGTAGCATGTGAGGCGGGCGGCCTCATCGACAATCCCTAGGCATTCGGCGAAATCGGCGTGGGCGACCGCAGCCCATAGGCAGGCAAACAAGGTGAGGCAGAGTGATTTCATCATGGATCTCCGTTAACGCAAGTTTGCCAAGCGCAGGTTAATCCAAGGTTAAATTCAGCCCATCGCGCAAATGAAAACTACAGACACTTGGAATCGCGCCCGATTTCAGCCAAAAGGGGCGCGGAGTGGCGCATAGAAGGATCAGGCGGCATGAGCGAAAAACTAAGTGATATCATAGTTATCGGGGGCGGAATTGCCGGTATCTCAGCCGCTGCCGAACTGGCTCAGGACGCGAAGGTCATTGTGCTCGAGACGGAGGCGCGGATGGGGTTTCACGCCACCGGACGCTCGGCCGCGATCTACATTCGGAACTACGGAAACGCGGTGCTGCGCGCGATCAACATCGCGTCGGAACCAGTGCTGCAAAATCCGGCTGAAATTTGTGATCACAGCCTGTTGTCGCCGCGCGGTGAACTACTTATTGCGTCTCAGGATGAGCTGCCCACGCTTGAAAGCTACGCAGAAAATGCGCAGGGCCTAGAGCGTTTAACTAGTGCAGAAGCAGTGTCTCTGGTGCCGATCCTAAGGCCCGAGCCGATTGCGGGGGCCATCTATGAGGCCAGCGCTCAGAGCATTGACGTGGATCTAATGCTGCAAGGCTATGCAAGATTGCTGAAATCGCGTGGTGGCCGCGTGATCACAAACGCAGCGGTCGCCAGCATACAGCGTCAGGGCACGGTCTGGCAGGTGTCCGCGGGCGGGCAGGATTACACTGCGCCAATCATCGTCAATGCCGCCGGCGCCTGGGCCGATCAGATCGCAGAGATGGCAGGCGTTGCCCAGCTGGGAATGCAGGCGTTCCGCCGCTCGGCTGCGATACTGCGGCTGGAACCCGAACATGACGTGGATCGCTGGCCGCTCTTTGGAACAGTGGCCGAGACTTGGTATGCCAAGCCGGAGGCAGGCAAGCTGATGGTTTCGCCCGCAGACGAGGACCCGGTGGATCCCCATGATGCATGGCCCGATGACATGGTATTGGCCGAGGGCCTCGATCGCTATGAGCAGGCGGTGACTGTGCCCGTGACCCGTGTCGAGCATAGCTGGGCCGGCCTGCGCACCTTTGCGCCGGATCGCACGCCGGTCGTCGGTTTTGCGCCGCAGTCGGAGGGATTCTTCTGGTTGGCCGGGCAGGGCGGCTATGGCGTTCAGACCGCGCCCGCGCTATCGCAGACGACGGCGGCCCTGATCGTCGGACGCGCGCCGGTATTGACCCCAGAATTTCTGGCCGCCATCGCCCCCGACCGATTTATCTGATACCTATTTTACATTATACAATCAAGGAGTTGAACAATGAGCGACATCACCCGCACCCATACCGGCCCACGCATGAGCCAGATCGTCACGCATAACGGCACCATCTATCTGGCCGGACAAGTCGGCAACGCCGGCGACAGCGTTGCGGACCAGACCCAGACCTGCCTCGACAATATTGACCGCCTGTTGGCTGAGGCAGGTTCGGACAAGACCCGCATCCTGCAAACAGTCATCTGGTTGGCCGACATGGCCGACTTTGCCGAGATGAACGCCGTTTGGGATAAATGGGTGCCCGAAGGCCACACGCCCGCACGCGCCGCAGGCGAGGCCAAGCTGGCGACACCGGACTATCTGGTAGAATTCATCGTGACCGCTGCGCAGAGTTGATAGCTGCCGTATGACGAGGAGCCCCGGCAGATGTGTCTGCCGGGACTGCGATACGGGGGTATGTCAGATGCCCCTAAAGTTGAGACTGACGATTGAATGGAATCAACGGTGGCGGTTAAGAAATTCTGAAACTGGTGCGCACGCGAATAGCATTAAGGCGGGAAGCTGCTGTTTGCTGCGTCGACCATGAACGTCTGCCTCGATACGGCACATCTTAGTAGCCACATAGTTTGACCTTTTTTGCCACATGGTTTGACTTTTCAAGGCAGTGAAGCTGACCCATCCGTGTGAAGCGGACGTTCGTGCGGATCGCAGCGAGCGGCACGAACGAGCCCATAATGACGGATGCTATGGTCACCTATGAATGGCGGCTTTGCGACATTAGCGGAGGCAACGTTTCTGAGATCTAAAGATAAGTAGCGCTCGGTTATCTCGACTTTATTCTCGACCAAGTCATCTACCCAGCCATGCGCCCTTCCTGCGCGAATGGGCTGAGGCCGAGCCAGTCCTGCATGAGGGACGCGATCTCACGGGTGCCGGTCAACACCAAACGACTGTCGTCAACAGCGTTCTGCACGGTATCTACGCCCATCCAGATGGCTGTCATTGTCCGCAAATTGCTGACCGCGTAAAGATCCACGTCGTGTCCAGGGTCGGCGTAGCAGGCCTCAACGCCGGTCTCCGAATCTGCCAAAAGCCAATAGTTTTGTTTCGCAGTGGGAAGATCGTCGAACACAAATTGCAGGCACAGCCGCTTTTTCGGCAAAGGGTCGATATTCAGGCCGCGATGCATGTCCCAAATCAGCAATTCGGGGTCGAGATTGTCGAGGGAGAGTCCGCTCTCGACCCATCGTTGCCCCCAGATGCCCATCCCCATGACAAGCGGGCGCAACTCTTCACCTGCCTTTGTCAGGTTGTATTCTCTGACTCCCTTTGCGCCCTGCACGGATTTAATGACACCGGCTGTTTCCAACTCTTTCAACCGCTTTGACAGCAGCGACGGAGACATACGCGGAAGGCCACGCCGTAGATCATTGAACCGAGTGCTTCCACAAAGAAACTCTCGAATTAACAACGGTGTCCAACGTGCGCATAGGATTTCCGCTGCCATCGCAATCGGGCAAAACTGCCCATAACCGCTGCGCATGAGGTCACTCCTTTTCATGAGAAAATTTGTCGTTCTGGTTTTGTCTGGAGGGCGTGTTCATGTCCGATACAGTTTTAGGACTATCACAGATCAGGCCATTCCGCGACTCTGGCACCATATTTTGAAACAAGGAGATATTGACATGGACCAGCTGATTGAAGCGGAAGTGACCGTTGTTGACGTCAAAGAGTCCGCCGAAAAACTGGCCAAAGTATTCGCGACACGGGCAGCGGCGAACGACGAGGCTGACCGATTTGTTGACGAGAATTATGTAGATTTGAAGGACGCAGGATTGATCCGCGCAGGCGTTCCAAGCGAGCTTGGCGGCGGCGGAGCGAATGTGCGCGAGCTTTGTGACATGCTGCGCATCATCGCGGGGGCCTGTGGCTCAACCGGGCTGGCGTTTTCGATGCATACCCATCAAGTCGCGATCCCCGCTTGGCGCTGGCACCATCAGAACGCCGCGCGCCCAATGGTCGAGCCGCTCTTGCGTCGTGTCGCAGATGAAAACCTTGTCTTGCTAAGTTCCGGCGGCTCTGACTGGATCGGCGGCTCTGGCGTAGCTGAAAAGGCAGACGGTGGATATCGGATCACGGCGCGCAAGGTGTTCACATCGGGGGCACCGGCCGGTGACCTTTTGATGACTGGTGCGATCAGCGAAGAGGACGGCGACCGCACAGTGCTGCATTTCGCGGTCCCGCTTGGCGCGCCCGAGGTCACCGTGCTGGACACATGGCGCACCATGGGGATGCGCAGCACGGGATCGCACGATATTCAAATCGACGGGTTGTTCATTCCGGATGACAAAATCCCACTAAAGCGTAAGGCAGGCGAATGGCATCCGGCGTTCCAGATGATTGCCACAATTGCGTTTCCCCTGATCTATTCAGCCTATCTCGGCATTGCAGAAAGTGCGCGCGAGATCGCAGTCGGCATTGCCGGAATGAAACCAGCCTGTCACCGCACACAATCTATCGCAGGACGGATGGACACGGCGCTGACAGCGGCCCGTCTGGCCCATAAATATATGATTGAGGTCGTTGAACGTAACGCACCATCGGCTGAAACCATAAATGATGTGATGATCGGCCGCCGTCTGGTTGAGGAGAACACGATCCGAGTCGTGGAACTGGCCATGGAGTTGGCAGGTGGGGCCGGCTTCTATCGCAAAACTGAACTTGAGCGCAGATTCCGCGACATTCAGGCAGCACGTTATCACCCGCTGCAAAAAGAGGTGCAGGCCGAATACGCAGGGGCTATGGCGCTCGGCCAACCAATTGATCGGATATTCTAAAGCCGCTCAATCGCCACGTCTCCCAGTGCGGGAAACCTACCAAAAAAGGAGTTCAAGATGAGAGTTGCAGTAGTACAGGAACCTCCCGTCTATCTCGATCTTGCCGCCAGCATGGCGCGGGCCGTTGACCTTGTCGCGCAAGCCGCCAATGACGGCGCCAGGTTGGTGGTTTTCCCCGAAACCTGGCTTCCTGGCTATCCGACGTTTTGTTGGCGTCTCTCCCCCGGTGCCGACATGGGCAAGACCGACGAGTTGTTCGCGCTGACACAGGCCAACTCCGTCGACCTTAGCCGCAATGGCATGGCCCCGCTGCAAGAGGCGGCAGCCGAAAACGAAATGGTTATTGTGATCGGCTATCAGGAGATCGACGGAGAGGTTTCGGGCTCAACCCTCTATAATTCCTGCGCCATTATCGACGCCGACGGGCAGATTGTGAACAACCACCGCAAATTGATGCCAACCAACCCCGAACGCATGGTCTGGGGCTTTGGCGACGGATCAGGCCTCAACGTGGTTCATACGGCGGTGGGGCGCATCGGTGCTTTGATATGTTGGGAAAACTATATGCCGCTGGCGCGCTATGCGCTGTATGCCCAAGACATCGACATCTACATCGCCCCCACGTGGGACAGCGGCGACACCTGGCTCGCCACGCTGCAACACATCGCGCGCGAGGGCGGATGCTGGGTCATTGGATGCGCAACTGCGCTTGAGGCGTCCGACATTCCGACAAGCCTCCCGCATCACGAAATCCTGTTCCCTGACAAGGATGAATGGGTGAACCCTGGTGACGCTGTCATCTACAAGCCGTTCGGCGGGATCGAGGCCGGGCCCATGCACCGGGAGAAAGGGCTTTTATGGGCCGACATTGACGTCTCCGCAGCCCGATCCTCGCGAAGGAAGTTCGACGTCAGCGGCCATTATTCCCGGCCCGACGTGTTTTCGCTTGCGGTTGATCGACGCCGGAAGGAGCCAGTTTCGTTTAACTGACTCCCGGCTCTTCTGAAGCAAACGTCACCTAGGTTGCTTGATTTGCCTGATCTTTCCAACATTTACACGAGATGCAATGAGTCGATAGCGGACATTGGTGCTTGCGTTGAGAACGTCGGACTAGCCCGCTGACCGACATTTCATCTAACAAAATGCTGCACGATCCACGAATGGCAGCTCTGACGGGCTGCACCGCAGCATTGTGCCAGCGCGTGAATGGTCGGTCTGGGCCGTGAGCGCTGGTGCGCCCTATTGATCTGGGCGGACTTGCCGCAATGCGGAGAACGGCAGGTCCGAGCCCAATTCGACCTGATGCTGCACTCTGCTTGAATGCCTGCTCTATGACGGTGGCCCACTTGCCATTCCCGCAATCATCGCACCGAGCGCGACAAGATGGACCAGCATCAACGCTTTGTCATTCCACAACGCGCCAACAGCAAACCACCCCAATACGCCGATCAGAAACAGATAGAGGTTCCATGGTGTCCATCCGAACCCTGTAGCGGTATAGCCCATGATCTGGATGATCGATGCGCCCCATTTGACCACAAAGACCACGCGGTCAAATCGTGGGCGTTCGATGATAACGTCAGACGGCACGGGTCAAACCGCCGTCGATACGCAGGTTTTGGCCAGTTATGTAGCCGCCACCTTCGGAGGCCAGAAGCGAAATCACCGATGACACCTCTGGCGCCCGCCCATAGCGCCCCATCGGAATGCGTGCCTTGCGATCTTCGGCTTCCGGAAGGCTGTCAATGAACCCCGGCAGAACATTGTTCATGCGAATATTGTCGGCGGCATATTTATCGGAATAAAGCTTGGTGAAAGCGGCAAGGCCCGCCCGGAATACGCCCGAGGTCGGGAAGAGTGGATCAGGCTCGAAGGCCGCAAATGTCGAGATGTTGATGATGGTGCCGCCGTCCTGCGCCTGCATGACAGGGGTGACCAAGCGCGTCGGGCGAATAACGTTCATCAGGTAGACTTCCATGCCCACGTGCCAATCATCATCCGAAATCTCCAACACCGGCCCTTTGGGGCCATGGCCTGCCGAGTTGATCAACGCGTCCACTCGGCCCCAACGGTCCACAGCGCCTTGCACCAATGCAGACAGGTCATCGGGGTTGGTGTTGGAGCCTGTGACACCAAAGCCTCCCAACTCAACGCCAAGCGCCTCGCCTTTCCCTGACGAAGAGAGGATACCCACCTTAAATCCATCTGCAGCCAATCGACGGGCAGCATCTGCGCCCATTCCACTTCCGCCTGCGGTGATGAGCGCTACTTTTTCTACTGACATTGTTCTCTCCATCTCTACCTTAGCGTATCAATATTACATTTGGGTCGATATCTCTCGCGAGAATTGATGTTTCATGCCTGTAGGAATACTATTGCCAAATGTCGCAACTTCCTCTCCTCAATGGGCTACGCGCATTTGACGTAGCTGGCAGGTTTCTGAATTTCCGTGCTGCTGCGGATGAACTGGGCGTCACTCAAGGTGCCGTCGCCCAACAAGTGCGCAAGCTTGAGACGCATTTAGGGGTGGCATTGTTTGAAAGACTGCCCAAAGGGCTGGCTTTCACTTCGGCGGGGCGGAGTTATCACGTGAATGTCGTCGCCGCGTTCGACGCACTCCGCAGTGCGACCGATCAACTAAAGCCGGAACCCGGCAAAGTCGTTGTTAGTGTCACACCAACATTCGCCGCAAAATGGTTGATCCCCAATTTGCCTGATATTTCGGCCAAGCACCCAGATATCGACCTACGCATTCTGGCAACAGAAAAGGTTTCAAGCTTTCACGGTGACGGAATTGACCTTGCTGTGAGGCAAGGAAAGCCACCCTTTGGTGCCTCCCTCGACGCTCACCTTCTGTTCCGTCAGGAGATTATCGCAGTGGCAGCACCAAGCCTTGTTGACGAGCACACCTTGCCTGCTAAGCCACAGGCCATATCATCTATGCCCAAGCTTCACGACGCTCATGATCTCTGGCCGAAATTTCTGGGATTGCTGAACATCGAGGATAAGGGAGGTCGCGGACTGCGCCTTAGCCAAACGTCCTTGGCTGTGGATGCTGCACTTTTTGGTCAGGGCGTGGCTCTGGTAAGCCGCTTTCTTGTGGCTGCGGACATTGCAGCCAAGCGATTGATCCAGATCACACCACAAACCCTGTCCGGCGAACAGGATTTCTACCTGCTCGCCACGCGAAAATCCATGCAGAATACCGCGATTGATGCCGTGGTGGCGTGGTTCTTGGAACGAGCTGAAAGGTAGCCCCTTCCTGATTGTGCCAAAGGAAAACTGCCGATTGCGGCCATTGGAGCAGCCGCAGCGAGGCACCGCTTTGTCCCGTACTGTGTGAGTTCCTGCGCCGTGCAGCGAAGGTCGGCTCATCCCAGACCAGCCATTCCTAAACTGCGTAGCGATTGCCGGCTCAGAGCCCTTACATACCTCGAAATGGCAAGCGTTAGAACGTGTTAGGTTGTTCAATTTTCTTTGACCGAATAATGTCAAACAACATTTATGGAGAGCATCCATTGGCAGATAAGAACAAAGTCATGCGGTCTATAAACCTAGATGGTGAATGCATCTGTGTAGATATTTTCCCGCGCCCTGATGGAACATACGGATTTGACGAGTTCCGTCGTGATCCAGAGGATTCAAGCGGTTGGTATAGCATAGGACACTTTGGCGATCAGGTCTTTGCCGATGCCGACGCGGCACTCACGAGAGCGAAATCGTCCGTTTATTGGCTTTCTGATCAGTTCGAACGTGCGATAGACGCTCTCGGGGCAGGGGATGTGTTTGTGATCGCAGAGTGGGATAGGGCCACGCGATCCATGATCGACGGCATCAACATCATTCAGCGGATCGCTGACCGCGGTGCCTACATTAAAGTCCTTCATAAGCCATGGCTCGATCTGACCACGCCGATGGGGAAAGGTATCTTGGCGTTTCTTTCTGCACTTACAGAAGATGAACGAGAACGTATCGCACGGCGCGCAAACGAAGGCCGCGCGCTCGCGGCCCAACAAGGTGTCATATTTCGCCGCAAGCCCAAGTTAACCAACCATCAGCAGTAGGTAGCACGTGAGAGCATGGCCAGGCGCGAAACGTGCCGAGCCATCGCGTTGGATCTCGGGGTTGCGCACACGACTATTTCCAGGTTGCGCTGAAGGGCGGTGATCTCAAACCACACCGCAAATCGAGTCTCAAAATAGGAGTCTCATTTTTAAGGGAGTTTTACAGGGTAAACGATCCACGCCTAGCGTGCGCATAATCAGTATTATGTAAATATCTGATCTACTTCAAATATTGATGTCGAAAGCATTTTGGCAGCCGGATCAACAGTCTACACGCCTTACTTCACTCTCAAACCGCAACTCTCGAAGGCCTCTCGCGTCGTGGCCTTTTCCGCATCTGTCAGTTGCAGCAGCGGCGCGCGGACCGAACCACCTACTTGGCCCAGCAGTTCCTGCCAGTACTTGCCATGCGCTTGCGGCTTACCGCCCGGCTTACTGCGTTTGATCGCCTCGCGGACCGGATCGAGGCTGTCGCGCACCCGCCGTGCCGCCGCGAAATCGCCCGCAAAGGCAAGCCGCGTGTATTCGTTCATGCGCTGATCGACTGTCGATTGCAGTTGGTAAGGCGGCGACGAACAGAGGTAGAGCTTCCAATCAAGTTCCTCGATATTGTCGAGCCACTCGACCTCAGACGCGGTCGAGACGTGGATCTTGTCCCCGACCATATGCGTCAAGCTCACATACATCTCACGCGGGACGGAGTATTTGATCGCGACGATGTTTGGCAGATCGGCAATGCGCGCACACAGCTCGGGCGACATGAGGTAGCCGCTATCGGGATGACTCCACATCGCGATTCCAATATCAACTTCGTCGCCTATCGCTTTGTAATAGTTATAAACTGTCTCATCTTGGTCCGTCACGAAATGCAGCATCGGCGCGTGGACGACGATGTAATCCGCGCCGCAATCCTGCGCATGGCGGGCCAGTTCCAGCACAGTGTCAAAGTTCTGATCCGACGCGGACATGATCGTGCCTGCGCGGCCATCACATTCGTCGACAGCTATTTCGAAATTACGCTTGCGCTCTTCCAGTGACATGGAAAAGAACTCGCCCTGCTTACCAGCGATGAAAAGACCCTTAATATCAAGGTCATCCACCCAATGTCTGATGTTCTCTCGTAGCCCAACCTCGTCAAAGGCGCCATCGTCCTTGAACGGGTTCAAGGCTGCGGCCCAGATTCCGCGCATATGTTCACGCGCGTAGTCCTTGGCGTCGAGTCTCGAGTATTTCATGTCGCAGCCTTTCCCGTTTCAGCCGGTTGAATCGCCTGCCAGAGTGTCTGGGAGGTAAGCGGCATTTGCAAATCGGTGACGCCCATTGGCGCCAGCGCGTCTATCACGGCGTTGAGGATTGCGGCGGGGGCACCGATCGCGCCCGCCTCACCCACGCCTTTGGCGCCGAGTGGATTCGTCGGGCTGGGCGTTTCGATCCCGTGCAGACTAAGCGTTGGCACATTATCCGCCCGCGGCACGGCGTAATCCATCAGCGACGCGGTCAGGAGCTGCCCATCGTCGTCATAGCGCACCGCCTCCATCAAGGCCTCGCCCAGCCCTTGGGCAAAGCCGCCGGTGATCTGGTCCGCGACGGCTTGCGCGTCGATCACAGTGCCAGCATCATCCACGCAGATCGCCGCCTCAATACTGGGCGCGCCAGTCTCGGGGTCGACCGAGATTTGCACCAGATAGGCGCCATACCCCCACGCCTGCCCTGTTGTGGCAAAGCGCACCTCCTCGCAAAGCGGCAAGGCTGCGCCGCCACTGCGCGCGGTGCGCAACCGCTGGCACGCCTCGTGCACGGCACTTCCGCCAATGGCGGTGCTGCGCGAGGCGACTGCGCCGATCCCTTCGGGGCAGGTTTCGGTATCGCCATAGCGCACGTCCACGTCTTCCGGTGCGATCTGCAATGCTTGCGCTGCAATTCGTGCATAACTGCGGGCGCGCGCCTGCCCTTGGGCTGAGCTACCGCTGTTGACCCGTACGCGGCCATCCTCAGACCATGTCACGCGCGCGCTCTCCCATCCCTCGCCGGACGGCTCGAGGAAAAAGGCAAGGCCGAGGCCCACCAACTCGCCCGCCTTGCGTCGCTCTGCAATGCTAGCCGCACGGGCATCGTAGCGCGAGGCGCAGCGCAGGAGCTGCAATGCGCCAGCATAATCGCCGCTGTCCAGCGTTTGGCCCGTCGCCGTCTCGCGCGGCAGAGCGTCCTTGGGCGGCAGGTTGCGCAGGCGGATTTCGAACGGATCAAGGCCAGTGGCGCGTGCGGCTTTGTCGACCAACCGCTCAATCAGGGCCGCTGCTTCGGGGCGCCCTGCCCCACGGTAGATACCCGTGGGCGCGCGGTGCTCGGCCAGCGCCGTCGTGTCAATGCGCACGTCGCCCACCAGATATGGGCCCGGCAGAATACGCGCCGCGTTCCACGCCGAAATCAGCGCGCTGTTCGGCAGCCAGCCTCCAAGGGGCGCGCTGATATCAGCCGTCAGCGCGGCAAACTGACCTTCAGAATCTAGCGCCAAGGTGCCGCGGGTTGTCAGGCCGCGCCCATGAGTGGCCGATAGGAAATCCTCGCTGCGCGTCGCGCTCCACCGTACTGGCTGGCCAATGGTCAGCGCCGCCCAGACGCAATAGACCTCTTCGGGATATAGCGATGCTTTCATGCCGAACGCGCCACCGACATCAGGCGCGATGACGTGGATAAGAGTCTCGCTTACCCCAAGTATCTGCGCCAGATGGGTGCGCGTGCGATGCGGTGTCTGGGTCGAGTGCCAGACAGTCACTCCACCGCCCGGTTCGGGGCGCACCGCGATGGCGCGCGGCTCTAGCGAAAGGGGCGCGAGGCGGGCATGATTTGCATGCGCCTCGACACAGTGCGCCGCATTGCGCAGCGCCGTGTCCGGATCACCAGCACGCCATGCGCGATGCGCTATGCGGGTGGGCGGCGGGGGCGCTTTGGCGTCGATATCCAGCACGATTGCCTCCAGCGCATCCTGCGCCTCGGCCCGGCTAGTCGCCAGTACGGCGGCGACCGGTTGACCCACAGCATCAACCTGGCCTCGGGCGAGGATCGCAAAGGGTGTTTGAGCGTCCAATGGTAGCACCTCGTTCACCGGCAGCGCGCCCAGATGCGCCACATCCGCGCCAATATGTACGGCCTGCACGCCCGGCATACCGCGCGCATCTGCGGTATCCAGCGCAGTGATATAGCCCGCCGCGACATCGCTGCGCAGGAATACAACGCGCAGCGCGCCGGGCAGCGCAATGTCGTCGCAATATTGCCCCTCCCCGCGCAAGAGCGCGTGGTTGGTATGAGGGCGAAAACCAGTGGTCATTATGCGCGCGGCCCGGCGGTTAGGATTATGCCACATGATGCGCCACCGCGCACCTAGGTGCAAATAGCGGTTCGGCCGGCGGGTATCACGAAAACTGATAGCAGGTGCATGCTGCTTCATCTAAACTTGGGGGCAGGACAGCAATGGGAGGCATCATGACCGGCATCGGGATCATCGGATATGGCGCGATTGCGCGCTATGTGGCGGACGCACTGGCACAGGATGGCACGCCCATTTCGGCCGTTTTGGCGCGGCCAGGCCGCGAGGCAGCGGCGCGCGCGGCGCTGGGGGTCGAGGCGGTGACGGACGCGGCCGGGTTGGCCGCCCACGCGCGGCTGGTCGTCGATTGCGCCGGGCATGCGGGCCTCTCTGCCCACGGGGCCGCACTGCTGCGTGAGGGGTGCGAGGTCGTCACATTGTCGCTGGGCGCGCTGGCCGACGACGCGCTGCTCGCCACGTTGATGTCAGCTGCCGAGACAGGTGGCGGCAGGATGCGCCTCGCCTCTGGTGCAATCGGCGCGCTGGATGCGCTGTCGGCGGCCACGGTCGGTGGGCTGAGCCATGTGCGCTACACCGGGACCAAGCCGCCCGGTGGTTGGGCCGGATCGCCCGCCGAAGACGTGCTGGACCTCGCCACCCTCAGCGAGGCCACCGCCCATTTCACCGGCAGCGCGCGGCAGGCCGCGCTCAGCTACCCCAAAAACGCCAATGTCGCCGCAGCCGTCGCGCTGGCGGGGATCGGGTTCGATGCGACCGAGGTGCAACTGATCGCCGATCCGACCGTCACGCAGAACACGCACCGGGTCGAAGCCGAGGGCGCGTTTGGGCGCTTTGACTTCACCATTTGTGGCAATGCGCTGCCGGACAATCCCAAGTCCTCCGCCCTCGCTGCGATGAGTGCTGTGCGCGCTGTGCAGACCCGGACCACTTGGATGCGGTTCTAACCCATGCGAGGCCATGCGCAGATCATGAGCCGCGTCATTAGCCGGCTAAAGCTACGGCAGCTGCGCCTGCTGATCGCGGTGGGCCAGCATGGCAGCATCCTGCATGCCGCGCGCGAGATGAACCTGTCGCAGCCTGCCGCGACCAAGATGATCAAGGATCTGGAAATCGATTTCGATGTGCTGCTGTTCGAGCGCACAAACCGGGGCGTCGTGCCGACCGTCTTTGGTGAGGCGCTGATCCGAGGCGGGCAGTTGGTCTTTTCCCAGATTGGCACCACGGCGCAGGAGATGGAGGATCTGGCTGGCGGCAATGCAGGCCGCATCGTCGTCGGCACGCTACTGGCGGCTTCGGGTGGCCTGTTGCCGATGGCGATCAACACAGTGCTGGCGCAACGCCCGCGCCTTGCCATCAAGGTGGTCGAGGGGACGAACGAGGTGCTGATGCCCCGCCTGCGCGCGGGCGAGTTGGACTTGATTGTGGGCCGCCTGCCCGTGCTGCGCCACCGCTCGGATCTGGAGCAACGCAGGCTGATGCAGGGCCGCATAGCGCTGGTGGTGCGTGCGGGGCATCCACTGCTGGAGATCGGGCTACTCAGCTTTGACAATCTGCGTCCGTATGGCTGGATTCTACCGCCGCCCGACACAACGCTGCGCCGCCAGATTGATCAGTTCTTCGTCGCCGAGGGCCAGTACGCGCCACCGACGCTGGTGGAATCCGTCAGCTATCTCACTAATCGCGGTCTGCTCGCCGCCAGTGACATGATCTGCGCTATGCCTGCCGAGGCCGCGGATCTGGGCCCAGCCAGCACGCTGGCCGAGTTGCCGCTCCCCCTGCCCTTCGGCGATGGCCCGTTGGGTGCATCATTTCGTAGCAATACGTCGCTGCCCCCCGCTGCCGCTGCGTTGCTGGACGCGCTGGAACAGGCCGCAGCGATCCTTCAGCCGATCAGCGCCAACGACAGGATCGGAAAGTAACATAGCGCCAGCAGCACCAGCACCACAGCCACAAGGAACGGCCAGAGCGCGGCAAAGATCGCCGTCGGTTTTACGTTGCTCATCGACGCGGCGATATAAAGGCCGACACCGACAGGCGGCGTCAGCAGCCCCAGCGCCAGGTTAATGCTGATAACCACACCAAACTGAAATGGGCTGATGCCGTAGTCGCCCGTGGCGATTGGCAGAAGAATCGGCGTGACGAGGATCAGCGCCGCGATACCGTCAATCAGCATCCCCACCAACAACAGCGCCCCCATCACGATCAGCAAAAATATGAACGGGTCCGAGGTCAGCGACGTGATCAGCGCGGCCAGCGTCTGGGGGATCGCCTCATAGATCACGACCCAGCCAAAGACATTGGCTGCGGCGACCATAAAGATCACCATAGACGCGTTCTGTGCCGTGCGCAGGAATAGCTCAAACAGGTGCGAGGGCCTTAGCTCGCCGTAGACCAGCCAACCCAGCAGGAATGCGATCAGCGAGGCCACCGCCGCGCTTTCGGTCGGGGTCGCGATGCCCATGACGATGCCGCCGATGATCGCCACCGGGATCAACGCGGCGGGCAGGCAGGCAAGGATCGCGCGGACCGCATCCCCTGCGCTCATCCACTCGCCCTTGGGGAAATCGGCGGCAAGGCCGATCAGCGTGACCACGATGAAAAAGCTGCCAGCCATCATCAGGCCCGGAATGATACCGGCAAGGAACATGTCGCCGATGGGGATCTGCGCCAGAACGCCGTAGATGACGAATAGCATTGAGGGTGGAATGACCGGCGCCAGCAGACCCCCGGCGGCTGTGGTCGCAGCGGCAAAACCGCGATCATAGCCCTCGGCCTCCATCGCCGGAACCATTGCGCGGCTCATCACCGCGATCTGGCTGACGGCGGACCCAATGATCGCCGCCATGAACATGTTGGCCAAGAGGTTGATCCAGACCAGCCCGCCGCGAAAGCCGCCGACCAGCACGCGGGCGGCGTTTACGAGGCGTTTGGTCATGCCGCCCTCATTCATCAACTCGCCCGTCAGCATAAAGAGCGGGATGGCCAGCAGGCCGTAATTCTCCGTCCCGGCGAACATCTGCTGTGTGAAACTGTCAAAGAGGACGCCATTGTCGCTCTGCCAGATATAGCCCATCGCAGTCATCGCCAGCACGATTGAGATCGGTACAGCCCCGAACAACAGCACCAGAAACAGGGCGGCGGTCATGGCACAACCCGCCCGGGTGCCCATGGCCGGACAAGGTTGGACACCGCATGGAGCAGGAGTCCGCAGGCAAAGATCGGCATAATCAGCCACAGCCAGAATTTGCGAATGCCCAGCGTCAGCGTCGGCTCGGCGTAGATGAAATTGAAAGTCTCGCCCTGAAACGCCATCGTGTCAAAGCCCGCGCGCAGCAGATCCAATGGCAGGAACCAGCGCCAGCAGAGCCAGATCATCAGCGCGGCAAAGATTAGCACGACTGCATCAACTACGCGCTGCGCGCCATGTGCAGCGCCGTCGGGCAACATGTCGGTGAACAGCGTGACACTGACCGAATGGCCAAAATGCACGGCGGCAGAGGCGGCAAAGAAGGTCATCCAAGTCATTGCCATGATCGCCGCCTCATCGACCCAAAAGATCGACGCACTCAGCGCACGGGTCACGACGTTTAGCAGGACGAGCAGCGTGATCGCCACCGCCAGAACGGCAGCGAAAGCCATCTCGGCCCGCGCCCAGACATGAGAAATCCTGTGCAGCACCCTGCCCTCACAATGCAAATCTGGCCGCCCGGCGTCCGGGCGGCCAGTGAACTTAGCCTAAAGCGATCTTATTCAGCCGAGGCCGCAGCGGCATCGCGCATCTCGCCCAGAACGGACGACTGCTCGGTCCAGATCTTGTCCCACTCGGCAGGCACGTCGCCAAAGAACTCGGGGCCTACGTCGATGAATGCGGTCTCGGTGCCGCGCACTTCGTCTAGCCACTCCTGGTCCTTGACTACGTAGGTCGCAACAACTTCGTCCAGCCGCTTTTTCATCAGCTCGGCGATGGTTGCGCGGTCCTCTTCGGACATACCTTTCCAGACCTTGGCTGAAACCAGCCCGACCATCGGGAACATCATGTGATTGGACACGACGACCGTATCGGCCTGCTCGTAATATTTCAGCTTCCAGATCAGTTCGGCGTCCATATCGATGGCGTTGACCTGACCGTTGGCCAGCGCGTCATAGACGGCAGGCAGCGGCATCGGCGTGGGCGCGGCGCCCAGCAGGTTGTAGAAATCGAGGATCGGCTTGAAGGGCGTAATGCGCAGCTTCTTGCCCTTGAGATCTGCGGCACTTTTGACGTCGCCCTTGGAGACGATCTGGCGCAGCCCTGCCATGCCATAGCCGATGCCAACAACGCCGGCCTTGGCCGGTAGATCCTCCAGCATCCGGGCGGCCAGATCCGATTGCAGGATGCGGCCTGCGTGACTGATATCATTGGCGAGGTAAGGCGCGTAGAAGGCGCCGAAATCCGGTACGCGGTTCGATACCTCGGCGACCGTCAGAAATGCCATGTCCAGCGCGCCGGTCTGAAGCTGCTGCATCATCTCGGCCTCGCTGCCCAGCTGCTGCGCGGGGAAAACGGTGACGGTGTGCGCGCCATCGCTCGCTTCGGCCAAATCGGCGCCGAAATCCTCGGCCGCCTTGGTCCAGATATGCGAGGGCGGCGTGATCAGCCCCAGGCGCAGGTCATCCGCGCTGGCCGCGCTGGCCACCAGCACGGTCGCGACGGCGATAGCTGCGGGCAGTTTGGTTAAGAATGTCTTCCCCATTGGTCTCTCCTGATTGTCATGTCGCGCCCATCTTGCGGGGCGCTTGGGTATCATCAATTGTCCAGTTTCACCCAGCCCTCGGGCGGCTCCTTGCCCGGATGCACGGTGCCACACTCGGGACAGGTGCGCGCCTCTTGCGACGCATAGAAGCCTTCATAGACAGGCGGCAGATCGTCGACAATGGATTTCAACTGCATCTCGGCGCGGTGAACCAGCGCGTTGCAGTCAAAGCAATACCATTCGACCGCATCCAGTTCGCCGGTCTGGCGCTTTGGCTCGATCACCAGGCCGATGCTGCCCTCCTGCGGGCGCTGCGGCGAGTGGCGGACATGCGGCGGCAACAGGAACACGTCGCCCTCGCGGATCGGCACATCGTAAAAATCATCGCCATCCTTGAGTTTCAGCAGCATGTCACCCTTGAGTTGGTAAAAGAATTCCTCGACCGGATCGTCATGGTAATCGGTGCGCTTGTTCGGACCGCCGACGACGGTGACCATCAGGTCTGCGTCCTCAAACACCTTCTTGTTGCCGACGGGCGGTTTCAAAAGGTGCTGATGCTCTTCGATCCACTTGTGGAAATTGAACGCTGCCAGTCTGCTCATGATCGCTCCTATGCTTGGTGCCGCGCCACTGTCCGCCCTGTCCGGCTATCCGCGCAATCGGGCAAGGTGAAATTGGCTATCGCGGTTTGTGATAGCCGCGCCGTTTGAATGCAGTTTTCACCAAAGCCGCTCTGAGCGCAAGCGCGGCTCAGCCGCCGCTAAGCTCCGGTGAAAAGATCGCCGTAGCGCTCGCGCAGGATGTTCTTCTGCACCTTGCCCATCGTGTTGCGCGGCAGCTCGTCCACCACGATCAGGCGGCGAGGATGCTTGAAGCGTGCCAGCGCGTCGCCCGCTGCAGCCATGATGGCTTCCTCGTCGGGCGTCTGGCCCGGTGCGGCGACCAGAACGCCCACGACCGTTTCGCCGAAATCTGGATGCGGCACACCGATCACGGCGCTTTCCAGCACGCCGGGCTGCTCATCCAGAACCAGCTCAATCTCCTTGGGATAAATATTATAGCCACCCGAGATGATCAGATCCTTGCCGCGCCCGACGATCTGCACATAACCTTGACTGTCGATCAGCCCCAGATCGCCAGTGATGAAAAACCCATCCTCGCGCAGCTCTTCGGCGGTCTTTTCCGGCATTTGCCAGTAGCCCTGGAACACGTTCGCCCCGCGCACCTCCAATTGGCCCACCTCGCCTTGCGGCACCTCCTGGCCCGTTGCAGGGTCGCATATCTTCAGCTCGACTCCGGGCAGCGCAAAACCGACGGTTCCAGCGCGGCGCTCGCCTGCGTAAGGGTTCGAGGTGTTCATGTTCGTTTCGGTCATGCCGTAACGCTCAAGGATCGCGTGGCCGGTGCGCGCGCTAAAACGGTCATGCGTTTCTGCCAGCAGCGGCGCGCTGCCCGAGGTAAAGAGGCGCATATGCTGCGTTGCATTTTTGTCAAAGCGCGGATCGTCCAGCAGGCGCGTGTAGAAGGTCGGCACGCCCATCATCGACGTCGCGCGCGGCAGGTGGTGCAGTACGGCGTCCACGTCGAATTTCGGCAAGAAAATCATCGCCCCGCCCGCCACCAGCGTCACATTGGTTGCCACGAACAGACCGTGCGTATGAAAGATCGGCAAGCAATGCAGCAACACGTCGGCATCGGTAAAGCGCCATTCATCCACCAGCACCTCGGCGTTGCTGAGCAGGTTTTCCTGACTCAGCATCGCCCCCTTTGAGCGGCCCGTGGTGCCGGAGGTATAGAGAAGCGCGGCCAGATCGTCCTTGGTCCGGTCTGCGGTGGAATAGGTGTCGCCCTGCCCCGCCGCGCCGTCCATCAGGCTGCCGGAACCGTCTGCGTTCAACGTGGCCAACTGCGCGCCGAGACCCTTTGCCACCGGCGCGAGACCCTCGACCGCGCCGCCATCACAGACGACCAGCGCCGCGCCAGAATTTTCGATGAAATAGGTGACCTCATTGGCCGTGTAGGCCGTGTTGAGCGGCAAAAATACGACGCCCGTCTGTGCGCAGGCGGCGTATAGCGCCAGCGCCTCGGGCGATTTGGCGATTTGCGCGGCGAGGCGGTCGCCGGGTTTCAGCCCCAGCGCGGCCAGTTGGTTTGCGATGCGCGCGGCCATGGCGAGAAAGGCGGAGTGAGTGATTTCAGTCCCGTCCGGCAGGATCAAAAACGGCGTAGACTTGCCCGCGTGGCGGCCGAACAGCGTGTCATAAAGGGGGTTTGCCATGGCTCAACTTCCTTTGGTCATCTTGGTCTTGGCACCTGCGGCCAGCGATTTCACCGCACTGGTTGCCGCGATGGTGCCGGCGCTGGCGAATGCCTCGTGGCGCTCGGACGTACGGCGCAGATCGTAGAGGTAGTTGACCATCACGCCGCCCGATTGCGCCCGCCCCTTTGCCGACTGATCGGCATCGCCGTGCACGGCATGAAGTATCGCCCCATTGCCCAGATGAAACCGCGCGACAGGGTCTATTGGCAGACCGCCGCGCCCCTTGGCACTCAATAGATAATGCGCGGCGAGGCCGGGTAGATCGGCGGCGTCTGGTGTCATTTCCTCGCGTTCGATCCAATCCATCAGGCCGGGGACGGGCGACAGGGTGACGAACCGCGCGAGGCCGGGCAATTCGGTGGCCAGATCGCCCGCCACCTGCTTGATCAGCGAATTGCCAAAGGACATGCCCGCCAGTCCTGCCTGACAGTTCGAAATCGAGTAAAAGACGGCGGTATCGGCCTCGGTCGCGCTCAGCGCATCGCGCCCCTCTGCCAGCAATGGTTGCACCGCGCCGGGAATGCCACGCGTCAGCGCCACCTCGACGAAAATCAACGGCTCGTCGGGCATGGCGGGGTGGAAAAACGCGAAACAGCGCCGGTCCTCGGGCTGCACACGGCGGCGCAGATCGTCCCAGCTGTCGATGGCATGGACAGCCTCATAGGCGATGATTTTCTCTAGGATATGCGCCGGAATCCGCCATGTGATCGGGCGTAATACCAAAAACCCACGATTGAACCACGACGCAAAGAGGTGGCGAAAATCGAGGTCCAGCGCCTCCAATTCCGGAACGCCGCGTCCCAGCCGCAAGAGGTCAGCGCGCATGGCAACCAGCGCGCCGGTCGCGCCTGGCACACGGTTGAGACGGCGGATCAGCTCTTGTCTTGGCGGCTCGGTGGCGGTCAGAAAGGCGCGGTAGCTGGCGCGCGAAGGCGCGGCCTCGTAGGCGTCGAGCGCCGTACGTGCGGCAGCGGGATCGACATTCATAGCACCGGTCAAATGGTGGAAAAAGGCCAGCTTGGCCGCATCGTCCATCGCATTGAAACGGGACAGGATTTGCTCGGCCAGCATACTGCCGGAAATTTCGCCATGGGCGGTTATCAGGGCATCGGCCAACTCTTCGGGTGGCCTTCGACTCCAATCGCCGCGCCTTGCCGCGCTCGCCCCTCGCTCAAAGACCGAGGCTAAAAGATCGCTGAGAACGGTCATACCGCAGTCCCCATCACGTAGTCTGGCAGCCATGTGGCGAGGTCGGGAAAGATGCACAGAAGGATGATCGCCAGCACCATGCAACCGACGAAGGGCAGCGAGCCCCAGAGGATCGTTTTCAGCGAAATCTCGGGTGCGATGCCATTGATGACGTATAGGTTCAGGCCCACGGGTGGGCTGATCAGGCCGATCTCGAGGTTGATTGTCAGTACGACGGCGAACCAGATCGGGTCAAACCCCGCGACCGTGAGGATGGGCAGCAGGATCGGCGCCGCCATCAGGATCACCGCCACCGGCGGCAGGAAAAAGCCCGCGATCAGCAGGAACACGTTGATTGCGCCCATCAGCACCCAGCGGTTCACGTCCAGCGTGCCGATCCATTCCGCGATGCTCTGCGTGATGAAGAGGCTGCTGAGCATGTAGGAAAACACACCGGCGGCCGCGATGATAAAGAGGATCATCACAGATTCGCGGGTGCTATCGCGCAGGATCACCCACAGGGCCGCCGGGCTCCAGAGGCGGTAGATCACCATGGCGACCACGATGCACAGCAATGCGCCGATTGCAGCCGTTTCCGATGGGGTCGCAATGCCGCCATACATGGCGTAAAGCACGCCCAGAATGATCAGCAGGAACGGGACCACGCGGGGCAGGATCTCGAATTTTTGGCGCCACGTATAAGTGCCTGCCGTCAACACCTCGGCATTGCCCGACTTCCACGTCGAGTAAAGCGCCCACGCCATAAAGAGCGACACCAGCAATATGCCAGGGATCACGCCAGCGAGGAACAGACGCCCGATCGATGTCTCGGTCGCGATGCCATAGACGATCATGGTTATCGAGGGCGGAATTAGGATGCCCAGCGTGCCGCCCGCCGCGATGGAGCCAGCAGCGACGCCATCGGGATAGCCACGCTTGCGCATTTCGGGGATGCCCATCTTGCCAATCGCAGCACAGGTCGCGGGGCTGGACCCTGACATCGCCGCAAACAGCGCGCAGGCCCCAAGGTTTGAGATCACGAGACCGCCGGGAATGCGCGTAAGCCACCGCTCCAGCGCCTCATAGAGGTCCGCGCCTGCGCGGGTCGACGCGATAGAGGCACCCATGATGATGAACATCGGGATGCTGAGCAGCGCGAAACTGTTGAGATGGCCAAAGAAAAGCTCTGGCATAAGCTCCAGGCTGCGCATCCCGTCGAAGGCGACCAGAAAACCGCCCGACACGATCAGCAACCCCAGCGCCACCGACACGCCCGAAAACAGCACGGTGATGGTGCAAAGCGCGACCAGCGCGCCCAATACGAGCGGATCCATCAGGTATCCTCCAGTCCGAAGGGGGGCTCGATCCGCAGAATCACAGCGGTAAGATCGGCGATCAATTGCAATAGCAACAGGCCAAAGCCAATCGGCAGCGCCATATAGGGAATCCACAGGCGCACGCCCCAGATCGTGTCGGAACGCCACCCCCTGTCCCACGCGAAATGCCAGTATTCATAACCGTAATAGAGCATGACTGCGACGACGGCCGCACTGAGGCTGAGTGTGAAACATGCCAGCACAAACCGCGCCCGGGGCGGCAGGGCGATGGGGATCAGATCGACGTTCACATGACCGCGCAGGCGCTGCACATACGGCAGGCCGATCAGCGTGGCTGCGATCATGAGGTAAACCACCATTTCAGTTTGCCAGATTGTCGACTCGTTCAGCACAGCACGCACAAAGATCATCTGACAGGTGATCCCGACCGCAACGACGATCATCGCGGCCGATATCCACCCCGCAACGGTAGAAAGCGCTGCAACAAAGCGCAGAAATGGATTGTTGCCTGTCTTGGCGATGCGCTGCGTCACTTGTCCGGCCATGTCGCGCTCCTTTTAGTCAATTCGATTGGACCCCTCATGCGCAGCCCATCTTTGCCCGAAATCAAGGCGAAGCCGCCCGGCGAGCATCTGCCCGTTCCGGCGGGCAGCCACTTTGGCAATCATCTGCTTCGCTCACATCGCGAAGAAATTCTGCCGACATAATGTCGTATAGCACGATGGTCGCTGCGCCGCCCCATTGACAGGCATTCGCCCTGTTTAGGTTGCAGCAGAAGGCAGGGACGCAACATGACGCCCCTGCCCCACCGATCACTCGACAGACAGCGCCATGTCCAGCAGCTCTTGCCCATCCGGCACATTCTCGACGAAGTTCTTGTAGGATGTCGCCTTGGCGATCTCGCGCCATGCGTCGAAATCCTCCGGTGTCATGGTGGCGATCTCGACGCCCGCATCCTTGAACACCTGGACCGAATTCGCGTCCTGCTTTTTCGCCTCTTCAAGGTAGAACGCCTCGGCCTTGGCCGACGCATCGCGCAGCGCTTGCTGTTGCTCTTCCGTCAGGCTCTCGAACTTGGATTTATTCATCAAAAGCGGCTGATACATGAACCACAGCGCGACCTCGCCTGCGGGCGTATAGCAGGCCACCTGCTCGTAAATGCGGTAGCTGACAAAGGACGAGGACGACGTGTTGGCGGCGTTCAGAACGCCAGTCTGCATGGCGTTGTAGATATCCGCGCTGGACATCGACGCGATGGATGCACCGGCCCCGGCCAGCATCTGCTCGAACGCCTTGCCTGCGGCGCGGGTTTGCAGGCCCTCGACATCAGTTGGCTTGGTGATGCACTTGTCCTTGCCGGCGAAACCGCCCGCCAGATAGCCATGAACCAGCGTCATGACGTCATCCTCGGCCATCTTGGCCTCGATCCGGTCCATGAATTCGCTCTTGTTCAGGCGTGCGGCGTGATCGTGGTTTTTCACCAGACCCGGCATCAGCGTCAGGTTAAACGCCGGTTGCTGGCCACCCGCGTAGCTCAGCGGAAAGACGGTCATATCCAGTTGCCCACGGCTGAGCGGCTTATACTGCTCACGCGGTTTGAACAGGGATTTCGAGCCGAAGATCTTGATTTCAAGGTCCACATCGGCGGCGGCCACCTCATCGGCAACAATCTGCGCGACCTTGTGGCGCACATCGTTGTTCGACCATTGGTGTGACAGGCGCAATTCGGTCGCGGCAGCGGCGGACCCTAGCGCCATCAGCGCGGTGGCGGCAACGGCGGCCTTGAGCATGAATTTCATTTCGATTCCTCCCAGAATGTTTCATGGTCCGGTTGGCCCGGAACGTGCCGTGCAGGGTGGCGCGACGGGTTTTTCGAGTCAATCATTTTTGTATACAATAAATGTGTCTTTGCATGCATCGCGGCCATGGCTATGATCCGGGCATGGAAAAGCGACGCGCAGATACGATCGCCGACGACATCGAAGAGCTGATCTTTGGCGGCACCTATTCCGACGGCGTGCGGCTGGACGAACATGCGCTGGCCGAACGATTTGGCGTGTCGCGCACCCCCATCCGCGAAGCACTGCAAAAGCTGACCCTATCTGGCCTCGTCACGCAGATCCCGCACCGGGGCGTGTTCGTGCGCCAGCCCGGTCCGGTCGAACTGATGGAGATGTTTGAGGTCATGGCCGAACTTGAGGCCGTCGCCGCGCGCCTCGCGGCGTTGCGCATCAGCGACGCGGCGCTGGACGATCTGCGCGCCGCCAACGCCAAGTGCCGCGAAGCAGTTGAGGCGCAGGATGCCGACGCCTATTACCTTGAAAATGAGCGGTTCCATCAGATCATCTATGCGCAGTCCGGCAACACTTTCCTGCTGGGCGAGGCGCAGCGCCTGCACCGCCGCCTGCGCCCCTTCCGCCGCCAGCAACTGCGCCTGCGTGGCCGCCTCGCTCAATCCATGGCCGAGCATGAAGGCATCGTCGCCGCGTTGGAGTGCGGCGATGCACACGGCGCCGCCGATGCCTTGCGCGCGCATGTGGCCGTGCAGGGCGAGAAGTTTCACTATCTCATGTCCAGCCTCCGACAGGCGGCCGAATAGCGCGGCATCTCGACACGTATCACATCAGCGGTCTAGAAGGGTCGCCAAAGGAGCCATCCCATGACCTCGATCCTGATCCTGAACGGTCCGAACCTGAACCTGCTGGGCACGCGCCAGCCCGATGTCTATGGCCACTCGATCCTCGCCGATATCGAAACGGTATGCCGCGCGCACGCCTCGTCGCGTGGCGCTAAGATGGAATTTGCCCAAAGTAACAGCGAAGGAGCATTGATCGACCACATCCACGCGGCCAAGGGCGTGCATGGCGGTATCATCCTGAACGCGGGGGCCTATACGCACACGTCGATTGCGCTGATGGATGCCATCGCATCGGTGGAATTGCCGGTGGTCGAGCTGCATCTGTCGAACGTTCACGCGCGCGAGGAATTTCGGCACGTCAGCTACATCGCACCCGTTGCGCTGGGGGTAATCAGCGGCTTTGGTGCAGCGGGCTATCCGCTGGCGATGGACGCGCTGCTGACCCATCTGGCGCAGCACGGCTGAACGCCGAGTTGGATCAGATCGCGTTTCGCCAAACAAAAAGAGCGGACCTCAAGGCCCGCTCCCTTTAATTCCTGTAGAGCCCGAAAAATCAGCTTTTGCCGACTTTGGCGACCTCGGCAGCAAAGTCCTCTTTTTCGACTTCGATGCCTTCGCCCACTTCCAGACGGACATAACCTGTGATCTCGGCGCCGGCCTCTTTGGCGGCGGCCGCGACCGTCAGGTCTGGGTTCATCACAAAGGATTGGCCCATCAAAGTGGATTCAGCCATGAATTTCTTCATGCGGCCCTCGATCATCTTTTCGATGACCTGCTCGGGCTTGCCGCTTTCGCGGGCGATGTCCATCTGGACCTGCTTTTCCTTTTCAACCACTGCGGAATCCAGCGACGCCTCGTCAAAGGCGACAGGATTGGTCGCCGCGATGTGCATGGCGACTTGGCGGCCGAATGTCGCGTCACCCTTCAGCGCGACCAGCACGCCGATCTTGCCCATGCCATCAGCGGCGGCGTTGTGGATGTAGGACACAACCGTGTCGCCCTTGATGGACTCCATCCGGCGCAGACCCATGTTCTCGCCAATGGTGGCGATCTTGGCTGTGATCGTCTCTTCCACGGTCTTGCCACCCAGATCGGCGGCCTTCAGCGCCTCAATATCATCAACCTTGACAGCGGCGTCAGCGATGGAGGCAACCATGGCCTGAAAGTCACTGTTTTTACCAACGAAATCAGTTTCGGAGTTGATTTCCACAGCGACACCGCGGCCATTGTCGACCTTGACAGCGACGAGGCCCTCGGCAGCCGTGCGGCCCGACTTCTTGGCGGCCTTGGCCAGGCCCTTGGTGCGCAGCCAGTCGACGGCGGCGTCCATGTCGCCGTCGTTTTCGGTCAACGCTTTTTTCGCGTCCATCATGCCTGCGCCCGTCGTGTCGCGCAGTTCTTTCACCATTGCAGCAGTGATCGCCATTTGGCTCTCCTAAATTTGTCGAATCGGTCCGGCGTCAGTCGCGCCGGACCCTTGCATCAGATTGTTCGGCGCGAGGTCAGCTGTTCTGACCAGCCTTGGCCGCCATGTCCGACACTTCTTCGCTGGACTTGATATCCAGCGGCGCGCCTTTGGCGGCGACGTCGTCATGCGCAGTCTCGTCCGAGACGGTGCCGGTCTCGACGCCGGGCTTGACGTCTGCTGGCGCGGGTTGCTCTGTGACCTCCTCGACGGGGGCCTCTTCCATTGCACCGATGTCGATGCCTGCCGCGCCCATCTGGGCCGACATGCCGTCCAGCGCCGCACGGCTGATCAGATCGCAATAAAGCGCGATGGCACGCGCCGCGTCGTCGTTGCCGGGGATGATATAATCAATACCATCGGGCGAGCAGTTGGTATCGACGATAGCAACGATCGGGATGCCCAGCTTGTTGGCTTCGGCGACGGCCAGCGCCTCTTTCTTGACGTCGATGACGAACAGCAGATCGGGAACACCGCCCATTTCGCGGATACCACCCAGTGAGGCCTGCAATTTACCCTGGTCACGCTCCATGCCCAGACGCTCTTTCTTGGTGAGGCCCTCGGCGCCAGTTTCCAGCGACTCGTCGATCTCTTTCAGGCGATGGATGGATTTCGACACGGTCTGCCAGTTGGTCAGCGTGCCACCCAGCCAGCGGTGGTTCATGTAATACTGTGCGCATTTCTCGGCGGCTTCGGCGACGGGCGTTGCTGCCTGACGCTTGGTGCCGACAAACAGAACGCGGCCGTTCTTGGCCACGGTTTCGCGCACGACGTTCAGCGCCGCGTCCAACATGGGAACGGTCTGCGTCAGGTCCATGATATGAATGCCGTTGCGCGCGCCATAGATGAACTCGCCCATGCGGGGATTCCAACGCTGCGTCTGGTGGCCAAAGTGAACGCCAGCTTCGAGCAGCTGACGCATGGTGAACTCGGGAAGAGCCATGCGGTATTCCTTTTCCGGTTTTCGCCTCGGCACGGGATGAGAGGCGGAATGCCTCAACCGGTGGACAGCCGGGGATGTCTCCCCCGGACGGCCCGCCCGTGCCTGCGGATTTCAAGTATCGCGCGTATAGACCGCGCCGCGCCGAGGTGCAAGACCCCCTTGTGCCGCCGCCCCTGCCCCGGCAGGATCGCGGCAACAGCGCAGGGAGGCCCAAATGAGTGAGATGATCTGGTCCGCCGAGGCCGCCACCGCCCGCGCTGGTGGCACGCCTCTTGTGGCGCTGGAAAGCACGATAATCACTCATGGGATGCCTTGGCCCGACAATATGCGCACTGCGCAGGCTGTCGAGGACGACGTGCGACAGGCAGGCGCGACCCCGGCCACCATCGCCGTGCTGGACGGTATCCTGCATGTTGGGTTAGAGGCCGCCGAACTGGAACGCCTCGCTCAGCTTCCTGCGCCGATGAAGCTGAGCCGCGCGGATCTGGCTGTCTGCATGGCACTGGGTGCTAGCGGCGGCACGACTGTCGCGGCCACCATGATCGCCGCTGTGCGCGCCGGGATCGCCGTGTTCGCAACCGGCGGCATCGGCGGCGTGCATATGGGGGCCGAGCGCAGTTGGGACGTTTCGGCCGACCTGCCTGAGCTGGCCCAGAGCCGTGTAACGGTGGTTTGCGCCGGACCCAAAGCCATCCTCGACCTGCCCAAGACGCTGGAAATGCTCGAGACATTAGGCGTGCCGGTCATCGCATATGGGCAGGATGCGCTGCCCGCCTTTTGGTCGCCCGCCTCGCCGCTGCCTGCGCCGTTGCGGATGGACAGCGCGGAGCAGATTGCTGCCGCCCATGCGGCCCGCGCAGCGCTGAACCTTCCCGGCGGGCAATTGGTGTGCAATCCAGTTTCGGCGGCAGACGGCATTCCCTATGCCACTCTCGCACCGCTCATCGCGCAGGCGGCAGCGGACGCCGAGGTGGATTGCATCGCGGCCAAGGACGTGACCCCCTATCTGCTGCGCCGCCTGAACGATCTGACCGAAGGTCGCACGCTGGCCGCCAATATCGCACTGATCCGAAACAACGCACGCCTCGCAGCCGCCATCGCACGGGCCTTGCAGGCAGGCACGCCGCGCCCCACATAATCAGGCAGCTTGGCCGCGCGCGCCATTGCCGTGTCCGAATTTTGTCCCTACACCTGCGCAATCGCGCCCCGAGCCTGAAAAGAGACCATGACCACACCTTTCGACGAAGACACCGGCCCGCCGCGCCGTATCAGCATCCTCGCACGGCTGCGCGCCCGGTTCCTCACCGGCCTTGTCGTTATTGCGCCAGTCGCGCTGACCATATGGCTGATCTGGACGCTGATTGGCTGGGTCGATGCGCTGGTGCTGCCGCTGATCCCCTACGATCTGACCCCGGCGCGTTACATCGGTTATAATCTACGCGGCGCCGGTCTGATCGTCTTTCTCGTCTTTACCATCCTCGTAGGCTCGGTCGCCAGGGGACTGATCGGGCGGACCTTGATCCGCCTCGGCGAAAGTCTGGTGAACCGGATGCCGGTCGTGCGCTCGATCTATTCGGGCGTGAAACAGATCGCCGAGACGATCTTTGCCCAGAGCGAGCGCAGTTTTGAGACCGCCTGCCTTATCCAATATCCGCGCAAAGGAATCTGGGCCATCGGCTTTATCTCGACCACCGCCAAGGGCGAGATCGCGAACCGTGCCGAGACCGGCGGCGAGTTGATGAGCGTGTTCCTTCCCACGACGCCAAACCCAACCTCGGGCTTTCTTTTGTTCCTGCCCAAGGAGGACGTGATCGAGCTGGACATGTCGGTCGAGGACGCGGCTAAACTGGTGATTTCGGCGGGCCTCGTCTATCCCAACCAGATCAAGCCCGAAGAGCTGCCCCGCAAACAGGCCTGAAGCGGTTCAGCTTTTGGTCGGTATTGTGGTCGTTTCGCATCAAACCTGTAATCCAGATTAAATGCAAAACCCTTTAGCCGAACATGTCGCCCAGGCGGGTGCTGCCACGCTGCCCCAGATCATCCCAATGCGCCGTCAGAAACCGATCAGCGGCGATGCGGCCCGCCTGTTTGAGCCGGTCCAGCAGGTAGGGGTTCGGCATCATTTTGGTCGCGACCGACAGATCTGCCATCAGCGGGTCGTCAGCGATCATATGCACGTAAATACGCTTCATCGCGCCGTCGGGGACAGCGTCCGAATCCAACAATCGCTGCACGAAATCGATCGCGCGCAACTCGCGCAAGAGCGATGAGTTAAAACTGATCTCGTTGATGCGGTTCTGGATTTCCTGCGGGTTGCGCGGCACGTCGGGCCGCTCAAGCGGGTTGATATTGACGATCACGATGTCACTGGGCAGGTCTGCATGAAACAGCGGGAATAGCGCCGGATTGCCGGTATAGCCGCCGTCCCAATAGGCCTCGCCGTTGATTTCGACGGCCTGAAACAGCGTCGGCAGGCAAGCAGACGCCAGCAGCGCATCGGGGCCGATATCGTCGCCCTGAAACACGCGGATCTTGCCGCTGCGCACATTCGTTGCACACACGCTTAACAGTGGCGCATGATCAGCGCAGACCTTGTCGTAGGAGAATTTTTCGACCACGCGTTGCAATGGATTACTGTAAAACGGCCCGTAGGCGTAGGGCGACAGAACGCGCGACACAGCCTCGGACATCGAGAGCGGCAGCGAATACTCCATGGCCGAAGTGAACGCCCCGTTGCCGGGCATGGCGCCCATCATCCAGCCGGGCATCCGCATGTCCTGCACGGCGCCCATCTGCGCCCAAAGCCAGTCCAAATTCTCGCGCGCGCCGTCCCGTCCGCCAGCGACCCAGCCCGCCTTGTAGGCGGCCCCATTCAGCGCGCCTGCCGAGGTGCCCGAAATGGCGGCGATCTCCAACGACTCTTCGTCCAAAAGCCGGTCGAGAACGCCCCAGGTGAACGCGCCATGTGCGCCACCACCCTGTAGAGCCAGATTGATCCGCTTCTTTTCCATTTCTGCCCTTCCGGTCTTTTCTTGGGTCTAAATACCCCAAATGGCGTTTGCAAAAAACATGGGCGCCAAGTCATGGGGATGCCGCATCCGCAGCACCCCCGAAAATTCGCAAAGTTTTTTTTGCGTCAGAGCGCCGTCCAGCCGCCATCCACGCTGATGGTCGTGCCTGTCACCTGCGCCGCCGCGTCCGAGCATAGGTAAAGCGCCGTGCCGCCCAACTGCTCGACCGTAGCAAACTCCTTCGACGGTTGCCGTTTCAGCATGACGTTCTTGATCACGTCCTCACGGCTCATGTCGTATTCCTTCATCGTATCCGGAATCTGCGCCTCGACCAGAGGGGTCAGCACGTAACCAGGGCAGATCGCGTTGGCTGTGATCAGCTCCTGCGCTGTTTCCAGCGCCGTAACCTTGGTAAACCCGACGATCCCGTGCTTGGCGGCGACATAGGCCGATTTGTAGGGGCTGGCAGTCAGGCCGTGAGCCGACGCGATGTTGATGACCCGGCCCCAGCCTGCCTTGCGCATCATCGGCAGCGCGGCGGCGGTCGTGTGAAAAGCAGAGCTGAGATTGATCGCGATGATCGCATCCCACTTGGCGGTCGGAAATTCAGGGATCGGCGCGACATGCTGGATGCCTGCGTTGTTGATCAGAATATCACAAGCGCCTGCCTTTTCGATCAGCGCGCGGCACTCTTCGCCCTTGGACATGTCGGCCTGAATATAGCGCACATCAGTGCCGAATTCCTTGGCCATGTCCTCGGCCAGCTTGTGATCCTCATCATTGTCGGTGAACGAGTTAAGCACCACATGCGCCTTGGCCCGCGCCAGTTCGCGTGCGATCCCTAGGCCGATACCTGAGTTGCTGCCAGTGACGATCGCTGTCTTGCCTTGAACGCTCATAAAATATTCTCCTGCATGATGTTGCATTGCAGCATATATTGCTGCATTCGCAAATGTCACGAGGTCCATGTCACCTAACGACTCGGCCAGCCATATCGCCAAACCAAAAAAAAACGCCAGCGCGAAGCTGGCGTTAAGTTATTGAGGCAGGTTTCATACAGGCAAGAAACCTATCGAGCAGTGACTCTCTTATAAGCAATCTCGCGCCGGCATCCAAGCTAAAAGTTTGAAAAGGCAAGAATCCCCCTCTACCGTCGAGTTCAATGAAATAACGCATATCAGGATTTGTCGTCGCCATGAGATCACGCCGCTTCCCTCTCTTTGAGCGCCTTTCCGCTGCTCTGGCCGTTGTTTCCTTGGGGCTTGGCGCCATTGGGGATGCCTCCGCGCAGCCGCAGCACGGTATCGCGATGTATGGCGACCCGGCCCTGCCGCCGGGATATGCCGCCCTGCCCTACGCCAACCCGGACGCACCCAAGGGTGGGCGGGTCACCACGGGTAATGTCGGCGGATTCGATTCGCTGAACCCGTTTGCACCCAAGGGCACGCCGCCGTGGCAGCTGCGATTCTTTGCCTACGAATCGCTTTTGGGGCGATCCTGGGACGAGCCTTTCACGCTCTACGGTCTGCTGGCCGAGACGATCGAGACGGACGAGTCGCGCGCTTGGGTCGAGTTCACGCTGAACCCCGCCGCGCAGTTTTCTGACGGCAGCCCGGTGACGCCGGAGGATGTGATCTGGTCTTTTGAGACGCTCGGCACGCGCGGTCATCTACGCTACCGCGATTTCTGGTCGCGCATCGCCAGCATCAAGCAGACAGGCCCCGGCAAGGTGCGGCTGGATTTTAACACTTCTGACGGGCCACCCGACCGAGATCTAGTCCTGCTGGCTGGCCTGCGCCCCATCCTAAAAAAGTCCCAATGGGACGACAAGGTTTTCGAGGATGGCGCGATTGAGGATGTGCCGCTGGGCACCGCGCCTTATGTGATCGATAGCTACCAGATCGACCGGCAAGTGATCCTGCGCCGCAACCCCGATTACTGGGGTGCAGACCTCGCCTTTCGGCGTGGCACCGGCAATTTCGATGAAATCCGCATCGATTTTTACGGTGACGACTCGGTAATGAAAGAGGCGTTCAAGGCAGGCGAGATCAGCTATATCCGCGAATTCAACGCCGAACGCTGGGAAGAGATGGCAAACCTGCCCGCCGTTAAGCGCGGCGACATCAAGCGCAGTGAGATCCCGAATGGTCAGCCCTCGGGCATCAGCGGATTCGTGATGAACACGCGCAATGCCCCGCTGGACGATTGGCGCGTGCGCCAGGCGCTGATCGACGCGTTCAACTTTGAGTATATCAACGACACGCTGACCGGCGGACGCCAGCCGCGCATCACATCCTATTTCTCGAATTCCGAGCTGGGGATGCACCCCGGCCCTGCCGCAGACGAGGTGCGAAAGCTGCTCGCGCCATTTGCAGACACTCTTCTGCCCGGCACGCTGGAAGGATATACACTGCCTGTTTCTGACGGGTCCAAGCGCAACCGCGCCAATATCCGCGCCGCCGCAGACCTGTTGAATGACGCCGGCTGGACCGTGCAGGAAGGCGTTTTGCGCAATGCGGATGGCCAGCCGCTGGAGTTGACCGTGCTTTTGCAACAGGACGCACTGGTGCAGCAGGCAACTGCGATGATGGACATCTACGCCCGCGCGCTGGATCGCCTCGGTATCACGCTAAAGGTCGAGAGTGTCGACAACGCGCAATATACTGTGCGCGAGGCGAATTATGATTTCGATCTGACCTACATGCGTCGCTCACTGTCGTTGTCACCGGGGACCGAGCAGTATTTCTACTGGGGCGCAAAGGGCGCTGACCAGCCGGGCAGCCGCAACCTGATGGGCATGAATAGCCCCGCCGCCGAAGGCATGATCCACGCCATGCTGGCCGCGACCAGCCACGAGGATTTCGTCACGGCTGTGCGCGCACTGGACCGGGTGTTGATTTCGGGCCGCTACGTCATCCCGATTCACCAGTATTCGGTGGGCCGTATTGCCCACGACGCCCGCCTGCACTATCCAGAGGACAGGCTGCCCCTCTATGGCGACGGCGTGGGTTTCCTGCCCGAAGTCTGGTGGATGGCCGACGAAGAATAATCAAAGACCGGGAAAATCCGGCGCGATTGCACGAGCAGACAGAAGCATAGACAGGTAAATCCGATGAAAAAGATGATCGCTCTTTGTGCGCTGGTCCTTGTGGCTGGCTGCAACACGGTCGAAGGTGCGGGCCGTGATATCTCAGGCGCGGCGCGCGGCGTTCAGAGCTTGTTCTGACACAGGCTTAGGCGCTGGACTGCATGGTTCGGCCCTGCGGCGGATCGCTGCGGGGCTTTGGGCGTGACGTCTTGCAATGGCATCGGCCTGCGCATACCAAGGCGACGCCCCTCGCATGAAAGGCCCCAGACATGGTCAAACTAGACATCGTTTCAGATCCAATCTGCCCGTGGTGCTATATCGGCAAGACACTGCTGGACCGCGCTCTGGAGCAGCGCCCTGACCACCCTTTCGTGGTTGAGTGGCACCCTTTTCAGTTGAACCCCGATATGCCCAAGGGCGGGATGGAGCGGCGCGCTTACCTCGAAACCAAATTCGGCGGCAAGGATGCAGCCATCGCCGCTTACAAGCCCGTGGTAGAACGGGCCGAGGCCGTCGGCCTCTCCATCGATTTTGAGGCAATGCAGCGCACGCCCAATACGCTGGACGCGCATCGCCTGATCCACTGGGCGGGCATCGAGGGCAAGCAGAACGCCGCCGCAATGACGCTGTTCGCCGCCTATTTCACCCAAGGGCGCGATATCGGCGATTCCGAGGTGCTGGCCGATATCGCCGACAGCCTTGGCATGGACGCCGGCGTCATCTCCCGGCTTTTGGCCAGCGATGCCGATTCCGATGCCATCCGCACCCGCGACGCGCAATTTCGTGAAATGGGCGTCACTTCGGTTCCGACCTTCATCGTCGCCGCGCAGCATGCCGTGCCAGGTGCCCAAGACACCGATTTGTGGCTGAACGTCATGGACGAGATCATCGCGCAGCGCGCCGCCGATCAGGACGGCTGATCTCTGCATACCGCCGTATACTGACGCCTTCCATTTCTCACGCCATTGCGCTAGAACGCGCGCAATCAAACGCCCCTCTCACGTGAAAGGCCGCCCATGTCCAAAATCAAGGTAGACAACCCCATCGTCGAGCTAGACGGCGACGAAATGACCCGCATCATTTGGGATTTTATCAAGAAAAAGCTGATCCTGCCCTATCTCGACGTCGATCTGAAATACTACGATCTGGGCATCATGGCCCGCGATGAGACCGACGATCAAATCACCGTCGATGCCGCCCACGCGATCCAGAAATACGGCGTCGGCGTCAAATGCGCGACCATCACGCCCGACGAGGGCCGCGTCGAGGAATTCGGCCTGAAAAAGATGTGGCGCAGCCCCAACGGCACGATCCGTAACATCCTTGGCGGTGTCGTATTCCGCGAGCCGATCCTGTGCAAAAACGTGCCGCGTCTTGTGCCGGGATGGACCAAACCCATCGTCATCGGCCGCCACGCCTACGGCGATCAATACCGTGCGACCGACATGAAATTCCCCGGCCCCGGCACGCTGTCGATGAAATTCGTCGGCGACGACGGCACCGTGATGGAAGAAGAAGTGTTCAAGGCGCCCTCCTCGGGTGTCTACATGGCGATGTATAACCTTGACGATTCAATCAAGGATTTCGCTCGCGCGTCCATGAATTATGGCCTGCAACGCAAGTGGCCGGTCTATCTGTCGACCAAGAATACGATCCTGAAAAATTACGACGGCCAGTTCATGTTGCTGTTCCAGCAAATCTTTGACGAGGAATTCAAGGACAAGTTCGAAGAGGCAGGTATCACCTACGAGCACCGCCTGATCGACGACATGGTGGCGGCCGCGATGAAATGGTCCGGCGGCTACGTGTGGGCCTGCAAGAACTACGACGGCGATGTGCAGTCCGATACGGTCGCGCAAGGCTTTGGCTCGCTTGGCCTGATGACGTCCGTGTTGATGACCCCCGACGGCCAGACGGTCGAGGCTGAGGCGGCGCACGGCACCGTCACGCGCCACTATCGCCAACACCAGAAGGGCGAAGAGACGTCGACCAACTCTATCGCGTCGATCTATGCGTGGACTGGCGGCCTCAAGCATCGCGGCAAGCTGGATGGAAACACCGCGCTGACGAATTTTGCCGAGACATTGGAGAAGGTGGTCGTCGATACTGTCGAAGCGGGCGACATGACCAAGGATCTGGCCCTGCTGGTCGGCCCCGATCAAAGCTGGCTGACGACGATGGGTTTCTTGGAGAAGGTTGACGAGAACCTGAACAAGGCGCTCAAGGGCTGATAGCCTTGCAGTTGAGAAAAGGAAGGGCGGGCCAATCGGTCCGCCCTTTACCGGATCTATCGCACCGCTAGGTTTTCAGGCGTTAGTCTACGAAAAGGCCGATTGGATATGCTCCCAGACAGCTGTCAGAGTGTCTGCTGTGCAGGACGAAGCGGCCATTAGCTATAAGTTCAAACCACTGAAGTTTGCTAAACCTGCGAGTGTTTCATCTGGTGTGTAGATGTGCTTCAGCCCAAGCTGGGAAAGCATTTTGGAATTTTTCTGGAAATCCCGGGTATTGTTAGTCACAAAGACATCTCGGCGGTCATGAATGTGCGAGTATGCCGAAATTACGTCACACCATGTATTTCTCCACTTAGAGAGTGGTTCGGACTGGATTACATCGTCGGTGAGAACAGCCCCCGTAGGCAAATGTTCGGAGGGTTTTCTTGGAACCTTAGGAGCGATTGCGCTCCAAAGTGCATCCATATCGTGTTCGAACCTGTCACTATCCCCAACGTTGTAACAGAAATCCCAATAGCTTAATCCAAAAATTCCCGGCATAGGAACGAGAGGCAGGTCTTGCCAACCGAGTGCTGAGATCCTGTCTTTAAAAAGATTGGCGCTGCCAGGGAAACGTTTCGATTTCGAGTTCTCAGATGCTGAAGCGGCCAAAAACGCCACCTCAAACTGTCCTTGCCTATGGCAATTTATCAAGTCTCTCACGTAAGCGGCCTGAGGGCGATCTTCCTCGACCTCGATAACGCAATTCCAATCGAGCGTTAGTCTCATGCTCTACAACCTATCTCCGCTGCGCCACCAATACGGGATCACCCAGCCATCTGTTAGACCAAAATGCTGTCTACAAACGGCTCAGAGCGGACCCTTGACGATTGATTGCGTCGGGGCGCTCAAGCAAAATCTGCACCGCCTTTAGGAAGTGGTTTGTCCAAGCGTTCCGCTCAGTATCTGACCACGGAGCATCTTACGACGGAGCGCCGATTTGTCCGGATGAACGGCAAGTGGTCAGCCTATTGCGAGATCTTCACCCCATGCCGTCCCGCCAAATCAGTCACAAACTGCCACGCGACGCGCCCTGAGCGGCCTCCGCGTGTGGCCTGCCACTCAATCGCCTCGGCGCGCAGATCCTCGTCCGAAATCTCGATCCCGAACGCGTCGCAATAGCCCCGGACCATCGACAGGAAGCCGTCCTGATCGCAGGCGTGAAAGCCCAGCCACAGGCCGAAGCGGTCGCTCAGCGAGACTTTCTCTTCGACCGCTTCGCCGGGATTGATGGCTGACCCGCGCTCATTCTCGATCATGTCGCGGGGCATCAGGTGGCGGCGATTCGACGTAGCGTAGAAAATTACGTTTTCAGGCCGCCCCTCGATGCCGCCATCCAGCACGGCCTTGAGAGATTTGTACTGATGGTCGTCATGGCTGAAGCTGAGATCGTCGCAATAGAGGATGAACCGCGCGTCACTGGCGCGCAGCAACGTCAGTAGACGCGTGACGCTGGTCAGATCCTCGCGCTGAAGCTCGACGATTTTCAGGGGCATGCCTTGCGAGACGACCTCGGCATGGACCGCCTTGACGAGGCTGGATTTGCCCATTCCCCGCGCGCCCCAAAGCAGCGCGTTATTCGCAGGTAGCCCGTGCGCGAATTGCAGGGTGTTTTCGAGCAGCGTGTCGCGGGCGCGGTCGATACCGACCAGCAGCGCCATATCGACGCGCGCCACATTGGGCACCGGTTGCAGATGATCGGGCGAGATGTGCCAGACATAGGCGTCATGCGCCGTCAGATCCGGCGCAGGGTGCGGGGCTGGGCTGATACGCTCCAGTGCGGCGGCGATACGCTCCATCGGGTCGCTCACGCGCGCGGCTCCTCGTCCTCGAAATCCTCGGGATGGCTGTCCTCGCCTTCCATCTCTTCCTCGTCATCGAACCACAGGCCCTCGGCGCGCAGCTTGGCTTCGCGTTTACGCTCGACGCGGGCGACGAGGTGGATGGAAATCTCGTAGAGGCCATAGACCACGACAAAGAGAATGCCTTGGGTGATGACGTCGGGCGGTGTCACCAGCGCGGCCAGCACCAGGATGCCAACCACGGCGTATTTGCGCACCGCGCGCAGGCCCACGGCACCGACGAGGCCCGCCTTGCCCATGAGGGTCAGCAGCACTGGCAACTGAAAGCACAGGCCGAAGGCGACGATAAACTTGATCGTGAGGTTCAGGTATTCCTGCGCCGAGCCTTGGAACACGACGCTAAGCGGCGCGGCGCCCTCGACCCCGTCGATCACCTCTCCAGACGTGCCGAATTGCTGGAAGCCAAGGAAGAAGTCATAGGCCAGCGGTGTGACGACAAAGAACGCAAAGCTGGCGCCGAGAATGAACATGAACGGCGACGCGATGATAAAGGGCAGGAACGCGCCCTTTTCATTCTTGTACAGGCCCGGCGCAACAAAGCGCCACATCTGGTTGGCGATGAACGGGAATGACAGGATCAGACCGCCCAGCAGCGATACCTTGATCGCGACGAAAAAGCCCTCTTGCGGGCTAATAAAGATCAAGTCGCAATCCTGCCCCCGTTCCGCTAGCTGCGAGCAAAGCGGTGCTGTCAGGAAGTTAAAGATCGGTTGTGCGACGGAAAAACAGATGATCATCCCGGCAAGGAAGTAGAGCGTCGAGTGGATGAGGCGCGTGCGCAGCTCGGCCAGATGCTCGATCAGGGGCGCGCTGCTGTCCTCGATATCGTCGCCCGTGCTCATGCCTTGCCCTCAGAGGACGCGCTGGACGCCTTGGCGGTCTTGCGCGCCGGTTTCGCGGTTGGCTTGGTGCTCTTGGGTTTGGCTGCGGCGGATTTTGTGGCGGCAGGTTTACTGGCACTCGCCGTAGGCGCGGCGGCCTTGACCGATGGCGTCTTGGTGGCAGGTTTCTTGGCGGCAGGTTTCGCCTTGGGTGCGCTGGCGGCCTTGCTTGCCACAGCTCTTTTAGCTGGCGGCTTCTTGGTGGTTGCCTTTTTGGGCGCGGTCTTCTTGGTGGTTTTGGCTGCCGGTGCGGGTTTGGGCCCGTCCTGCGCAGGTGCGATAGACTTGGCCGCATCTGAGTTGGCGGTGTTGGCTGCCACGGCCTCGGCCTTTTCGCGGTCCAGCCGCTCTTGCGTGGCCTTGGCGGAATGGGCGGTGATCTTGTCCTTGGCGTCCTGTCGCTCCGGAGACAGCTTGGACTTGGGCTTAGGTTTGCCCGCGTCGCGGGTGGCCTCGGTAAAGCTCTTGGTGCTTTTGCGCACCTCATCGATGGCCGAGCCTATGGGATTGCTGGCCTTGCGCAGCGTGTCGGACATGCCCGAAACGCCCGACTCGTCGGCGGCATCGTTCATCGCCTTCGAGAATTCGCGCGCCATGCCCTTGGCCTTGCCGATGAACTGGCCGACCGTGCGGAACATGCCGGGCAGATCCTTGGGGCCGACGACGATCAGCGCCACGATGCCAATGACCAGAAGCTCGGTCCAGCCTAGGTCGAACATGGGGCCCTCAGACCTTGTCTTTGTGCTCGGGGGTCACGTCGCGCGTGCCAGCCTCGTGATCGATGTCGCTCTGCGCGTCCGCGTTCTCGATTTCCTTGCTGCCCTCGTCGATGCCCTTCTTGAAGGACGTAATGCCTTTGCCGACCTCGCCCATCAGCGACGAAATCTTGCCGCGCCCAAACAGCACGAGCACAACGACGGCGATGAGCAGGAGGCCGGGAAGGCCGATATTCTGGAACATGTCATTCTCCCTGAGTTCGGGACGCCTTTTTATGGCCCCGCTTTGGATATCTTGGACGTATCTAAACGCTGGCGCGGCTGGTTAAAAGGGCTATCAGCGCAGCCGCGCGGGGATTTGTGAAAAAAGCGCGGGCGCGCCGGGTCACGATCGCCCGAAATGAGTATTTTCAGAACGGTGAAGCCCTCAGCCGCGCGCCGGAAAGACAAAGCACCGATCGCGGCGGATCATCAGCCATAGCGCCTCGCCTGGGTTGGGCAGAAAGACGTTCGGCACCGTCACCTTGAGGATTGAGCCGTCGTGATCCATTCGGAACTCGACCAGGCTTTCGGACCCCATAAAGCGCGCCCGCTCCACTACGCCGCGCGCCGGGGTGCCGTCCTGCGCGGTAGGGTTGGGGCCACGGCCCGCGCGATCAAAGTCGATCTTGATATGCTGCGGGCGGATCACGATATCGACCGCGCTGCCGTCAGGTACGCCGGGCGCGAGGAACTGGCCAAAGGGCGTTTCGGTCAACGCGCCGCGAACTGTGCCGCGTATCACGTTGATATCGCTGAAAAACGCCACTGCGTCACGATCCACCGGCGCGTTATAGATATTGTAAGGCGCGCCCTGCTGCACGATGCGCCCGCCGCGCATCAGTGCAATTTCGTCGGCCATGCGCATCGCCTCGTCCGGCTCGTGCGTGACCAGCAGCACAGCCGCGTCCTGCTCGCGCAGGATATCAAGCGTTTCGTCGCGGATGCCGTCGCGCAGGCGATTGTCGAGGCCTGAAAACGGCTCATCCATCAGCATGATGCGGGGGCGTGGCGCGAGCGCGCGGGCCAGCGCCACGCGCTGCTGTTCGCCGCCCGACAACTCATGCGGGAAGGATTTGGTGAAATGACCCATGCCGACGCGGTCCAGCAATTCCGCGACGCGCGCCTGCATGGCCGCGCGTGCGCCATTCAGGCCAAAGGCCACATTCCCCTCGACCGTCAGATGCGGAAAAAGTGCAAAGTCCTGAAACATCAGGCCGATCTGGCGCTGTTCAGGTGGCACACGGTCCGTGCCGCTGCAAATCACTTTGCCATCGACCAGTACCTTGCCGGAATCTTGCGTCTCGACCCCTGCGATCATGCGCAGCGTCGTGGATTTGCCGCAGCCTGACGGCCCCAACAGGCAGGTCACCTGCCCCGGCATCACTGCCAGCGAGATGTCGTCGACCACCAGCCGGCCGTCGTAGCGACGGCTCAGGTTCTCGATCTGCAATCTCGGCACAGGAGCTGACATGAAGGGCCTTTTCGGCTATCCGACTGAAAGCGTCGGGATCGGCTTGAATGGGCCAATAACAACGCCCTGCCGGTCATGCAAGCGCCTTAGCGGCACCGCGCCCGCATGCTGCCCAGTGTGCTACATCGTCGAGGAAACCGCGCCGCCGTCCAGCAGCAGGTTTTGCCCCACGATAAATCCCGCCTGCACCGAGCAGAGGAACGCACAGGCGGCGCCGAAGTCATCAGACGTGCCATAGCGGCCAGCGGGGATGGTGGCATAGCGCTGCTCGCGCGCCGCCTGCATCGAAATGCCTTGCGCCTCGCTGACGCCGGTATCCAGCTGCACGGCGCGGTCGGTGGCGTGGATGCCGGGCAGCAAGTTATTGATGGTCACGCCCTTGCCAGCCACCTGCCGGGCGGTTCCAGCAACATATCCTGTCAAGCCGGTGCGCGCCGCGTTTGACAGCCCCAGTGCCGGGATCGGTGCCTTGACCGACTGCGACGTAATGTTGACCACACGGCCCCAACCGCGCGCCATCATGCCGGGCAGAACGGCCTTCATCAGCGCGATGGGCGTCAACATGTTGGCGTCGAGTGCTGCGATGAAATCATCGCGGTCCCAGTCGCTCCAGACGCCCGGCGGTGGACCACCCGCGTTGGTCACCAGGATGTCCAGATCACCCGCCGCCTTTAGCACGGCCGCCTGCCCTTCTTGGGTGGTGATATCGCAGGCCACAATCGTCACATCGACGCCGAACTCGGCGCGAATCGTATCTGCTGCCGCATCCAGCGCATCCTGCCCGCGCGCGTTCATCACCAGATGCACGCCCTCGGCGGCCAAAGCCCGCGCGCAACCCAGTCCCAGCCCTTTGGACGACGCGCAAACCAGTGCGCGTTTGCCGTTCAGACCCATATCCATGTAAAATTCCTCTGATGTGCCCCGCCGCGCGGGAGTGCCGTTAAATATGCCGATTATGACCGTGAGCGCGCCACAATCGGATTATAATACGAACCCTAAGCCAGTCGCCGCAGGACCAAAAGGCGAAATCCAGACGGTGGCATACAGACGGAAAAACTGAGCGCCGGTCTATACAATGTACCAGACGCGCACGCGACAATTAGGGAGCGACAGCAGATGACCACCGCCTTCGTTCAGGCCCTACCTGTTTTTCGCGCCGCCGACCTCACTGTGGTTGATGGCGCGAATCTGGGTGATGCAATGTCGTTCGCGGACGAGCTGGGCCTTGACGATGTCTATCGGCTGGATCAGCACGCGCGGCCTGCGCGCCTTACCGTGCAACCGGGGCGCGGCGGGGCTCTGGCGGTCGCGCAGGGATCGCCTGTTGGGGCCACCGGCCATGTGGTGCATTTGGACACGACGCTGACACTGATGACGACGAACGGCGCCACGATCGAACTGCTGATTTTGGTCGAGGTCGATGGCGCGGGCGATGTCGAGGGGGTGTATGCGATGCCCCTCGCCGAACTGACACCGCGCACAGAATATACGCTAATCGATATCGATAGGGCCACCGCGCGCCCCCGCTTTGCCGAGGTGGCCTGCGTGCTGCGCCCACTGCGCTGGATCGGTGCGGCAACGGCGCGCGCCCTGCCGGATCACACGGATCGACCGCTCACTGAAACCGAAGTGCAGCAGCACCTCGTCGCGCGCCCTGACGCCGCCGAGGTATTGCACAGCGCCTCCATCGGTTAGAACCTCGCCGCTGAGGGGTGCAGCGCCCCATTGCGCGCCCGCGCGCGTAGCACTATACGCCCCCCATGCTGGACATTGCCCAAAACCGCCCCGATAACCGCCCGGACCTGCCGCGCGAAATTGCGCGCCGCCGCACCTTTGCGATCATCTCGCATCCCGATGCGGGCAAGACGACGCTGACGGAGAAATTCCTGCTATTCGGCGGTGCGATCCAGATGGCCGGCCAGGTGCGCGCCAAGGGCGAAGCGCGGCGCACGCGCAGCGACTTCATGCAGATGGAGAAGGATCGCGGCATTTCTGTAAGCGCCTCGGCCATGTCATTCGATTTCAAGGAATTCCGCTTCAATCTGGTCGACACGCCCGGCCACTCGGATTTCTCCGAAGACACCTACCGCACCCTCACGGCGGTCGACGCGGCCGTCATGGTCATCGACGGCGCCAAGGGCGTAGAATCCCAGACGCAAAAGCTGTTTGAAGTCTGCCGCATGCGCGACCTGCCTATCCTGACATTTTGCAATAAAATGGACCGCGAAAGCCGCGACACCTTTGATATTATTGACGAGATTCAGGAAAACCTCGCCATCGACGTGACCCCGGCCAGCTGGCCCATCGGCACGGGGCGCGAGTTTGTTGGATGCTACGACATGCTGAACGACCGGCTGGAGCTGATGGACCGCGCCGACCGCAACAAGGTGGCTGCCAGCATCGAAATCAACGGTCTCGATGATCCGGCGCTGGACGAAAACCTGCCCGCCGATCTGGTCGTCAAGCTGCGCGAAGAGGTCGAGATGGCGCGCGAATTGCTGCCAACGCTGGACCCGCAGGCCGTATTGGAAGGTCACATGACCCCCATCTGGTTCGGCTCTGCCATCAATTCCTTTGGCGTCAAAGAGCTGATGAACGGCATCGCAGTCTATGGCCCCCAACCCCAGCCGCAATCGGCCGAGCCGCGCAAGATCGCGCCCGAAGAAGACAAGGTTACCGGCTTTGTCTTTAAGGTGCAGGCCAATATGGACCCCAAGCACCGCGACCGCGTGGCATTCCTGCGCATGGCGTCGGGGCATTTCAAGCGTGGCATGAAACTGACCCATGTGCGCAGCAAAAAGCCGATGACGATCACCAATCCGGTTCTCTTCCTCGCCTCCGACCGTGAATTGGCGGACGAGGCATGGGCTGGCGACATCATCGGCATCCCGAACCACGGCCAGCTGCGCATCGGCGACACCCTGACCGAGGGCGAGGCCCTGCGCGTCACCGGCATCCCCAGCTTTGCGCCGGAACTCTTGCAGACCGCCCGCGCGGGCGATCCGTTGAAATCCAAGCATCTGGAAAAGGCGCTGATGCAATTTGCCGAAGAAGGCGCGGCCAAGGTGTTCAAGCCGGTCTTTGGCTCAGGCTTTATTGTGGGCGTCGTCGGCCAGCTGCAATTTGAGGTGCTGGCCAGTCGCATCGAGCTGGAATACGGCCTGCCCGTCCGGTTCGAGCAATCGCAATTCACCTCGGCCCGTTGGGTGCAGGGCGAGCGCGCGGCGTTGGAGGCGTTCATCGACGCCAATCAGGCGCATATCGCCCACGACAACGACGGCGATGTCGTTTACCTCACGCGCCTGCAATGGGATATCGACCGCGTCCAGCGCGACTATCCAGACATCCGCCTGACCGCGACCAAAGAAATGATGGTTTGATCCAAACCAGCCTGATGACCGGGCTGGTAACATCGCTCAGTCGGAGGCCTAAGCCTTAGACCTGAGCCTCAGAATCGACAGAATCGTCATTTCCGGTCCCGATAACCTCCGATCTTATCACGAATCTGCCTTCAAATTAACGTTGCGTTAACGTCACTGCTATTGATATGGTCAATGACGCGTTAACGACGCGTTTCTTTGATCGAAACAATGGGGGGGTGTTTGGTAATATTGTCTGGTAATTCAGGATAAGAGCGCACGTGTTGCGTGTGTGATAAATTATCACACCACTGCTAGATGCTTTTCGGACAGAAACAATCTGTTTCTTTCGAATTCTCTGAAAAAACCACCGACAAATGTTACTTGGAACTATACCAAATTGAAGACGTTGTTCGTCTTCAGCCCGCTCCGATCCGTTCCGATTGCGGCCTGTTTGTCCCGATTCGGGCAGGCGGGACACAGACTTCGCGGACGAATGGTTAGGGCAGTTAATTAGTTTTGTGGATGCAGACCTCGGGCCTCGCATTCACGTGAGAAGTGAGGTGTATCATGTCCGATGCGAATATCAATCTTGCGCCGTCCCAGCAGCGTGTTGTGTTCCCGCACAACCGGGTGATGCGCCAGCGACCGGCGGTCCGGCCGGGTCAGAACAGCGCCACCCCGTTGGATGGCACTGAGTCAGATCCAGACTCCACAAGCCACCTGCCATCGCCCCCTAGATCCGGCCGCGTCTATCGCGCATTCGGCAAACGCGTGCTGGATATCACGCTGATCATGCTGGCTGCGCCACTGGCGCTGTTGCTGATCGGTGCGGCGGCGATAGCGTTGTGGATCGAAGGCGGCTCGCCCTTTTACCGTCAGGCGCGACTGGGCAAGGGGGGCGAAATTTTTTCGATCCTCAAACTGCGCACCATGGTGCATGACGCCGACCGCCTGCTAGAGGCGAATCTGGCCGCCGATCCGGCCCTGCGCGAAGAATGGAACACCACCCAAAAGCTAAGGCGCGATCCGCGCATCACCCCCCTCGGAGCGCTTCTGCGCAAGACCTCCATGGACGAGTTGCCCCAACTCTGGAACGTGTTGAAAGGCGATATGAGCCTTGTCGGCCCCCGCCCCATGCTGCCCGAGCAGCTGCCGCTTTATGGTGATGCAGCGCATTATTTTGCCCTACGGCCCGGTATCACCGGCTATTGGCAGGTTTCGCAGCGCAATCAGAGCGCGTTCACCGCCCGCGCGGAGCAGGATGCAGCTTATGATCTGGACATGTCCATTGTCCAGGACGCCAAGGTGTTGTGGCGCACTATCGGCGCTGTCATCAAGCAGACGGGCTACTAGGGTCATATTTGAACGCTACGCGATCAGCATCCCGGAGCGCGCGCCCTCATAGTATCCTGCACGTAGGATCGAAACCCGTAGAACCTGCACGCTGATCCGAAACCTCCGCAACGGGTCGACGGTTAAGCCAATGGTGTTAAGACAGAGCGCGTGTCGGCAATTAAATTATGGCGACCATCCGCCGCACGCCTACCGAGCGATCACCAGATCGGCACACAGCCCGCCCAGACGTTCGGAGCGGCCCAGCCGCAGGCTGCCGCCATGGGCGCGCACGATGTCAGTGGCGATCGACAGACCCAAGCCCACGCCCGGTCCCTTGTCTTGATTGCGCGCCGGTTCAAGCCGCGCAAATGGGCGTAGCGCCTCTTCCAAACGGTTCTCGGGGATGCCGGGGCCGTCATCCTCGATGCGGATGCGCAGTGCGCGGTCGGTCAGCGCGACCGATAGCTCGGCGCGGCTGCCATAGCGCACGGCATTGCCGATGAGGTTTTCGATTGCACGCCGGATCGCGACGGGGCGCAGTGGCACGGTGCCGCTGCCGGTAATCTCATGCACGGTCGCGGGGATATTGGCGCGCGCGCAATCCTCGGCGATGTGCCGGATCAGCGCGGCTGGATCGACTGGCTCGGGCTCGCCTTCGGACGCGCCGCGCGCAAAATCGAGGAAGGCATCCAGCAGACGCTCCATATCGCGCACGTCGCGCAGCATCGGCTCGCGCTCTTCGCTATCGTCCAGCATCGCTAGGCTCAGCTTGAGCCGGGTAAGCGGCGTGCGTAGATCGTGACTGACACCCGACAACATCAGCGTGCGCTGCTCAATCTGGCGTTCGAGCCGGGCGCGCATGTCCAGGAACGCGCTGCCAGCGGCGCGGACTTCGTTCGCGCCCGATGGGCGATAGGGCACGTTGCGTCCGCGCCCGAATGCCTCGGCAGCACGGGCCAGACGCGTGATCGGACGCAGCTGGTTGCGCAGGTAGAGGTAGGCAATCAGCGTCATCAGGACGCCAAAAAATATCATATTTACAAATAGTTGATGTGGGTTTGATGCTGAAAATCGACGCCGGTCCATCGTCATACGGATCGGGCCGTCCTTGCTGTTCAGGTAAAGGCTCACGAGTTGCTTGTTGCTCAGATCAATCGCGGCCAGCCGGGGCAAACGGCCGTTAATTTCGTCCAGCAGCACGATGCCGGTGACGTCATACCACTGGCGCAGGTTGCGCGGTGGGATATCTTCGGGCGCAACAGGTTCGATCGCGATCGCCAAGACGGAGGCGATAGGCCCGGGATCGGGACTGTTCATCAGCAAGCGCACCTCGCGGCTGACCGACGTGGTCATCTGGCGCGTCACCCCCTCGAACAGGCGCTGCGCCGAGACGATCGACACAACCAAGAGCAGCGAGATCACCGGCAGCAGCAGGATCAGAAAGGCCCGGCCATAAAGACCGCGCGGCATGGTGCGTTTGAGCCATCGAAATATCATGGCCGACGCTACGCCACGCGGTGCGGCAGGTGCAAGCGGATGCGCGCACCCTGCCCGTCCGGCTTGGTCGCTGGACGCCGCGCAACGGCGCGGCTAGCCTGCGTCGGCAAGCCCGCTCAAGGATCGCCCGACCTGTGCCAGATACCCCAGATTTCAATCCAGTTCCCGGCATGGCCGAGACGCTGACGTCCGGCCTAAGGCGTATACTAGCGCCGAACCCATCGCCAATGACGTATCGCGGCACGAACACCTACCTCGTCGGCACCCGCGGGATCGCTGTCATCGACCCCGGACCTGACGATGCGAGCCACCTGCGCGCGATCCTCGCCGCACTCGGTCCCGGCCAGCATGTGACGCATATCCTGATTACCCATGCGCATCGCGATCATTCGCCCTGCGCACGTCCTTTGGCGGCGGCAACCGGCGCGCCGGTGCTGGCCTTTGGCGATGCCTCTACCGGGCGCAGCGCGATCATGGAACGGCTGGCTGCGGACGGCATGATCCGGGGTGGCGAAGGCGTTGATGTGAATTTCGCGCCGGATACCTGCCTGGACGATGGCGCATTCGTCACCGGCGATGGTTGGCAGATCGAGTCGATCTGGACCCCCGGTCATTTCGGCAATCATCTGTGTTTTGCATGGGATGATGCGATCTTCACCGGGGATCTGGTGATGGGCTGGGCCAGTTCGCTGGTCTCGCCGCCCGATGGCGACGCGGCGCAGTTCGTCGCGTCCTGCCGCAGGTTGAAGGCGCGGGGCGCACATATTCTGCATTCTGGCCATGGTGCGCCAATTACCGATCCCGCCGCGCGGCTTGATTGGCTGATAGCACATCGCGCGGCGCGCGAGGCGGCAATCCTTGATCAGCTAACGCACGGACCAGCAACAGCCGCCGGGCTGGCAGCAGCGATCTATACGGACACGCCGGGCAGACTGATACCTGCCGCCACGCGCAACGTGCTGGCGCATCTGATCGACCTCAGCGCGCGTGGGCTGGTAGCGCCGGCTGGAGCGCTCAAGGCAGACTCGGTATTTGCGCTTTCGCCGATCTAGTCGTCCAGCAGCGCGGACAGGTAACTGCCATAGGCATTCTTTTTGAACAGGTCCGCGCGCGCACGCAGGCTGGCCGCGTCAATCCAGCCCGCGCGATACGCGATCTCGTCGGGGCACCCGATCTGGAGACCTTGGCGCAGGGTCAGCGTGCGCACGAAATTGCCCGCATCCATCAGGCTGTCATGCGTGCCGGTATCCAACCACGCATAGCCGCGCCCCATGGTTTCGACCTTGAGGCTACCTTCGGCGCGGTAGAATTCCAGCAGATCAACGATCTCCAACTCGCCGCGCGGCGAGGGTTTGACCTGACGTGCAAGGTCCGGCGCGCGCCCATCCAGCAGGTAGAGGCCGGTCACGGCAAAACTGCTGGGCGGCACTGCGGGCTTTTCGATGATAGCACGCACGGTGCCGTCGGCGTCGAAATCGACCACGCCATATCGTTCCGGGTCCGAGACGTGATAGCCGAAAACAGTGCCACCCTCAGGTTGCGCATCCGCCGCCGCCAGCATTTCCGGCAGGCCATGACCAAAGAAGATGTTGTCGCCCAGCACCATTGCCGATGGCGCCCCATCAAGGAAATCCTCGGCCAGCACATAGGCCTGCGCGAGGCCATCCGGGCTGGGCTGCACGATCCATTCAATCGAAAGGCCCCATTGGCTGCCATCGCCCATCAGGCGCTGAAATTGCGGCTGATCGTCCTGCGTGGTGATCATCGCGATCTCGCGGATACCGCCCAGCATGAGGACCGACAGGGGGTAGTAGATCATCGGCTTGTCATAGATCGGCAGCAGCTGTTTAGACACGCCCATCGTGATCGGATAGAGCCGCGTGCCGGACCCGCCTGCCAGAATGATGCCCTTGCGTTTCATGCACTTTCTCCAAGTTCTGCGATGACAGCGGCCATGCCTTGGCGCCAATCGGGGCGCGTCAGGCCAAGCTGTGTCAGCGTGGCGCAGTCCATTCGGCTGTCGGCGGGGCGGCGCGCCGGGGTCGGGTAATCGCTGCTGGGGATGTCGTCGATGCGGCAGGTCAGCCCGGCCTTAGCCATGATAGCACGCGCGAAATCGGCCCATGAGACGTCAGGCGCGCCTGAGAGATGATAGGTACCGCTCAGGCCCGGATCCTCGTTTAGTTTTGCCACGCAGGTCAGGCAGGCCTCTGCGATAGCCGATGCCGGAGTCGGTCCGCCGATCTGGTCTGCGACCACCGTAAGACTGTCGCGCTCGCTGCCCAAACGCAGCATCGTCTTGAGAAAATTCGCACCATGGGCCGAGAACACCCAAGAGGTGCGCAGAATGATGTGATTGCCGGGCAATTCCGTGCGTACGCCGACCTCGCCTGCCAGCTTGGAGCGGCCATAGGCCCCGAGTGGCGCAGTGGCGTGATCCGGCGCAAAGGGCGCGCCATCCCCGCCGTCAAAGACGTAGTCGGTCGATATATGCACCATCGGGATGCTCAGCGCAGCACAGGCGCGGGCCATCGCCTTGGGGGCGTCGCCATTGACGATGGTAGCTGCGGCCTCATCACTCTCGGCCTTGTCGACGGCGGTCCAAGCGGCGGCGTTGATGACGGCATCCGGGCGATGCTGCTTGATAGCAGCAGCGCAGGCGGCAGGATCAGACAGGTCTGCCTCGCTACGCCCCAGATACGTGGCCTCAGGTGCGCGGCGCGCCAGTTCCCGTGCGACCTGGCCCGTCTGGCCGAAAACCAATAGCCTCATGTGCCGGTTCCCAGCCGCTTGCCCACGCCGGCGCGGGTCAGCAGCGGGTGCCACCAATCCTCGTTCGCCAGATACCAATCGACCGTGCGCGCCAACCCCTCTTCGATCGTGACGCTGGGCCGCCAGCCCAAATCGGCGCGAATGCGCGACGGGTCGATCGCATAGCGCGCGTCATGGCCGGGTCGGTCGGTGACGAAGGTGATCTGATCGGCGTAGGTGCCCTTCGTCTTGGGCTGTTTTTCATCCAAGATGTCGCAGAGGGTGCGCACCAACTCCAGATTGGTGCGCTCATTCTCGCCGCCAATATTGTAGGTGGTGCCCGGCGCGGCGCGTTCCAACACTGTCAGCAGCGCATCGGCGTGATCCTCGACAAATAGCCAGTCACGAATGTTCGATCCGTCGCCGTAGATCGGCAGCGCCTTGCCTGCCAGCGCATTGAGGATGATCACCGGGATCAGCTTTTCGGGAAAGTGGTAAGGCCCGTAATTGTTCGAGCAGTTGGTGATGAGCGTGGGCAGCCCGTAGGTTTCGAACCACGCCCGCACCAAATGGTCCGACGATGCCTTGGACGCCGAATAGGGGCTGCGCGGATCATATGGCGTGTCCTCGGTGAACAGGACTTTCGGATCGGCGGGCAGCGAGCCATAGACCTCATCGGTGCTGATATGGTGAAAACGAAAGCCTGCGGGCTTGTCCGCCTCAATCCAATAGGCGCGCGCGGCCTCCAGCATATTGTAGGTCCCGGTTACGTTGGTGTCGATGAACGCGCCGGGCGCGTCGATAGAGCGGTCTACATGGCTCTCGGCCGCGAGGTGCATCACAGTATCAGGCCGATGATCTGCAAAGATCCGGTTCAGCGCGTCGCGGTCGCGAATATCTACCTGCTCAAATGCATAGAGCGGATCGTCGGCCACCGGCGCGACGTTTTCGAGGCATGCGGCATAGGTCAGGCAATCAACGTTGACCACGCCGTGCCCGCGTGCCACCGCTTGGCGCACCACGGCGGAGCCGATGAACCCCGCGCCGCCTGTCACGAGGATCTTCATCGCGCGCCGTCCCAGCGAAACGGGCGTGGCGCATCGGCGAGACGCGGCGCATTGCGATCCTTGTCCGAAAGCACTGGCTGCAAAACGCCCCAGTCGACGCCAATATCAGGGTCGTCCCACGCGACGGCACCATCACAATCGGGCGCGTAGATGTCGCTGCATTTATACTGCACCTCGGTATTGTCGCTCAGGGTCAGAAAACCGTGCAGAAAGCCCTTTGGCACAAATATCTGGCGCCCGTTTTCAGCCGACAACTCGGCCGAGACCCAGCGCCCGAAATGCGGCGACCCCTCGCGAAAATCCACTGCCACGTCCAGGATCGCGCCACGTGAGCAGCGCACCAGTTTGTCCTGAGCGTGGGGTGGGCGCTGATAATGCAGGCCGCGAAGCGTGCCCTTGGCCGCGGACAACGAATGATTGTCCTGCACCCAAGGAATGTCGATTCCTGCAGCGGCCATCTGCGCAGCATTGAATGTCTCGCTGAACCAGCCACGATCGTCGCCAAAGCGGCGGGGCGTCACCATCAGCACGTCGGGAAGGTCGGTGGGGTCGATCTGCATGGCGCTCAGCTCAGACTTTGCTTTGGCATGGTAGGAAACTGCCATGCGGACAGGGTGCCGTGTGCGAAAGGCGGGCGGGCGGTGCGGGCGATTGAATGTCCGGTGCGGGGCATGAAAAATCCATCAGGCAAGGATAGTTGCATCCCTGATACCGTCTGAGCGCGCGCCATGCCACCCAATTGTCACTCGGCGCGCCCGCATGGCTGCGCCGCAATCCTGTGCGCCTTGCGCGCGCCAGTTCGATGAAATGGAGCAGATGCTGACGGGCGATGGATGATAAATTGCCCAGCCGAAATATTCGACATTCCCACCACATCCATCTGTGTCGAGACCGTGGCGCTGGGTGCGTCCTGAGAAACACGTTCGATCATCCGTTCGGCGTGGATATAATCACGCCCGGCACCGATGGCAGAGCAGGCGCAATGTGCACCGGGCCATCAGCTTTGACACCTATATCGTCAAAGCTGCTCGTCTCGCCAATATGGTCGTTCTTGCACGCCCTTTGGCTTAGGTCACAGCGTCGACACCTGACTTTCGGTGTCCTAGAAAGGTATTGCGACCTCTCAGGCGGTGCTGCCTGATCCCAAAACTTGCGCGCCTTTTGGGGGTCGCCACATCGTTTCGCAAGCACACAGCGAGGCAATCTCGGCGCCCAATTGCAGGTTGGACACTTGCCCGAAGTGATGTGCGCGTAACGCGCCGCGCTGGTCGATGATCAACAGGCTTGGCGTGCCGCGCATTTGATAGGCTGCCATGGTCAGGGGCATGCCGCCCGGTCCGGGGGCATCGACTGCCACCGGAAAGGTAACCCTGAACTCGTGCAGGAACGCTTGCAGCGACACCGGGGTCATCGCCTGATGATGCTCAAACACGGTGTGCAGGCCGATAACTGCCACCTGCTCGGGCGAAAACATGCGCTGAACCGATTGTGCCAGCGGAATTCCATGCAGGATGCATCCCGGACACAGCATCTGGAATGCTTCGATAACGACGACCTTGCCGCGCATGTCGGCCAGTTTCAGGTCGCGCGGCGTGTTGAACCACTGCGCGACCGTCAACTCGGGGGCTTGTGTCACGTGTCCGCCCAATACTTGTTGGCTTTGGCGACTGTCTGAAAATGCGTGGCAACGACCGCCGACACCGCGATCAGCGCTGACGCATCATTCTCATAGACCTCGCGCAAGCGGGTGCGCGCATCGGCGTCAGGTTGGGTCATTTTGACGGCAACCCGCGAAAGCTTGACCGCCAGGTCATAGCCCTCCTGCGGTGTGGCGGTCCGTAGCGATGGCAACCAGGTATCTGACATTTTCGCCTCCATTCATGGTGTGAGAGGCCACGCAGACTGAGCGTGTGGCCCGACCTATTGTTACTGCAGGACCCCCGGCAAAGAAAGGTCGCCCGAGGCGACGTCAAAGACATCCGTGACGCATAGCAGCGGCGCGTGGATATTGGCATTGACCCGCAAGGCGGCGGTCACCCCATCATAAGCGGCATCGGCAATTTCGACATCGCTGGCAAAGCCCACGGTTACCTTGATCTCTGGCCCGTCAAACAGTGGGGTAAAGCCGGGGCTGTCGAGGAATATCGGCAGACCGGGCCAAGTGGCCGGCAATTTCGGGGTTTCGCCTTCGGGGATGTCGCGAACGGCCAGCGCACCGGGGCCACAGGGTTCGGTCGGCGTCAGCACGACCCAATGGCTGTGCCAGATCAGACCGTCATTGGCCGGATCACCGTCGCGGTTTTCGTCGACCAACGGCGTGTCGTCAAAATCGGGGTGGCTGGTCGCGGCAAGGGCAAGAATACCCGTTCCTCCCTCAAACCCGACAGCCGCCGGGTCCAGTGATGTTGGCCAGACGTAGGACTGTACAGACGCTCCACCAAGCGCTCCGGTTGGGTCAGGCGTGTCTGCGCCCGCCACCCCGTTTGTGGTCATGTGAAACGTTACCTGATTGGCATTGCGGTGTGCATGCGCGGCAAGGATATCAAACGAGGCGACGATGGCCTCGTCGGCGGGCGAGAGGATTGCGCCCTCCTGATCAAGCGCGTGATCGCTGTCGGCGAAACCGGCAGAAGCGCTTACACTCAGCGCGAGAATGGAAAGAAGATATCTGGTCATGGCGTCGGTCCCCTTGATGGCATGGATTTGATACGTGTCGATTCTTATAGTAGCGAGTCGCTAATATTGCAATAGTGATTTCGACTCGCTATAAAAAGGGCATGATGCAAACTGAACAAATACGCGCGCTGATCAACCGCCTCGCGCGCTTGGACTCAGCGGAAAATTGGGACGGGACGCTGAATCCGGCGCAGCGTGCCGCGCTCGACTATCTTGCGCGCGCCAATCGCTTTTCGCGATCCCCCTCCCACGTCGCCGATTTTCTCGGGACGACACGGGGAACAACGTCCCAGACCTTGAAGGCACTCATGCGCAAAGGGTTTGTGGCCGAAGAACGCTCGGACATGGACAGGCGTTCAATCAGCTATCGGCTGACGGATGCAGGGCGGAGGATGGTTGGAACCAGATCTCTGCTGCTGACGGTGCTAGAAGAGATGCCCGAGAATGACCGTGCCCAGATCGAATCCTCCATGCAGCGTTTGTTGAACTTAGCAATGCGCAAGAACGGCTCAAAGCCCTTTGGCATCTGCCGCACCTGCCGACATTTCAAGCCGACAGGTGCCGGAGGCTATTGCAAGCTTTTGCAGGTTGCGCTGGACCCTGCGGAGACAGAACAGATTTGCCACGAGCAGGAGCCTGCCTGATGACCCAGTTCGATTCCTACGTGATTGAGGGCCTTTTTGTGGGTCCTGCCCGGGAGCGGTGGGCCGGCAAACCCGCGTCGGCCATTGACAAGACTTCTGCCGAGGGGCCGCAATCATTGACCCTTACCGGGTTCGAAATGGATCAACAGGCGGACCTGACGGTGCATGGCGGCCCGCAAAAGGCGGTGCATCACTATCCCGCCGATCACTATGCGGATTGGCAGGCCGAAGGCATGATCCCCCCCGGCACCCACCCTGCAGCCTTTGGCGAGAATATCTCGACCCACGGGCTGCTGGAAACTGAGGTTTGCATTGGGGATATCTTTCGCATTGGAACAGCCCTTGTGCAGATCAGCCAAGGGCGGCAGCCCTGCTGGAAGCTGAATATGCACACCGAAAAGGATCAGATGGCCCATCTATTTCAAAAAACGTTGCGCACAGGATGGTATTACCGCGTTCTAGAGACGGGCATTGTCAGCCAAGGTGATACAATCCAGTTGGTTGAGCGGCCACAGCCGAACTGGCCTGTCGCGACCGTCACCCATGCGCGTCTGAATGGACAAACGGCCCGGCGCAACGCCAAGGAGCTGGCGCAACTCTCTGAATTGGCACCGGGTTGGCGCAAGGCCTTTGCCCGCATTGCAGAGGGAAATGTGACTGAAGACACAAGCAAAAGGTTGGGCTGACTAAGCCTGTCGACCAAACCGCACAAGCCCATCAAACTATCGCTTAAACGCGAATCCGATGAGGATCATCTCAGTCGCTACGCTCCTCCAGTACGACGTCATAGCCCCAAAGGCTGCGAATATTATCTAGCGTCGCGTCGCGCGTTTCGGCGTCGAGAGGGACATGATCGCGCTGGACATGACACAGCTTGAGCCAGCGATCGCCCAGCAGGTCCACATCGACCACCTGAATATCCGGATCCGACCCTGAAATGTCGAGATTGGCAACCATGACGTCACGCACCGCGTGATAGCCGCGCGAGTCATGGATCGCGCTGACCGTGCAAAAGGAATCCTTGGCGTCGTCGGCTAACGCGAACAAGTGGAACCGGCGTATCACCTCTGGTCCGAGGAATTGTTGCACGAAACTTTCGTCGCGGTAATTGGCCCAGGCATCCTGCAACACGCCGCGCCAGTCGTCTACGCCTGCGATATCTGGGAACCATTCGTGATCTTCGGGCGTCGGGTTTTCGCAGACGCGCCGGATATCCTGCATCATGGCAAACCCAAGCGCGTAGGGGTTGATCCCTGCAGAGTGTGGCGCATCGAAATCCGGTTGCGTCAGAACGTTGGTATGATTGTGCAAAATCTCGAACATGGCACCGTCGCTCAGACGGCCCGAACTGTGCAGTGCGTTCATGATGTAATAGTGGACGAAACACGCGCAGCCCTCGTTCATCACCTTGGTCTGCCGCTGGGGATAGAAATACTGTGCGATGTTACGCACAATGCGCAGTATTTCGCGCTGCCACGGCTCCAGTATCGGGCTGTGGCGCTCTAGAAAATAGAGCAGGTTTTCCTCGGGCAGCTTCATCGCGCGTTTGCGTTCGCGCACATGTTCGTCAACAATTCTCTGGGGTCGGGCACGCTCGAACGAATTCCAGAGGTAATGCACCGCCGCCTCCTCGTCGCGCAGTCGCTCGCGCTGTCTGGCCCGCTCCTCGCGCAGCGAGATGCTGGCAGGACGGCGGTGGCGAAACACGCTGGTGTGCATCAATGAATGGGCGGCATCAAGAAGCTGTTCGACCTCGTGATCGCCATGCTTCTCTTCGCAACGCGCGATGAACTCACGCGCATATTCGAGATAGTCGAGTATCCCTTCAGCGTCGCTCCATTGCCGAAACAGATGGTTATTCTTAAAAAAATGATTGTGACCGAATGCCGCGTGCGCGATCACCAGCGCCTGCAAGGCCATGCTGTTGTCTTCGAGGCAATAACTGATGCAGGGGTTCGAGTTGATGACGATCTCATAGGCCAGCCCGCGCGCGCCTTTGCGATAAAGCCGCTCGTCATGCACAAAGCGTTTGCCGAACGACCAATGGCGATACATCAGCGGCATACCGTTCGACGAATAGGCGTCGACCATCTGCTGGGCTGAGATGATCTCGATCTGATTGGGATAAACGTCCAGCTTGAGATCATCGATCGCAATCTTTTCGATCGCGTCATAGCTGCGTTGGATCGCGTCGAAATTCCACTCGGTGGACTCGAAAAGCGGCGCAGAGCCAGATTGTTCAGGCATCAGACACCCCCTGCCCTTTTTTGACGAAAAGCTCGCGAAACACCGGGTAAATGTCGGCGGGGGTCGCTATCCGCTTCATTGCGAAGTTGGGGCAATGGCCCGCAACCTTGCGGTAGGCGCGCCACAGTTCCATGCCATTGTCGTCGCTGTTCATCAGCTTGACCTCGGATTCCTGCAAAATTTCGATATAGGCGAAATATTGACAGAGCGGCATCAGGGCCTCTTGCAGCAAATCGGCGCAAACCTCGGAATCGCCGCCGTAATTTTCGCCGTCCGATGCCTGCGCAGCGTATATGTTCCACTCGGACGGTGGGTATCGCTGGTTGATGACCTCTTTCATCTGCTTCAGCGCGGTGCTGACCACGGTGCCGCCCGTCTCGCGAGAGTGAAAGAACGTCTCTTCGTCGACCTCGCTGGCGGTCTGGGTGTGGCGGATAAAAACAAGCTCGATCTTGTCATAGCGCTGCTTGAGAAAGAGGTGCAGCAGGACGAAAAACCGCTTGGCGAGGTCTTTTTCACGCTCGCCCATCGAGGCGGAGACGTCCATCAGGCAAAACATCACGGCCTTGGACGACGGTTCGGGACGCATCTCGAAAAACTTGTAGCGCACATCCAGCGGATCGACGAAGGGCACACTGCGCTGCCGTTTGCGCAGCAGGTCCACCCGCTCGCGCAACTCTCCCAATTCCGCCAGTTCTGCGGCATCGGGCATGTCCAGCGCCTCAAGCGCCTGAATGCGCAAGATCAGATCATCGAGGTCGCGAATTTTGGGGCGACGCATCGCTATGCGCCTGCCATACGCATTGCGCATCGTGCGCATGACGCTGAGATTGGCCGGCGTCCCAGCAACCGTATATCCCATGCGTATCGGCTTGGCGGCCTTGATCTCTTTCAGGCTGCGCTTGACCAGATCGGGCAGCTCCAGATCCTCGAAGTAAAGCTCCAGGAACTCGTTGCGCGTCAGCAGGAACAGGAAATCATCCTCGCCCTCGCCATCCGCAGACCCCTCGCGGCCACCTCCGCCGGGCGCGCCCGAGGGCGGTTTCCTGATCCGGTCGCCGACGCTGAAACTCCGGTTACCGCTTAGCACCCACTGGCGCCGCCCGCCCTTGGCAGCGTGGCGAAAACTGGGCTCGGCGATGCCCTTTGCGGGCACCGTGATCATTTTCTCGCCATCGGCATCCGCGATGTCCCGATTGCGCACGCTCTCATCAACTGCGTTTTTCACCGCCGCACGGACGCGCCCGATAAAGCGACGGCGATTGCCGTGGCTTTTGCCTTTCGGATTCAGGCGGCGATCAACCAAATGGGCCATCTGCCTGCGTCCTCCCTCACTTGTTACCCTGCCTTGTTGACCCGCATGTACCATTCCACCAGACGTCTGACCTGTCGGCGCGTGTAACCCCGGTCAATCATACGATCGATAAACTCGTTGTGCTTGGCTTCGGTTTCCTTGTCGCGCTTGGCGCCGAAACTGACGATGGGCAACAGATCCTCGATCTGCCCGAACATCCGCTTTTCGATGACGCGGCGCAGCTTTTCATACTTGCGCCAGTCCGGGTTCTTGCCGTGGTTTTCGGCCCGCGTGCGCAGCACAAACTTGACCACTTCGTTGCGGAAGTCCTTGGGGTTGGCGATCCCGACGGGCTTCTCGATCTTTTCCAGTTCCTGCTCCAGAATTTCGCGATCAAAGAGCTGGCCGGTATCGGCATCCTTGTAATCCTGATCCTCGATCCATGCGTCGGCATAGGCGATGTAGCGATCAAACAGGTTCTGACCGTAGTCGGAATAGGATTCCAGATAGGCCTTCTGAATTTCGTTGCCGATAAATTCCGCATAGCGCGGGGCAAGTTCGTCCTTCATGAAGGCCAGATAGCTGCTCTCGGTCTCTTCGGGCATCTGGTCGCGTTTTATTGCCTGCTCCAGCGCATAGAACAAATGCACCGGATCTGCCGAGATTTCCTCGGTGTCGTGGTTGAAGGTCTCGGACAATACCTTGAACGCAAACCGCGTCGACATCCCGTTCATACCCTCGTCGACACCTGCAGCATCGCGATATTCCTGCGCTGAGCGCGCGTTGGGGTCGGTATCTTTCAGCGTTTCACCGTCATAGACGCGCAGCTTGGAATAAAGCGGAGAGTTCTCATGCTCTTTCAGGCGGGTAAGCACACTGAAACGGCCCAGCATCTCTAACGTTTCGGGCGCGCAGGATGCATCATTGAGGCTGCTCTCATCGAGCAGTTTCTGATAAATCCGGGTCTCGTCGCTGGCCCGCAGGCAATAGGGCACATTGACGACGCTGATACGATCGAGAAATGCCTCGTTGTTTTTGTTGGTCTTAAATTGCCGCCATTCGGCCTCGTTGGAATGTGCGACGATGACGCCCTGATAGGGAATGGCGCCGATATTCTCGGTCCCGACATATGACCCTTCCTGAGTTGCGGTCAGCAAGGGGTGCAGCACCTTGATCGGTGCTTTGAACATCTCGACGAACTCCATCATGCCTTGCGTCGTGCGGTTCAGCGCGCCGGAATAGCTGTAGGCGTCGGGATCGTTCTGGCTGAAATCCTCCAGTTTGCGAATATCGAGCTTGCCGACCAGCGATGAAATGTCCTGATTATTTTCATCGCCGGGCTCAGTCTTGGCGACGCAAATTTGGCGCAGCTTTGATGGGTAGAGTTTGACGACCGTGAACTTGGACACATCGCCATCAAGCTCGGTCAGCCTTTTGACGGCCCAAGGCGATATGAGGCCGTTCAGCAGTCTTTTGGGGATGTTATATTTGCTCTCCAGCAGGTCGCCCATTTGTGCGCGATCAAACAGGCCCAGAGGCGATTCAAAGATCGGGCTGATGTCATTGCCAGCCTTCAGCACATAGATCGGCTCGCGCTCCATCAGGTTTTTAAGCACTTCGGCGAGGGTTGATTTGCCGCCCCCGACCGGGCCCAGCATATAGAGGATCTGCTTGCGTTCCTCGAGGCCCTGACTGGCATGGCGAAAGAAGCCGACAATGCGTTCAATAGTCTCCTCAATGCCAAAGAGATCCTCGAACGGCTTGTATCGTTTGATCGTCCGGTTAAGGAAAATCCGGCTTAGCCGCTGATCCTGACTGGTGTCGATCAGCTCGGGTTCCCCGATGGCCGACACCATCCGTTCCGCCGCAGTCGCCCGTAGCCCCGAGTCTTCGCGGCATCCCAGCAGATAATCCTGCAGCGTCATTTCAACGAGCTTTGTGCGCCCGTATTCCTCTGCGAACTGATCGAAAACTTCCATTTTGGTGTCCTCCCTGCTCTGATCGACCTCTCATCGTGTTTTGCAGTTTGCGTCCTCATAAAATATGGGCAACGAAGTATTTTTAAAGAACACTTTTCCTTCAATCTTTTTCAGCCGCCACCTCCGGGCGGATCCGGTATCCTTGCCGACGACACCCGTTATAGGGCGGGATTGCCAGCAGACAGGCGCGCTTGGCGGAACGAAATCAGTTGTTTGGCATGTTCGTCCCAGAGCGTCAGCCTGACGCAGCCCAAGCTTTGCAGCAGTGTAATACGCCCGATATCGCGCAATTCGGGGTGATCGCGCAGGATCTGAGGCAAACGGTAGAACGGCACCCGGCAACATAAATGATGCACATGATGGATGCCGATATTGCCGGTGAACCAACGTAGCATCAGCGGAAGATCATAGTGAGAACTGCCATGAAGTGCGGCGCTTTGAAAATTCCATTCATCACCCTCGGACCAATGCGTATCGGGGAACTGGTGCTGGACATAAAACAGCCAGACACCGATGGTCGCCGACATAATGGTGATCGGCAATTGCACCAAAAGGAACGGCCCGATACCCATCAGCCAGATCAGGATAACAACCGGCAGCGCGATGCCCAGATTGGTCACGAAGGTCGATACCCAAGGCTGCATTCCCGCCCGCATGAGGCCAAGGGGCAACCGGTATTGAAAGATAAAGAGCCACGCAGGCGCGAGGCCGAACAGCACAATAGGATGACGATAGAGCCAATAGCGCATGCGTCCCCACCAAGGCAGGGCGCGATACTCGGCCACGGTCAGGGTGCTGATTTCGCCCATACCGCGATTGCCCAGATCACCTGCCGTTGCGTGATGCGTTGCGTGGGTGCGACGCCAATAATCATAGGGCGTCAATGTCAGGACACCAATCGTGCGGCCGATCCAATCGTTGAGCCGGCGGCCCGCGAACAGGGCGCCATGACCGCAATCATGCTGTAGCACGAACAAGCGAACCAGAAATCCAGCCGCGGGAATGGTCAGCAAAAGGCCCCACCAAAAACCGTTCACGGCCGCCAAAGCGGTCAGTATCCAAAGAGTGAAAAAAGAGACGGCGGTGATGCTCAATTCGAACACGCTGCGCACCGGGCTGGGCTGACGATAACGCGCCAGAATTCCTACCAACGAAACACTTCTCTTTTCTGTCACGGTGCCTGTGTTCATACCCGTGTTCATACCAATATTATAGTCCTCAGACTGCACGATGCCTGTCCTTTTCTGCGACGGATTAAATTTGGAAATATCTGGCTTGCACCACGTTTTGCTGCGGAGTTGCAAATGACCAAGGTCCTGCTTGACGATTGACACTAGCTTACCATTCGTCTCGCCCACCGATGCTTACCAATGTTAGCCTTTGGTGGATTTTTAAGGTTTACGCAAGTGCATGCAGCTTGAGACGTTGCGAAACTGGATAGGTGCACAGCCGGATTCAAAGCGCCTGACGCCGAATTTCCGTTGGTATTGCGTCTGTTGTCATGCGGTGAATGGTCCTGAAATCAAGTGGTGAAAGTACCACACCAACAGCACGACAAAGTGGCTCTACTGCCCGGCGCAGGACGACGGCTTATCCAAGACGGATTTGGGATTAGATTTCCCGCCGCCGGTTCCTGCTCCCAACCAGTCAGCACGCCGCCCTTGGCATTCGGCAATCGTTAAGGGAACGTAACCGCTATGTGCTGCAAAGCGCATCCAATTGCTGATGGCGCACCAGTCTGAGCGGCCTATCAGATCACATCAAAGTGGATGACCCACGGCGTCGGCAATCGCCGCGCCGGTCATTCAAGATGTCGCCAAGCAAGCGCGCGTTGACGCAGCGTAAAGGCCGCACGCCCCCAGCGTCTTCTGTTGTTATTTCAAGATCACTTGTCGTAAGGTGGCCGAACGCAAAGGCGAAAGCAGAGGAAAAGCCACCGATGATGCCATTCGCAATCGCAGGTGTTCAGATGTATGTGAACGCTCTGCAATCCAATGTCGACGGCATGATCCACCGACTGGACCTGCTGATGTCGCGCTTTCCTTGGACGCAGATGGTGCTTTTCTCGGAGCTGGCCCCGTTCGGGCCGCTGACCAAGTTTTCGCTGCCGCTACGCAATGAAACGGTGGACCGTTTTTGCGAGGCTGCGCGCCGCCATAACATCTGGCTGATCCCCGGTTCGATGTTCGAGACCGCTGAGGACGGGCGCATCTACAACACCTCGACCGTGATCAACCCGGCGGGCGAAATCGTGTGCAACTACCGCAAGATATTTCCGTTCCGCCCCTATGAGGGCGGCGTCGAGGCGGGCACCGATTTTTGCGTCTTTGACGTGCCCGATGTGGGCCGGTTCGGCCTGTCGATCTGTTATGACATGTGGTTTCCCGAAACGACGCGCCAGATGACGTCTCAGGGCGTCGAGGTGTTGCTGCACCCGGTTCTGACCGGCACGACCGACCGCGAGGCCGAGCTGTCGATCGCGCGTGCCACGGCGGCGCAGTTCCAGTGCTATGTCATCGACGTCAACGGCCTTGGCGCGGGCGGTGTGGGTAAATCCTGCGTGATCGATCCGACCTCGACCGTGCTGCACCAGTCGGCAGGCCAAGAGGATATGTTTCCGATCGAGATCGACCTCAGCCATGTGCGCCGCCAACGCGAGCGCGGCATGAAGGGGCTGGGCCAGGTCCTCAAGAGTTTTCGCGACCGCGAAGTCGATTTTTCCGTCTATGACCGCACCAGCGGCACCGACGCCTATCTGCACGGGCTGGGTCCGCTGGTCGTTCCGGGCCAGGACACATCCGGCGCTGCACGCGCCGACCTGGGCCGAGATCTGGGCGCACGTCCGGGCACGCATGACACAGTTGGCGCCCCGCCCGTTCTAGAGAAAACACAAGAAAGCGCCCAAGCGGCGGTCGGCATGACGCCGGGTACCAACGCCGGAGGCGCGCCGCCGATCACCAATTAACACCATAAAAAATGCGGACGATCAGAATCTGCCCGCACTATCTTTGCCTTCATTTTCTGATCGCCCGTCAATAGCGGGGAAGTGATATGCATTCGATGGCAGACTATTATTCGGCGGTCCAACTCAGGGCCGACCGGTGGAGTTCGCTTCGCGAAGCCACGGCTCAAATGATCCGGGTCGACAGGGGCGGCGCATCGGGAGGCCGCCCAACGAAAAGCGGGGCGAAACAGATCGAGGAGCTGCTCGATCAACTGGCCCCGATCGAGACGTTCTGGGCCTTTCCCGGCACTGCCGCATTCGACGTGCTGCGCCGTCACTTTGACGCCGGCCACTACAGCGAGCTGGCCTTTACCGTGCAGCGCATCACCCGCGCACTGACCAGCGGCGCGTATCGGCGCCGCCAAATCCCGCTGGACCGCGACGGCACCGAGGCCGATGATCACGACGACGAGGCGATGCAATCGCTGGAGGCGCGCGCGCTGAGCAAGCCCTATTTCGAGGTCATGGTGGTCGATAACCTGAACGAACATCAGGAGCGCTGGCTCAAGAGTAATTTCCAGCGGATGCGCCGCCCCGAAGACCCCTTCCACTACGAGCCGGTCGTCGTGCCCAGCCTTCAGGACGCGCTGATGGGCGTACTTTTCAATCACAACATTCAGGCCATCGTGGTGCGCCCCGGCCTCACGCTGCACTCAAAAATGGTGCTGCCTATACTTGAACGGTATCTCAACCGTGCAGGCGGCATAGCGGCGCTGGAAGAGCTGGACCCCAGCAACTACGGCCCCGAACTGTGCCGCTTGATCGCCCGCGTGCGCCCCGAGCTGGACGCATACCTGATTACCGACCGCTCGGCCGAGGATATCGCGGGGCTGGATCTGGGGATTTGTCGCCGCGTTTTCTATAATCAGGAGGATTTCCTCGAACTGCACCTGAACATTATTAGGGGCGTGCAGGCGCGCTATAAAACACCGTTCTTTACCGCGCTGGTCGAGTATTCCAAGCAGCCAACGGGCGTTTTCCACGCGATGCCGATCAGCCGAGGTAAGTCGATTAACCGCAGTCACTGGATTCAGGACATGGGTGCGTTTTACGGGCCTAACATCTTTATGGCCGAAACCTCTGCCACCTCTGGCGGCCTAGACAGCCTGCTAGAGCCGCACGGCCCCATCAAAGAGGCGCAGCGCCTTGCCAGCCGTGCGTTTGGATCAAAACAGACGTATTTCGCCACCAACGGCACCTCGACCTGCAACAAGATCGTCGTCCAAGCCCTTGTTCGGCCCGGAGATCTCGTTCTGGTCGACCGCGATTGCCACAAGTCGCACCATTACGGCATGGTGCTGGCCGGTGCGCAGGTCTGCTACCTCGATAGCTATCCGCTGAACGAATATTCGATGTATGGCGCGGTCCCTCTCAAGGACATCAAGGCGCAGCTGCTGCAGCTAAAAGCAGCCGGCAAGCTGGACCGCGTGCGCATGCTATTGCTGACCAACTGCACATTCGACGGTATTGTCTATAACGTCGAGCGGGTCATGCAGGAATGTCTGGCGATCAAGCCGGACCTTGTGTTCCTGTGGGACGAGGCGTGGTTCGCCTTTGCCCGCTTTGGCCCCACATACCGCCAGCGCACCGCGATGAACGCTGCAAACAACCTGCGCGAACGGTTCCGCAGCGAAGCGCACGCCAAGGCCTACGAGGCCCAACAGGAGCTGCTGAAGGATGCCGACGACGAGACGTTGATTAACACGCGTCTGGTGCCTCCGCCCAACTCTCGCGTGCGCGTCTATGCCACGCAATCGACGCACAAAACGCTGACGTCGCTGCGCCAGGGATCGATGATCCACGTAAACGATCAGGACTTCAAAGGCGAGGTAGAGGCGTCGTTTCACGAGGCCTACATGACCCACACGTCGACCTCACCCAACTACCAGATCATCGCATCGCTGGACGTGGGGCGTCGTCAGGTCGAACTGGAAGGGTTTGAGTTCGTGCAGCGGCAGGTCGAGGCGGCCATGTCGATGCGCCGCGCGATATCGACCCATCCGCTCTTGCAGAAATATTTCAAGGTTCTGACCGCAGGCGACATGATCCCCGAAGAACACCGCGAAAGCGGCGTCAGCAGCTACTACGATTCCGATCAGGGCTGGACCGATATGTGGGAGTGTTGGGAAAACGACGAATTCGTGCTGGACGCAACGCGCGTGACCCTTTCGGTCGGCGGAACCGGCTGGGACGGCGACACGTTCAAGACCGAAATCCTGATGGATAAATACGGCATCCAGATCAACAAAACGTCGCGCAATACGGTCCTGTTCATGACCAATATCGGCACGACGCGATCCTCGGTCGCCTACCTCATCGAAGTGCTGGTCGAAATCGCGCGCGAACTGGACGAATTGCAGGACGACGCCTCGATGATGGAGCGGCGCGGGTTTCAAAAGCGTGTGTCGAACCTGATGGACGACCTGCCCCCCCTGCCCGATTTCTCGCGTTTCCATGATGCGTTCCGCTCGGGCAGCGAGACGCCAGAGGGCGACATCCGCTCGGCCTTTTTCCTCAGCTACGACGAAAAGAACTGCGACTACCTCGAACTTGACGGCTCGATCCACGACGCGATGAAGAGCGGCGAGGATATCGTATCGTCGCAATTCATCATCCCCTACCCGCCCGGCTTTCCCATTCTGGTGCCGGGACAGGTGGTCAGCGACGAGATCCTGTCATTCATGCGCGCGCTGGATGTGAGCGAAATCCACGGCTATCGCGGCGATCTGGGCCTACGCGTGTTCACGCAAGACGCGCTGAAACGCGCAGGCAAGGCCAACACAGCGCGCTTGAAACTGAACGACGCGCGCGCAAAGCTCTAGACGACAAGAGCAAAATAAAAAACGACCCTACCAACAGGAGGACCACAACCATGTCCGCAGAGCTCAAGAATATCTCGGAAATCCGTCGCCACTTTCACCGCAACGAGGATCCGATCTATTTCATATCGGCCACCAATTTCAACCTGCTGGGCCTTGATGAATGGTGCAAGAATTTCAAGTTTATCAGCTATATAGACTGCTATGGCGGCAAGCATCCGAACACGTTTGTCCCGTCCGAGCAGCCTCATGCCGAATTCCAGTCGATTGAGGACATCAACAACTATCTGCTGCAGCACAAGGAGGTCATCGACCTCATCAAACGGCGTGGCGGCAAGCCGAAATTCGTGTTCCTGATGTTTGACGCCGAAACTGAGCGGCTGAGCAAGGAACTGGGCGCCGACGTCTGGTTCCCCAAAGCCAAGCTGCGCCAAAAGATGGACAATAAGATCGAGACGGTCCGCATCGGCAACAAGGCGGGTGTGCCGTCTGTGCCCAACACGCTGAGCGTCGTCGAGAACTACGAGCATCTGAAAGAGATTTGCGACAAAGCCGGCCTCGGCCACGATCTGGTGCTGCAATCGGCCTATGGCGATAGTGGCCACACCACGTTTTTCATCAAGTCCGAGGCCGATTTCCGCCGCCACGAGCACGAGATCGTCGGCGAGGGCGAGATCAAGATCATGAAGCGGATCGATTGCCGCGGTTCCGCAATTGAGGCCTGCGCCACCAAGGAGGGCACCATCGTCGGCCCGCTGATGACCGAGCTTGTTGGCTTCAAAGAACTAACCCCCTATCGCGGCGGCTGGTGCGGGAACGAGATCTTTGCGACAGCCTTCCCACCCAAAGTGCGCCAGAAGGCCCGTGAACTGACCTTCAAATTCGGCGAGCAACTGCGCAAGGAGGGATATCGCGGCTATTTTGAGCTGGATTTCCTGATTGACAAGAAAACCGGTGATATCTGGCTGGGCGAACTGAACCCGCGCATCACCGGCTGTTCGTCGATGACGAATCACGCGGCATTCGCCCATGCCGACGCGCCATTGTTCCTCTTCCACCTGCTGGAATTCTCGAAAAAGAAATTCAAGCTGGACGTGGACGAACTGAACAGCCGTTGGGCCGATCCCAAGATGATCGACTCGTGGTCGCAGATGGTCATCAAACATACCGAAGATACCGTCGACATCGCGACCGCAGTGCCCGAAACTGGCATCTACCGGATGCGCGACGATGGCAGCATCGACTTTAACCGGTTTGATTATCACCGCCGCGCGGTTGGGTCCGAGAATGAGGCATTCTTTCTGCGCATTCTGCAACCCGGCGATTATCGCTATGAGGGGGCCGATATTGGCATTCTGGTGACGCGCGGACGCTCGATGACCAACGGATTCAAGCTGAACGAGCGTGGCAAGCGCTGGATTCATGGCATCAAAAAGGGCGTTCACGGGCGTCCCATGCCCACAGCCGAGGCAGGACCGGCCCTTGCCGATCCGGCCTTCAAGATCATGTAGATGGCTTGATGGAACTGAATTGGCGCGCAATCTCCGAGGATGAACCCGGCCCGAAATGGGCCGGGCTTTTCCATGAATACTGGCCCGACTACCATCGCTGGTGGGCGCGCGAGGGGCCCGAGGCGCGGCCCGGCTTTCTGGACAGTCACAAGGCGCTGCGCGCGCATATGCCGGAATTACTGCCGCTCTACGATCAGCTCTGCGAACTGGCGGGCGGCACGGACCACGCTGCGCGCTTTCTCAGCTTTTATTGCCCGCCCCCCTACCTATCGTCATGTTCACAGGCGATCTGGCCGGGGGCCGAGCCTGTTCTGGTGCGCAATTACGACTACTCGCCCAAGGCGTTCGACAGCCTGACCCTGCGCACCAATTGGCAGGGCCGCGCCGTCATGGGCACGTCCGACGGGCTCTGGGGGCTGGTCGACGGGATCAATGATGCGGGCCTCGCCGTCTCCCTGACATTCGGCGGCCGGCGGGTGGTTGGCGACGGCTTCGGCGTGCCGCTGATCCTGCGCTACGTACTGCAAACATGTGAGACGGCCGCCGAGGCGGGCCGCGTTCTGGCCCGCGTGCCGACCCATATGAGTTACAACGTCACCGTGGTCGATGCTCAGCGCAAATTCCTGACCGCGCTAATGGCCCCCGACCGCAAGACCACCATCACCCATCAGGCGGTCGCCACCAACCATCAGGAGCGGGTCGAGTGGGCCAGCCACGCGCGGTTCACAGCGACGGTCGAGCGCGAGCGCTATCTGCTGCAACGTCTGACCCTGCATGTCGATCCCGAAGAGAAATTCATCAACGCCTTCCTGCGCCCACCGCTTTATTCATCGCGCTTCGACGAGGGGTTCGGCACGCTCTATACGGCGGTCTATCGCCCGCAGAGGCTACAGATGGAGATGTGCTGGCCCCGCGCCCGCTGGCCGCTGAACCTGCATGATTTTCACGAGGACACGCGCGTGATTTATACGCCCGAGGGATCGCCTTCGGCAGCGGAATAGGCGCGGCGGAAGCCGGGCAAAATGGCGCCCCTCACCACCTCTTGCGAAACTTCCCTGGCGCCACGTCAAACTTGGCGCGGAACGCCCGCGCAAAGGCCGATGTTCCGCCAAAGCCGGTCGCGGCAGAGATCTCGGCAATGGGCAGATCCGTCTCGCTCAGCAGCGAATAGGCCCGCGCGAGGCGCATGTCGGTATAATAGCGCCGCGGGCTGAGGCCGGTATGCTGGGAAAAGCTGCGCTCAAGCTGGCGTTTCGAGATGCCGGTCTGTTGCGCGATCTCTTCGACTCTCAGCGGTTCTTCGAGGTGCAAGTGCATCAGGCGCATCGCGGCGATCAGGTGCCGATTGCGGCTGCCGATAACCGCCGAGCGGGCGGTTTTCTGGGGCGCATGGTCCGAATGACTGCGCCCGTGCAGGCACATATCCGACACGACCAGCGCGAAATCGTGGCCGAAATCAGCCTCGATCACGCTCAGCATCAGGTCGGTCGACGCGGATCCGCCCGCCGCCGTCATCAGGTCGCGGTCCACCTCATATAGGTTCGGCGTCGGCACAAGGTCGGGATAAGCCTCGACAAAAGAGGGCTGGTTTTCCCAGTGCAGCGTAAAAGTCCGCCCCCCCAGCAGACCGGCCTTGGCCAGCGTGAACGCCCCGGTGCAGATCGCGCCCACCGGCACGCCATGCGCTGCCTGCCGCGCGGCCCAATGCGTGACGCCGGTGTCCAGCGTCTCGGCAGGTTCGACGCCCGAGCAGACGAACACGCGCGCCCCCCGCTCAGGCGGCCCCAGCGGCGCATCAGCCACGATGGAAATGTTGTTCGAACAGCGCACGGGCGCGCCAGCCGGCGTCATCGTGCGCCAACGATACAGCTCCTGCTGCGAGATCTGATTGGCCACGCGCAAAGGCTCGATCGCCGCCGACAACGCCAGCATCGTCAGCTTGGGCAGCAGCACGAAATCAAACATCCGCGGCGCTTCGACGCGCGCGATGCGAAAACTGGCCGCGCCCTTGGGGATGTAGTCGGAATACGTCATGTTGGTTTTTTGCCGGTAATCTACAGCAACCTTAACATGCTCCCACGCCAAGGCCCAGCAGTAGCGAGCCCGATCTCAGCCGTTCAGCACGTCCAAGAGCGCCGCGTGCAGAGCAGGCGTCGCCGCCGTGACGACCCGCCCGTCCGAACCGAGGGCCAGCGGTCGCCCCTCCCAATCCGTGATGATCCCGCCAGCCGCCTCGATCAGCGGAACGAGCGGCATGAAATCGTAAGGCTCAAGGCCGATATCTGTCACCGCATCAATCTGTCCCGCTGCGACCAGCGCGTGAGGATAGCAATCGTGGGACATGCGCCGCGTGTGACCAATTTTGCACAGCCGCGCGAATAGCGCCGGATCATGCACATGCGTGCGCTCGGCCTCGTTGATATATAGGCGCGCATCCTCTAGCCGCGTGGTGGCGCGCACCGCAATCGGCGCGCCGTTCAACGTTGCGCCACCGCCCCGAATGCCGACAAATGTTTCATTCAGCGCAGGCATCCGCACGATACCGATCTGCGGCACACCTGCCCGCAAATGCCCGATCAGCATCCCAAAACCGGGATAGCCCGTCAGAAAGAACCGCGTGCCGTCGATCGGGTCGATGATCCAGGCGGGGCCGTCCAGCGATCCTGCGATGCCAAACTCTTCGCCAAAAATGCCGTGGCCGGGAAATTCGGCGCTCAGTGCCGCGCGGATCGCCTCTTCGGTGGCGCGGTCAGCGATTGTGACGGGGCTGGAATCGACGTCGTCCTTGGTCTCGATCCCGAGGTCGGACTGGCGGAAATGGCGCATCGGAACGGCACTGGCATCCTCTGCGATGCGCGCGGCGATGGCCGCAATCTCAATCAAACTCATACGCTTGCCACCTCTATCTGCGTGTTCCACTCTGCCGCCGCCGCCGCCAGATCCGCGGGCGGGGCCGTGTCTGTTACCAGTGTGTCGATCAACGCCGGATTGCAAAGCTTGATCGGCGCCGCGCGGCCAAATTTGGCGGAATCCGCCGCCACGATGCGCCGTGCTGCGCCCTTGATGATCGCGCGGCTGAAATTCGCCTCTTCGAGGTCGAACAGCATAAAACCGCCTTGCGCCGTAATGCCTGCTGTCGACAACACCGCCAGATCCGTCTTGAAATTACCGGCAAAGGCCATCGCCTCGGCCCCGAACGCGCCGCCGTCATGGGCGCGCAGCGCGCCCCCTGCCATGTAGACGCGGTTGCCGCCCCGCGTCGCCAGCTTGTAGGCGACCGAAACAGAATTGGTCACCACCAGCAGCCCCGCGTGATCGCGCAGCGCGTCGGCGATGTAGCTGGTCGTGCTGCCCACATCCAGAAAGACCGATCCGCCATCGGGGATCATCGCCGCGACGTGGCGCGCGATGCGCTGCTTGGCCTCAGGTGCGATCCGCAGCCGGTGCTGAAAGTCGCCCTCGCCGCCGATCTCGGCCAGACGCGCGCCGCCATGCATCTTTTCTACATGGCCCGCCTCGGCCAACGGCTTGAGGTTGCGGCGCACTGTTTCCTCGCTGACGTCCAGCTCGGTCGCCAGACGCTGTACGCGCAGCGAACCACCCGCGCGACGCAGCGCGTCAAGAATTTCCTGCTGTCGGTGCGTGGGATGGGCGCTGTCCATGGGGCCTGCCGATTAATAAGGGGCGCTGCCGGGGTCGCATTGCGCCGCGCCGTGTGCAAGCAGATTTTGGCATGACGCGCCACATAATCCAACATAAAACCACATTTTATGTTGCCATATGTTGCTTTCTGCGGTTCACTTACGGTCATAAGGCCGCACCCGACCGAACGAGGCGCAGCCGATATTCAGGGAGTCCCATTTAATGAAACGCATCGCCATTTCCGCCGCCGCGCTGGCCACGCTCGCGGCGCCCGTCCTTGCCGAGGTCGAAAGTCAGGATCCGATCCGCCTGACAACGCATGACTGGACCGGCCAGATCGTCAACGCCACGATCCTCAAGGACGTGCTGGAGCAGGCAGGCTACAATATCGAACTGGTTCAAGCCGACTACATCGCCCAATTTGCGGGCCTCAAGACCGGCGATCTGCACGTCGCCGTCGAGATGTGGGAGACGACAGGCCGCGAGGCAATGGATGAGGCCATCGGCACTGGCAACGTCGTCAACATGGGCGAAGGCGGCATGATAGCCATCGAGGAATGGTGGTATCCCAGCTATATGGAGGCACGCTGCCCCGGCCTGCCAAACTGGGAGGCACTGAACGATTGCGCGCAGGAATTCGCCACGTCCGAGACGGCCCCGCTGGGTCGATACCTCGGCGGGCCGGTCACATGGGGCGGCTTTGACGAAGAACGCGTCGAGGCATTGGGCCTGGATTTCGAAGTGGTCCATGCTGGCACAGACGCCGCGCTATTCGCCGAACTTGAATCGGCCTACCAGCGCGAGGCGCCCATCGTCCTGTGGATCTATTCGCCGCACTGGTCGACCACCAAATACGACGGTAAATTCGTGGAATTCCCCGAATACTCCAAGGCTTGCTACGAGGATCCGAGCGTCGGCATAAACCCCGACGCCGCCTATGATTGCGGCAAGCCGACAGGACCGATCTGGAAGGTCGCTTGGGCGGGCGTCGAGGACAAGTGGCCCGGCGCGGCCGAGATCATCCGCAACTACACGCTGACCAATGACGAAATGGGCGCGATGGTTACCGCCATCGATCTGGACGGGCAGTCCATCGAGGCGGTCGCTGACCAATGGATGACCGACAACGCCGACAAGGTAGACGGCTGGATCAACTGATTTTTTGCTGAGCCTGAGCGGGGGGCGCTTTGCCCCTCGTTTATTCCACGGTATTTCCTTTATGCCCGCCTCCGGGCCATTTTGAGGTGCAGATGCCCCGCGCGCGTAAACTGCTCTGCCGCAATGTCTGGAAGCTATACGGCCCGGATGCTGGCAACTTCCTGAACAAGCACCCTGATCCTGATGACGCCACTCTGCGCGATGCGGCCATGATTGGCGCCGTGCGCGCCGCCGATGTCGAAATCTGCGAGGGCGAGATTTTTGTCATCATGGGTTTGTCGGGGTCCGGTAAGTCCACGCTGGTGCGGTGTCTGTCGCGCCTCGTCGAGCCGACGGGTGGCGAGATTGAATTTGACGGCGAGGATTTGCTGGCGATGAGCAGCGCACAGCTAACGCAATTGAGGCGGCGCAAGATCGGGATGGTGTTCCAGAACTTTGCCCTGCTGCCGCATCTGAGCGTTCTGCAGAACGTCGCCTTTCCGCTGGATGTGCAGGGTGTTGACCGCCGCACCCGCGAGGCGCGCGCGAATGAGATGATCGAGACGGTCGGCCTGAAAGGGCGCGAGGACTATTTTCCCCGCCAATTGTCGGGCGGTCAGCAGCAACGCGTCGGCATCGCTCGCAGCCTCGTGGGCGAGCCTGAAATCTGGTTTCTCGACGAGCCTTTCAGCGCGCTCGACCCGCTTATACGGCGCGAGATGCAGGACGAATTCATGCGCCTTCAGGGGCTGCTCAAGAAAACGATTGTCTTTATCACGCACGATTTCGATGAGGCGATCCGCCTTGCTGACCGGATTGCGGTGATGAAAGATGGGCACATCGTGCAGACCGCCACGCCCGAGGAATTGGTGTTGAACCCCGCCACAGACTACGTCGCGGAATTCACCAAGCACATCCCGCGCGGCAAGGTGCTAAGCGTGGGCGCGATCATGGCGCGCCTCACGAACGGCACCTATGCCGGCGATCTGGAGGCATCCCAAAGGGTCGCGGATGTCGCAGATCAGGTCGAGGCGGCCCAGCGCCCCTTTCGCGTGATGAGGGATGGCGAGGCTGTCGGCAGCGTTGATGCCGCCGCCGTCATCGACGTTCTGATTGGTCGGGCCCGCGCATGAGTTGGCGACGCCTGATCGCGCCCAGCGCGCTGTTCTGGTGGGCGCTGCTGGCGGTGACATGGGCGCTCTCCAGTTATTCCTTTCAGCTTTACAAGGCGCTGGATGCGCGCTGGATCATCCGCTTTCCCAAGGGGTGGCAGCTGAACATCGAAGGCTGGATTTCCACCGCGATGAAATGGCTGCTGGAGGACGCGACATTCGGTCTGTTCACCTTTCAGGAGCTGACTCGCTTTATCTCGGCCCTGATCGAGGTGCCGTATGACGCCGCGCGTGCCCTGTTGGCGGACGGGTTTATCCACGGCCTTGGCAGCAACGCTGTTCAGATCGCGCCGCCGCTCAGCTGGATCGCGGTCACCGCGCTGATGGTGTTGCTGGCGCGCTATGCCAAGGGCTGGGGGCTGGCCGCGCTGGTTGGCGCATGTTTTATCTATCTGGCGGTGTTTGGCCAGTGGGACAGCGCGATGGTCACGCTTGCCTCGGTGGTGATCGCAGTGCCTATCGGCGTGCTGGGGGGCCTCGCCCTTGGGATTGCGTGCTACCGCGCGGCGTGGGTCGAGCGGGCGATGCGCCCGGTGCTGGACCTAATGCAGACGGTGCCGATATTCGCCTATCTCGTGCCGATCCTGTTCCTGTTTGGCTTCGGCCCCGTCTCTGCGTTGGTTGCAACAGTCATCTATGCGATGCCGCCGATGGTGCGGGTCGCTACGGTCGCCTTGCAGAGCGTGCCGCCCGAAGTGGTCGAGGCAGGGCATATGGCCGGCTGCACCAAGCGTCAGATGATGTGGAAGGTTCTGGTGCCCTCCGCCGCGCCGACGCTGATGGTGGGTGTCAATCAGGTGATCATGTTGTCGCTGAACATGGTCATCATTGCGTCGATGATCGGCGCCGGTGGCCTTGGGTTCGACGTCCTCAGCGCGCTGCGCCGTCTCGATATAGGCGGCGGGATCGAGGCTGGTCTGGCTATCGTGGTCATCGCCATCGCGCTGGATCGCGTCAGTCAGGCCTTCTCAAAACGCTTGCCCGCTGCCGCGCCCAAGCGGGGTGCAAACCTCGCCCAACGCCATCCTTACCTCGTGGCGGCGACGCTGATCGTCGGCGGCACGTATCTGGTCAGCCTCGCCCTGCCCTTTGTGCAGGACTACCCCGAGCGGTTCACCCTGACGACCAGCGCATTCTGGGAGGATGCGATGCGGTGGATCAACATCACGTTCTTTGACATTCTGGACACGATCAAGTCGTTCTTTCTCACGTGGCTCCTGCTGCCGGTGAAACGCTTTTTCACCGGTATCCCATGGGCATGGGGCATCATCGCCACCGGTTTGGCCGCTGCGCGTGTCGGTGGATGGCGACTGGGCCTGATGTCGGCGGCCATGGCCACGCTGATCGCTGCCGTGGGCCTCTGGGACAAGGCAATGACGACCGTCTACCTTTGCGGTGTATCGGTTCTGATCGCCTACGCCATTGGCGTCCCCCTTGGCATCTGGGCCGGGCAGCGGGCGCGCGCCCACGCGTGGGTCGGCGCGTTCATCGACACGCTGCAAACCCTGCCCAGCTTTGTTTATCTGATCCCGGTGGTGATGCTGTTCCGCGTCGGCGACTTTTCGGCGATGATCGCGGTTGTTCTCTACGCGCTGGCCCCTGCCGTGCGCTATGCGGCGCATGGCGTGCGCTCGGTCGATCCGCAGATGATCGAAGCCGGGCTGGTCGCGGGCTGCACACCCCGCCAGCTACTCTGGCGGATCAAGCTGCCGCTGGCCGCGCCCTCACTACTGCTGGGCCTGAACCAAACGATCATGTTGGCGCTGTCGATGCTGGTCATCACAGCCCTCGTCGGCACCCGCGATCTGGGTCAGGAGGTCTATATCGCGCTGACCAAGGCGAACACCGGCCAAGGTATCGTCGCCGGCCTTGCGGTCGCGTTTATCGCGATCATCGCGGATCGCATCATCTCGGCCATGGCGCGCCGATCACGGGAAAGGCTGGGCCTGTCATGACTCCTGATGAGGCGATCAAGACCGCGCGCGCCCTGCCCTGCTGGACAGCTGTGAGTGCCGCCGTGCCGTTGGATGGCGGCATCACCAACCACAACATCCGCGTGACGGATAAGGGACGCGACTATGTGGTGCGGCTGGGGCAGGACATCCCCGAGCACGGCATCCTGCGCTGGCACGAGTTGTCGCTCAGCCGTGCGGCTGCCGAGGCAGGGCTATCACCGCAAGTGCATCACGTCGAGCCGGGCGCGCTGGTCATCGACTTTATTGACAGCGTCGCACTGACCGAAAACGATCTGCATGACGAGGCCACGCTGATGCAGGCGACCGACCTCATCGCGCGGGTCCATCGCGACATGCCGCGCTATGCACATGGCCCGATCCTCGCCTTCTGGGTGTTTCATATTCTGCGCAGCTACGCCCATGACCTTCGGGAACGGGGCTCGCGCCATACCCCGCAACTGAGCGGCCTGCTGGACGAGGCGGACATGCTGGAACGCGCCGTCGGCCCCGTTGATCTGGTTCTGGGGCATAACGATCTGTTGCCTGCCAACATCCTGCGGGCCGAGGATCGCCTCTGGGTCATCGACTGGGAATACGGCGGGTTCAACTCGCCGCTTTTCGATCTGGGTGGCATCGCCTCGAACTGCGATCTGCCGCGCGCCGCCGAAGAGGCGATGCTGACCCGCTACTATGGCCATCCGCCGGATACCGCCCTCTGGCGCAGTTATTCGGCCATGAAATGCGCGTCGCTCCTGCGCGAAACGATGTGGTCGATGGTCAGCGAGCAGACCTCGACCCTCGAATTCGACTACGCCGACTACACCGACAAGAACCTCAACCGCTACCGCGCTGCGCTGGCCGCCTTCACAGACAAGGACACCTGACATGAGCGATTTCCCCAATCAGGCCCGTGCGGTCATCGTCGGCGGCGGCATCGTCGGATGCTCGACCGCCTATCACCTTGCCGATCTGGGTTGGGACGTGGTGCTGCTCGAGCGGAAGAAGCTGACCTCCGGCACCACGTTTCACGCCGCCGGCCTCGTCGGGCAGCTACGCTCGAACGCCAATATCACGCAGCTGCTGGGTTATTCCGTCGATCTCTACAAACGGCTCGAGGCCGAGACGGGTCAGGCAACCGGGTGGAAGATGAACGGCGGGCTGCGCCTTGCCTGCAACGCCGAACGCTGGACCGAGGTAAAGCGACAAGCGACGACTGCGCATTCCTTTGGCCTGGAAATGGAGCTGCTGACGCCATCGGAGGCACAGGAATTATGGCCGCTGATGCAGGTCGACGACGTCGTCGGCGCGGCCTTCATGCCGACCGACGGACAGGCGAACCCCTCGGACATCACCCTGTCACTGGCCAAGGGTGCGCGGCAGAAGGGCACCCGGATTTTCGAGGATACCAAGGTCACAGAGGTCATCGTCGAAAACGGCATCATCAAAGGCGTCGAGACGGAAAAAGGCCGCATCGACACGCCCATCGTAATCGCCTGCTGTGGCCAGTGGACGCGCCAATTTGCCAAACAGGTCGGCGTCAACGTCCCCCTCGTCCCGATCGAACATCAATATATGGTCACGGACCAGATAGACGGCGTAACCCCCGATTTGCCGACCCTGCGCGATCCTGACCGCCTGACCTACTACAAGGAGGAGGTCGGCGGCCTAGTCATGGGGGGCTATGAGGCCAATCCGATCCTCTGGGCCAAAAACGGCATCCCCAAGGATTTTCACTACACCCTGCTCGACAGTAACTTCGACCATTTCGAGCAGTTGATGGAGCTGTCCTTGGGCCGTGTTCCCGCGCTGGAAACCGCTGGTATCAAGACACTGACCAATGGCCCAGAAAGCTTTACCCCCGATGGCAATTTCATCCTCGGTGAAGCGCCAGAATTGCGCAATTTTTTTGTCGGAGCGGGCTTTAACGCCTATGGCATCGCGGCGGGGGGCGGCGCGGGCATGGCGCTGGCCGAATGGGTGGCCAAGGGCGCGCCGCCCTATGACCTCTGGGCCGTCGATATCCGCCGTTTTGGTCGCCCGCATTTCGACGACGACTGGATCCGCGCTCGTACTTACGAGGCCTATGGCAAGCACTACACGATGGCATGGCCGCATGAGGAACACTCATCAGCGCGCCCCTGCCGCAAATCACCACTCTATGACGCGCTGAAAACCCAAGGCGCGGTCTTCGGCGAGAAACTGGGATGGGAACGGCCCAACTGGTTCGCAGAACCCGGCGAAGAGGCGCGCGATATCTATACGTATCAAACGCCCAATTGGCACGACGCGGTCGCGCGCGAACACAAAGCGGCACGCGAAGCGGCTGTCCTCTTTGATCAGACGTCCTTTGCCAAGTTTGTGCTAAAGGGCCCGGAAGCCGAGGCAGCGCTGGGATGGATCGCGGCGAACGACGTGCGCGGCCCGGTCGGCACGCTGACCTACACCCAGATGCTCAACGATCATGGCGGGATCGAATGCGATTTGACTTGCGCACGCACAGCGCCTGATGAGTTCTACATCGTCACCGGCACGGGCTATGCAACGCATGATTTCGACCATATCGCGCGCAACATTCCTCAGGGTATGGACGCGCAACTCGTTGATGTGACGTCGGCCTATGCGGTTCTGTCAATCATGGGGCCAAGGGCGCGCGATATCGTTCAGGCCTTGACCCATGCGGACATGGGCAACGACGCTTTCCCCTTTGGCACGTGCCAGATGATCGCGATCGCGGGCGCGCCCGTGCGCGCATTGCGTGTCACATATGTGGGCGAATTGGGGTGGGAATTGCACGTGCCCACCGAGTACGCCACCGCCGTTCACGGCGCACTGATGCAGGCAGGTGAGCCGCACGGCCTATGCAACGCGGGCTACCGCGCGATTGAGACGCTGCGGTTGGAAAAAGGCTATCGCGCTTGGGCGTCCGATATCGGGCCGGACCACACGCCGCTGGAGGCGGGCCTCGGCTGGGCGGTCAAGCTAAAGACGAATATCGACTTCCGCGGTCGTTCTGCCTGCGCCGCGCAAACCGAGAATGGCGTCAAAAAGATCATGGCGACCTTCACCACTGCGCCGGGCGTGATCCTCTCGGGGCGCGAGACAATCTATCGGGATGGAGCGCGGTGCGGTTGGCTTAGCTCCGCTGGCTTTGGCCATACGGTGCAAAAATCAATCGGCATGGGCTATGTGCGCGACGCTAGCGGCATCACGCGCGCGGACGTGCTGAATGGCCAGTATGAACTGGAGGTCGCGGGCGAGCGCGTGCCCGCCGAGGCCTGCCTGAGCGCGCTCTACGATCCCAAAATTGAGAAGGTGAAGGCCTGAGGCATCCCAATCGTACCGTGAAAGGCAGGCCACTTGGCCTGCCTTTGGGCAGATCGGTCAGCTTCTCTACTCGGCCTTGGCCGGGGCGATCGAATGGAGAAAAGCGTAAATATCCGCTGCTTCCTGTGGGTCACGCACCCTCCAGCTCATCTTGCTGCGGGCTTTCTTGTCGTCCAGCTTTTCGCGCAGCCAGTCCGTTGGATTTTGAACGTAGGTCACAAAGTTTTCTTCGGTCCACACAATGTCCGTATCGGCCATCTCGGCCATCGACTTGCTGAATTTGAACCCTTCGACCGTCCCGACGGTCCCGCCCATGACGCCATAAAGGTTCGGGCCGGTGCGACCGCGCTTGCCTGCCAGCACTTCGCCGTCGTCGGATTTCACCACATGGCACGCCGTGCATTGCTTGGCGAACGCTTCCTCGCCGGCTGCGACGTCGCCGGTGGGGGCGGCAGTCGCGGTTTCGGGATTATCGCTTGCGGCAAGGGCTGGCGCGCTTAGCAGCAGCACGGCGGCGGTGGCTGTTGCAACAATGGGTTTCATTGGTCCTCCTTGGCCCTCAGCGGGCCTCTGTTCGGTTCAGTGGCACAACAAATATTACGCTGCGTCAGTTCCACTTTCACCCTGCCATTGCCTGAACGCACATGCCAACGCGCAGGGGGCGCAAATCGCTGGCATTTGGCGGCGTCTGATTTTATGCTCCGGCGCAAGCCTGCTAGAAACTTCGGGGGGATCCAGGACCAATGACCAATGCACCAAATTCGCAGCGCGGACTGACGCGTCGCCGCTTCATGGCTACTGCCGCTGCCGCCGCGTTGACCGTAGGCCTGTTTTCAGGCGTGCGCCCACTGATGGCCGCAGAGCCGATCAAGACTGCAGGCATCTATACGGTCCCGGTCGAACAGCAATGGGTCAGCCGCATCCACAAGGCCGCAACCGCCGCCGCTGAGCGCGGCGATATCGACTATGCGTTTTCGGAAAACGTCAGCAATACCGACTACGCCCGCGTCATGCGCGAATACGCCGAAAGCGGCTATACCCTAATCATCGGCGAAGCATTTGCCGTCGAGCAGGAGGCGCGCGAAGTCGCGGCGGAATACCCCAACATCGCCTTTCTTCTCGGCTCGAGCTTCAAGGAAGACCGCGCGCTGCCGAACTTTGCAGTATTCGACAACTATATTCAGGACGCCTCATATCTGACTGGGATCATTGCCGGATCTATGAGTAAGTCAGGTAATATCGGGCTGATCGGCGGCTTTCCGATCCCCGAGGTGAACCGCCTGATGCACGCCTTCATGGCCGGCGTTCGCGAGACCAAGCCTGATGCCACGTTCCAGGTCAGCTTTATCGGCTCGTGGTTCGATCCGCCCGCCGCCAAGGAGACCGCCTACGCAATGATCGAAAACGGTGCAGACATGCTTTATGCCGAGCGATTCGGTGTCAGCGATGCGGCACAGGAAAAGGGCGTGCTGGCCATTGGCAACGTGATCGACACACAGGCCGACTATCCCGAAACGGTCGTCGCCTCGGCAATCTGGAATTTCGAGCCGACGCTGGACAAGGCTATCAAGGAAGTCAAAAACGCCACCTTCTCAGCCGCCGACTACGGCAGCTATTCCAATATGAAGGCAGGCGGCGCCGAACTGGCTCCGCTTGGCACGTTCGAGGACAAGGTTCCCCCAAGCGCGTTGAAACTGGTCGAGAAACGCAAGGCCGAAATCATGTCCGGCATCTACACCACCGAGATCAACGACGAAGAGCCGAAGTCCCAGTGAATGTCTGATACGACGGAGGCGCAGGTCGTCCTGCGCCTCGATAAAATTACCAAGACATTCGGCGCTCTCACCGCGAATGACGCGGTCAGCCTGACCCTTCACAAGGGCGAGGTGATCGCGCTGCTCGGCGAAAACGGCGCTGGCAAGACGACGCTGATGAACATCCTCTTCGGCCAATACACCGCCGATTCCGGTGGCGTCGAGGTGATGGGCGCGCCCCTGCCCCCCGGCAACCCGCGCGCGGCGCTGGATGCGGGGGTCGGCATGGTGCATCAGCATTTCACGCTGGCCGACAACATGACCGTGCTTGAGAACGTGACGCTGGGTACTCGCTCACTTTGGTCGCTGGGGCAGGATCGCACAGCAGCGCGGACGCGGATCACGCAACTGGCGCATGACTTCAAGTTAAGCGTTGATCCCGACGCCCGTGTCGGAACGCTGACGGTCGGCGAGCGACAGAGGGTCGAAATCCTCAAGGCGCTCTACCGCGATGCGCGCATCCTGATATTGGACGAACCGACAGCGGTGCTGACGCCGCAAGAAACCAACGATCTGTTCGAGACGCTGCGCAAGGCCGTCACGCTGGGTCTGTCTATCGTCTTTATTTCGCACAAGCTGCATGAGGTCATGGCGATCTCGGACCGCGTCGTGATCCTGCGCCACGGCAAGGTCGTACATGAGGGCGCGACCAATGACACCGATCGCAACGATCTGGCCGCGCGCATGGTCGGTGGCGACGTCAGCGCGCCCAAGGCCGAGCCGGGCAAACCGGGCGCACCGCTGTTGGCGCTGCGAGGAGTATCAACACCGGATCGCGGCAGCGCTCCGGGCCTGAAATCGCTGGATTTCAGTCTGATGGCAGGGCAGATCACCGGGCTTGCCGGGGTGTCGGGCAATGGTCAGGCGGCGCTGGCAGAGCTTATCGGCGGCGTGATCAGGCCCGCGCGCGGAACGCTGGTGCTAAACGGCTCTGACGTCCAGCACTGGACACCCCGCGCCGCTGTCCATGCCGGGATCGCGCGCATCCCCGAGGACCGGCACAAAACCGGCACTATCGCCGATTTCGATCTGACCGAAAACGCCATTCTGGAAACCTACAAGGATGCACCGTTCAGCCGCCACGGCTGGATGAACTGGCGCGCTGCCAAGGATTTTGCCGAGGGCATCATCACCCGCTACGACGTGCGCTGCCCCGGTCCCGGCACACGCATCCGCCTGCTATCAGGCGGCAACATGCAAAAACTGATCCTGGGTCGCGTGATGGAGGGCGAACCGCAGATCATCCTCGCCAATCAGCCCGTGCGCGGCCTTGATATCGGCGCGGTTAACTATGTTCACTCGCAGCTCCTTGAGGCGCGGGATCGCGGCGCGGCCGTTCTGCTGATTTCCGAAGATCTGGATGAAATCATGGCTTTGTCGGACGTCATTCATGTCATCTCTGAGGGCCACCTGTCGCCCCCGTTCGAACGCGGCACGATGTCGCCCGCCGATCTGGGCGTCTGGATGGCCGGGCATGGTTTTGAGGAGCGCACCCATGCGTCTTGAACCCATCGCCAATCCCTCACTGACCCGCACGCTAACGCCGCCAGCGTTGGCGATCAGCGCCACTGTCGTCATCGCCTCACTGCTGGCGATGATCGCGGGCGCGAACCCGTTTTCGGTGCTCGGCCTGATCCTCAGGGGCGCGTTCGGCAGCACATTTGCCCTGCTGGAAACGCTGAACCGCGCCACGCCGCTGATCTTTACCGGCCTCGCCGTGGCCGTCGCATTCCGCGCGCGGCTGTGGAACATCGGCGCCGAGGCACAGCTATATGGCGGCGCACTGGTCGTTGCGATCCTCGGCGCGGGTTTGCTGGATTGGCCCGCCTTCCTTTTGCTGCCGACAATGGCAATCCTCGCCATGCTGGCAGGCGCAATCCTGCTGTTGATCCCCGCGTTGCTCAAGGTTCGCCTTGGCGTTGACGAGGTGGTCACGACGCTATTGATAAACTTCATCTTCCTCTTGTTCGTATCAATGTTGCTGGAGGGCGCGCTCAAGGACCCGATGGGCATGGGCTGGCCCAAATCCGCGCGCCTCATCCCCGAGGCCCGCCTGCCCCGCATCTTTGACGGGCTGCGCCTACACTGGGGCTTTGGCCTTGCCCTGATTTCGGCTGTTATCGTCTGGATCATCGGCGCGCGAACGACGCTGGGCTATGAAATGCGCGCCGTCGGCCTCAACCGGCAGGCCGCCGAATTCGCCGGTATTCCCGTGGGCCGCGTTCTGATCAAGACGGCGCTGCTGTCTGGTGGCCTCGCGGCACTTGCAGGCTATTCCGAAGTAGCGGGCCTCAAGGGCTCGCTCACTCTCGATCTCAGCCCCGGCTTTGGCTACACGGGCATTATCGTGGCGATGCTGGCGCTGCTCAATCCGCTGGGCGTGATCGTCGCCGCGCTATTCGTCGCGGGCATCTTTGTCGGTGCCGACAGCATGAGCCGCGCGGTCGGCGTACCGACTTACCTCGCCGATATCATGCTGGCGACGGCGCTGCTGCTCATGGTGCTCGCGATCCTGCTGACCCGTTTTCGCGTGGTGAGGGAATAGTCGTGGACATACTGGAAATCCTCCTTACCGCCAGCTTCTGGACCGCTGCGATCCGCATCGCGTCACCGCTGATCTTTGCCACGCTGGGCGAGCTGATTTGCGAGCGCGCGGGTGTTCTGAACCTCGGGATCGAGGGGATCATGGTTGCGGGCGCTTTTGCGGGCTGGATGGCGGTCTATTCCGGCCTTGGCCTGTGGCCCGGCGTGGCGGTGGCATTCGTCGTCGGCATGGGGTTCGGCCTGATCCATTCCATCCTGACGGTGCCCTTCGGCCTGTCGCAGCATGTCGTTGGCCTTGGTGTCACGTTGCTGGCGACGTCCAGCACTTACTACGCCTATCGCCTTGCCCTACCCGAGGTCACCAGCCCACCCAAGATCGAGGCCTTTCAGCCGTTTGAAATCCCGATTCTGTCCGACATTCCGCTGATCGGCCCGGCCCTGTTCGCGCAGACACCGCTGACCTACCTGGCCTTTGCGATGGTGCTGATCGTCGCGCTGATCCTCTACCGCACGCCACTGGGGTTGGCCGTGCGCGCCGCTGGCGAAAGCCCTCAGGCCGTCGCGGCCCAAGGCCTGTCGGTCACCGCCATCCGCATGGGCGCAGTCATGGTCGGCAGCGGCCTGATGGCGATCGGCGGCGCGTTTCTGACCATGTCGGCCTTTAACAGCTTCTTCTTTGAGATGGTGTCAGGGCGCGGCTGGATCTGCATCGCCCTCGTCGTCTTTGGCGCGTGGAAGCCGGGCAAGGCGCTGCTGGGCGCGATCCTTTTCGCCGCCTTCGACGCGCTGCAAATCCGCATCCAGCAGACACCGCTGGGCGCGGGCATCCCCTATCAGATATTCCTGATGATGCCCTATTTCCTGTCTATCCTCGCACTTGTCGTCATGTCGCGCCGGGCCGAAGTGCCTGCCGCCCTGATGGTGCCATTCAACAAGGGGGAACGCTGAATGTTCGACATAATCATCAAGGGCGGCACGCTGCCCGATGGCCGCGTGAGCGATATCGGCATTGAGGCTGGCCGCATCAAAGCGGTCGAGCCACTTGATGCCGAGGCGGGCGAGGTTATCGACGCCACCGGCGATCTGGTGTCGCCACCGTTCGTCGATCCGCATTTTCACCTCGACGCCACGCAATCCTATGGCATGCCGCGCATCAACCAGTCCGGCACGCTGCTGGAGGGAATCGGTCTCTGGGGCGAGCTGAAAAAGGTCATGACCGTCGACGACATGGTTGAGCGCGCTCTGACCTATTGCGACTGGGCCGCATCAATGGGCCTGCTGGCGATCCGCAGCCATGTGGACACCTGCGACGATACGCTCAAGGGCGTCGAGGCGATGCTGCACGTCAAAAGCGCCGTAAAGGACTATATCGACCTGCAACTGGTCGCCTTTCCACAGGACGGTCTCTACCGCGACCCCACGGCGCGCGAAAACACCATTCGCGCCCTCGATATGGGCGTCGACGTGGTCGGCGGCATCCCTCATTTCGAGCGGACTATGGCAGACGGCGCCGCGTCGGTGCGCGACCTGTGCGAAATGGCCGCCCAACGCGGCCTGCAAGTCGACATGCATTGCGACGAATCCGACGATCCCATGAGCCGCCATATCGAGACGCTGGCATATGAGACGCAGCGCCTTGGCCTAGAGGGCCGCGTCAACGGCAGCCATCTCAGCTCAATGCACTCGATGGACAACTATTATGTGTCGAAACTTCTGCCGCTTATCGCCGAGGCGGGCGTATCGGCGGTCCCCAACCCTCTGATCAATATCATGATCCAAGGACGCCAAGACACGTTCCCCAAGCGCCGCGGCATGACCCGCGTCAAGGAAATGCAGGCCCATGGCATCACCGTCGGCTGGGGTCAGGACTGTGTGCTGGACCCCTGGTATTCACTGGGAACCGCCGATATGCTGGATGTGGCATTCATGGGCATGCATGTCGCGCAAATGTCCGCGCCTCAGGAAATGGCCCGCTGCTTTGACATGGTCACGCACCAGAACGCCGCCATCATGGGCCTGCCTGATTACGGCCTCCATGTCGGTGCCAACGCCTCGCTCGTGATACTGGATGCGGCAAACCCGATAGAAGCGCTGCGCCTGCGCCCCACGCGCCTTTGCGTTATCTCCAAGGGCCGCGTGATATCGCGCACGCCGCGCATGGATGCGACCCTCAGCTTGCCCAAACGCCCGGCAACGATGAACCGCCGCCACGCCACTCCATTAGACTAATCGCGAGCTTATTGTGGGGCCGCAGATATCCTGAGGGGAATTTTCCACAGGCAGAGAGGGGCAGCGCACGCACCCTCACCATAGTGGCATAACACCGCCTGCACCTGTCGCATTGGGTATAGGCCCCGCACGCGCAACCTGTCACAAGGGCAGAGCCACGCGATTCCGAGGAGGCACGTCCATGTTCCTATCCGTCTTTGACATGTTCAAGGTGGGCATTGGCCCGTCTTCGTCCCATACGATGGGCCCGATGGTGGCCGCCGCACGGTTTCTGGACAAAATGCGCGCCGCGCCGTTCCAATGCGCGGGCGTCAAGGGCTCGCTGCATGGCAGCCTCGCCTTTACCGGAATCGGCCACGCAACCGACCGCGCGACCATTCTGGGCCTCGCAGGCTTCATGCCCGACACCTACGACCATGAGCAGGCCGAAAAGGTGATGCAGCAGATACGCGATACGCACACCCTGACGCCCGATGGCCTGCCCCCACTGGCGTTCAACCCAAAAGAAGACCTGCTCTTTGATTTTGGCCCCAACCTGCCCGGCCACGCCAATGGCATGATCCTGATGGCGACCGACAGCCAAGGCGACACTATACTGCAAGAGACCTATTATTCCATCGGAGGCGGCTTTGTGATGACCGAGGCCGAGCTGGCGGCAGGGCGCAATACCGATGAGGGCGATCCTGTCCCCTACCCGTTCAAATCCGCTGCCGAAATGCTGCAGATGTGCGAAACGTCCGGCAAGACCATCGCCGAGATGAAAAAAGCCAACGAGATAGCGCGCAAGGGCGAAACCGACATGAGTGCCGGCGTCAAACGCATCTGGCAGGTGATGAACGACTGCATCGAACGTGGCATGACCACGGATGGCATCCTGCCCGGCGGGTTGAACGTGAAACGACGCGCCAAGGGCATCCGCGACGCGCTGATCGCCGAGCGCGGCACAAACCTTCAGGCCCCGCACAAGATCAACGACTGGATGAGCCTCTATGCCATGGCCGTCAACGAAGAGAACGCGGCAGGCGGTCAGGTCGTGACAGCGCCCACCAATGGCGCTGCTGGCGTCGTTCCAGCCGTGATTCGCTACTATCTCGACCACTATCCCGGCGCATCCGAGGACCGCGTCGAGGATTTCCTGCTGACCGCCGCCGCCATCGGCGGACTGGTCAAGTTCAACGCCTCGATCTCGGGCGCCGAGGCTGGCTGTCAGGCCGAGGTCGGCAGCGCCGCCGCGATGGGGGCCGCTGGCCTCTGCGCCGTCATGGGCGGCACGCCCCAGCAGATCGAAAACGCCGCCGAAATCGCGCTGGAGCATCACCTGGGTATGACCTGCGATCCGGTAAAGGGTCTCGTGCAGGTGCCCTGCATCGAACGCAACGGTCTGGGCGCGATCAAGGCCGTGTCGGCCGCCTCGCTGGCAATGCGCGGCGACGGCACGCACCTTGTGCCGCTGGATGCCTGTATCGAAACGATGCGCCAGACCGGCGCCGACATGATGGACAAATACAAGGAAACATCGCTGGGCGGCCTGGCCGTCAACGTGCCGAATTGCTGACGCAGCGGTGACGGAGCCGCTACCACGCGTCTCGCTCGGCATCCTGTTGATGGTCGGCTTTTCGTTGATCGCGCCGGTGATGGACAGTTTTGCCAAGCTGATTGGCGACGCGCTACCTGTCGCTGAGGTCGCGGCAATCCGGTTCTTTGCGCAGGCCATACTGCTCACGCCACTGGCCGCCGCGATGGGCTGGCTGCACCGTCCCTCGGGCGCGGAAATGGCGATGCATGTGTTGCGCGCAGGGCTTCTGCTGATCGCCACCACCTGCTTTTTCTATGCGCTGCACTTCATGCCAGTCGCCGACGCCATCGCCATCTTCTTTGTCGAGCCGTTCATCCTGACCTTGCTGGGCGGTCTGCTGCTAGGCGAGGCGATCGGCCCGCGCCGCTACGTTGCCTGCACGGTCGGGTTTGCTGGGGCGCTGCTGATCATCAGGCCCAGCTTTCAGGATATTGGCGCGGTCGCGCTCTTGCCGTTGGTGACTGCGCTGCTATTCGCCTTTTACATGATCCTGACGCGGCGCATGGCGACGCGGATGCATCCCATTACATTGCAGGCCTATACCGGCCTCGCCGCGCTGGTCCTTGCCGTGCCGGTGCTGGCGGCGCTCGATGGCTCGGGTCATGCACTGCTTGATCCCGAATGGCCCGCCGCGCGCGAGGCATGGCTGCTGGTCGGCCTCGGCCTGTGTGCCACGGCCAGCCACATCTGCATCAGCTTTGCGCTGAAATTCGCGCCCGCCTCGACCCTCGCGCCAGTGCAGTATTTCGAGATCGTGACGGCCACGGCGCTGGGATTTTACATCTTCGGCGATTTGCCTGATGCGACTGCCTTCTGCGGAATTGCCCTGATCGTGGCATCCGGCCTCTTTGTGTTCCTGCGCGAGCGCCATCTTGAGCGGCGGCCCCTCCCGCAGCCCTGAGGCTATGGCCATCGCGCCGGGTTGCTCAGCAACATCTGCACGACCTGTTCCAGATGCTCTACCGGCAGGATCGCCAGCAGCTTGGGCGCGGTGACAGTTAACTGCACGGGGCCGACGGCAAAATTCGACGTGCCGATCTGACCGTCGGGCGTCAGCGTCAGCCCGTCTATCGGCCAGTTCAGCCCCTCCGAGCGCCCCTCGACCGCCCCCATCGGAAACAGCGACACCCGGCAACCGTCCGGCAGATCCAGCGCCATGGTCGGCGGCGCAAGAAACAAAAGGTCATCGGTGCCGATCAAAACGCAGCGCCTAGCGGGCCAGCGCACCAATACGTTGCAGACCGCCAGCTGATGATCCACCCGCGCCCCACTGAACCCCGCACCAACGATCAGCGGCGCGTCGATGCGCGTCAGGCATTTTTCGAAATCGGTGCTGTCCTGTTCGGCAACCTCGTGCAAAATATCCGGCGGCAGCGCCGCGCGCACATTATCGGGAATCGAATCAAAATCGCCGATCACGGCCTGCGGCGTTATCCCATGCGCCAGCGCTGTGGCCGCCCCGCCATCCGCCGCGACGACGACGTCGCCAAGGTCGACGGCCATGCGCAGCACGTGGTGGTCCAACTCGGCGCCCCCAATCAGCACGACGGGCCCCAATTTGTGAACAATCATACTTAAATCCTTTGGACTTACTGCTTTTTTGGAAACAGATCACAATGTTGCCATGAAATGATACGATGATGATCGCAGATTCGGGCCTCTCTGGCTTGCCCGCCATGGTGAAGATCGACTTCGTAGTCAAGGAAAGGAGCGCTTATTATGGTCAGCAACAGCAAGATCCTCACGGTTTCCTACGGCACATTCTCATGCACGTTGGAAGGCTTTGACGATTCGTTCGACACCATGAAGGCCATCGCCGAGTATTTCCGCGACCTGGCGGCCGACGACCGCTACTTTGGTGCCGAGCCAGCGGCGCCCGACGCCGAGATGCTGGCACGCATCGCCGAGCGCGAGATTTCCCGCCGTGTCGAGGTGCGCGATACCGATGGCAACATCCATCTGCGCGCTGGCGCCGCCGCTCTTCCGGTGGCTGCGCCCCAAGAAACCGCGCCCAAAGAAACTGCCCCTACAGAAGCCGCCGCTGCGCCGCAGCCCGTTGCCCAAGAGGCCCCCTCGGAGGTGACGGCGGACGAATGGCTTGACCACAGCCCGCCGCAGGCTGCGCCGACCCCGCGCCAAAACGCCCTCGCCAGTGAGAGCATCGCGGACAAGCTGCGCCGTATTCGCGCTGTCGCCACGCCGGGCGTATCGTCCTTTCCCGTCAACGGCTTTGACGATGACGAGCAGGCGCGGGACCTCATTACTGCAACGGCGGAGTTCGAGGACGATGACATCGTCGCCGATCAGACGCCCGATGCTGTCGCAGCCGAACCGCCCAGTTTCGACGACCAAGTGGCGACTGACGACGCCCCGTTGGACACGTCGGAAGAATCAGCGGATGACGTGATCGCTGCTGATGATGCAGTTGCCGAAGCGCCTATCGAGGTGCCCGCACCAGATGAACTGCGCACCGATGCCCTCGCGTCAGAAGAGCCGGGCATAGACGCCGTTTCACCCGACAGCTTTGCTGAGGATATCGCGGCCAGCGACGTCAGCGCCGAACCAGCTTCAGAGATCGAAGAGTCCGGCGACGACGACATTCTGTCACGCATCGGCGCCGAGACCGCTCAACCCACTCAGGACACCGTATCTGAGATCACCGAAGAGCGCCCCCAAGATGCGGAGGACACTCAGGAATGGGTCGACGCGGACGACGACGAACTGGAAGCGTTTTTGCGCGCTTCCGATGTAGGTCATCCAAACTTAGACTACGACTACGAAGATGAGGCCGCGCCGCAATCGTCCGAGCAGAACACACTGTCGCTGCTTCTGAGCGATGCCGCCGACGGTGAGCCGCAGGATGACACCGCTGAAGACGACGACGCCGCACCGCATAGCGCAGCGGATGAGGCCGCGTCGCAGGCATCCGAGCAGGATACACCGTCTCTGCTTCTGACCAATGCCATCAATGGTGAGCCGCAGAACGATACCGCTGAAGATGACACCGCCGCGTCGGATAGCGCAGCAGATGAGGCCGCGCCGCAATCGTCCGAGCAGGACGCACCGTCGCTGCTTCTGACAAATGCCATCAATGGTGAGCCGCATCACGACACCGCTGAGGACGACACCGCCGCGTCGGATAGCGCAGCAAAGGGCGACGTCGTAGCAGACCGCCCGCAAGGCGCCCGTGTGATCAAGATGAAGCGCGCCGATCTTGACGCAGCCCTCGCCGACAGCGATCTTTACGAAGAGATGGAAGAGGCTGCTGGTCCCAGCGATCTGAGCCCTGAGGCCGAGACCGATCTCCAACGCGAGCTGGCCGAGGTCGAGGCCGAATTGGAGCATTCGCGCGCACCCAACGCACAGATTCCCCATCCCACATACGCGCCCGTGCCCACGACCGACGCCGATATCGAGGCCGATATCAAGGACCATGCCGACAAAGATACCGACGACGATGTTGACCGCGAAGTGGCGGCGGCTCTTCCCAAGGGGGACGACAATACGCAGGATGACGGCAAGGGGATTGAGGCCGAACAGCACGAGGCCGCGCCTCAAAACGATCCCGGACGTGCCGGGCGCCTAGGTGCCCCAGCGTCCGACGCGCAGGCCGCGCGCATATTTGATGAGGCCAACACCCAGTTGGGTGAGCCTGAATCGAACAAGCGCCGCAGCGTCATTCAGCATCTACGCGCTGCCGTCGCCGCCACCAGGGCCGAGCGCCGCGCAGGCGTCGCCATGCAGGAGGATGTCGACGATCAGCCCTACCGCAACGATCTGCAAAGCGCCGTGCGTCCCCGCCGCCCGCACCCTGTTGCAGCTTCGGCAACACCGCGCCCGGCGGCGAGCATGGCAATCCGCCCCGCCCCGCTCAAGCTGGTGGCAGAGCAGCGCATCGACCAACCGACGCAGCCCGTACGCCCGCGTCGCATCACCCGCGCCGACGTGGCGATGACGCCACAGTCGGACGACGACGCCCATGCACCCGACGCCATAGCCAGCAACAGCGATCACGCTGGTTTTGCCAAGTTCGCCGAGCAGATGGGCGCGAACAGCCTGACCGACCTGCTTGAGGCAGCAGCGGCCTACATGGCCGATATTGAGGGCACGCCACAATTTTCACGCCCCATGCTGATGCAGAAACTGCGCGAAGCGAACGACGACGAATTTTCGCGTGAGGATGGTCTGCGTTCGTTCGGGCAATTGCTGCGCCAAGGCAAGCTCCAAAAGCTGAAAGGCGGACGTTTTGCCGTGACTTCAGTGACGGATTTCCGCCAGTCAGCCTGAGGTCAACGCTCTGCAAACGAAAAACGCTGCCGAAGGATACTTCGGCAGCGTTTGCGTTTTTAGCTCCGCGCAGGGCGGACGGGCCGCCCCGCTGGGCCGTTTACATAGACGGCATCAGCACGCTGTCGATGACATGGATGACGCCATTCGACGCCTCGATATCGGCCGTGGTGACGTTGGCATCATTCACCATGACGCCGCCCTCGGTTTTGATCGTGACATCGCTGCCCTCGACCGTCGCGGCGGTCATGCCATCGCTCAGATCGCCCGACATAACTTTACCAGCAACGACGTGATAAGTCAGGATCGCGGCCAGCTTGTCCTTATTTTCGGGCTTTAGCAGGTCCTCGACGGTGCCTTCGGGCAGTGCCGCAAAGGCATCGTCAGTGGGGGCAAACACGGTAAAGGGGCCTTCTCCCTTGAGCGTCTCGACCAGGCCTGCGGCCTCGACTGCAGCAACCAGCGTGCTGAACGAGCCCGCTTCGACCGCGGTGTCGACAATGTCTTTGTCGGCCGCGAACGCGGGGAATGCCATTGCCGTGGAGGCAGCGAGCGCCATAAAGGTTCTACGGATCATTCTGAAAACTCCTGTCTGAGTGTCGCCATTATCAGCGATGGGAGGGTTACGCGCCGCTCCCTAAACAGGATCACTCACATATTCGTGATGGGCGGCGCGCCACGACATCCCGCCCCTTGGCCGCCACATCGCTGCCAAATTAGGCACATTTTTACGTATTAGCGTCATTCCTAAGCGAACCAGAGACATAGGATGGCACATGCAGCATTTCGTATTCGATGCGCCCACACCCGCGCGCCATGCACGCCTGTTCGAGCTGATCCGCCAGCAAAACCGCGCATCTAGCATCTCTAAACGCTTGAAATCCATACCTCTTCCAGCGCCAGGCGTTTTGGCTGAGATCGCAAACCGCGCCGCTGCCTCATGGCAGAAAATCTGCTGAGTCTCGGCCGCGAAACCCTGTCGCAACTACGAATTTCTCGGAACTGTCCGAACGGGACGCAGGCGGCTTGACGTTTGAGACCTTGGTAAATCGTTGCTTGAGCAGCTTTTGCAGCTCGCCCTCGGCGCCGCCGGCCAGCACCTTGGACACGAACGTGCCGCCTTCTTCCAGTACATCAAAGGCGAAATAGGCCGCCGCCTCGCACAGCGAAATGATCCGCAGGTGGTCGGTCTGCTTGTGACCCGAACTGGAGGCGGCCATGTCCGACATTACAACATCGGCGGGGCCACCCAGCCACTCCTTGACCTGCTGGTCCGCGCCTTCGTCCAGAAAGTCGAGCTGATGCAGGGTCGCGCCGACAATCGGCTCCATTTCTTGCAGATCGATGCCCAGGATCGTGCCGACGGCCTTGCCGGTCCTTTCGCCGAGCGCGTTGATGCGCGGCACGGCGACTTGAACCCACCCGCCGGGCGCGCACCCCAGATCGACGACGCGCGCGCCGGGCACGAGAAAGCGGAACTTATCGTCTACTTCCATGATCTTGTAGGCGGCACGCCCGCGATAACCTTCGGCCTGCGCGCGCTTGACATAAGGATCGTTGAGCTGGCGTTGCAGCCAGCGCGTTGATGACGCCTTGCGGCCCCGCGCGCTTTTGACCCTGATCGTCAGGTCGCGTTGGCCGCGCCCTGACGTATTCTTGCCATCCGGTCCCTTATTCATGCGTCCTCCTCAATACTCAGCACGCCGTCCGCCGACATCTGAGCGTATAACATCCCCTCGCGCAGCCCGCGATCAGCGACCGACAGGCGGTCCGTCGGCCAACAACGCAAAAGCGCCTGCAAAATCGCCACGCCCGACATAATCAGCGCATGCCGGTCCAGCCCGATGCGAGGATCAAGCCGCCGTCCCTCGGGTCCGAGGGTCAGATAGCTACGGATCACTGTGTCGATCTCGTCCGAGGTCATGCGCAGGCCATCGACGCGATTGCGATCATACCGCTTGAGGTTCAGGTGGCTGGCAGCAACTGTCGTGACAGTGCCGCTGGTGCCGACGATCTGAAATCCCTCGCGCGTCTGCTCGCTTTTGTAGGGTGCGAATTCCACCAGATTTTCCTCGAAAAACCAGCTCATCAGGGCGAAACGCGCTGCGTCGTCAGCGACGTCACGGAACTGGTCGCGCAATGTGGCAACGCCCAAGGGTACGCTAATCCAGTCCACCACGCGCACGTGCGGACCATCCTCGGCTCTGCACGTATTGAAACCGCCATGCAGGCGCATAATGGCACGCCGTCGATCAGCACGTGGCACGTCGGTCAGATCAATCCACACCAACTCGGTCGAGCCGCCACCGATATCAACGACCAGAAGCTGATCGGTTTCGGGGCTGACCAGTGGCGCGCAGCTAACGACGGCCAGTTGCGCCTCTTCAAGGGGCGTAATCACGTCCAGTGTCAGCCCCGTCTCGCGCCGCACACGCGCCATGAACGACGCGCCGTTATCCGCGCGGCGGCATGCCTCGGTCGCGATGAGGCGCATGGATTTGACCTTGTGACGTTTGAGTTTCTGCTGGCACACGCGCAACGCCTGTATCGTGCGCCCGATGGAGGCGCGCGATAACTGGCCGGTCTTTTCCAGACCGGCGCCCAACTGCACCGACTTGCTAAAACTGTCGATCACACGGAATTGGCTGCCGCGGGGCTCCGCGATCAGCATCCGGCAGCTATTGGTACCCAGATCAAGCGCCGCATAGAGCGGCGACCGTTCGGGCGGTTTCGGCGCGGGGCTCTCAACCGGTATAGGGATTGCGCCCGCACCTTGGGGACGCTTGGGCGTCATAGGGAACGCCTTCCATTTCGAGTTGCTCCCAAGGTATGACCTACGCCGCCCCTGCGCAAGCCCGCAGCCACTAACCGCGCCCCTCATAAACGACATGAAAATTATGGGGTGCCCCCAGCCATGGCCGCACGCGCCAGGATGGGTTAGCAAAAACACGTCGCGCAGGGCGCGCGTTGGGTCGAAAACAGGCACCGCATGCGGCAGAGCGTGCAATAGATAGGGGCCAACAGCTGAGGGAATCATCATGGTCGATGTCACAATAGTCTACTGGCGGGACATTCCTGCTCAGGTCATGGTCGGCAAAGGCCGCCACGGCACTAAAAAACAACTGACCGAGCGGTTCGAGCAGGCCATAGACCGCGCCGCCATGAAGATCGGCGCAGACGGCAGCGACGCCTACCTCGCCGAATGGCGCAAGGCCGCGCCCTATCCTGTCGAGGGCGAACCCACAGACGTGGTTGAAGCCGAGGCCGCGCGCATCGAGGCGGAATATGACCGCGAGCGCATCAAGGCGCTGATCGCAAATGACGGCTGGAACGAAGCAGACGCGACCCCTCAGGAATGACCCCAACCGGGATTAAGGAGGCTTTCATGGCCCTTTTGAACTTTAGAAAGCGCGGCCACGCCGCCCCTGCGACGCCGCCCGCCGCCGTTCAGGCACTGCTCAAGGACTATTCCATCGAGGTGATGCCGCGCACAGCCGAGAAGGTCGAGAATTTCCGCGATCTGCTGCCCGAGGGCACGCGCGTCTACATCGCCCATATCGAGGGCACGCCGATCGAGGATATGGTCGCCACCGCCAAGCGTCTAGCCGAGGACGGCTATCCCGTCATGCCACATTTCCCCGCGCGCATCATCAAGGACCGCGCGACACTGGCCGACTGGATCGCACGCTATCAAGGCGAGGCGGGCGTCGATCAGGCATTGGTTCTGGCGGGCGGTGTGACGCACCCGCATGGCGATTACGACAGCTCGATGCAGCTGCTGGAGTCAGGCGAATTCGGCAAGGCAGGGTTCAAGCGTCTGCATGTCGCAGGCCATCCCGAGGGCAACCGCGATATCGACCCGTCAGGCGGGATGGAGAACGTGACTGCCGCGCTGAAATGGAAGCAGGCCTTTGCCGACACATCCGACGCCGAGATGGCGCTGGCTACGCAGTTTGCCTTTGAGGCCGGACCGATCATCGAATGGGCCGATAGCCTCAAGGCCGCTGACATCGACCTGCCTATTCATATCGGCATCGCCGGCCCGGCCAAACTACAAACGCTCATTAAATTCGCCATCGCTTGCGGTGTCGGCCCATCGCTAAAGGTGCTGCAAAAGCGTGCGATGGACGTGACCAAGCTGCTGCTGCCATATGAGCCGTCGGAGATTATTTCCGAACTGGCCGCGCATAAGGCAGCCAACCCCGACTTCAACATCACCAACGTGCATTTCTTTCCGCTCGGCGGTATCAAGGCGAATGCAACATGGGCCATCGAAAATGCAGGCGCGTCTGGCGTGCCTGCCTCGGCCCTGCAATAATTGACCAAGGAACACACATGACCCGCACTATCGTCGAGAGCAAAACGAAAACCGCCGTCATCGGCTTTGACGAACCCTTTTGCGTCATCGGCGAGCGCATCAACCCAACGGGGCGTAAAAAACTGGCGGCCCAGTTGGAGGCGGGTGATTTTTCGACCATCGAAATGGACGCCGTCGCACAGGCCAATTGCGGCGCGACTGTCCTCGATATCAACGCGGGTGTCGTCTATAACTCGAACCCCAACCCGAACGAAACCGAACCACCGCTGATGACCAAGATCGTCGAGCTGGTTCAGGGGCTTGTCGATCTACCGCTGTGCATCGACAGTTCGGTTCCTGCCGCGCTTGAGGCCGGATTGAAGACGTGCGAGGGCCGCCCCCTGCTGAATTCAGTCACCGGCGAGGAAGAGCGGCTGGAATTCGTGCTGCCGCTGGTTAAGAAATATAACGTCCCCGTTGTGGCCATTTCCAACGACGATACCGGTATTTCCGAGGATCCCAACGTGCGTTTTGAGGTGGCGAAAAAGATCGTCCAGCGCGCTGCTGATTTTGGCATCCCCGCGCATGACATCGTGGTCGATCCGCTCGTCATGCCAATCGGCGCGATGGGCACGGCGGGTCTTCAGGTCTTTGCCCTCGTGCGTCGCCTGCGCGAGGAGTTGGGCGTGAACACCACGTGTGGCGCATCCAACATCAGCTTTGGTTTGCCCAACCGGCACGGTATCAATAACGCCTTCCTGCCCATGGCGATGGGCGCTGGCATGACATCGGCTATCATGAACCCGGTCGGCCTGCCTGTTCCACCCTCGAAAATCGCGGAAAAGCGGGCCGAAGTCGCCGCTACCGGCCTTGAGATTCCTGAGGACATGGATGACGAAACATTCTGCCAACTCTTCGGCCTTGGCAGCACCCTGCCCAAAGCGGGCAGCGAGATGGAGGCGATTCGCGCCGCCAATTTCCTGACCAATAACGACGCGCACGGCGGCGAATGGATCAAGTTCAACAAGCCGCCGCCCAAGGTCGGCGAAGAGGGCCGCGGCCGGGCGGGCCGCATCGGCGGGCGTCGTCGCCGCTGAAAAATATTTGAACTGAGCGATAAGGCCCTGCTTTGGCGGGGTCTTTGCACATTAGCCGCAAAAATATCACACTTTGGCCCCAATGTATTGTCATTCAAATTTGAGCGGTATTTCGCTGGGTGAATTCTAATCACTTCGGTTTGACGTGAATTTGTAGGACATAAACCCGCGAGCGCCGGAAGAGCGCCACAGGCAGACGAAACCACGAGGGACCGATGACAATTCAATTCACCGCCAAGTCATGGCGTATAGCGCCGCTATTGTGCGCCGCCGCACTCACTCTTTCGGCTTGCGCAGGCGCACCCCGAACGCAAGAGATCAACCACGGCAGCATTGACCCGGTCCGCGAGGCTATGGCCCTGCGCGAGGCCGCGACCCTGCGCGCCAAAGGTGCGCGCGTCTGGTGCGTACCCTTTGCGCGCAACGTCAGCGGCATCAACATTCGCGGCAACGCGCATACATGGTGGGGCAAGGCCAAGGGCGGATTCGAGCAGAGTCACACCCCCGCCATCGGCGCGGTCATGTCCTTCCGTTCGACCCCGTCGATGCCCCTCGGTCATGTCGCCGTCGTGTCTCAAATCGTGTCCGAGAACCGCATTCTGATTGATCACGCCAATTGGCACCGCGATCAGATCAGCCAAGATATGGCGGTGATCGATGTATCGGACAAGGGTGATTGGTCGGCCGTGCGTCTCGAAAGCAATCCCGACGCTTTCGGCGGCGTTTATCCGGTCAATGGCTTCATCCTCCCGCCCAATCATGGCGGTTAAAGAACGTCACTCAACCCGCTGATTAAGCGTACTTTTAGCGAAGCGTACCTGGCTGGACCCATGCAAGCTGCGCTGCTCTTTGCGACTAATTATGTTGCTGATTTTATCTGTTAAGAGATTTTTACCCCCTCCACGCGATCATGCGACGTGGGTTTAAAGGGGGAAATTCATGCTGTTACCTCAAATCATTGGCTCTTTGGCCGTCGTGGCTGTGCTCGCTTCTGTCTATGGCGTGATCAGAACACGAATGAGCGACTCCAAAGCTCAGATCGTTTTGGGGCTGGCCTTTGGTTTGATCGCCATGTTCCAGATGAATGCGCTAATCGAAATAGTGCCCGGCGTCATCCTTGACATGCGCAACGTACCAGTCGCTCTGGCGGGCGCATTCCTCGGCTGGCGCGGCGCGCTGCTGTGCCTTGCTATTGCGGCGGCGACACGATTTTCCATCGGTGGTGTTGGAATGCCCTCGGGGATCGCGGCCATGACCATCGCCTGCCTTGCAGGTCATGTCTGGGACCGCTGTACGTTGCGGGCAACGCGCCGCAATATATGGCAGTTTTTGGCGCTGGCCGTTTTGGTCAGCGGGCATATAGGTGCTGCGGTTTTACTGCCTTGGGACGTCTGCCTAGCGTTTTTTGCTACAGCCGCCCTGCCGATGACCGCCCTGAACATGCTGTCGATTCCCATCGCCGCCGTGTTTCTTGAGCGTGAAAGATTACGCATGATGGCCGAGCGCGCGCTGATTGCCGGACAGACGCATGACCCGGTTAGCGGGCTTGTCAGTTTTGCCCAATTTACTGCAGAGGCAACGGCACTGCTGCGCAGCGATTGCAACGGTCGCGTCGCCGGATTCATCATAGTGCGCGCCCTTGGCAGCACCCGCTTGGCCAAAGAACTGGGGCGCGATGTGTTTCGTCAGGCCCAAGGCGCGATGCGTCTTCGCATGCAAGAGTTGGACGTAAGTGGCCTTCCGATTGCGGTGACTGCGGATGATCGGCTCGTCATGGCGCTGGATTTCCGCCAAGTGGCGGAAAGCGAGCGTATCGCCACTGAGGTGCGCCGTATTCTGAATGACCACGCCTATCACGTTGCGGGCGATACGGCGCTACGGATGACCGTGTCGATCGGCATCCACCGCACTCCGACGCTGGATCAATTGACCGCCCATCTCGAAGATGTCGCATTCAGCAGCGCCGGTTTAACCAAAGTGGCGCGCAAGCGACGTGCCCGGCCCTTCCGTGACCTTGGAGGGCACAACCGCACGACAGCGATCGAGCGCCCGGAGCAAGAGCGCCTCTTTACAGCAGCGAGCGTTCTGCTGGCATGTAAACAAGCCGGGTGAGTGCGCTGCGCTTATCGCCACCCCATCCTGTGGCAGCGTGGACATCAATTTAACACTTACAATCGATGTTCTCGCGAAAGGCAGCAGGGAAAGGCGCGCTGTCTGTCTTCATCGCGCGATGCGCCATCTAGTGGGTGTTGTCGGGGCCGATGTAGCGTCCAGCCAAGATCACTTGCCCTCGAACGATACCGCAACCTGTGCAAAAGTCGGGAATGGCTCAGCCCGTGCCCCCCGACGTCCATCCGGTCCGTTTTGCATTTCAGGTGGGCGATAGGAGCGTGAGGCTTATCCTTAACCCGCTTAAAAGGCGTGGCATTCGCACGCCGCCTATGCAGTACCAATCGATCCAGCTCATTTCATTCTCAGGTCAGTGATCTGCGGGCCATTGCGCGCCCACAACAACGGCATCCCCGCGCAAGCCACAGTCTGTTGGTCGGGATCGCGCGCATGTCAGTGGCTCCCATTTGTGGACGTCCGCCCACTGCCGATCGTCTGTTTCCATCGCAGGAAAGGCACTTCCTGAGCGCCATTGCGTTTCCAATGATCCTGCGCAATTGTTTGCGAAATCAGAAAATTAGGGACAGCGTTTTGAACACCATTGATGACAAGCTTCAACCGATCCTCGACACGGTGATGCACCGCAACGCAGGCGATCCGGAATTCCATCAGGCCGCACGCGAGGTACTGGAAAGCTTGGGGCGGGTGGTCGAACGGCATCCTGAATACTCCGAAGACGCCCTGATCGAGCGTATCTGCGAGCCTGAGCGCCAGATCATTTTTCGGGTTCCGTGGATCGACGACCGGAATCAGGTCCAGATCAATCGCGGTTTTCGCGTCCAGTTCAACTCGGCGCTTGGTCCTTACAAGGGCGGAATTCGGTTCCACCCTTCGGTGAATGTCGGAATTATCAAGTTTCTCGGGTTCGAACAGACGTTCAAGAACGCGCTTACGGGGATGCCCATCGGCGGCGGCAAGGGCGGGTCCGATTTCGATCCGAAGGGTCGATCTGATCGCGAAATCATGCGGTTCTGCCAGTCTTTCATGACCGAACTCCACCGTCATATCGGCGAATATGTCGACGTCCCGGCGGGCGATATTGGCGTAGGCGCCCGCGAGATTGGCTACATGTTTGGCATGTACAAGCGGCTGAATAACCGCTTTGAGGCGGGCGTCCTGACGGGCAAGGCGCTGTCTTATGGCGGTTCGCGCGCGCGTAAGGAGGCGACGGGATTTGGTACTGTTTATTTCGTGCGCTCTATGCTGACCCGGCAAGGTACCGATTTCGAGGGCAAGCGATGTGTCGTGTCGGGTTCGGGAAATGTTGCCATTTATGCGATGGAAAAGATCCTCGCATTCGGCGGTAAGGTCGTCGCCTGTTCGGATTCCGCCGGCTACATTGTTGACGAGGGCGGCATCGATCTGGATCTGGTCAAACAGATCAAGGAGGTGCAGCGCGGCCGCATCTGTGACTACGTCAAGATGAAAGGCGACGGCTGCCACTACGTTGAGGGTGGCTCAATCTGGCAAGTCCCTTGCGAGATCGCCCTACCCTGCGCCACCCAAAACGAACTGGTCGCCAAGGATGCCAAAGCGCTAATCGAGAATGGTGTGATCGCCGTGGCCGAGGGCGCCAACATGCCCTGCACCCCCGACGCGGTGCAGCTATTTCGAGCGGCGGGCGTGCTGTTCGCGCCGGGCAAGGCGGCCAATGCCGGCGGCGTCGCCACATCCGCGCTGGAAATGCAGCAGAACGCCAGCCGCGACAGCTGGAGCTTTCAAAAGACCGAAGAGCGGCTGGCCGAGATCATGCATGGTATCCACGAGGCGTGCGATCAGACCGCCGAGGAATATGGCGCGCCGGGCGACTATGTCCTTGGAGCCAACATTGCCGGCTTTGTGCGCGTGGCGGACGCCATGCGAGCAATGGGCGTGATCTGAGCGAGCGGGGTCTGAGCGACAGCATCGATCGGTCGATAGTGCGGCTCAGGAGTTGGCCGGTCGATCGACATCAAGCAGCCCGCCGAATGGGTCGGCAAGTTGATCCTCGGCAGATCGGCGCCCCGCTGCGCGCATTGTGCCACGCGACGGCAGTGGCAACGTGGGTCGCCTCGACGAGTTCGGTGATGCTGGCCTCAGAGCACAGCGCATCGTCTCGGACCCTGCCTGCCAGCCGAACGCGACCTCCGCTTCGTAGTTCGGCCGACGGAGGCGTGGATTGCAATCCACATCCTGCTCTTGGGTCACTCAAATTTCGGCGTTGTCTTGGATCGTCAACTTCTCTCAACAGACAGAGTATGTGTTGCCGCTGATCGCCCGATTCTTGACCTTTGAGCATGTAGCAGCACGAGTCGTAGATCGGGCAGCGAATCTCGTTAGGGCCGCGAGGCGGAGGGCCAACGCGCCTTAGCGCATGTTCATGCGAGCTTTATTAGTTTCGTCCGCTTAGTTCTCGCCCTGTGGGGATCACTGTCGCGTTTCGTTGGCTGCGGCGCCCGGAATGCGAGGAACGACGCCCGCCACCGTGCCGGTGATAACGTTACGAAACAGCATGACGCAGGCGATGCAGGACACCCGGCGGATCGAGGCACCGACCGAATGCGATCAGCGCTATTGGCTTGTCGCGCGCGCGGCAGATGATCTTTCTGACGAGCGAGAGCGGCTTTTTCTTGCGACCCACCAAAAGCGTCTCAACGGTCTTGGCGCGGCAACTTTTGGTCGGCTAGGCGAGCATGCGGATTGCACCCGCAGGAACGCAATCGATTTGCCGGGATGCAACCCACCCCGGCAAACATAGTCTCCCCTTGCGCAGTCAAGCGTTACCCAAATACCCCTGCCACGACGCCGAATGTTGGGGTGCCGATGTCGGCAGATAGCTGTCAATGCTGCGTCCCTGCCCTGCCGCAAAGTCGCGCGCGACGGCGCGCCAGTCGACAAAGGCGGCCATCGCCCAATCGGGTGTATCGGGACCGGCGACCGGAACTGCCTGTCCGCCGGGCTGCGCGGCTGCGAAGTCGATCAGGCGCGACCCCTCATCGAAGCTGTCCAGCGACTGGTGCCACTGCTCGAACGGCCAGATGAGGCGCATGGTGCATGCCTCGGGGTCGTATTCGGCGGTGAACAAAGTGCCAAAGCCTTCGCCATAGCGATCCTGGTGCAGTGAGTCCGAGGTAAATTCGACGTGCAGATCGACGGCTTGCGTGTCGAGGCGTGTCAGATGCGCGTGGCGTTCATAGGTGCGGGTAAAGGAGGCGCCGTCGGGTCGCGCAGCACCGCTCTGATGATTAGTCGCTACGGCTTGGGGCATCACCCGCACGCCGCCGCCGGGCAGAATCTCGACACTGGCGGTGTGTCCCGCGCGGTCCGCCAGCACGAGGTTGTAGGCCATATGAGATGGCACGCGCCGCAGGGCCGCCAGCGCGTCGTCCACCGTATCGCAGGTCTCGAGCACGTAGCGCAGGATCGTCGTGATGCCGAACCCCTCGCCCGTCTCGGAACGGCCGCCATAGGCCAACGCGACCGAGAGGCCAGCATCGTTGATGCCGTCGGACAGACCCCAGAGGAACTCGACCATGCCCATTACGGGGCGCGTCCATTCGCTGCGCAGCAACAGGCCTTCGTTCAGGTCGGGCGCAAGGTCGTAGTTGCGCAGCAGCCGAACGCCCGTGTCGTCAGCCAGCGCCGCCAGCGAGCAGCCGCCCAAATAGGTCGGCGGGCACCAGGTCGACAGGAACTGCGCTGCACGATCAGTATCACCCGTGATGGCAACCAGCCGGTCATAGACCGGGATCAGTTCGGGCATGTGGCACTGCATCGCTGCGCGGCACGCCTTGCGGTCGGGGCCTCGATCGCCGCCGCTTGCGATGAACCAGGCCTCGTAAGAGGGCCAGGATCGCTGCCAGCGTGCGTGCCATTTTGGCCCGGCGGTTGCCTCGTTCACGGCGTCGAATGTCATGGTGGTCATTTGAGTATCTCCTGAGAGTTGATGTTCATGAAAAAGCGGATCATCTCGGCGCTGGCATCCGGCCCAGCCGGGTCCGCGTAGCTGCCGCCCGGCTGCCCGCCGGACCATGCGTGGCCGAGACCCTCGACGGTCCAATGCTCCAGCCGCACGTCCCCTTCGGGACCCGACGCGATGGCCCGGCGATAGCCGCGTCCGCCCGCCTGTCCCGTTTGTGTCGTGCGGACTGAGGCGGCGATGCTGCTTGCCTCAGCCATATCCGCGATGGTGTCGCCGTTGGCAGGGTGAACGGTTCGATCGGCTGTGCCGTGGAACACGATCGTGCGCATATCCGAAGGTTTGAGCCGGCCAGTCGCAGCGCCCGCCGTCCCCGCCATCGCGGCAAACGCCGAGGGAACGTCGCTGGCCGCGCCGAAGGGCAGACCGGAATGCGCGCCTACTGCGGCAAAGATATCCGGATAAGTCTCGCCCAAAATCACTGCCATCGCCGCGCCCGCCGACAGACCTGCGACAAAAGTTTGCGTACGCGGCACGCCATGTTCGGCCATCGCGCGTTTCGTCATGCCTGCGATAATCTCGGGCTCGCCGCGGTCGCGGCGTTGATCGCCCTTGCTGAACCAGTTCCAGCAGGTCTGCGCATTGGCACCGCGCGCCTGCTCAGGATAGATCACGATCAGATTGTGCTGTTCGGCCAGCGCGTTCATGCCGGTGCCTGTCGCGAAATCCTCGGGCGTCTGAGTGCAGCCATGCAGCATAGTCACAATGCCCTTGATGCCCTGCCCCGCCGAGGCAGGAACATAGGTGCGGTAGGCGCGGCTGCCGCTGTGGCCCGCGTGGGTATCGCGCGAAAACAATGCGCCATCCGGTATCGTGGGCGCAGGCCTTGCGATGTCGGCGCCAGGCAGACCCGTAAGCCCCGGTAGTCCCGCGCCATCCGGCATCAGGCCATGCTGCGCGAGGGTGCGCCGAACGAGGTCGTCGGCGGCGCTCATCGGGCGTGCATCATTGTTCGCCGGGCGCCATGCGCCAGCGTTGAAATTCATCATCTGAGTATTCCTTATAAGGGGCTGGGCATCCTAGAGAATGCGGTCGGCCAAGGCTTCCTTGATTTCGCGAGAGGCCTGAAGCGCCCCCAGCACGGTAATGGACCCGATTGTTTGTTTCGCCAGTTCGGGGGTGACGTCGGCGGCGATGCGCGCAAGGCCCACCACCTTGACGTGCAGGATTTCGCCGCCATCGCGCAGCGCCTCCAGATCGGCGCGGGTGTAGTCGCGCAGGCCCAGTTCCATCGTGTGGCGCTCGACCGATTTGGTCACGATCTCGGACTGTGCGTCGATCTGGTTTCGAATGGCCGTGCGTATGAAATCACTGCGGTTCGAATAGAATCCCTCCTGCACCAGCAGGTCGATCCGCCCGAGGTCAACAAACCCCAGATTGATCGTGATCTTTTCATTCTCGGGCTGCTTGTCGCGCAGCTGCTTGACGTTACTCATTGCGTTTCTCCATCCGTGTGGATGGTATATGGATGTTATTTCGTGATGCGCAAGGATTTTTTGGAAAATCTAGCCTGCCGGGTCCGGTAATCACGCCGTAAGCGCCTCAGCCCGCCTTGTCCGCGTAGACATAGAGGCATCGACTTGTCCCGCCCGGACGTGCGAGGCAGGCGTGCTTCATGGCGCCGTCGAAATGCACGCTGTCGCCGGGTGCCAGCACGGTCGGCTCGTATCCTTCGGAAACGAACACCAGATCGCCTGTCAGCACGAACAGGAAATCCTCGGTCGCGTGGCTGTTCCACGGGCCGAATTCCGCGATGTCCGTGCAGGTGAATTCCGTGATGTAGGACTGAAACCTTCGCCCGCGCAGCTGCGGCGCCAGCGGAGATAGCGCCGAATTGGCGTCTGTAATGGTGGTGTCGGGTGTGCCGCGCGTCACGATCATCCGGCCCGTCAGCGCCGACGGCCCGCCGGTCTGCAACAACTCGGCGAGGTCAGTACCGAGGCCACGCGCCAGTTTCAGCAGGATCTCGAAGGTCGGGGACAGATTACCCGTCTCGATCTTGGACAGGGTCGAGCGCGCGAACCCGGCCTTTTCGGCCAGCGTCTCTTGGCTGAGGTTTTGGCCGATCCGGCGCGATTTGATCCGGCGGCCTAGGAACTGCCTGTCGATTTGTTCAGTCTCCACGGCTCTTTCCCCTTTTCGTGTCAACGCGCCTAATCTCTTATCGCAGGATCAACCTGACCTCAATTGACCGCAATATGTTCCTATAGTAACAATTGCGCTGACATCTGGATAGGGAGACGGGCCATGGACATGACGAAATCAGAAGCGCTGCACGCGCGCGGCCTAAAGGTGATGGTCGAAGGCGTTTCCTCGGCCTCGCGCGGGCCTGCCGCCTTTGGGCGCGCGCCGCAATATATGGAGCGCGGCGAGGGCAAATACCTCTATGACGTGGACGGCAACGCCTATCTGGACTGGATGATGGCCTATGGCGCACTACCCTTGGGCCATGGCCATCCCGCCATTGTCGAGGCGGTGACGCAGGCCGTCGTGGGCGGCACGCACACGGCCACGGCGGTGGAGATAGAGGTCGAACTGGCCGAAATGATCGTCGCGATGCTGCCCCATGTCGACAAGATCCGTTTTGCCAACACCGGGACCGAGGCCGCCATGGCCGCCTTTCGCCTTGCGCGCGGGCATACCGGACGGCGCAAGATCATCAAGTTCGAGGGGCACTACCACGGCTGGTGGGACGCCGTTTTGCTGAACTCGAACCCGCATAATCCGCTGTCTTTGGGCCATAAGTCCAATCCCGTTCATATCCCTGACAGCTCAGGCCTGACGCCCGGCGCGCTCGAGGACACCGTGGTCGTGCCATGGAACGATTTCGATGCGCTCGAGCGTGCAATGGCCCTGCATGGCCGCGATGCCGCCTGCGTCGTGACCGAGCCTGTGATGGCCAATTTCGGCGTGATCGCCCCCAAGGACGGCTATTTGCAACGGATGCAAGAGCTATGCCGCGAGCATGGCGCGCTGTTTTACGTCGACGAAACCGTGACAGGTTTCCGCCTGTCGCCCGGCGGATGCTGCGAGCTTTATGGCCTGACGCCCGATATCGTCACTTACGGCAAGGCGATCGGCGGTGGCATGCCTGTCGCCGTGATCGGCGGCTCGGACGAGGTGATGTCAGGGCTTGAGTGGGGCAAGGTGCTGCATTTCGGCACGCATAACGCGGGGCGGCTATCGTTGACGGTATCCAAGGCGATGCTGACCACGATGACGGCCAACGACAATGCCGGGTTCAAGCACAACATGGAGATCGGACAAAAGATGGCGGCCGCTATCGGCGACGTCCTGCGGGGCCAGAACAAGCATCGCGCGATCTGTCAGGGCGTCACATCGATGTTCCAGATCTTCTTTACCGATGCCGAAGAGATCACCGACTACCGTGATTTCTGCGCCCATGTGGATCGCGTGAAATACCGCGATTTCGCGCTGAAACTGATGGATCGCGGCATCTACATGACGCCCGGCTCGACCCTGCATTCGTTGCCGTCGATCCTGCATGACGAGGCGGACATCGCCCATACGGCCCAGATCATCGCCGAAGTGTTGGAGGCGTGGGACTGAAATGGACCCCATCGGCATCCTTGGCACCGGAGCGCTGGCCGCGCATGTGGTGGCCGGACTGCGCCGCGCCGGGCTGATGGCAGATATCATCGTCTCGCCGCGCGGCGCGGAGGTCGCCGCAGCTCTGGCCGAGGCGCACGGGGTCATCGTGGCGCGCAGCAATCAGAACGTTGTCGACCGTGCGCGAATGGTGCTGGTCTGCCTGCCCGCAAGCGCCGGGGTCGAGATCATGTCCGGCCTGACATTCAGCGAGGGCCACAGCGTCTGCTCGGCGATGGCTGGCGTCGGGCCTGACACCTTGGCACCGCTGATCGCGCCCGCGGCCCTTTGCCAGACGATGATGCCCGGTGCGGCGAACGCCATCGGCGCAGGGCCCTGCCTGCTCTATCCGGCGGCAGAGGACTGGCAGGCGTTGCTGACGAATCTGGGACCGGTCCTGACGCTGGAAACGCAGGCGGAGTATGACACCGCAGCCGTCTTTGGCGCACTATCGGGGGCCAGCTTCCTGCTGATGCAGCACCTTGCCGAATGGTTCGAGCGGCGCGGGATCGCGCCCGAGGTCGCGCGCTCGCTGGTCGCAGCCACGCTAGCCGGGAATGCTGCCGTGTTGAAGGACGCACCGCAGGACTGGGCAGATATCATCGCCAGCATCGCCACGCCGGGCGGTGTGACCGAGCAACTGGTGAGTGAGCTAACCCGCACCGGCGGGCTGACCGCGTGGGACGACGGGCTGGATGCCGTCCACGCCCGGATGACGAAAGGCTAGACACCGAATACGTCCAGCACGTCGGCGATCAGATGCCCCAGCACGTCCGACTCATAGCCGCCCTCCTGCACGATCACCGTCGGCAGGCCCAGCGCGGATATGCGTTCGGCCATCGCCCCAAAGGCCGGGCGAGTGACGGCGTGGCGACCATGCGTGTCATGCTCGGACGCATCGACGCCCAGCGCGAGGACCAGCGCATCGGGCGCGAAATCGACAATCGCCTTGATGCTGCGCTCTAGCGCGGACAGAAAAGGGCCGTCGCCTGCACCGAATTCGTAGGGGGTGTTCAGGTTAAATCCCTCACCTTCGCCCTCGCCACGTTCCTCCGGGTAACCGGTGAAAAACGGATAATACGCGCGCGGGTGCGAATGCATCGAGACGGTCAGCACGTCGGCGCGGTCATAGAATATCGCCTGCGTGCCGTTACCGTGATGCACGTCTACGTCGAGGATTGCGACCTTGGCGTAGTTGCCACGCAGCTCTTCAGCCGCGATGGCCGCGTTATTGAGATAGCAAAACCCCATCGCCTTGCCTGCCAGCGCGTGATGACCCGGCGGACGGCACAGCGCGTAATGCGCGCGCCCCGTTATCCGCACAGCCCGCGCGGCCGCAATCGCCCCTTGGGCCGACCAGTAGGACGCGGCCCATGTTCCCTCGACGATCTCAGCGGCCATGTCGCCCGAATACCAGCCCAGTTGGCCAACAATCAGGTCGGGTTTTTGCGCATAGGGTACTAGCGGAAAGGCGTTGGGCATCGCGTGCCCCCCGGCGGCGAGAGGTGCACCGTTCCCATATTCGGCAACCCAACGGCCCCATGCACAACGCAGGAAGTCGACGTAATCGGCGTCATGCACGGCGAGGATGGGATCGCACCCGGCATCGTCCGGCGCACTCAGCACCTTGCCGCGCGCGCGCAGCGTGCCGGCGATCAGCGCCGCACGACTGGCGCTTTCGCGACTGGGCCGGATCGCACCCATCTGCACGAAATGCGCATTGCTGTGCCGCAGTTGGGCGTCCGACCAGAAGATCGTCACGCCCTGCCCCTATCCGCACCGCACGGTTGCACTAGTATTCCACGCCCAACTGCGCCTTGACCCCGTCACGGAACGGATGCTTGATCAGGTTCATCTCGGTCACCAGATCGGCGGCTTCGATCAACTCGGGCTTGGCGTCGCGGCCCGTCAGGCAGACATGGGTCATCTTGGGTTTCTGCGTCAGCAGGAACTCAACCACCTCGTCGATATCGAGGTAATCGTAGCGCAGTGCGATGTTGATCTCATCCAGCAGAACAAACTGGATCTTGGGGTCGAGAATCTGCTCCTGCGCGATTTTCCAGCCATTCTGGGCGGCGGCGACATCGCGCGCGCGGTCCTGCGTTTCCCAGGTAAAGCCTTCGCCTGAGACGAAAAACCGACACTCATCCGCAAAGCGCTCGCGCAGAAACGTCTTTTCGCCGGTCTGCCAGTTGCCCTTGATGAACTGCACGACAGCGCAGGGCATCCCGTGACCGATGCAGCGCATGATCATGCCGAATCCAGACGAGGATTTGCCCTTGCCGTCACCGGTATGGACCATGATCAGGCCCTTTTCCTCGGTCTTGTGCTTCATCAGGGCGTCACGCTGTGCCTTGATGCGCTTCATCTTTTCGTTGTGGCGGGCGTCGATATCTTCCATGGGGGGCTCCTTGGGCATATGTCACGCTCAGCTTGCATTTGGCGCCTGCGGCGTCAATCGCCGTGAAACGGATCGCTGTGTCAGTCAGGTAAGACAGCTTCAATCCCATCGTATTCTTGCTGAAATTATCGTGGCTTTAAATGTTTGAGCCATACCAATGTCTTGCCGCGTGACGGCGCCGGGCCACTATCGTAATCAAACCAAAGAAAATGAGAATTCCAAATGAGCAATACAGCCCCCAGTACATCGCCAAACTTGATCGCGCAGGCCCAGGCAGACAAGGCCGAAACTGCACTACTGACCGATACCTTTAACGAAAGTACGGGTTTGACATGGCTGTGGTCGCTGATGTTTGGCCCGATGTATTTCTGGGTTCACGGCTTCGTCGGACGTGGATTCCTGCTATTTTTCCTATGCCTCTTCACGTTTGGCATCGGCCTTTTGGCAGCCCCTTTCATTGCTTATCCTGCCTGGAAAAAGCGCGCCCGCCTAAAGGCTGAGAATATGACGGCAATTTCAAGGGCTCGTCAGGGGTGACAGCGCACGGTTGTCATACAGTGAGGGCGGCATAGCCGGCGTATTACACGCAGCGCGGCTGTTGCCCCCTGATGCCGCTATGGACCTTGAGGCAACGGCAAGTATTGAATTGGCAACAACTCGATTGTGCCCACCGCTAAAAAAGTTGCTCGCAATGCCGCTAGACCGTTTGCAAACGCCCCAAGAGCGCCTATATTCAACCTGTCCCCTCGGGGACTATGGACATAAACGCGCTCGTAATAAGCGGATCGGACCCGGGGGCGGTACCCGGCGACTCCACCAACAACCCTTCATTTGGGGGCGGATCGGGGTCGAAACAGGATCGACGAACGTCTAAAGGGGTTATGCTTTGTTTCGGCGGGGTGCCACCGTATCGGCCCGAAAAGTACAATTGCAAATGACAATCGTGCTCCGGTAGCTCTGGCCGCGTAAGCGGTTCGAGAGATCGAAACCTAAGCCCTTACGCCTAGCAGCGTAAGGCGGGGTTCGCAGGCACCTGGCAACAGAAGCCTGCACTTTACCCTCTCCCTCATTCAAAGTGTCGTGCCGCGCGTGCGGTTCACCGATATTGACACATCCGGCGCTTCACGCCACAATTGTCCCTTGGGGAACGCCGCGACTGCCCCGTGAGGCTTTGGCCCAATGTCGCATCCTGAACCTGATTGCTCAGAGGATGCCATGCCAGCCCCCCATGAAATTACCCCATCACAATTGATGCGCCTCATCGGCACACCGCTCTGCCCTGCCATCATCGACGTCTGCCTGCCCGACGATTTTGCCGCCGACCCACGCCTGATCCCCGGCGCGCGGCGTCACTCGCATGCCGATCTGCCGGGCCTCATCATCACCCTCAAAAGGCGTTCCGCCGTCATCGTCTGTCAGAAGGGCCGCAAACTAAGCCAAGGGGTCGTCAGCGCCCTACAGGCCGAAGGGATCGCAGCCGAATACCTCAAAGGCGGCGTCATGGCGTGGCGCGATTCGGGGGCGCCACTGGTACCGGTGGCCGCCGTGCCATTCGACGATGCGATGCAGACCTGCTGGATCACCCGCGCCCGCCCCAAAATCGACCGCATCGCCTGTCCTTGGTTGATCCGGCGATTTGTCGATCCCGGTGCGCGGTTCCTCTTTGTCGCCCCGTCAGAGGTAACTGCCGCAGCGCAGCTATTCGGCGCGACGCCCTTTGATACCGAGGGGGTGGATTTCACCCATGAGGGGGATCGCTGCACCTTTGACGTAATGGTCGAGCGGTTCGGACTGAGCAGCCCGGCGCTGGACCGCCTTGCACTGGCGATCCGCGCGGCGGACACGAACCGGCATGAGCTGCACCCCATAGCCGCCGGTCTGCTGGCGGTGTCCGTGGGCCTGTCGCGGCAGTATCGCAACGATCAGGCCCAGCTTGAAGCGGCGATGCCGCTCTATGATGCACTCTATCGCTGGGCGCGCGACGGGCATGAGGAAGGTCACGACTGGCCCCATGCGGGGGCGTGACATGCAGGTTTCCACACGCGAGTTCCTGCGCAGTTTTGCGCGGATCGGTTTTCTGTCATTCGGCGGACCGGCTGCGCAGATATCGCTGATGCACACCGAACTGGTCGAGCGGCGCGGCTGGCTGGACGAGCGACAGTTTCTGGGCGCGCTCAGCTTTTGCATGCTCTTGCCTGGCCCCGAGGCGATGCAGCTGGCCACCTATACCGGCTGGAAACTGCGCGGCACTTGGGGCGGTCTAATCGCGGGACTGTTGTTCGTGCTGCCGGGCGCGACGGTAATCCTGACGCTGGCGCTGGCCTATGCGCATTGGGGCGATGTTGGGCTGGTACAGGCGCTTTTCTCGGGGATCAAGGCCGCCGTCCTCGTGATCGTCGCGCTGGCGCTATGGCGGCTTGCGCGCCGCGCGCTGACGGGATGGGCGCATTGGGCACTGGCAATCCTCGCCTTCGTCGCGATCTACGCCGCCGCCCTGCCTTTCCCGGCGATCATCGCCGCCGCCGCACTTTGGGGCGCGTGGCACTCGCGCGCCGAAACCCGCGACCGCGCGCCATCACCCGCCCCCGGTCAAACCGCGCGCACGCTGCGCACAGTCGCGATCTGGGGCACGCTCTGGGCGGCGCCAGTCCTCATCGCCTATGCCATGGGCGCGACGTTCCTGACGGATATCGCGCTGCTCTTTAGCAAATTGGCGGTCGTCACTTTCGGCGGCGCCTATGCGGTGCTGGCCTACATGACCCAGACGGTCACGCAGACCCATGGCTGGCTCAGCACTGGCCAGATGATCGACGCGCTCGGCCTCGCAGAAACCACGCCCGGCCCGCTGATCCTAGTTACGCAATTCGTCGCCATGCTGGCCGGGTTTGCCAAGGGCGGCACGGCGTTGGCCCTGATGGCGGGCGCGCTGACGCTGTGGGTAACGTTCGTGCCTTGCTTTCTATGGATATTCACCGGCGCACCCTATCTGGACCGCCTTCTGGCCCAGCCGCGCCTGCGCGGTGCGCTGGCGGCGATATCGGCCGCTGTCGTCGGTGTTATCGCCAACCTGTCCCTGTGGTTTGCACTGCATGTGCTTTTTGAGCAGATCGCGCGCGGCCCGCTTGGCCCCTACCCGATCCTCAGCACTCTGGACTGGCAGGCGGCGGCGCTGACCGCGCTCGCTGCGCTACTGATGGTGGGCCTACGCACCCCGATGCTGCCCGCACTGGCTGTGATGGCGGCGGCAGGCGCACTCTTGCAGATGGCGCCGTGACGACGCGCAAGGCCTTTTACTTTCTCGCGAATCCCCTATTGTGGGCCGAGGGAAAACGAGGGCTCAGGATGTCTCGCACGATTGAATACGGCAATCTGATGCACCGGGCCATGCGTGGCCTGATCCAGGAAGTTCTGGAGGATGTGCGCGATAACGGCCTGCCCGGCGCGCATCATTTCTTTATCACTTTTGATACGAACCACCCCGAGGCGGCGCTGGCTGACTGGCTGAAACAGCGCTATCCCGATGAGATGACCGTCGTCATGCAGCACTGGTATGACAATCTGGATGTCAGCGATCAGGGCTTTGGCATCACGTTGAATTTTGGCGACGCACCCGAAAACCTTTATGTGCCCTACGACGCGATCAAGACTTTCGTCGATCCGTCGGTCGAATTCGGTCTGCGGTTCGAGACTCAGGCAGATGATGATGATGACGGCGACGACGACGATGGCGGGGACGCGCCGAAAGAGGGTGGCGATATCGTCAGCCTCGACAGCTTTCGCAAGCATTGAGGTCAATGCGGCCTGACCTGCGCGCCGGATTGAAATTCCCGCGCGGTTCGGTCAGACAGAGGCAAACCTGACCAAGGAGCGCCCGAATGAGCCGGACCGAGACGACCACCCGCACCGAAACCGATAGCTTTGGCCCCCTTGAGGTGCCCAGCGACAAATACTGGGGCGCGCAAACGCAGCGCTCGCTGATCAATTTCCCTATCGGGTGGGAACGCCAGCCTATCGCCATCGTGCGCGCCCTCGGTGTCATCAAGAAGGCCTGCGCGCAGGCGAACCTTGAGCTGGGTAAACTGGACGAGGCACGCGCCGATGCGATTATCGAGGCCGCGACCGAAGTCATCACCGGCGATCTGGACGACAATTTTCCGCTGGTCGTGTGGCAAACCGGGTCCGGCACACAATCGAACATGAACGCCAACGAGGTCATCGCCAATCGCGCGATCGAAATCATGGGCGGCACCATCGGGTCCAAGGACCCAGTGCATCCGAACGATCACGTCAATATGGGCCAGTCGTCGAACGACACCTTCCCGACTGCAATGCATATCGCGGCAGCCATGACAGCCCACGGCGTCACCCTGCCCGGCCTCGAAAAACTGCACGACGCGCTGGAGCGCAAGTCGCAGGAATGGGATCATATTATCAAGATTGGCCGCACCCATACGCAGGACGCGACGCCCCTGACGCTGGGGCAGGAATTTTCCGGCTACACCCATCAGGTCGCCATGGGGATCGAGCGCATAAAGGACGCGCTGGAGCGGATCTATGAATTGGCCCAAGGCGGCACAGCAGTCGGCACAGGCCTGAACACCACGCGCGGCTGGGGCGAAACGGTCGCCGCCAACATGGCCGAAATTACCGGGCTTCCGTTTGTCACCGCGCCTAACAAGTTCGAGGCGCTGGCAGCCCATGACGCGATGGTCGAAATCTCGGGCGCGCTTCGCGTCGTCGCCGGCAGTCTTTTCAAGATTGCGAACGACATCCGCTTTCTCGGCTCCGGCCCCCGCTGCGGTCTGGGCGAGCTGATCCTGCCCGAGAATGAGCCGGGCAGCTCGATCATGCCGGGCAAGGTGAATCCGACCCAATGCGAGGCGCTGACGCAGGTTTGCGCGCATGTGATGGGCAATGACGCCGCCGTCGGCTTTGCCGGATCACAAGGTCATTTCGAGCTGAACGTTTACAAGCCGATGATGGCGTATAACGTGCTGCAATCCATGCAACTTCTGGGCGACGCGTCGTCGGCGTTCACCGATAATCTGGTGGACGGTTTGCAAGCGGATGAGGCCCGTATCGACAAGCTGATGCGCGAGTCGCTGATGCTGGTGACGGCGCTCGCGCCCGAAATCGGCTATGACAATGCCACCAAAGTGGCCAAGACGGCGCACAAGAACGGCACGACACTCAAGGAAGAGGCCATCGCGCTGGGTTTTGTCGATGCCGAAACCTTTGATCGCGTCGTGCGCCCCGAAGACATGGTCGGGCCCAAGTGACGGGGGCGCCCATTAACCTCAACCGCGCGCGAAAGGATCGCGCGCGGGCCGAGGACAAGACTCGCGCGGATGAAAATGCCGTGCGTTTTGGCAGGACCAAGGCGCAAAAGACAGCCGAGCGCACCGAAGCGGACCGCGCCGCGCGCCTCCTAGACGACCACCAGCGCGAGGAATGACGCTGCGCCCGGTCAAACACTCGCTCACTCTGCGCGGACATCGCACGTCGGTCACGTTGGAGCCAGAGTTCTGGCAGGCCTTCCGCGCCATTGCTGCCGAAGGTAGCACCCCAATCAATGCGCTGGCCGCCGAAATCGATGCGGCGCGCGGCCCCGATCTGGGCCTTGCCTCGGCCATCCGGCTGCATGTGCTGCGCCACTACCGCGCAGTGGCGGAAAAGCGCGGCGACTGAGCCCCGAGAATGGACAGCGCGCCACCGCGCAGGCATGGTGCGCGCACGCACCCCCGAACGAAAGGCTCCCCGCCAGTGACCGCCCTCACCCTCGCCAAGCCGGACGATATCGATAATATTTTGCCGCTGATTGCCGCCTTTCATACTGAGGCGGGCATCGCACAGGACGACGCCGGGCGCCGTGCTTCGGTGCAGCCGCTGCTCGACGGATCGCCCCATGGCGCGATTTATATCGCGGGCCCGGTGCGCGCGCCAATCGGCTATGCAGCTATTAGCTTTGGCTGGTCGCTGGAATTTGGTGGCCTCGATGGTATCCTAGACGAGATTTATATTCGTCCCGGTGTGCGCAAACGCGGCATCGGCACCGAGATTCTGTCAGCCCTGCCCAAGGCGCTGGCAGGCGCCGGGCTGCGTGCGTTGCATCTGGAGGTCGCGCGCGACGACCTAGCGGCGCGCACCTTCTACGAGCGCCGTCATTTTACCCCGCGCGAGCGTTTCATGCTGATGTCGCGCGTATTCTGACCCACCGGGGCCCTGCCCCGGACCCCGGAATATTTGCGGAACAATGAAAGAGCGAGGCGGCGTACCCTGTTTTCCCTTGGGAATAGGTACCCACGCCCAACGCATGTTTGCGCGAAGCCATTGGCCTTGGGGCCGCGCAGGGCTATATCGGACGCATGGATATACAGATACCTTTTGACAACAGCTATGTGCGGTTGCCTGCGGAATTTTTCGCACGACAGGCGCCCGCGCCCGTCAGCGCCCCCGCCCTGATCGCGGTCAATCGCGAATTGGCGGATGAACTGGGGATTGTGCTGGGGGATGGCGCCGAACTGGCGCAGATCTTCGCTGGAAATTTGTTGCCCGATGGGGCCGAGCCAATTGCGCAGGCCTATGCAGGGCATCAGTTTGGGGGGTTTTCGCCGCAGCTGGGGGATGGGCGTGCGCTGCTGTTGGGCGAAGTCGTCGACCAGCAGGGGACGCGGCGAGATATCCAGCTAAAGGGTTCGGGACAGACACCTTTTTCACGCGCCGGAGACGGGCGCGCGTGGCTGGGGCCAGTGCTGCGCGAGTATGTGCTGAGTGAGGCGATGCACGCCCTCGGCATTCCGACCACCCGCGCGCTGGCGGCCGTGGCGACAGGCGATCTGGTCTATCGGCAGGAGGGTGGCCTGCCCGGTGCCGTTCTGACGCGCGTCGCCGCCAGCCATCTGCGGGTCGGCACGTTTCAGTATTTCGCCGCACGGCAAAATGTGGACGCGCTGCGCCAGCTCTTCGACTATGCACGTGCACGCCACTATCCCGAGGCCGTCACACCCGGCGATTTACTGCGCGCTGTTATTGAGCGGCAGGCGGCGCTGGTGGCAAAATGGATGGGTGTCGGATTTATCCATGGGGTGATGAACACCGACAACACGTCGATTTCTGGCGAGACGATAGACTACGGCCCATGCGCGTTCATGGACAGTTTTGATCCGCAAACCGTCTATAGCTCGATCGACCGCAATGGGCGATATTCCTATGCCAATCAGGCGCAGGTGATCGTGTGGAACATGGCGCAGCTTGCCACCGCGCTGGTGCCGCTGATGCCCGATCAGGATGATGCCATCGCGGAGTTCACCGAGGCCGTCCATGCAATGCCCGAGATTATTGAAGCCGAGTGGTTGCGTGTCTTTGGCGCCAAGATCGGCCTTGCGGCGCCCGACGAGGCGGACCGCGAGCTGATCGTCGATCTGCTGCGCGTGATGCACGAGGGTGGCGCGGACTTCACCAACACCTTCCGCACCCTCGCTCGCGGCGAGGCCGAGGGTGAGTTTGACGATCCCGCCGCGTTTGGCGCTTGGTATGAGCGTTGGCAATTGCGGTTGGCCAACGAAGATGGCTGGCGACCGCGTATGGACGCCGTCAATCCCGCGATCATCCCGCGCAATCACCGTATCGAACAGATGATCGCATCCGCCGTCGCCGGGGACTACGCCCCGTTTCACCGCCTGATGGACGTGCTGTCGCGTCCCTACGAAGATCAACTTGACGCGATGGAGTTGACGCAGCCCCCCAACCCGCAAGAGGTGGTACGCCAGACCTTTTGCGGCACCTGATGGGCTAGGGCCGAATCTGCGCGCCCCAATTCTGCGCGAAACCGACCAATTGCATTGCCAAATATGATATTATTACGCATTGCTCATGTTTCGCCTGCAGCGCCTGTTCGCTTGTGGTCCGTCACACACCCGAGAGGCCTCCATGACGATCCTGCAAATCACATCGCTTCTGATCGTCTTGGCCGGGGTGTTCGGCGCGATCAACTACCTCGTTCTCAAGCTGCCATCGTCCATTGGGATCATGATCGTGGCGTTGGCCGCATCCTTCGGTCTGTTGGGCCTCGACGCGCTTGCGCCCGGCCTTGGCATCGCGGACGAAACGCGACGCATCGTAAAGGGCATCGATTTTTCGGACGCATTGCTGGAAGGGATGCTAGGCCTTTTGCTGTTTGCGGGCGCGCTGCATGTCAAGATGTCGGACCTGCGCGCGCAGTGGCTGCCCGTCGTGCTGATGGCGACGATCGGCATCGGCCTCAGCACATTGGTCATCGGGACCGGGTTCAGCTGGCTGACAGGAATGCCGTTCATGATCGCGCTGGTTTTCGGCGCGCTGGTGTCACCGACGGATCCCGTGGCCGTCTTGGGTGTTTTGCGTGAAGCGGATCTGCCGCAGTCGTTGGAGACCAAGATCGCTGGCGAGTCGCTGTTCAATGACGGGGTCGGCTATGTTGTGTTTCTGGTGCTGGTCGGCCTTGCCTTTCCGTCGGGCGATCAGCATGGCGGCGGCGGCGTTCTGGACGTCGCCACGCTATTCGTGCGCGAGGCAGGTGGTGGCGCGCTGTTGGGCATATCGCTGGGATGGATTGTGTTTCGGGTCATGCGCCTGATCGACGATTATTCGCTGGAGGTGCTGCTGACCCTAGGCCTTGCCTTTGGTGGCTATGAACTGGCGGTTTACCTGCATGTCTCGGCCCCCATCATGGCGGTCTGCGCGGGCCTCTTGATCGGCGATGTCGGCGCCAAGCACGGGATGAGTGAAGAGACGCGCCGCTATGTCGACGCCTTTTGGAAGCTGATCGACGAGATCCTGAATGCGGTGCTGTTCCTGATGATCGGTTTTGAGGTCTTCGCGGTGGCCTTTGGTGCCGACTACCTGCTTGCGGGGGCAGCAGCGATCGGCATCGCGCTGGTCGGGCGGCTGACCGCCGTGGCGATCCCCATCTTCTTGCTCAAGCCCTTCCGCACCTTTGATACCGGCGTCATTCGCATCATGACCTGGGGTGGGCTCAAGGGCGGCATCTCGGTGGCGCTGGCGCTTAGCCTACCTGCCAGCGAGTGGAGCCCGATCATCCTGACAGCGACCTACATGATCGTCGTTTTCTCGATCATCGTGCAGGGGCTGACGGTCGCTCCGTTGGCGCGTCGCCTGACGCAGCAGCCCGATTTGCTGTAAGCCTGAGCTAGTGCGCGCCGCGAATGTAGAACGCCACTGCAAAGATCGCACAATAGGTCGTTTCGTAGCAGAGCGACCGATAAGGCCGGTTCGACGAATGCGCGTAGAGCGTACCGAACATCCAGAGTTGTGATTTCGATACTCAGGCGCCAGCAAATGTTGGAACTGGAGCTGTGCGCTAGCCGTAAGATCAGAGACGGGGTGCTTGTGATCGACAGTGACCGGGGGCAAGCACTCGGTGGAATTGATGAACACAGTGAAAGAAGACGCCGCTTTCGTGGCGGATGCGCGACACCCGGCAGGTGCTGGGGTCGCCCCCGCAAGCAGCAGCGTGACGAGGAAGGGATGTATCGACGCCAGCCCTTCGCCAACAAGGCGAGCTATATGGTGCGCGACCATCACGCCCGCGAATTCCAACTGCATCGGGGCCCAAAACTGCCAGCGCGCGGACGGCGACAAGTATTGCGAGAGCTGCGACGCACGAGCCCTGCAGATAGATGGATTTCGGCACCAGTCAACCACGCGGCTGTCCCTTGATGCGCAGCAGCCGACAAGTCAAATAGCAAATGGCTACCTTGACTTACAGGTCGACGGGTCACGGTCGAATGGCCGGCCCGGTCACCGTCTGGCCAATTTTAGAAATGACGGAACTCATTCATTCCGATTTCATAGGTGCCCTCGTCTTCTGATCCGCTTTTTCATTCGGACATCAAAACATTCGGACGAAACTATAGACATCGCCGCCGGATCGCCGCCGTAGACGGCGATCCCTTTTTCTGGGCGATTTAACCTTCAAAAAGGTCAGGCTCTGGCAGGCAGATCAGGACAGGCTGTCCTATGCGGCCTGACTACGGCCCCCGCCGCCACTGCGCCGACGCCGTGGCGCAGTGCCTGAAGGCGCGCTGCTGCCACCCGGCCCACCCGGCTTGCCGCCGCCACCACCACGACGGCGTCCGCCGCCATTGCCGCCACGGGTCTGCTTAGCCTTGGGGTCGGGTAGTTCCTCCCACGCGCGGCCAGATGCGACGGGGATCGAGAGGCCCATCACCTTCTGGATATCCTTCAGCTCGCCCATCTCGTCGGGCGCGCAGAATGCGATGGCTGCACCATCCTTGCCCGCACGGGCCGTGCGGCCAATACGGTGAATGTAGTTTTCCGGCACGTTCGGCAGGTCAAAGTTGTAGACATGCTTCACGTCCGGAATGTCGAGGCCGCGCGCAGCGACATCCGTCGCCACCAGAACCTTGACCTGACCGTCGCGGAACGCCTTCAGCGCCCGCTCGCGCTGGCCCTGACTTTTGTTGCCGTGGATTGCGGCGACCTGAAAGCCAGCACTTTCCAGCTTGCGTGCCAGCTTGTCCGAGCCGTGTTTCGTGCGACCGAATACCAGCGCCAACTCGTCTTTGTGTTTGGCCATCAACTCGATCAGCAGGCTCGGCTTTTCGGCCTTGGCGATGAAATGCACGGCCTGCGTGACCTTGTCTGCGGCCTTGCCCGGCGCGCTGACCTGAACGCGCTTGGGATGGGTTAGGTAGCTGGCCGCGATCTCTTCCATCTGCTTGGGCATGGTGGCCGAGAACAGCATTGTCTGGCGCTCTTTGGCCAATAGGGCCGCAATCTTGCGCAAATCATGGATGAAACCCATGTCCAGCATCTGATCAGCCTCGTCCAGCACCAGAAAGCGGGTCGCATCGAGGCGTAGCGCGCGCCGGTCGATCAGATCCAGCAGTCGGCCCGGCGTTGCCACCAGAATGTGCGTGCCCTTCTCAAGCCGCTTGATCTGCGGATTGATTGAGGAACCGCCGACAACGACGTTGATCTTCATCGGCGTGTCCATGACCAGCGGCAACAACGTCTCACGGATCTGGTTGGCCAGCTCGCGCGTCGGCGCGAGGATCAGGCTGGTTGCGGTTTTCGGGCGCGGACGCTCGTCCGCCTCCATCATCTGTGCGATCAGCGGCAGGCCGAAGGCCGCCGTTTTGCCCGTGCCGGTCTGCGCGAGGCCCATGACGTCGTCGCCATTCAGCGCATAGGGAATCGCATGCGACTGGATCGGGGTCGGCTCACTGATACCCATCTGGCCCAGCTTACGTACCAATACGGGCGGCAAGCCCATTTCTTCAAACAAATTCAAAATCTCATCCTTCCGGACACGGGAGTATCCCGTGCCGTTTGCGGGCGCGAATGGCCCGTGATCGGGGCGGCTGGATGCCGGCCCCACCGTGGTTCCGCCAAAGACGCTTGCGCAAAGGCGGAATTGCCCATCGCGCCGATCCGGCGGCTGGCCCCACGCGTGATATTGGGATCAAGTTCGCGGCATTTCTGTAACTAGGGGCGGCCATGCAGGCGGCCCGGCTGCTCACGCGGCAGGAAATGTCGTTATCGGCTAGATGGACGCTCCGCGCGGCCAAGTCAAGCACTGCGGCATAAAATACCCCGATGGCAGATCGCCCTTTGCATCCGTCGCGTGCACGATAGACTGGTCGCAGGGCCATGCGCGGCCCGGACCGGGAGGCACCATGACCAAATCCAATTTCCGCCGCACGCATCTGGGCAATCATCGACTTGATCCATCGACGCAGATGACGGCCTATGGCTATGATCCGGCCCTGTCCGAAGGCGCGGTCAAGCCACCTGTATTCCTCACCTCGACCTTTGCGTTCCGCACAGCGCAGGAGGGCGCGGACTTCTTCGATGTGGTCGCGGGCCGCGCCCCGGCGCCCGAGGGAATGGGTGCGGGCGGACTGGTTTACAGCCGGTTCAACAACCCCAACGTGGAAATCGTCGAGGACCGCCTCGCCCTTTATGACGGGGCCGAGGCCGCGCTGCTGACGGCGTCGGGAATGGCGGCGATCAGCGCCGTCGCGCTGAGCTATCTGCGGCCCGGCGATGCGTATGTGCACTATACGCCTCTCTATGGCGGGACCGAAACGCTCTTTGCCAAGGTGTTGGCCGAATGGGATCTGCGCCCTGCGCCCTTTGCCGACGGGCTGGCACCAGAAGGTCTGTGCGCGGCGCTGGAGAGCGCCGCAACGAAAGGCCCGGTCAAGATGGTCTATATCGAAACACCCGCAAATCCGACAAATGCCATGATCGATCTGGCAATGGTGCGCCGGACAGTTGATGACTGGGCCAAAGGTGCGGACGCCCCTGTCCCTCTGATCGTCTGCGACAACACCATGTTGGGCCCCGTTTTTCAACAGCCGCTCGAGCATGGCATCGACATCTGCGTCTATTCGCTGACGAAGTATGTCGGCGGTCATTCCGATCTGGTTGCGGGCGGCGTCACAGGTTCCAAGGCGGCGCTGAAGCCGGTGCGCGCGACCAGATCGGCCTTTGGTTTCCAACTTGATCCGCATTCGGCATGGATGCTTTCGCGCTCGCTCGAAACGCTGGGGCTGCGGATGGAGCGCGCAGCAGGATCGGGCAGCCAAGTGGCCAAATGGCTGGCGGAGAACGACACCATCCCCTGCGACGTTCTGCATCCCGAACATGCCGAGGGCCGTGCGCGCGAACTCTATGATGCGCAGTGCAGCGGGCCGGGATCGACGTTCAGCTTTGTCGTCGCGGATGATCGGGCGCTGGCGTTCTGCATCCTCGACAACCTTGAGATTTTCAAGCTGGCCGTGTCGCTGGGCGGCACTGAATCGCTGGTCTGTCATCCCGCGTCGACGACCCATTCCGGCGTATCGGCCGAGGCACGCGCGCAGGCGGGCGTAACCGAGGGGTTGATCCGCATGTCTGTCGGGCTGGAGCATCCCGATGATCTGATCGCCGACCTCACCCGCGCCTTCGCGGCCGCCGCGCAGGGTTGAACGTCCCAGCAAGCGTATCAACAGCGGTGGAAATCCAGCGCGCACCGCGCTAATGAAGGGTCTATAGCCACGACGGATAGTTCCATGCCCGACACCATCACCGACCGCTGCGAGGCGCACGGCCTGCGCATGACCGGCCAGAGGCGTATCATCGCCGCCGTCCTCGAAGAGGCGGACGATCACCCTGATGTCGACGAGCTTTATGCCCGCGCTTCGGCGCGCGACCCCAAGATTTCCATCGCGACGGTCTATCGCACCGTCAAGCTGTTCGAGGAAGCCGGTATCCTTGACAAGCTGGAATTCGGCGACGGGCGCGCGCGCTACGAGGATGCCGAGCGGGGGCATCACGACCATCTGATCGACCTCGACACCGGGGGCGTGATCGAATTCTTCGATCCCGAGATCGAACGCCTGCAAGAAAAAATTGCGGCGCGGCTGGGCTACAAGCTGAAAGGTCACAAGATGGAACTTTACGGCAAGCCCCTTAAGAAAATGTGACCGTCAAATTGTTTCGCCGCGTGTCACATCGTGACCGTAGATCCAGTCAAACTGGCGCATCATTCGACCCGGTGCAACCGCCCCCCCTAGGCGCAGCGCCACATGAGCTGCGGCGCGCAATGGTCTGGAACTAATGTGATACTTCCATGCGTTTCCTGTCGCTGCCTCGACCACGCGCCGCGCGCGATCCTGCCGCGAGGCCTGATAGCTATCCAACGCTGCCGCAAGATCGGGCATACGCGCCAATGTATCCGCCAGCACCCATGCATCCTCCAGGGCCAATGACGCGCCCTGCGCCATGAAGGGCAAGGTTGGATGTGCCGCATCGCCGAGCAGCACAATGCGCCCTGCCCCCCACACCGGCGCGACCGGGTGGCGGAACAGACCCCATTTTCCGACGCGCTCGACCCTTTCAAGCATCGCCTGCGCAGCGTCACCAAAGTCGGCGAAGCGAGCGCGCAGATCACCGGGATCGCCCTCGGCGCTCCAGCTTTCCTCCGACCAGTCGGCGCGCTCCTCAACGGCGACGAGGTTCAGGTGCCTGCCGCCGCGCAAAGGATAGCTAACCAGATGCCGGTGCGGGGCCATGTGCACGCGCGCCTCACCCAAACGGCTGCCGTCATGAGGCACGACTGCGCGCCACGCGACCTGCCGGGTGAAAAAGGGCGCGAGCGTGCCGTTCAGGACCTTGCGGACCATTGAATGCAGCCCATCAGCACCAATAACCAGATCCACCTTTAGCGCGGCGGGATCGTCGACGCGCTGGCCCAATTGGATATCCACTCCGGCGTCAACCGCGCCGCGATGCAACAGGCCGATCAGATCCGCCCGATGCAGGAACCAATAGTCGCGCGCCTCAAGGCGCGTCAGATCCAACCGGACTACCGGGCCGCGCCGGTAGTCATGCAGCGCCACCGTACGCGCCTGAAGGCCGGCCGTCCGCACCAGATTGCCCAGCCCGAGACCGCGCAGAACGGCAAACCCGTTGGGCGAGATTTGCAGCCCTGCGCCGACTTCGGTAATCTCTGACGTCTGTTCGTGCACAGAAACGCGCGCACCGCGCAGCGCACAGGCCCTCGCAACCGCCAGCCCGCCGATACCCGCGCCGATCACGGCGATGTTAAGGCCCTGCATGTCCATGCCCCTAGATCATACGAAAAACGCCGGAGCGAAAGCCCCGGCGTTTGAATTTTCAGCGGATTTCAGCGCGATCAATCGTCGCGATGCACCTTTTCGCGACGCTCATGACGCTCTTGGGCCTCCAGCGTCATTGTGGCGATGGGGCGCGCGTCCAGCCGTTTCAGGCTGATCGGATCACCGGTCATCTGGCAATAGCCAAACTCGCCCTCGTCCAAGCGGCGCAGCGCCTGATCGATCTTGGCGACCAGTTTGCGCTGGCGGTCGCGGGTGCGCAGTTCCAGCGCGCGGTCAGTTTCCTCGCTAGCGCGATCCGCCACGTCGGGAATGGCGCGCGTGCCGTCCTGCAGCGCCTCTATCGTGTCGCGGCTACCGGCCAAAAGATCTTCGCGCCACCCCATCAGCTTGCGACGAAAATATTCTTTCTGGCGCTCGTTCATGAAGGGTTCATCGTCGACGGGCCGATAATCATCGGGTAGGAAAACTTCGGATTTCAAGCGTTGATCCTTTTTTTCTTCAAGGTCCAAGGCGTCAGGATGCTGTGTCATCTGGGTTATCTGGCTCCCCTTTGGGGCAGCATTTACTGCAAGCGCTAGGTGTTGTCACTACACAAATGCGGCGTATTGATGTGTTTCGCGGCTCGCACTAACGTGGGTTAACGGTCGATTGAGCTTTGGCACAAAAAGGATTGAAATTTCTATGAAATTCGAAGGCACCGACAGCTACGTCGCGACCGAGGACCTGACCGTCGCGGTCAATGCGGCCGTCACTTTGCAGCGCCCGCTGTTGGTCAAGGGCGAACCGGGTACAGGCAAGACCGAACTGGCCCGTCAGATCGCCGCCGCGCTCGATCTACCTATGATTGAGTGGAATGTGAAATCGACAACGCGCGCGCAGCAAGGCCTCTATGAATACGACGCCGTGTCACGCCTGCGTGACAGTCAGTTGGGCGATGCGCGCGTTCACGACATCGCCAACTACATCCGCCCGGGTAAGTTGTGGCAGGCCTTTGATGCGCCCGCCCGCGTGGTCCTGCTGATCGACGAAATCGACAAGGCCGATATCGAGTTTCCAAACGATCTGCTGCAGGAACTAGACAGGATGGAATTCCATGTCTACGAAACCGGCGAGACTATTCGCGCCGTGCATCGCCCGATCGTCATCATTACCTCGAACAACGAAAAAGAACTGCCCGATGCCTTCTTGCGCCGCTGCTTTTTCCACTACATCCGTTTTCCCGACATGGACACGATGCGGCGCATCGTCGAGGTACATCATCCCGGCATCAAGGATGCGCTGCTGACCGCGGCGCTGACGCAATTCTACGAAATCCGCGATCAGCAAGGGTTAAAGAAAAAACCGTCAACCTCCGAAGTGCTGGACTGGCTCAAGCTGCTGCTGGCCGAGGATCTGAACGCTGAGGACCTGAAGCGCGGCGCCGCCCATGCCCTGCCCCGCCTGCACGGCGCATTGCTCAAGAACGAGCAGGACGTGCATCTGTTCGAGCGTCTGGCCTTTATGGCGCGACGGGGTCAGTAAGCGCGGGGGCGACAACGCCGCCAAGCCCTACCCGCCAAGGCCTCAATGGCGCGCGCCCTTTGAGCGCCCGGTGACGTCGCTCAGACGATCCGGGCAATCTGGCAGATGCCTAGGCGCCGGAGTGCCTGCCGAAAAGGCGCTGTGCATCGCGCAGACGGTCGGGTGAACGGATCATTGCGCCGCCCTCAACCACTACGCCATCGGTCGCATCGTCCAAAGCATCCATACCGCCTACGCGCAAAATCAGTTCGTCGCTACCGGCGCATATGAGTGCGGCAGCACCGCTACCAGCCTGCGCCGCGTCAGTGCCCTCTGGCAGGAGGGCGCGCCGATAGGGTCTTGTCCATCCCTGCCCCCAAATAGCCGTCGCTGACTCGCACGAGAACGTAGGGCTCCTTGCCAAGCTACTGATGATGCGCGCCGCAGCATAGAGGGCATGGAAGGCGCCGCAGGTGCGTATGGACAGCCTTGGCTGGGCACTATACGGATGTGGCGCGGATTGGGCTATGCGCACGAAACTGCGCGAGATTTTGGCCCTGAATCTGCTTAAGGGTAGAAACGGGTAGCATATGATCGTCATCATCGCGGCTGTCGTCGGCGCAATTCTGGGTGCAGTATTCGCACGCCGCCGCAAGGGACGACTGGCCGATGTACTGCAATACGCCTTTGTCTATGCGCTGATCTTTGCGCTGGTGGGGCTATTGTTGACGGTTCTGATCCACCGAGCGGCCCTCTGAGCCGGCGATGTTCTTGCCCTTCTTTCAAGCGCTGCGCGGTGCCGGCATCCCCGTCAGCCTGCGCGAATACCTGACATTTCTCGAAGGCATGTCTGCCGGCCTCGTCACCTACGACATCGAGGGGTTCTACTATCTCGCCCGCACCTCAATGGTTAAAGACGAGCGCATGATAGATCGCTTTGATCGCGCCTTCGCCACTGCTTTTGAGGGGCTGGACGCGATCACGCCCGACGATGTTCTGAACGCCGTCGATCTGCCAGAGGACTGGCTGCGCAGAATGGCGGAAAAGCACCTTACCCCCGAGGAGAAAGCCGAAATCGAGGCACTGGGCGGCTTCGAGGCGCTGATGGAGACACTCAAACAGCGCTTGGCAGAGCAGCAAGGCCGCCACCAAGGTGGCAGTAAATGGATCGGCACGGCGGGCACATCTCCCTTCGGCGCGTATGGATACAATCCCGAAGGGATCCGCATCGGTCAGGACAAATCGCGTCACCAGCGCGCGGTCAAGGTCTGGGATCGGCGCGACTTTGCCAATCTGGACGGCGACGTGCAACTGGGCACGCGCAATATCAAGATGGCCCTGCGCCGCCTGCGCCAATGGGCGCGCGATGGCGCCCATGACGAACTGGATCTCGGTGGCACCATCCGCGCCACGGCGCAAAAGGGTTATTTAGACGTCCAGACCCGGCCCGAACGGCGCAACGCAGTCAAAGTGCTGTTGTTTCTCGACGTCGGCGGCTCCATGGACCCGCATATCAAACTGGTCGAGGATCTCTTTTCAGCAGCGCGCTCGGAATTCCGGCAGCTTGAATATTTTTACTTTCATAACTGTCTCTACGAAGGCGTCTGGCGTGATAACCGCCGCCGCTGGAGCGAAAAAATTCCGACGTGGGATATCCTAAATACCTATGGCTCCGACTATCGCTGCATCTTCGTCGGTGACGCCGCGATGTCACCCTACGAGATCGCGTATCCCGGCGGCGCAAACGAGCATTGGAACGAGGAGGCAGGCCAGACATGGCTCACTCGCGCCCGCGCGCAATGGCCCGCAAATCTCTGGGTAAACCCCGTCCCCGAGTCCCGATGGCCCTACACCCAATCGACCCAGATGATCGTCCAGATTTTCGATGGTCAGATGGTTCCCATGACGCTCGAAGGCCTTGACCGCGGTATGCGCGCCCTCACCCGCTAGGGACCCAACGCAGTATCTTCAGGCTGGACGTACCCTTGCCAGAGGGGCAAACTGGAAGACGCCTATTGTGTTGAAGTTAAGTGCTTTTAGCTGTGAGTTCATTTTCCGTGATGCACATGTGGGCGACAGACGCGTCACAACATCAAACCGAATCCAATATACGTTAGGATAGTGGATGAGGAATCGGACGCGAAGCCGCTGCGGACATGTGACGGGTCCAAAACGTGACCATCACTTTTAATAGCGGACTCGACTCCTCAGCCATCCGGGGCACGGCTTCCGGTGCTGTTTGAACAGGCTGCACTACATTGCAGTCTTCCGGAAATCGATACGACTTCTAGGCTGCAATCGGACACAGATTTGTGCACTAGACCTGTGTTAGATTGAGCGGCTACTTTGACGGCCAAAGAGCTTTCCCTTGTTTAGGGCCGGTCCGCTCTCGACCCCACCGTCGGGAAGCAGAGATTCTTCGCCAACCTCCGACAACGCAAACGACTTGCGTTCATGGTCTTCAATGTCGGTCATGAAGTCCAAGAGGCGGTCACAAGAGTTCTTTATCTGGGCAATCATCGTAGCGAATTTCACTTCATCCGCTCGTGCAGATTGAAGAACACGAATCTGGCGCATCATTTTGAAAAGCATCGGCTTTATTTCGCTGGCACATTCTTTGGCAAAACAGTCCAGAACGATCTCGACCTTGCCCCGCATTATCTCTTCGGTTTCGAGATCGCGGTTAAGGCCTGCTTTTTGAAGGGCGTTTATCATGGCACGTCTGACGGATTCATTTGACAGATCATCCTTCATTAGGAAGTCACTGCACCCGTTCTTCATTGCGTTGATGGCGATTTCGGACTGGCCATCCCCAGTGACCATGATGGTGGCGGCGTTGCGATTACGCGGGTCAAACTGGATGGCATGGAGCGCCTGAAGTCCGTCACCTCCCGGCAAATGGTAGTCTACAAAAATCAGATCATAGGTCTCTAGCTGAAGCGCAGTCCCCATAGATTCGAGAGTATCCACCTCGGAAATACTAACCTCAAACTCTAGCTGTTCGCACATGCGCCGTAGGCGGGCCCGATCAAACCTCTGATCGTCGACGATCAGGATACTCGCGAATTTCGGTGTCTGAATCGCGGTTTTCTGAGCTCTTAACTGAATGTTCTGCATGTTCTTCAAGGACCAGCTCCACTAATTATCTGATCAGAATTAAACCGCAAATTGATGAAGTAAATCTCAAGAAATGCGTTGCTCTTTAAAATTGACGCTGTTTTGAACACGCAAGCCAGAACGCAGCAGGATACAGACTCTCCTTACCGCGGCAGCTCAACGACTTTGGTGTAGGCATCAATCATATCGAGTGCTTTTACGAAGCTATCACCCAGATTGTCCTTCACGATATATCCAGCAATATTGTTGTCATACGCAGCCGCAACATCCCTAGGGGCGTCGGAGGTCGACAGCACAAAGATCACCGCGCGCTCAAGCTCGACATCTTTACGGATTTCCTCAAGAAACTCAAACCCGTCCATGCGCGGCATGTTGAGATCGAGCGTAACCAGATAGGGTGGCATCAATCGATCATTTCCACATTCGCCGCGCAGAATGTCGAGCGCCTGCTGACCATCCTTGGCGACGAATGTCGGATTGATGATGTTGAGCTTCTTCAATGCACGTTTGATGGCCATCACACTGACCTCGTCATCATCAACAATCAGGAATTTGATAGGATCGTCCTGCTGGTCGCAGAATAATTCGTGCCGAGGCGTATTCATTTTCTTTGTTTCCCTTGTTTAGGCTATGCGGCCTGGTCCAATGATTGTGTTGCTACGAGTTTGGCAGGCATTTCGAACACGAACCGGGTGCCACGATGGACATCCGGATCGGATTGAACGCGGATCTTGCCATCATGATACTCCAGCAACTTTCGAATGATCGCGAGGCCCAGACCACTTCCTTCAACCTCATCACGGGGCCGCAGGGTCTGGAACAGACCAAATATCTTGTCGTGATATTTCGCAGGAATCCCTGGCCCGTCATCGTGCACAGAACATGAAAAACAATCGGCCATGAATTCTACTTTGACAGTAATCTGGCCAGTCTTTTTGTCGTGATGTTTGATGGCATTGTTGATCAGATTGAGAAGGATCTGACGAAGGGGCGTTGCATAGGTCACGACGCAATCACATGGGCCCAAAAATATAACTGGGAAATCGCCATTCGGATCCAAAAACTCCGCTGTTTGTTTAACGACGGAGCTGATTGAAACCTCAACCAAGTGATCGGCATCCTTGCCGACGCGGGCGTATTCCAGCAGATCCTGCAACAACTGGTTAAGCCGATCAATGCGCTGTTTCACGAGCGACATGTTTTCGCGCCCTTCCTCGCAAAAGACGTTGTCGGGGTCCTCCAGCGTCCATTCTGTCAGATCTTGAATGGCCCGCAGTGGGGCGCGCAGATCATGCGCCGCAACATACGCAAATTTTTCCAGCTCTGCGTTAGAGCGGTGCAGCTCGTGTGCGTTCAGCTTGAACACGTCAAGCGCACTTGCCATCTTGCCCAGTTCATCAGGGCCAGAGACATCGACACGGTAAGACGTCTGGCCGGCCGCAATCGCGACGACGGCGTTCGTCAGACGCGCCATTCTTCTGTTGATCTGCCGCTCCACCACAAAGATCATCGCCCAGTAGATGACCATCAGCGAAAAGAACATTGACAGCGCCAGAATGATCGACATTTGCCGCGTGGCCGTGGTCAGGCCCTGTTTGGCATCCTCGATCTGCGCGCGGGCGGCATCCGTGAGCTGATTGGACAGGTTGGAGATAGCCTCCACCGGGGTAAGTTGGGTTAGCTTGTCGGCGTCAAGGTTTGCCCGACGCACCTGAAGTTCCCGGACCGCGTTCCGGATTCCCTCGTCGTCAAAGATAAGATCGCGTATGTGCAAGATCTTGCTTGCCATGTCTGTCCGCGCAGTGCCTTTTTCCAATTGCGCGACAAGACCGACAACGCCACGCAGCTTGAACTGCAGCGTGTTCGCAGCCCTCTCAAGCTCATTTTCCCCAGATATGTTGCGCAAGGAAACAGCCGTGTCGATAATCGCTTCGACCGCCAGTGCAATTTCGGTAAAAGCGTGGGCGACTACCAGATCGTGATGGTACTGTCGCTCGACTTCATCGGACCCGGTTGTCACACGAGCCGGATTCGTCTGAAGGGTGAAATTTGCAGAATTCGCCGTCTCAAATGAGACATCTTCGAGCAGCACACGCAAGGACACCCCAATATCCCGCAGGTTTTGTGTCTTTTGCGCAAGGGCGTTATCGTAGAGCAATACAGCCCGTGTCTCGGCGAGAATTTTCGTCGTGCCCTGATCGATCTTGTCCAGAGCCTGCGTCATATTGGTAAGGATGTTCGGCGAGCGTTCTGTATCAAAAAACTCGCGGATGTTCGTTCGAAGTATTGAAAGCCTTTCGGTCAATTGTACGGATAAGGGACCAAGGTCCTCAATCCGATTGACTCCGTCCACCCGCTGCAACAGCAGCAGCAAGCTCTTCAGGTTTCGCTCGGTGTCTGCCGCACTTACGAAGACCGGCACCGAAGAATGCGCCAATTGATCCACTGAACGGCTGAGCGTGCGCAATTGAACGACGCCGACGGCCAATGCCCCAAGCAGAACGAGCGAAATTCCCAAGAACACCAAACGAAGTCGGGAGACGATGCCCTGCACCTGCCAGAAATGGGTTCGGTCTGACATGCTATCCCTCGAATTACTCTGCCCAAATGATCTTTCCAGCTTAGCGCTCAGAAATTAATTGCGGCTTAAGTTTCTTCCGCAATGATCGTGATTGGACGGCGATTTTTGGGAAAGTAGTTAGCATGAAAAACAACCATCCTCCTCGGGACGCGTGGACGCGCCGTGATGCGTTGTTGGGCATGACGGCAGCAAGCCTATGCGGGTTATCTGCGGCGTCGGCGACAGCCGCGCCTGATAGTGCGTTGCATGATGTTGTGGCGCGGCGCGTGCGTGAGCTGGCGGGTGGGCGAAAACTGAAGCTGCGGCTTCTGCTTCCCAATGGCTCGGGTGGCAACGTCAATCCAGTAATTGCCTATTTCACGCAGATGACTGGTGTAGATGTGCAGTCATTCGAGACGAATGTCGACGCGATCAACACCGAACTTTTGCTGGATACTTTAAGCGCGTCGCGAAAATACGATGTGGCGCTCCCCGCGACATTCGGTCTGCCCGACCTCGTGGCGGCCGACGCGATTTTGCCAATCACAGACTTTGCAAATCAGTATGAGCCGCCCGGTTTTCGCGACAAAATCTTGTTTGGGGTTGGCGACAGCTTCGACGACAAGCTGTACGGATTCCAGACCGATGGCGACGCCTACATGATGTTCTACCACAAGGGGATGCTGGAAAACCTAGACGAGCAGATGCGCTTTGAAGACACGTTCGGACAGCGCCTGTCGATACCCCAGACGTGGCAAGACCTTGATCGACAAATGGCTTTTTTCAACCGACCCGACGAGGGCCAATGGGGCGGTTTTCTTTTCAGAACGCCGGGATATGTCGCGTCGGAATGGTGGGTCAGGTTTCACGCCAAAGGGATCTGGCCGTTCTCGTCTGAAATGGAGCCTCAAATTGCCTCTCCAGCCGGTGTTGAAGCCCTGGAAGAAATGATCCGTGCGTCCGAGCACCTTTGTCCAGAAGCATCCAATATCGGCCTGTTCGAAAACTGGGAGCGGTTCGGGCGCGGGGATATTTTTTGTAATATCGGCTGGGGTGGAACGCAGAAATACCTCAATGGCCCCAACTCCGCGATGCGCGGAAATATGCTGTATGGCCCGACACCCGGCGGGATCGTCGATGGAAAGCTCTTAGTGACGCCCTACTTCAATTGGGGCTGGAATTACGTCGTGACCAGCAATAGCGAGCTGCCCGAAATCGCCTACCTGTTCGCCCTCTTTGCCTCAACACCCCAGATGTCGACGCTAGCCGTTCGGCAGAAGGATGGCTTTTTCGACCCCTTCCGCCCCGAACATTACGAAGACGAGGGGATCGAGGCCGCCTACACGCCGGAGTTTTTATCTGTGCACCGCGCAAGTCTGGAGGCCGCCATTCCGGACCTGTACCTGCAAAATCAAGGTGAATATTTTCGAGTCCTCACCGAATGGCTTAGCCGCGCGCTGTCAGGCGAGACGCCGCCGCAAAAAGCGCTGGACCGCGTGGCGCAAAGGTGGCGACTGATCACGAACGCGTCAGGGCCGTCCGTTCAGCAAGAGCGATGGATGCGCTTGCGTAATAAATATCCAGCGCCAATCCGTGACGCACTCGGGGATATTGCCTGAGCTCACGCAACCGACTTTGCAGACATAACAACCGTCCATATGTGACTTCAAGATTTGTAGGTAGACAATGAGCATCAATACCAAACGCCAACCCCACCACGCAGAATTGCAAGAGCTTGACGCGGATTCCGGCTCCGAGGATTTTGAAGAATTCGTTTACCTGCTGAGCCACGACATTCGCAACTCCGTGCGCGCCTTGCTGGAATTGCCACAGTGGATCAGAGAAGATTTGGCCGCCACAGGTCATCGCATCGATGGATCACTGGCCGAGAGCTTTGATCTTATGGACACCCAGACGCGGCGGTTGGATCGCATGTTGGTGGACTTGCTGGCCTATTCTCGCATCGGGCGCAAACAATCTGTGCAATCCATGAATTTGGCAGAGACGATCCGCGAGATCATCACTGAATTGCGTCCGCCAAAAGGTTTCCAAATCACGTGCGATCTGGATTGCATGACCGTTCAGATGGGAGAGCAGGACATTTTTACATTGCTGACGGCGCTGATCTCCAACGCGATCAAGCATCATCACAAGGAAGGTGGGATTATTCAAATAAAGTCTTGGAGCGAGGGAAGGGATTGCGTCATTCGCGTCCAAGACGATGGCCCCGGCATTCCCGAACGGCAGCGCGAGCGGGTCTTCGCCGCCATGACGACCCTCAAACCGCGCGATGAAGTCGAAGGTAGTGGAATGGGATTACCCATCGTTCGCAAGATCGTCGCCGTCTATGGCGGGCGCGTGAGCTATGGCAGTATCCATGACGGCTCGGGCACAGCTTTGGAAATACGCCTCGGCGCTGGGCTTTCGCGTATCTAACCCTTCTAAGATCTTGCGATATTGAGGAGGCGCAAATTCAATGTCTGCTCGGCAAGTACTCTTTCAGGTTCCGCGCTTAAAGCACTGCGCTGAGCCTGTCACGATTTTGTGCCGCTCCTTTGATAGCATATTCTGCAACGGGGGATATGAACTGTGGGACAGATACGGAGGGACCACTTCCGCAATAATGGGGTGCGTATCACTCTCATCAGTCGACTGGCAAACAAACAGGTGGCGAACGATCTTGGTGCCGGCATGCCGACGCTGAATAAGTGGATCACCTGGCATCGAGAAGCGGATGTTGTATCAAAAGAAGATCTGAGCCTTGGGTCCAAACTCTATGGTTTAGTCGCTTTCATGACCGCCTGCACATCTCAACCCGTGAGTACTCGCGGACCGTCAGCGATTGGCTCACGTCGATCGATTTGGAAACGACGACCTGAACTGGCCCTGCATTTTCCGACAAGTTTGCGGAATAGTTAAGATGCATTTGATTTTTGCTCGTGCTGTTTATTGTGCCATCGCTTGGATGAAATATGCAGCGGCGGCCGTGCGCTTATCAAGGGCAGTATGAGAGCGCTCTAATTTGTAGAAACCGATCCAATTGTTAATGATCCGCTTGACTTGGAATCCATCGGTGATCTCGTGCAGATTGACGGCCTCCTGTTTCAGAGATCGCCAAAGGCGTTCGATAAACATGCTGTCTAATAACGGCTCCGCCCATTAATTACCGGCAGGTGGTTTGTAGAATCACCGCGCGGCATTGAGGTATTGATATCGGCCTTGGTCAACGTCGACATCCAACCAGCGCCTGTGCCTTGGCTGCCTTGATTTATATTCATTATCTCCAGCTTGCCGTATCGGGCGATTACGCCCGCCAGCTCTTCGACGCAAAAGCTGGCGTCCAGCGTGTTGTAAAGCCGCTAGGGCAGAATTTTGCGGGTTGTCCAATCCATGATTGCTACCAGATACGGAATCCCTATTTCATGGGGATGTATGTGATGCCGCTACACCAGACCTGATTGGGCCGCGTGATTGCTAGCTTTCTCAGCATGTATGGATAAATGCTGCGCTGCGGTTGTTTCTTGCTGGTGTTTGGGCCTTTTCAGATAGCCTGAAAACGCCGGCCATGCCTTCAATCGCCTGCCGCTTACATGTGTTAACCTGCATTGGATGCAGTTGCCGCTTGGCTGCGACCTCTTAAACCGTCTTGTCGCCGCGCAGGGCCTCCAAGCGCCGCAGCAGTCTTGAACTTATCCGAAAAGTTCGGTCGCTCCGTCATTCTCGTATCCATTCATCTGCGTTGGATACATCTTAGCACGCCGTTTAATTTCGCCGGACCACTTCGGTCTACGACACTCTTTCGATGCGGCGGACCAAGGTATCCTAGATTCAGAAGAGGACTGACAACTTGCGGGCCGGTCAAGTCTTGTTGAGGTAACTCAAGATGGATAGCACAATCAAATATCTCGACATTGACTCAGAAGATGCCTTTGCGATTGTAGAATCCGTTGAATTGCAATCGTTTTGTCCGCTCGAGATAACTTGGCAAAGGAGTCCCTAATGACTGACGTTATGAACCTCGCAGGGCGGATTCTGATTGCGTTTCTCTTCTTTGCAGGCGCAATTCAGAAAGTTGTGGATCCGGCAGCAGCGCAGACGATGATCGCCTCAATCGGACTGCCTGTTGCGTTCATCTGGCCTATTGCGCTTTTCAATCTGGTCGCCGCAGTCTGTTTGGTGATCGGTCCGGGGATCGGCCGCTGGGCGCTGATCATGGCAGTCTACTGCATTTTCACCAGTTGGTTTCACTGGCAACTCCGCGCCGACCCATGGCAAGTGACGATCATGGCAAAGAACTGGTCGATTGCCGGGGGTCTGCTGATCCTCGCCGCACAGGGGCCGGGCCGCTTCTCAATATTTCGCTGATCCAAGCGCCCCCCGACCAAGTAACTCACTTCGCAAGCCAAGCGGCGCTCACTGCGATGGATACAAAGTCCGCCGTTGGAGAAGAGGTATTGATCATCTGCATTTGAAGGGATGCTTTCAGGCTGACAGATTACCCGCCATGACCACTTTACACGATAGACCATAGCAAACGGTAAAGAAGGCTAGAGGTGCGCGCTGCGGCACGGAAAGCACTGGTTCTTCAAAGCGAAATCAAGCATTGTTGCTGAAACTAAGGGAGATACGTTCTATGAAAAAATTTGTCTGGCTATTGGGGTCCACGACGTTATTGCTTGCGGCCTGTGAAGAGTATGAAGGCGGGAGCAGAGGTGCATCCGGTCAATTCATCAATGACCTGCCGGAGGGCGTACTTGCGCTTGCCGCCCCGTACCAAGATCTGAACGCTGTCCAGCTTGATCCATCGAGTGGATGCTATATCTATCGTCACTCTGGCCCAGTCGAGACTACATTCCTGCCGCTGAGATCCAGAGAGGGACGACCGATTTGCTTGCAAAAAGTCGAGGCGAGCCCAGAGAGCTAAGCCGATAGCTGAGCAAACAATCGAGGGGTCATTCCACCCTCGTCAGATGACTTTTTGATCAGCTTCGGGCCGAGACCCGATCTTCGGGCGGGTACAAATAGGCCGTCGATCCGGTCGAGACATGTTCATAAAGACTGTTGATATGTGCCATGACCATGCGAACACACCCTGAACTGGCCCGGCCTCCGATAGAGCGTGGTTGGGGTGAGCCGTGGATACGCAAGTAGGTGTCCCGATTGCCAACAAACAGGTAAAAGGCGCGCGATCCGAGTGGGTTATTTGGTCCACCGTTCATGCCGTCAGCGTGCTGGGTATAAATGCCAGGATCGCGCTTTATCATGGCGGCAGTCGGAGTCCATGTTGGCCATCTGGCCTTTCGGCGGATCGTATAGGTGCCCGGTTCATAGAGATTCCCGCGTGCGATCGCGACCCCGTACCGCATCGCGGTGCCGTCGTCGCGGATATGATAGAGATATCTCGCCACTGCATCGACATGAATATCCCCGGGAGTGAGGCCGGCATTCGCCTCAACACGCTGAGGCAAGAAGCGCGGATTGAAACCCCAAGGATTTGACGTGGCGGGGTCATAATTCGCAGGCGTTACCTGAGCATCCCATTTCGACCATTTTGATCTGTCAGATGTTGGGGCAGCCCAAACAGCGCCGGAAATGGGGGCCGAAAATAGAGCCGCAGCCGAAGTTACGAAATGGCGTCTGGTCAGCATAGGTCCACGATCCTTGTCTGCGGCGGCTCGATTAACAGTTGCCCGCCAAGGTATGCATCATCAAGCAAAGATCCAATCACGTGCCTGTGTCTATACTAAAAGCGGTTGGTAGTGGCAAAAATACAAACGCCAAAGACCCAAAGATCGCCAAAGGAGTTGTTCTCTGGAACGTGATAAATGAGCAAAGCGGGCTTGATCCTGACCTCCGCCGTTTTAAGCGCATAGAGGCCGCATTGCAGGTCACTGCGATCATTGCGCCAAAGATCACGGCGGTCATGAATCCCGTTTGAACACAGTCACCAGTGCACTGACACTTTCAGTCCATGCCTGCCGCCCGCAGACTTCTTTGTGGTGCGCCCTGTGTGATGAAGGTATTCTTTGATCAGCCCGTGCGTCTTGGAGCGTGCGGGTATCGCATGTGCGCGGAGCCAGAGCATGAATGCCAAGTCGAGTCAGGACCCGCGGCGCGAGACCGTTATGACCCACGGGGTTCTTAGCGAGAACCCAGAAGAGCTGTTCCACGGCAAGGGATGGCGTGTCGCGCGGGCCGTCCTGCGGGAAGCGATCCTGAGGCTTTGGAACGACGATGCGTTCGGACTGGCGGGCAACATCGCCTTCCGCGCCCTGCTGGCGCTTTTTCCGTTTCTGATCTTTACCAGCGCGATGACGGCCTTCATAGGGGACCGGTCGATGGCCAACGATCTCGTCGATTTTTTGATCGCTATCGTGCCGTCACCCCTGATCGAACCGATTGTGTCAGAGGTCGAAAAGGTGATGACGGTCCCGCGCGGCGGCGTCCTCAGCGTCGGTATCCTGCTAACGATCTGGTTCGCGGTGGGGGGCGTCGACGGTGTCCGTGTCGGGCTGAACCGCGCCTACGGAATCCGCGAAACGCGATCAGTGTTCATAGTCTATGGGGTTCAGGTCGCTATAATCGTCCTCGCCAGCCTCGCTCTCGTGCTGGTCGGCTACCTTCTGGTTTTCGCGCCACGGGCCGGGTCGTGGCTGCACGCGCTCATACCGGGTTTCGATCCCGCGTCGGTTACGGTCAGGTTGATCCGCTTTCCTGCTTCGGCGACCATTTTCGTGGTCGCGCTCTTTGCGGCGCATGTGATTCTGCCCGCGCGCCGCACCACGTTTTCCAACATATGGCCGGGGGTAGTTTTTACCGCAGCCGCATGGACGGTCCTTGCCACTGCCTTTTCGTTTTACGTGGGGAGCTTTGGCACCTACGCCAGCTACTATGCCGGCATGGCGGGGATCATCGCTGCCCTCTACTTCATGTATCTTGCGGCGCTTCTCCTGATCTTCGGGGGTGAGCTTAATCGAGCGCTCCGGATCAGGCGTCTTGCCCGAGCCCTGAGCGACTGAGGATGCCAGTCCCGAAGACCGCGCAAGACCTTGGAATGTGAAACCCCAGCAGCAAAGCTCGCCGAGTGTGTGGCGACCGTCGGTGGAACCCACCGCGCAAACTATCTCAGTTCCGTTTACCCTTGGCTTTTTGAATCTTGTTGTTGCGAGGCCCAGACTGAATGGGGGTGTTGGTTCGGTTCTCCTTCAGCAGCTTGCGCCACCGGTCAAGGCGCTCGGGATCAAGCGTGCCAGCAGCGATTGCGGCTTGGACCGCGCAGCCGGGTTCATGGGCATGTGTGCAATCACGAAAGCGGCAATTGGGGGCAAGTTCGACAATTTCCGCAAACAGCATATCAAGCCCGGCTGAAACCTCGCTAATATGGAGCGTTCGCATTCCGGGCGTGTCGATCACCCAGCCACCACCGTCAATCGCATGGAGCGAGCGTGACGTCGTCGTGTGGCGCCCCTTGGCGTCTGCCTCGCGAATGCCGCCCGTTGGCTGCGCGTCCTCGGGCGACTTGAATGATAGCGTATTCAGCAGTGTCGACTTTCCCACACCGGACGACCCGACAAGTGCGACGGTCTGCCCCGGGCCGCACCATGGGGCCAATGTCTGGGCCGCCTCTGGTGCTTTTGCGTTTACCGTGACGACGGCCAGCCCGCGTTGAAGCGCCGCTGCCTGCTGCAGGTAGGGCGCGGCATCCGCTGTCTGATCGACCTTCGTTAGGACGATCACCGGATTGGTCTCGGCCTCGTTGGCAAGGGCCAGATAGCGCTCAAGCCGTGCGGGATTAAAATCGTCATTGCAGGAGGTAACGATAAAAAGCGTATCCACATTCGCCGCAATCAGTTGTGGATGTCGGCCACCTTCGGTCCGCCGTTGCAGCAGGGCCTGCCTGTCCAACCGGCGGACCAGCATATGGGTCTCAGGCTCGACAAGGACCCAATCCCCCACGGCAAAATCCGTCGTATTGGCATGAGCAGGTAGGTTCAGCCTAGATGGGCCCGCCTCAGATTCCGCAGTCAGCCTGGAACGGTGGACAGTTGCAATGCGCATCGCCACCAGTTCGGCCTCATCGGGATGCAGTTGGTCGCCAAAAAACGACGACCAGCCGAGGGCGGCCAAGGACAATGATACCTGATCAGATGAATGGGTCACGACAGCCTGAATGGCCGCCACTTCAGGTTATTGCAAGCCTTTCTTGTCAGGATCGGCGTAGCGAATAACGTCTAGGGTAGCAGGCAAGTGGTTCATTCACCGGCCACAGACGACGCGTCAGATCCGATGCTCGCTCAGATGACGGTGCGCCGACGCGTCTCAACCGATGCGAATGTGGATATCGGCGGGAAAGCTATCTATCCGGCAGCAACCCTGTTTGCCGCTGATCCACAATTTCGGTGATCGTGAGCGAAGACATTCACCCTCAACGTCGCTTTCAAGCACTGCCAAACCGAGGCGCGGATCATGGCGAGCCTAAAGCGTTTCGCGAAAAACCTGAATCACAGATTTTCGTGAAACGCACACGACATATCAGCGTTGCGCGCGTTTCGCCTTTATCTGATGGCTCAGGTTGAAGGCGAAACGCTTTAGATTTTGCGCAAATAGGCCCAGGAGACATACCCTCTCAGCCCGCTTGCCTTCCTCAACGAGACTTTGCACCAACGGGTCCCGCCGGTCCGCTCGCAACTATGGACTCGCAAGGCGGTGCCGTTCGGAAGGCCGACGATAACGCTGTAGCCAATTCCAGGCCCTCCACGCATTTTCAGCATGTCATCAGCCTCGACACCAGTAACCTCGTAGAGTCCAGCCGGGCCGCCGTCTGCGGGCTGACAACCGGGCACGGCCCCCAGCACGACTGCGGCGAGCGCGGCAAAGATAGCTCTGCGCATCATTTTCTCCTGTTTCCTGCCTCGCCCACATTGTAGGCCGTCGCGCACTTGGCAGGCAACCGCGTTATAAGCCAAACGCCATCCGCCGAAGGAAGTAATGACCTAGCCGCAGACTGCGACAATTCAGGCGGCGGCCACGGAAATGGCTGCAGAATTTCGCTTGCATTGTCTTGCGGGGGTGACCCTCGCTAGCTGCAAGCCACCCCACCCCTAAACCAACGGCGGCACTACGACTGCCGCATCGAAGTATCGGATTGATCGGCCAATGGTCGGTATTGACCGATCACGTTTAACGGGCGCTTTGGGCAAGCCGAGTATGATCCGCCGCGCAGCCGCAAGTGGGCTATGAGCCTGAGACAGTCCAGGTTTGCCGTCGCAATCGTTGCCGCTCGCAGAATTTCGAATTCAGTTCTTGGTTCTATGCTAAAGTCCCAACTAGCGAGGGCCCGATGATAGCCAATATGCTCAAACACTTCACCTTCGCCTTGCTTCTGGTCTTCGCTTTGACCGCCGAGGCACAAGAAAACGGGCTGTTGGGCGGCAAAGCCTTTACAGGCATGATCGGACCGTCAGAAAATCCCGATCTAGCCGACACTCTCTATTTTAACCAAGGCCATTTTTGGTCCGACATATGCACCCGCTGTGGCTTTGTTCCTGGACCCTATATCGCCCAAGAATCCGACGGTGACATTGAATTCAGCGGCACCCTCCAAAGCGAAACTCGTGGCCGCTTTGACTACGACGGAATCATCGGGCCGAAAGGCGGCATCGTCGTTTCGATCACGTGGGAACGCCGTCGCTGGTACTGGACCTCCACACGCGAGATAATGTTCGCCGGGCAACTATCGACATCGCCGCAAACTGATTCAATTTCAGAAATCCACCGTCAAATGGAAGCATCAGATCCAGATGCAAATCCCCTATGCGCCCGCTTCTGACGCGCCTTTGGGACAGACGAAGGATCGTTGTTTTCTATGGTTTTCTCCTGTTGTGTGGATGGCTGCTGGGCGGCGTGCTAAAGGAAATAGCTGTCCCCGAGATGCGACCAATGAACGAACCGGCGATCCATCTAGTGGTGATGAGTGCGTTCGTGCTATTCGTCGTTTTAGCGGCAATCCCGTTTGTGCCCGGTGCCGAGGTCGGCTTTACTCTTTTGCTGATTTTTGGCGGTCAGGCCGCGCCTTTGGTCTATTTCGGTATGGTGGGCTCTTTGATCTTTGCGTACGTCGTCGCACGGTTGGTGCCGGCCTCATTTCTGGGCCTTGCTCTCAATTGGTTCGGTCTAAGAAAGGCGGCTAATCTCATCTTGGAACTTGACGCGGCACACCCCGATGACCGGCTTAATATGCTATCTCGCATCACGCCGCGCGGGGTCAGTCAACGATTACTGCGACACAGGTATCTGCTGTTGGCGGTCGCTCTCAACACACCGGGCAATTCACTTTTGGGCGGCGGTGGCGGGCTGGCATTCGTTGCAGGCGCATCTCGGCTTTTCGCGTTCTGGCCTTTTCTCGCAACTATCATCTGCGCCGTGGCGCCCGTACCACTTTTCTTCCTACTGACTTGAAATCGGCGTTTCGTGAACCGCATCAAAGTTCTGCGCTGCTTTCGTTTCCGGAGGACAAATGCTGCGGCATAGTCGACCGGTAACCACGCAAAAGCTGCGGCGCAAGATCGCCAGAAGGGCCGGTTTTGGCAGTTCCTATCGATCAGGTGGTCTGGTCGATATGTTTAATCTACTACAAAGCCATGTGTGACAGACCTGTGCTAATTATCAGCGGGAATAAATATACCAAGGTATGGCTATATCCGACGCCCTCCCACCAAAGGTTCTGCCGCCCACTCAAGCGTCCCCATCACTAGTAATCAGGCGATACTCCCGCAATTCTTCGGGCAAAAGCAGATAGATATCTTCTGGCGCCGTTGCGAGCGCTGGCCGCATCAGGCGGATATCGACGTCCATGTCGTCCAAATACTCCATGACCTCACCTTGGCCGCGCTGAATATCCGCGACGGCCAAAAAGGCGGGCAGCACCGTGTTTTTGCCGAAATAATGCTGGTGCACGCCCACCTGCGCGCCCGCGCCGACGCGGCGCGTCGTCCCGGCGGCCAGAATGTAGGGACAGGCGGAAAAGCACACGTCACCGGCGTCGATCTCCGTCGCCAACTCGGCCGCGCGAATTGCACGCCCAATTCTGAGCGCGTCGCGCACCGAGCCGCCGGGACTGCTGAGGGCAACGCGCTCCAGCCCGGTCTCGGCCTCCAATCGTTCGGCCACCCGCACATCGTCGCCGGGGGCAATCTCGCCCGTCAGGCGCAGTGTGCCACCTTCGCGCAAAAACTCGAGTCGGTTTGGCATGTCGCCGGTGTTGCGGTAGGGCCGCTCGGGTGCGCCGGGGCCGCGCGGCGGCAGAGGCGTGTCGCGTGGCGCATAGCGGCGCGTCTGATCGCCGGGCGCGACCGGCATCTCGACCCCCGGCGCGCCCGAGGGCCAGCCAAGGCGTGGCAGCGCGCCCAGTACGTCCGACCCGGCCAACAGCGCGGCCATGACCAGCTGCAGGCCCAGCACCCCGTAAAGAACGCGCCGTGCGTCCCAGCCGACTTGCGCCTCGTCACTCATGGCGTGCGATCCGCGCCGTTCGGGCTTTTCTCGACATCCGGCACAGGTGCGCTCTGCGGCACCGGGCGGCGCACTTCGTCCATTTCGTGCAGCACCATCATCGCCGCGCGCAACTCGGACAGGGTCAAGGTCTGCTCGATTCCTACGCCCTCGCGGCCCGAACGGATCGCGGCCTGTGCCACCATCAGAATAAACACCAGCACGGCAGGCAGCAGGTCAATGGCGATGGCCCCGGCCCATGACGGCGCGAAATTTCCGGCATAGCGGATCACCGCATCGGCCGTCGAAATCGGCGTATAGGTCGTGTCGGCTGGCGGCGGCATGGCCACTACGGTATCGGCAGCACTGCGCAGCGTATCGGCCCGCTGGCCCAGCACCTGAAGCACCGACGTGATCGTGCTTTGCTGATCGCCGCGCGCCGCGCCGGTACGCCCGTCCAACTCGGGCAGCACCACGGACGCCGCCAGATCCTGCGCCGCGCGCGACACTAGCGGTGCAACCGACAGCTGGCGCAACTGCGTGATGATCCCGGCCAGCCTCACCGCCTCTTCGGAGAACTGGACCGAGCGTGGCTCGACCGGTCCCGGCTCGACCGTCAAGGCGCGCATCCGGCTGAGGATCGCGTTACCCTCGATGAACGCCCCGTCGACCAGCGGCTGCTGGCTGGCGATCTGTGCCTCAAGGCCGCGCAGTTCGTCCGACTTCTGGCTCAGCACACGGAACACCGCGCCGCGCCCGGCGAGGCCCGAGAGGTCTCCGTTCGCCTCCTGCGCGCTGAGGTCCTCAAAAGACTGCCGCACACGCGCCACGTCCCGCTCCAGTCCCTGCGCCGAGACGGCGATCAGGTTCGCCTGCTCAAGCGAGCCCTGATATTCCTGCACCGTTTTTGCCAAATGCTGCTCGACCGCCGCCGAGCCTGCCAGCGCGGCAGCGTTCAACCAAGACGACATGGCGATGATCGCGAGCGATCCTATTCCCATCGACACCAATAGCCCGATCCGCGAGGCCATGCTGCGCACCGATGGTAAAAGCCGCATGAGATAGGACCAAAAGACAAAGATGCCGACCGAAACCGCGATCGAATACGACGCGGCGGCAAAGAAACTGAGCGCGCCATTATCGTCCAGCAGCGACGAAACCCCGAGATACGTGTATATGCCCGACGCAGTCGCCAGCACGCCAAGGGCCGCGCCCGTGATGCTGTCCAGCCAGCGCACGTGGCCCTCCAACTCGGCGGCGTAGCGCACGCCCTGCGCCTCGGCCCGTGTGATCTGTGCCTTGGTCTCGGTCATGTGGTACCCCGCTCCTGCCCTGTCATCCGCTCAATATGGGGTCGCATGCCGTTATGGCAAAACGCGCTTATCACCCGAACAGTCGCCCCGGCCCCCAACCGGCAGCGTCCACCCCCGCCAGCCTCAGCAAATGCCAGATCAGCGCCTGATTCGAGGTAACGACCGGCAAGCCGGTCTGCGCCTCGACCTCTTCGATGATCGTGAAGGTCTGCAAATTCGTGCAACTGGCAAAAAGCGCGTCGATCCCGGGCGCCCTAGCCGCCTCAAGCAGCGCGGCACGGGTCGAGGTCGGGTCAATGCGCGCAACACGTCGGTCGTCCCCCTCGGCAAAGCTGACCTCTTTTGCCACCTCGATGCCATTGGCCGCGAGCAGCGCGCGCATCGGTGCCGTGACGCTGGCGACATAGGGCGTGACCATGCCGATCCTCTGCGCGCCCAACTGCCCCAGCGCCGCGATCACGGCGCTGATCGGATCGCTCACTTTGGCGTCGTTATGCACGCTGCGGATCTGTTCTGCCACGCGCGCCTGCCCGATCACAGTCGCACCCGACGTGCAGCCATAGCCGATGACGTCCAGCCCGGCGGGCAGCAGCGCGGCGGCAACGGGCATCGCCGCGTCCATCTGTGCAAGGGTTTCGGGCGTGATCGCGCTCGCGACGGGGATGCGCGCGTGCAACAGCTGCGCATCCCGCCCCGCCAGAACCTCGCGCGCCTCGAATTCCAGCGTCTCGTCCGTCGCCAGCACGATCAGGCCCAGTCGCGCGCCGCCTCCTGCGCCGTCGTTTAGAACATAGTCCATCATGCGCTTTCCGGTTTGCTCAGCGTGCCGCCTGATACTGCCGCACGCACGCCGGTCGTGGCGGCGCACGACGTCGGCAGGCCACGGGCCACCCGCACAGCGAGATAGCCAAAGGCCTGCGCCTCCAGCATGTCACCATCTAGGCCGACATCCTCGACCGGCGCCACCTCGCAATCAAGCGCAGCGCGCAGCATGTCCATCATCACTGGATTATGCCGCCCGCCCCCCGTGACCAGCAGGCGCGCCGGCGGTGTCGGGCAATGCTCCATCCCGCGTAAAACGCCAGCGGCGGACATCGCGGTGAGGGTTGCGGCGGCATCCGCATCGCTCAACTCGCCCACAAGGCCGATCATGTCGGCAAATGCGTCGCGGTCCAGCGACTTGGGCGGCATTTTCAGAAAATATGGTTCATCCAGGAATAGTTCCAGCGCGCCCTCGGCCACCATGCCGCCTTTTGCGAGCCTCCCCCCCTCGTCGTAGGGCAGGCCGCGGCGGGCCATCATCAGATCATTGATCGGGGCATTCGCGGGGCCGGTGTCAAAGGCGATCAAAGCGCCTGTATCCTCGGGGCGTCTGGCCTTGGGGTCGACCCACGTGAGATTGCCGACTCCGCCCAGATTGAGGAAGGCAACCGGCGCATCCGCCCCGATATACCGCGCGCAGGCAAAGTGGAAAAATGGCGCCAGCGGCGCGCCCTGCCCGCCAAGGCGCACATCGGCGCTGCGAAAATCCCAGACAACCGGCAGTCCGAGCGCCTCGGCCAACGCCGCGCCGTCGCCCAACTGGTGGGTGCCGCGTCCGTTTGGGTCATGCGCCAGCGTCTGCCCGTGAAAACCGACCAACTCGGCCTTATCGAATCCGCTCAGCGCCTCCGTGTGGGCCTGCATCACCACGCGTTCGGCAGCGGCAACATCACCGCCGGGCCAAAGTCCCAACGCAGAATTCAGGACTGCCTGCTCATCCGCCGAATACGCGCGGTAACGGCTGGCGCCAAAGCCATGGATGACCTCGCCGTCCGTTTCGATCAATGCGGCGTCAACCCCGTCCAGTGACGTCCCAGACATCGCGCCCAAGGCCCATACGCGGCCCGTCTTCAACATGGTCTTTTCCTTTGCCTGATGCGCACCTATACATGCCGCGCAAACCAAGCCGGGACAAGCGCCATGACCTACCACCCCAAATCGGACTTTCTCAACGTGATGATCCAGCGCGGCTATCTGGCCGATTGCACCGACATGCAGGGGCTGGACGAGCGCCTTATGGCGGGCGTCGTCCCTACCTATATCGGATATGACGCGACCGCGAAATCGCTGCATATCGGGCATTTGCTGAACATCATGATGCTGCGCTGGCTGCAAAAGTCCGGGCACAAGCCGATCACGTTGATGGGCGGTGGCACGACCAAGGTAGGTGATCCCAGCTTTCGCGCGGATGAACGGCCCTTGCTGACGCCTGAGGTGATCGACGAGAACATCAGCGGCATGCAGCAAGTGTTCGCGCGCTATCTATCGTATGGCGACGGCGCGACGGACGCGATGATGGTCAACAACGCCGAATGGCTGGATGGGCTGAACTACCTCGATTTCCTGCGCGACATCGGACGGCATTTCTCAGTCAACCGGATGTTGTCGTTTGAATCGGTCAAGTCGCGGCTGGATCGTGAACAATCGCTGAGCTTTCTCGAATTCAACTATATGATCCTTCAAGCCTATGATTTCATGGAACTTAACCGCCGCTATGGCTGCGCCCTGCAAATGGGTGGATCAGATCAGTGGGGCAATATCGTCAACGGTATCGACCTGACGCGTCGGGTGATCGACGGGCAGGTTTTCGGTCTGACCTCGCCGCTTTTGACCACGTCGGACGGGCGCAAAATGGGTAAATCCGCCGATGGCGCGATCTGGTTGAACGGCGAAATGTGCAGCCCCTACACATTCTGGCAGTTTTGGCGCAACACCACCGACGCCGATACCGGGAAGTTCCTCAAACTCTATACCGAGCTGCCGCTCGACGAATGCGAGCGTTTAGGTGCGTTAGGAGGGTCCGACATAAACGAAGCCAAAGTGATTTTAGCCAATGAAGTCACAAGCCTACTGCACGGCGTTGATGCAGCAAAAGCCGCCGAGGCGACTGCGCGTGAAGTGTTCGAAAAAGGGGGCGTTGGGGACGACCTGCCGACATTGGTGCTGGAGCCGGGCGAGGTCGCGGGCGGTGTATCAATCGTGCAGCTAATCGTGCGCGCAGGTTTGGCGAAATCGGGCAAGGATGCCAAGCGGCTGATCGCTGAGAACGGCGCGCGCATGAATGACGCACCGCTAGAGGATGCGGGGCTGATGATAGACGCCGTTGCATTGGCGCAGCCGATCAAGCTAAGTGCAGGCAAGAAGCGTCACGCGCTGGTAAAGCTGGGCTAAAGGATCAATCGGTCGCGCGTACGGAATTCTGCCGATCCTGATTGCTTACAGTTAGATGGCATACGATCTTAACGTGCGGCCAGCGCATCTTCCAGAACCGAGATGACAGCCTTTTTGGGCACATCCGACGTGACGAACGCCTCGCCAATTCCGCGCGCGAGGACGAAATGCATCTGGCCTTCCTGCACCTTCTTGTCCTGTTCCATAAGCGTCAGTAGACCATTTGAATCGGGCAACTCACCTTTGATATCAGATAGATCAACCTTCATCTTCATGTCGCGCAGATGGGCACGCACGCGGCTGGGGGTTTCCTGTGCGCATAGGCCAAGACGAGCCGACAACTCAAACGCCAGCGCGCAGCCAATGGCGACGCCCTCGCCGTGTAGCAGACGGTCGGAGTAGCCAGTCGCCGCCTCAAGCGCGTGACAAAAGGTGTGGCCAAGGTTCAGTAGCGCGCGGTCGCCCTGCTCGGTTTCGTCGCGTGCGACGATTTCGGCTTTCATCTGGACCGACCTTGCAACCGCATGGATGCGTGCGGGCATGTTGCCTGCGGCCATGGCGGGCGCGTTGCCCTCCAGCCAGTCGAAGAAGGTAGCGTCGCCAAGCAGGCCGTATTTTACAACTTCGCCGTAACCCGCCAGAAAATCGCGGCTTTTCAGGGTCGCCAGCACATCAGTATCGGCCAACACGAGGCTGGGTTGGTGAAAGGCGCCGATCAGATTCTTGCCCTTGACCGAATTGATGCCCGTCTTACCCCCAACCGAACTGTCGACCTGCGCCAGAAGGCTGGTGGGCACCTGAACAAAGCGCACACCGCGCCGCAGAATTGCCGCTGCGAAGCCGACAAGATCGCCAACGACACCTCCGCCCAGGGCAATAACAATATCGCCGCGCTCGACCTGTGCCTCTAGCAGCCATTCGGTCGTGCGCTCCAGTTGGGCCCAGCACTTCGTTGCCTCGCCGGGCGGCAGCGCCAAGGATGTCATGTCGATCCCGCTAGAGGTCAGACCAGCGCGCAGGCCCTCCAGATGCAGCTCGCCGACGGCCTCGTCGGTGACGACGACGACCCGCTTGCGGCGCAAGAGTGGCGCGATCAGCGCGCCGGAGCGTGCCAGCAGACCTGGGCCGACATGCACGTCGTAGGCACGCGTACCAAGGGGGACATGGATGATATCGCTCATGCTGTTTCCAATATGCCGGGCCGCGCGGCGAGCGCCTCGATCACGCGGGTTGTCATTATGTCGATCGTAAAGCCTGCACAGGAGACTACCTCGATATCCGCCTGCGCATAGATCGGCGTGCGCGCCTCGTAGAGTGCGCGCAGGGTGGCGTGAGGGTTGGGCGTGCGCAGCAACGGGCGCGTGTCCTTGTTCTTGACCCGGCTCCAGAGCAGATGCAGATCGGCGTTTAGCCAAACCGACACGCCCTTGGCCGAAATAAGCGCGCGGTTGCGCGGCTGCAGGAACGCGCCGCCGCCGGTGGATAATATGCTGCATCCGTCGGACAACAGGCGGTCGATCACCTCTGTCTCGCGGCTGCGAAAAAACGCCTCACCGTCACGGTCAAAAATCTCGGCGATGCTCATGGCGGCTGCAGTTTCGATTTCTGCATCCGAATCGAGGAATGGCACGCCCAGACGGGTGGCCAGTGCCTTGCCGATCGCTGTTTTGCCGGCGCCCATCATGCCCACCAGCACCACAGTCCTTCTCAAGGTTGCTGCCGCCTTTTCGGCCACACTCGGCACTCCCCCGCCCATAAATTGTATCCGGCCATTGAATGACGTGATATTGGGCGAAAGGCCAGTTATAAGTTGGGCAAAACGGATCAAACCGCAGGCAGGCATATAGTGTTCAGACTCATCAAGTGGTTGTTTTACCTCGCCATCCTCGGCTTTGTTGGGCTGGTGGGTTATGCCTATCTGGGCCCATTCTTTGGCGCGGACTTCACACCCCCGGCAAGCGAGATTCGTCAGGACATCCTGTTAGATGCGCAGTAACGCAGCCTTGGCGCTCGCGCTACTGACGCTAATGCCTGCACCGCTGACGGCGCAGGAGGGCCTCGCGCGCCCTCTTTCGGCCATCGACTGGCTGGATCAGGGAACAGGCGACGTGCTGTTCTCGCCCGCCCCGCCGTCCATTAGTGAGCCGCCCGTCGCTGGCCGGGTCAGTATTCCCAATGTCGACGTAACGCCGCTGGCCGCAGCGACAAGCGGGGCGGTTGGCCTCTTGCCGCCGTCGGTCACTGGCTTGCCGCCTGACCTTTGGGCGAAAAGTGACGCGGGCAAACTGGTCAGGCTATGGCGCGGGGCACGTCAGCAACCTTCGCCAGCGATTGCCGCGCTTTATCATACACTTCTGCTGGCCGAGGCTGAACCGCCTCATGGTGCGCCGGACGCCTATCTGCGCACTCGGGTTCAGATGTTGCGCCGCTTTGGCGCGGTTGAGCCAGCGCTGGAGCTGCTGGCGCGTGCGGGGCCCGAAACGCCCGCACTCTTTGCCAGCTGGTTTGATCTGGCCCTGCTGGCGGGCGCCGAAACCGAGGCCTGCACCGCCTTGCGGGACGCGCCGGGGTTGATGGCAAATGACGCGGCACAAATCTATTGCACCGCCCTGACTGGCGATTGGCGCACCGCCGCGCTGCTTTATGATACCGGCACGGCGCTGGGGACAATCAAAGGCACCGAGGGCGCGCTGCTGGGGCAATTCCTCGACTCCGAGCTGGCCGAGGCGGCTGCCCTGCCGCCGCCTAGCGCTGAACCCACACCGCTTGAGTTTCGCCTGTTCGAGGCCATCGGCTCGCCGCTGCCGACACGCAGTCTGCCGCTGGCGTTCGCCATGGCCGACCTCCGCAGCACTGCCGGCTGGAAGGCCGAGATTGAGGCAGCCGAGCGTCTGACCCGCGCTGGAGCACTGGCGCCCAACCGCCTGATGGGCCTCTACACACGCCAGCGGCCTTCGGCGTCGGGCGGAGTGTGGGATCGGGTCGCCGCCGTCCAAGATCTCGAGGCAGCGCTGGACGCAAGCAATCTGGGTGGGACCGGCGTCGCGCTGAATGTCGCCTGGCAGCAGATGCGCGACGAAGGGCTGGAAGTCCCGTTCGCCCAGCTATTCGCCGAAAAACTGCAAGCCGCCGGTGTGCCGCCCCGCCAGCGTGATCTTGCATTCAGCATGGCCCTTCTGACCCCAGCTTACGAGGCCGCAGCCGACAAGGCCCCCGACGGGCGAAACGCGCGGTTTCTGGCTAGTCTGGCACAGGGCCGCCCAAATGCCGCACTGGCGAACGGCCCAATCGAGAGCATCATCGCCAGCGCCTTCACGACCCCCCCCGAGGCGGCGCCAGAGCACGCCTATCTGATCGACCAGGGCAAACTGGGCGAGGCGATCCTGTCGGCCGCATTGCAATTCGACCGCGCGGACGGCGATCCGGGCGAGATGGCCAGCGCCCTTGGCACGATGCGCGCCGTCGGGCTGGAGGACAGCGCGCGCCGCGCCGCACTTCAGACGCTAGTCCTGGGGGATGGCGCGTGAGCAGCGCCGCGCAGTGGTGCGCGACTTTCCTTGAGGCGCAGGCCGCCGAACAGGGTGCCGCACGCAACACGCTCGAGGCTTATGCGCGCGATCTGACCGATTTCACCGGCTGGCTGACGCGCAAGGCCCTCGCGCCCGATACCGCACAACAGACCGATATCGAACGTTACCTCATTGACCTTGAGGCGGAAGGGCTGGCCAAATCCACCCGGGCGCGGCGACTGTCAGCGATCAAGCAACTCTATCGCTTTGCCTTTGAGGACCGCTTGCGCGCCGACAATCCCGCGATGCAGATCAAGGGGCCGGGCCGCGATGCGCGCCTGCCCAAGACGCTGAGCGAGGAAGAGGTCGACCGCCTGCTGGCCGCCGCCCGCGATGTGGGGCGCAATGCGCGCGATCGTTGCCGCAACACCTGCCTGATGGAGCTGCTCTACGCCACCGGGATGCGGGTAAGCGAGCTGGTGTCCCTGCCCGTCGCCGCAGCGCGCGGCAATCCGCAGATGCTGTTGATCAGCGGCAAGGGTGGCAAAGAGCGGATGGTGCCCCTCTCGCCCCCCGCGCGCGCGGCGTTGCAGGACTGGCTGGCGATGGTCGAGGTCCAAGGCGAGGCGGATCGGGTCAAGGGGACCGCGCCATCGCCCTACCTGTTCGCGTCGTCGGGCAAATCCGGGCACCTGACACGCCACCGATTTTACGTGCTGATCAAGGAACTGGCCGTTCATGGCGGTGTCAGCCCTGACAAGGTCACACCGCACACGCTGCGCCATGCCTTTGCGACGCATCTGCTGGCCAATGGCGCCGATCTTATGGCGATTCAGGCGCTGCTGGGTCATGCAGACGTGGCCACGACCGAGATTTATACCCACGTCCTCGACGCCCGCCTGCAAGCGCTGGTGATGGACCATCATCCCCTGTCGGACAGCGCCAAGGCCAAATCTGGCGACGCCAGCCCCTCGAGCGACAAATAACGGGCAGCAAGCGCTGTATCGGTAGCCCAGAGCAGCCGCACATCGCGGCCCGTGCGGTGGCATGATCCCTTGATCGCAGACGCCGCGCAGCCCATAACCCCCGTGGCAAAAGAGGACACCAGCCCAAATGGACGCGATCAGCCTGACTTTCGACGCCGCCTTCTGGATGACCGTGCTTGCGATTCTGGGGCTTCTGGTTTTGTCGGGCCTGTTTTCCGGCAGCGAGACCGCGCTGACAGCCGCCTCGCGCGGCAAATTGCGCGCGCGCGCCGACAAGGGCGACACCGGGGCCGAGCGTGCCCTTATCATCACCGAAGATAACGAGCGGCTGATCGGGTCAGTCCTACTGGGCAACAACCTCGTCAACATCCTCGCAACGTCACTCGCCACCGCGCTCTTTACGCGCCTCTTCGGCGAATCGGGCGTGGCGCTGGCGACGCTGGTAATGACAATCCTCGTGCTGGTCTTTGCCGAGGTGCTGCCCAAAACCTATGCCATCACCAATGCCGAGGTCGCAGCCGCCCGCGCCGCGCCGATCATCACCATCGTTATCCGCCTCTTTTCACCCGTGGTGTCCGCGGTGCGGGTTTTCGTGCGGCTCATCCTACGGCTCTTTGGGGTCAAGACCGACCCCGACGGCCAGATCCTCGCCGTTCGCGAAGAGATCGCAGGCGCGCTATACCTCGGCCATTCCGAGGGCGTCGTCGAAAAGGAGGACCGCGACCGCATCCTGGGCGCGTTGGATCTGGGTGAGCGTGCGGTCGAGGAAATCATGCGCCACCGCAGTGAGATCGAGATGATCGATGCGAGGCTTGAGCCGGTTGCGATCCTCGATCAGTGCCTGAAATCGCCCCATACCCGCCTGCCCGTCTATCAGGATGATCCCGACAACATCATCGGCATCGTTCACTCCAAGGACCTCCTGCGCGCCATGCATAAACTGGCTCTTGGCGAGGGCGGCAACGCGACCGCGTGGCGCAGTTTCGACATCACATCAGTGGTTATGAAGCCCTATTTCGTGCCCGAAACCACCACGCTTGATGACCAGATGCGCCAGTTCCTGCGGATGCGCACGCATTTCGCGCTGGTGGTAGACGAATACGGCTCGCTTCAGGGTCTCATCACGCTCGAAGATATCCTGGAGGAGATCGTCGGCGAGATCACGGATGAATTCGACACCGATTCCGAGCACCCCATCAAGCGCAGCGACGACAACCAGTACCTCGTCGACGGCGCCATGACGATCCGCGACCTGAATCGCGCGACCGACTGGTCGCTGCCCGATGACGCCGCCAACACCATCGCCGGACTGGTCATCCACGAGGCGCAGATGATCCCCAAGGTCAATCAGGTGTTCAACTTCCACGGCTTCAGGTTCGAGGTGCTGGCGCGCAAGGCAAATAGGATCACGCGGCTGAAAATTGGGAAGCTGTGAGGCTGGGCGCGCGCTAACCCACGACCGCGTTTATCAGCACAAAGATCGCGCCCGACAAAGTGGCCGCTGCAGGCACGGTGATGATCCAAGCCGCAATGATGGTCATGAAATGCGAGCGCCGCACCAACTTGCGGTGCCGCCGCTCCTGAGGGGCAAAGGTGGTCCTGTCCGGCATATCCAGCTGCGCCTTGCGAATGCGCCGCTTGGTATCCCATTCGCGGAAGAATCCGACGCCGAAAACTCCGCCAACAGCAATGTGGGTCGAACTGACGGGCAAGCCCAGCCAGCTGGCCACGATGACAGTGATCGCTGCCGATAGCGCGACACAATAGGCCCGCATCGGGTTCAGCTTGGTAATTTGGCCGCCGACCATGCGGATCAGCTTGGGCCCAAAAAGGAACAGGCCAAAGGAAATACCAAACGCACCGATTACCATCACCCAGAACGGCAGGCTGACCGCGTCCGTGAAGCTGCCCGATTGCGATGCCTGCACAATAGCGGCGAGCGGCCCCACCGCATTGGCCACATCATTGGCACCATGTGCAAAGCTGAGCAGGGCCGCAGATATGACCAGTGGAATACCGAACAGCACCTTGAGCGATTTGTTCCGATTCTCCAGCCCGCGCGACTGGCGGCGGATCAGCGGGATCATCGCCAGCCAGACCGCGATACCCAGCGCCGCGCCGATGGCCAGCGCGAGCGGCAGGTCGACGTCTATGAGGTGTTTCAGCCCCTTCAGCGCCAGATAGGCCGCAAAGGCACCGGCCATGATTCCGACCAGGATAGGCACCCAGATGCGCGCTGCTGCGATCTTGTCCTCTCGGTAGATGATGCGCGATTTGATCAGCCATAGGAAACCCGCCGCGACCGCGCCGCCCAGTATTGGCGAGATGACCCAGCTGGCTGCAATCGCGCCCATGGTCGGCCAGTTGACCGCGGCAAATCCGGCGGCGGCGATGCCCGCCCCCATAACGCCGCCCACGACCGAATGTGTGGTCGATACGGGCGCGCCGATCCATGTGGCTAGGTTGACCCACAGCGCCGCCGACAGCAGAGCCGCCATCATCGCCCAGATAAAGACCGACGCGGTCCCCATGCTTTCGGGCGCGATGATGCCCTTGGCGATGGTCGACACCACATCGCCGCCGGCGAGAAGTGCGCCCGCACTCTCGAAGATGGCTGCAATCGCGATGGCGCCGCCCATGGTCAGCGCATTTGCACCAACGGCTGGCCCCATGTTGTTGGCCACATCGTTGGCGCCGATATTCAACGCCATGTACGCCCCCAGGCAGGTCGCAATGACAACGATCATCGCATTGCTGCTATGCCCGAAAAACAGCATCGCAGCGATACCTGCCAGTAAAACGAACACCAGCCCGATGCCCGGCCCGACCATTGGACGTGCCACATAAGCCGTCGCCAGTTCGAGTTTGGAGTAGCGCGCCAGATCGCGGTCCAGCGTATCAAGGTGGCGCGGATCGCCCTGCCCGTCGGTCATGTTAATCATCCCCCTAGTTGGGTGGGACGACTAGCGCCGCAAGGGCTACCAAGGCAACCACCCAATTCAGAGTTTGGGTGAAAACTTGCACTATTTCTGCCGCGCGCGATCCGGTTTTACCCCCGCAGCTTTGCCCCGGTCGCATCAAATGGCGGCTCCGCCAATATCATCGCCTTGTGCGGCCTCCCCAGCACCATGACCTCAACCTGATCGCCCGCCTTCGCGCCCTTCACATAGCCCAGCGCAAGGCTCATCCCGACCGAATAGCCATAGGCGCCGGACGTCACGCGCCCGATACCGGCGCCGTCCTTGAAAATCGGCTCGCCACCGGTCGCGTCGGCGTTTGAGGCGGTGGTATCGGCCTCATTGAGGTGCAGTAGGACCAGCGTTTCGCGAGCGTCCTTTTCCATGACCTTAGCCACTGCATCCTTGTGCAGAAAATCCTTATCCATCTTGACCAGACCGGCCAGCCCCACCTCTTGGGGCCAGTATTCGGGGCTGTATTCGCGGCTCCAACTGCCATAGCCCTTCTCGATGCGCAGGCTCATCAACGCGCGGCTGCCGACGGGGCCTGCGCCCAATTCGCGCCCTGCCTCCAGCAACGCAGTGTATAGCTGCACCTGATCGGCGGCGGCGCAATGCAATTCCCACCCCAGATCGCCGGTAAAACTGACGCGCAGGGCGAGGCATTGCACCCCTGCCAATTCGATTTGTTGGGATCGCATGAACGGAAAATCGACTGTCGCCAGCGAGGCATTTGTCAGCCGCTGAAGCATTTCGCGCGATTTTGGGCCAGCCACGTTAAAGCCACAGGTCGCCTCGGTAAGGCTCTCGAACACCGTCCCATCTGGCAGCGGCACCATCTGAAAGAACCGCGCATGATACCGCTCGGCCATGCCCGATCCTATGATCCAGAACTCGTCCTCGCCGGTGCGTGTTACGGTAAAATCGCCCGCAATGCCGCCCCGCACCGAGATCAGCGGCGTCAGACACGAGCGGCCCACGGTTTTCGGCATCCGATTGGCAAAGACAGCGTTCAGCCAATCCTCGGCCCCAGCCCCGGCGCAGCGGTATTTGGCAAAGTTCGAAATGTCGATAATTCCCGCAGCCTCGCGCAGCATCCGCGCCTCGGCGCCCACCGGCGCCCACCAATTCTGGCGGGCAAAGCCGTTGGTGTCGACCACCCCGGGCTGATCTGCGAACCACAATGGATGCTCCCACCCGTAGTTAAGGCCAAAGACGGCGCCCATGTCCTTTTGCATCTGATATGCGGGCCGCACACGACAGGGGCGGCCTGCCGCGCGCTCTTCATTGGGGAAATGGATGGCAAAGCGGTTGGCGTATTGGTCACCCACCTTCGCCTTGGTGAATGCCTTGTCGGCCCAATCGCCGAACCGCGCCATGTCCCACGCGAACATATCATAGCGCATCTCACCCTCGACGATCCAGTCCGCGACCATCAGGCCCATTCCGGCGGACTGGCTGAAACCGGGGATGATGCCGTTGCAGCAGAAATACCCCTGTTTCTCGGGCACGGGGCCAAGGATCACATTGGCATCGGGCGTCCAGATCATCGGGCCGTTGATGACCCGCTTGATACCGGCCGCGCCCGCCACTGGCACGCGCTCTATCGCGCGCATCATGTTATCCTCGATCCGGTCCAGATCGTCGGCGAACAGTTCATGCGCGAAATCCAGCGGCGTGCCATTCTCGGCCCAGAATCGCATGTCTTTCTCGTAGGCACCGATCAGCAGGCCCTTGCCCTCCTGGCGCAGATAGTATTCGCCGTCGCGGTCAGCAACGGAGGGCAAACGGCGATCCAGTACAGCGATCTCGGCAATCGTTTCGGTCACAAAATACTGGTGCTCGGTCGGTTGCAGCGGCAATTCTACCCCCGCCAGTGCCGCCACCTCGCGGCCCCATAGGCCCGCGGCATTGATGACCCAAGGCGTCGCTATATTGCCCTTGGGCGTCTCGACGATCCACGTGCCGTCGGGTTGATGAACGGTCGCCATAACCGGAGTAAAGCGATGAATCTCCGCACCGGCCGCCCGCGCACCGGCCGCGTAGGCCGCCGTGACGCCAGAGGGGTCCACATTGCCGCCATCGGGCTCCCACATGATGCAGCGGATGCCATCGAAATCGACCAGCGGGTGAAGGCGCTCGGCCTCCGTCCTGTCCACCTCATGAAAGTTCATGCCATATAGCTTGGCCTTGGCCGCCTGCAGGCGCAGTTGGTGTTCGCGCGCCTCTGTCTGGGCCAGATAGAGGCTACCGGGTTGAAACACTCCGCAGCTCTGGCCCGTCTCGGCCTCGAGCCGGTTATAGAGCGTCATGGTGTAGTGCTGAAGGCGGCTGATATTGGCGCTATCATGCAATCCATGGATGTTGGCCGCCGCGTGCCAAGTCGACCCTGACGTCAGTTCATCGCGCTCTAGCAGGACGACATCGCTCCAGCCCAGTTTCGTCAGATGATATAGGATCGAGCATCCAATGACGCCCCCGCCGATCACGACAGCCTGTGCGTGGGTTTTCATCTATGCGCTCCTTTGCCCGCTCTGCGTCCAGTTTGGCGGTGGATCGGGGCACGCACTTGCCTTACTGCGACAAGACGCGTCGCAGTAAGGCAAGTGCGTGCTTTCCCCAGAACATTTGCGGCTCAGGTTTGCGTCACGCGCACGCGCAAGCGCTCGTCGACGCTGGCCAGCAGGCGCTCGCGGTCGGGGGCAAAATCCATAGCCTCGACCGCACGGCGCAGCGCCATTTCAGCATAGTCAAAGGCGGCGTCGCGCAACCCTTTGTCGGGATGGCGCATCAGACCCGCCAGCGTCGCCTGTAGCCGGAATTGCACCTCGTACAACTGCGCTCCGTCGCGGGTCAGCGAGCCGAAACCGTCATCCAGCAGATCGGCGGGCTTTAGCGGCGGCACCCAGAGCCGGTCCAGTTCGGGGCCGCCCTCACGCGACTCGCTATTCTCATCGGCCTCGTTGGAATAGCTGGACAGGATGCGCCCGACGCGCGTGATGATGTCGATGGCTGTGCCGGGATCGTTGATGCCGGGCGACAGAGCCTTTGATGCGATCTCGCCCATCACGACAAGGCCAAAGCGCGGGTCCTGATCGTAGTCGCGCAGATCAATGACGTTTACATGGTCGCGCACCAGCGACAGGAATTCCTCGCGATCGTCCTCGGTCACGTCGCCTTCGACCCATAAAAGCGGCTCGTTGAGGAAAATATAATACCCGATAGGCTGCGGCAGATAGAGGCGCACGTCGTATCGCTCGGCCACGGCGTTCAGCCCTTCGGGATAAATATGCTGGATGTAGCCGCTTTGATCGGACTCGATTGACCAGGCGGCGTTCGGCACAGCGCCATGCAACGGATTGGCCCCGAGGCAGGGCGTCTTCAACCGCTCCTGAAAACGCTCCTTTGTAATGTCCTCAACCTGCCGCGTGGTGTGCAGGAGGCTGCCAAACGTCTGCAAATGCAGCACCCAGCGCACCAGCGACCAGACCACATAGGCCAGCACCAGAACCGTTAGCCAAAAGATGATCAGCGCGTGTTCGTCGCGGAAAACGCTCGTCTCGCGCAGAATGATCGCAATCAACGCATAGACCCACGCGCCAATAAAGGCCGCCAGAGTCTTTTGGGTCGTGGAATCCTGCATGATCAGCTGATGGACCCGCGGCGTCCATTGCGAGGCCGAACTGCGATAGACCGATACCATCACCGTCATGGAAAAGATCGTGACCGATAGCATGGCGCTGGAAATGATATTCAGCAGGCGATCCGCCGACGCGCCGGTCATCCGCGAGGCCATGCTATCAGGCACGAAAGTCTCGATAATCTGGGTAATGCCCAGTGCTATCAGGGACAAAATGCCCATAAACATGACCCGCACCCACAGTTTGCGGGAATATTTGCGCGCCTTGCGCCATAGGGTCGCGGGGATGAGCAGGATGTCGTTCATATGCCATCGCATATAGGACGTTTCCATCAGGTTCCAGTGAAACGCGGCGACATCCTTGCGGTCCGTTCGCGACACATCCCGTCGCAGCCGCACATGCGCGCCACCCCCGACCGGTAGCATTCTGAACGCAAATCGGGAGGGACGTCACATGAAGACCACAACTCAGGCCATCGTAATCGGCGGCGGCGTCGTCGGATGCAGCGTACTGTATCACCTGACAAAGCTGGGTTGGTCCGACGTCATGCTACTGGAACGCTCCGAGCTGACGTCAGGCAGCACATGGCACGCGGCCGGTGGGTTTCACACCCTGAACGGCGACACCAATATGGCCGCCCTTCAGGGCTACACCATCCGCCTTTACAAGGAGTTGGAAGAGATCACCGGGATGTCCTGCGGCCTGCACCATGTCGGCGGCGTGACGCTGGCGGACAATGCTGATCGCTTTGACATGCTGCTGGCCGAGCGGGCCAAGCATCGCTACATGGGCCTCGATACCCGTATCGTCACGCCCGAGGAAATCGCCCAGATCGCGCCGGTGACGAACACCGACGGCATCATAGGCGGGCTCTACGATCCACTTGACGGCCACCTCGACCCCTCCGGCACGACCCACGCCTATGCCAAGGCCGCGCGCATGGGCGGCGCGGTGATCGAAACGCAGTGCATGGTGCGCGAGACACGGCAGCGCGCCGATGGCACGTGGGACGTCGTCACCGACAAGGGCACCATCCACGCTGAGAATGTCGTCAACGCAGGCGGCCTCTGGGCGCGCGAGGTGGGTGCGATGGCAGGTGTCTATCTGCCGCTGCACCCGATGGAGCATCAGTATATCGTGACGGACGATGTGCCCGAGATCGTCGCGCGCGACACCGAGCATCCGCACGTCATGGACCCCGCCGGGGAATCATATCTGAGGCAGGAGGGCCGCGGCCTTTGCATCGGATTCTACGAGCAGCCCTGTCAGCCATGGGCCGTGGACGGCACCCCTTGGGATTTCGGGCACGAGCTGTTGCCTGATAATCTGGACAAGATCGAGGCGAGTATAGAATTCGCATATCGTCGGTTTCCGGCACTGGAACGCGCGGGCGTCAAATCGGTCATTCACGGTCCCTTCACCTTTGCGCCCGATGGCAACCCGCTGGTCGGCCCGGTGCCGGGGATGCGCGGCTACTGGTCGGCTTGCGGCGTCATGGCCGGGTTCAGTCAGGGCGGCGGCGTCGGGCTGATGCTGGCGCAGTGGATGGTTCATGGCGAATGCGAACGCGACGTCGGTGCGATGGACGTGGCGCGCTTTGGCGACTGGATCACGCCGGGCTATACAAGGCCCAAGGTGGTCGAGAATTACCAGACGCGGTTCTCGGTAAGCTACCCGAACGAGGAACTGCCCGCCGCCCGGCCCTTCCTGACGACGCCGATGTATGACATTTTCAGCGAGATGGGCGCCGTTTGGGGCCAGCAATATGGGCTAGAGGTAGCCAACTACTTCGCGACTGACGACGAGCCGCGCTATGAGACGCCCAGCTTTCGCCGCTCGAACGCACATAATGCGACTGCGCGCGAGGTCCGTGCCGTCCGCGAAGCAGTCGGCATCAATGAGGTGCAGAATTTCGGTAAGTATTTGGTGACGGGGCCTAATGCTCGTGATTGGCTGGACGTCATCATGGCGGGGCGCGTGCCACAGCCGGGGCGGCTATCGCTAACGCCTATGTTGTCGCCCGCCGGGCGGCTGATGGGTGATTTCACCATTTCCTGCCTGTCCGATAACGCGTTCCAGTTGACCGCCTCCTACGGCGCGCAGGCTATGCATATGCGCTGGTTCCAGCAGCATGAGGCGCCAGACGTGCATGTCGAGAACATCAGCGACCGCCTGACCGGGTTTCAGATAGCAGGCCCCAAGGCGCGTGAGGTGTTGATCGCATGCGCGCAGGGTCCGGTGGATGACATGCGCTTCCTAGATTTGCGCCGCGCGATTGTGGGCATGACCGATTGCCTCATTCAGCGGGTTAGCTACACTGGCGATCTGGGATATGAAATCTACTGCGATCCTATGGCGCAGCGCGCGCTGTGGGATACGCTCTGGCAGGCGGGGCAACCGTACGGAATGCGCCCGTTTGGCATGCGCGCGATGATGTCGCTGCGCCTTGATAAGTTCTTTGGCTCGTGGGGCGCGGAATTCTCGCCCGATTACACACCGGGCGAGACAGGCATGGACCGGTTCATCCAGTGGAGCAAACCCGCCGATTTCATCGGCCGCGCCGCCGCCGAGGCGGAGCGCAGCGCAGGTGCCGCGCGCCAATTGGTCGCGTTTCATGTCGACGCCGACGATGCCGACGCGCATTGGTACGAGCCGATCTGGCTGGACGGCGAGGTCAAGGGATTCGTCACCTCCGGCGGCTACTCGCACCATGTTGGGCAGTCCATCGCGCTGGGATTGATCCCGCGCGCCATGGCGAGTGGCGGACAACAAGCGCAGATCGAAATACTGGGGCAGATGCGGAATGCCACCCTGATCACCGCGCCCCTCTTTGACGCGGATGGCGCGCGCATGCGGGGGTAATATTCAGCGCGGCGTGATCCTTAGCCAGATGCCGTCCTTGCCACGCACAGTCAGATGCGCGACCGGCATCGCTGGGCGCTCTGGCACCACCTCAAAGCGATAAGCGCGCACCAGCATCGCCAGCAGCAGCACGCCCTCAATCATCGCAAATCCCGCACCGGGGCAGACGCGCTGCCCGGCGGAAAAGGGTATGAACGCCTCACGCAGACATTTGCGCCCCGCCTCTGTCCCGTAGCGCGCCGGATCAAACGCGTCTGGCGCGCCCCATATCCGTTCGTGCCGGTGCAGGTGCCACGGGCTAAGCACGATCTGCGCGCCGGGGGATATTTTACGATCTCGAAAAACCTCAGGGCAACGCGCCTGCCGCACCATCATCGGTACCGGCGGATAAAGGCGCAGGGTTTCGCGGAAAACATCGCGCGTCTGGGCCAGCTTGGACATGTGCGAGAATTCGGGAGGGCCAGCGCCAAACGCCGCCTCGGCCTCCGCTGCCACGCGGTCTTGCCACTCGGGATAGAGGGCCAGCAGATAAAGCGCCCATCCCAGCGCCGACGCACTGGTTTCATGCCCCGCAAGAAAGAAGATCGCGACCTGATCAACCATCTCTTCGGTATCAAAGCGCTGGCCGGTCTCTGGGTCGGCAGTCGTCATAATCTTGGTCGCCAAATCGTCCGGGGCATCCCCAGCCTCGATCTGCGTCATGCGCCCACTCGTCAGTTCACGGATGAGGCTGCGAATGACCTCGGCGGTGCGCCGCGTGCTGCGGCTGTGAAACCGGGGCATCCATGCGGGCAACGGGATCAGCGCCGCTAGGTTTACCACCGGCTGCGTGCGCTGGTGATCGCGAAACTCGTTGAACACACGCGCCGCCACCTTGTTTTCGATCGGAATCGAGAAAAGCGTGCGGAAAATCACGTCCGCGGCTACATGGCTCGCCTCGCCCTCGATATCGCGGGGTGTGCCATCGGCCAGTGGCGCAAGGCGGCGCACCGCGCTCTGCCCCGCCTCCAGCATCGCCGGAAAGACGTCGCGCAAACGCCCGCCCTCAAAGGCCGGGTCGATGATGCGCCGCTGGCGCTTCCACACCTCGCCATTGGTGACGAACACGGAATTTCCCAAGAGTGGCGTCAGCCCCTCGCGCACGCGGTCAGATTTGGGAAAATCGTCGGGCCGCCCCTTTAGCACGAGGTCCACAAGGTCCGGCTGATTGCATAGGTACGAGCGAAAGAACGGCGTGCGAAACTCGGCCATCCACGCGCGATAGAGGCGCGCGGGCTGGGCCGACAGGATATCGGCGCGGAACAGTTGCAGATAGCGCCACAGCGACACGCGACCGGGTCGCGACGGTGGTTTCGGCGGCAGAGTCATGCCGCAATGCTGGTGTATTTATTCACCGCCCGCTCGATCCGGCTGGCCGAGGGCGCGCGGCCTGCATAGCGCTGGCTCAGCGTCATCGGACCTGCCGTAATACGAAAATAATCGTAATCACCGGGTCTGTCGAACGCGCAGAGATACTGAAAATGCAGGCGAAAGAACTTCCAGCGCAGTTCGCGCCAGCGCGCGGGGCTGAGTGTCTGGGAAAACGCCGCCGAGATCACCAGCGGCCAGCGCTTGCGCAGTGGGGCTACGCCGCTGACCGAAACAGGATCGCATAGCGCAAAGGCGCAGCCGTCGCCGGGTGCGGTGACGTCCACCCATGTCAACGCACCGCTCTGGCTAAGATAGGCAAGGTCCGCACGCAGACGGTGTGCGCCGGGCAGGAACGACACCATCGGCACCACCTGCCCCAGCGACAGGAACGATAGCGCCGGGCCATCATCACACACGCGGCCTGCGCGGATCAGGTCAGCGAGGATCGACACCGCCAGATGCGCACCCGACGAATGGCCGACGATCAGAACTTCGTCTGAAACACCGGTCAATGCGTGGGCGATTTCATCCGCGAACTCGGCCATGCGCGCCTCCAGCGCGGGCGGGTTGGCGCCGCCATGCCGCGCGGCATAAGCATAGTCGTGCATGAGATAATAGGCATAAAACTTACCGTCGCGCGCCTTGAACCAGCGCAGCAGGACATAGCCTGCGGCGATCCCCAATCCTGCGCCGAAGAGTTGGGCAACGGCACCCGGCAACGAAACCACGCCCCAGAGCGCCAGAACACCGCAAAAGAGTGCGTAGCCCACGGCAATGGCCAGAAAAAGCTGCACCAGCAGAAATCCCACCGGGTAGAGCGCAGCGATCACCGGTCCCTTGCGCAAGCGCATCAGGCGAAACAGCGCACCGCTAGCGATATAGGTCCACGCAGTGCGGATGAGTTGCAGATAGGTGGCGAGGATCGTGTGGCTCATCGAGCTGCGCACGATATCCGACCAGACCAGCACGTCGACCTCTGCCGCCACCTCGGTGCCGTCCATGTTGCCAGTCACGCTCCAACCATAGCGACCTATGACCGTTCCCTTGCGCGCGTTCAGCTTTAGCTCGTAACCTGAAATGGCAGCCTGCGCCGCGCCCTCCTTGCGGTATAGTTCGCGGTAGCGGCGCGGGTGGATCGGATCGTAGCCGGGAATATAGAAGACGCGCCGCGTACGCACCTGTGGCACGGGGCTGTCAGGGATGCTCTTGCGCTGGCTGCTCATGCAGAATGATCCGGGTCTGGCATTTCTCGCGTCACGTTAGGCGATCATCGGGGCGAGAGTAAGACCTGAGCTGCGCAGGTTCAGCCTAGCACGGCGAGGACAGGAAATGTCTCAAGCAGCCAGAAAGCGAAGGCGGAAAATCCCCCGGTCAGCATCATAAGACCGATGGTCCACAGCAAGAGACCCATAACTTTCTCGATCCGGTCCATGTGCCGCTTCATCCAGCTCATGACGCCTGTGAGGCGTGGCAAGAACGCCGCGACAAGGATAAAGGGCACGCCCAGGCCGATAGCATAGACCGCCAGTAGCGCGGTGCCGCGCGCGACCGAAGCCTCGCCCGCTGCCAGCGACAGGATCGCACCCAGCTGCGGGCCGATGCAGGGCGTCCAGCCAAAGGCAAATGCAAGGCCGAGGATATAGGCGCCAAACGCACTGCCACCCCGGTCGCCTGCATCCACGCGCATTTCGCGGTCGAGAAATCCGATGCGGATGATCCCGAGGAAATGCAGGCCAAAAAACATCACCAGCACACCCGCGATACCGCTGAGCGTCGATTGATATTGCAGGAACGCAAGGCCCAGCGCCGAGGCCGCCGCGCCCAGCAGCAGGAATATGGTCGATAGGCCCAGCACAAAGAAGAGAGCAGGCACGATGGCTCGCATGCGATGGACGCGGCCAGTGGCGAGGTCCGGGAGGGTAACGCCGCTCATATAAGCCAAATAGGGCGGCACAATAGGCAGCACGCAAGGGCTGAGAAAGGACAGCGTCCCGGCCAGCAGCGCCACGATCATCGCGGGGATCAGGCCCGCGTCCATTATTTCGATTCCGAACATGTCGCAGCCTTAGCGCATCGGATCGGCGGCGTCACGCGACGGTATCTCACAAGTTTGTGGACAGGCGCCGCGCGCGCCTGCTACCCCGCGCCATATGGAAGAGATCGACGCCATCGGCCTGTTGTGCCCCCTGCCCGTACTAAAACTGCGCAAGCGCCTGACGCGCCTCGCGCCGGGGGGCGAAGTGCGCCTGATCTGCGACGATCCGGCGGCGGCGATCGACGTGCCGCATTTCTGCGCCGAGGCGGGGCATGAGCTGCTGTCAGTGGATACGGGCGAAGGGTGCGCCGTCTATCTGGTGCGCAAGGGCTGAAGCACCGCTTACCATTCATCACCCTGTCTGGATGACAAGTAAATCAGGAGTAAAAGCTCCTAAAATGCCACCTCATCCTCAAGGATGACAGAGGCGCAGGTCAGAGCCAGTCGACGCAACCTGTTCATCGACCGGTTTGGCATGGGCGCCCTTCGAGGGGTGTCGCACCGCATCACTTTACGAAAACACTTGTCAAAGCTTCGCGGCTGATCTGGCCGTATTTGCTGGGCAACAACGCGCCGACGCGCAGACTAATTAGACCTTTGTCGCGCAGTTCGTCGCGCCAAAAAAGCGTCCGTCGAATGCCACTTCGTCGCCTTCGCGGCCATCGACCCGCAGTTCGAACCTCATCATCTTCTTCGGCTCAAAGGCACCTTCGGACACTATGGGCTTGCGCGGCGCGAGCCGTTTCAGAAAGGCCGGGTCGAGGCGAGCTGCAATGTCGCGTTGCAACGGCAACTTTTCCACGTCCAATGCCGTGTGGCCAAACGCGTCACCCTCAGGGCGACGACCATCGGTGGGACGGACGGGGCGTGTGGCATCTTCCTTTGCGCGGTCCTCGGTAAATTTCCAGTTTACAGTGAGCGTGGCGATCATTTTCATCCCATTAGCGCCGATCCTGCCGTCACATTACAGCCGGGTGACTAGCATCAGCCTGCCCGAGTTGACTTGGGAGTTCAGCCAGTACTGCAGCGCCGACTTTGACAGGATCACGACTTGGGATGTGTCCGTGATGCTGCTATTGGACGCGATGCCAAGCTGCCACTCGTTCTCACAAGCAAAATCGCTGAACGGTATTTGAAGGGCGGCGCGACACGGGCAGGACCGTGCTGTCGCACATCCGTTCCGAACGCCTCGGAATGCGATGGCACCAGAGCAGCGCGTCTGTATTTTCGAACAATGGCAGGACTTATTTGCGACTGGATGACGTGTAGCAGCCGATGACATGTTCCCGGCGGTGATCCTACAATATGCTGCGCGCGCCCTCGACATACCCGACAAGCTGCCCCGCCGGATCTGCAGGAACTGATTTGATCCGAACTTCAGACTCGGGATCGTGGTTGATCTCATCAATTGCCAGAACCGCGCCCGCGCACATTGCATTGCCAACCGCCGCATAAGATCCGCTTTGTGACAGAAGCAGCCCAGCTGTTAGTTCCAGTCGTTCCATGAATCATCGCCAGAATAGAAAAAGCCCCTGCTGGCGCATCATTCACCAGAGAGGCTTCGTTGCCACGCCGCGATCAGCGGCACGTATTCCAGTAAAATGACAGCGGTCTCTTCGGTGAGCCCATGGTCATCACAAGGCTAACGCGCACTGCGAAGATTCGGCGAGCTATCGTGTCGCAGCCGTCCTGAAATGTCGTGAAATGGCACATGATCGCCCTGAGGGTTTTTTGACGACGCAGCATTTGACGCTGCACTATGGGGCTGGCCCGATACCCGGCTCGCTTATGGACCGCAAGATTGCACGGCACCTCCCAGCCATTGATAGAAGCTGGGTGCACGGATGGCATCCCGGCCGTGCCGGGTAAAAATGGCAAGTGGACGTTCGCTAAGATCAAAGCGAACGTCCATATTTTGCGAAATTTTAAAAAGCGCTGGCCCAGTTGAGGCTAACGCCATGGGCTGCCAATGTTTACCCTATGGCAATGTTCCTCAGTCCAAAAGCGCCTTAGGACGGGGCCTTCACCAATATCTTGATTTGGGATTTTTCCGATGACAACACATCAAACCCCTCGGCGACGATATCGTCGATTTCGATCCGTTTGGTCACCAGGTTTTCTGCCTGAAAGTAACCGCGCGCCATCATTTCCATCACCGCGGGATAGACGTTGCGATAGGCGATTGAGCCCTTGATCTGTCGTTCGCTCAGCACGATCGTGTTGGGCTGGAACGACGCTTCCTTTTCCCAGATCGACACGATCAACGCCTGTCCTTCGTAGCGCGTGGAGTCGATCGCCTGCGCCAGGACCTGCGGCACGCCAGTCACCTCAAAGGCAACGTCGACACCGCAGCCGGTCGCTGTGCGGATCTCTTCGACCACGTCGCCGGCAGTTGGGTCCAGCGCGCGGGTCGCGCCCAATTCAAGCGCCTTGTCGCGGCGCGTTTGTGACGGTTCGACGACATAAATCTGTGCGGCACCGGCAGCGCGTAGCGCCTCGACCACAAGCAACCCAATCGGGCCAGCGCCAAAGACTGCGGCGGTGTCCCCTGCCTTGATGGTGCTGACGCGCACCGCATGCAGGGCGACGGCGGCGGGTTCGATCAGCGCGCCCTGTTCGTCAGTCAGGTCATCAGGCATCTTGTGCGCCATTCGTGCGGGCACGACAGAATATTCCGCGAAACCACCGGCACCTCCGGACAGGCCGACAAAGCCCAGATTTTCACACAGGTTGTAAAGACCGTTGCGGCAAGGCGCGCAATGCCCGCAATTATAGATCGGTTCCACCGCGACCCGGTCGCCGACTGCGATGTCATCGACGTCTTCGCCGACTTCCACTACCTCTCCGCAGTATTCGTGGCCCATCGTGATCGGGGCCTTGTCATGGCTTAGCGGGTGGTTTTCGCCCACGGGAACAAAGATCGGCCCGGCGAGGTATTCGTGCAGATCACTCCCGCAGATGCCGGCCCATGCGACCTTGATCTTGACGTCACCGGGGGTGACCTGCGGCTCGTCGATGTCTTCGACGCGTATGTCCTTGGCGGCGTGCCAGCGTGCAGCTTTCATTTCATTTCGCTCCATTTTTCTGTATTGCATTGGCGCATAGCGGGAAGCAGCAGGCCTAGGCAGCACCGGCCCTTATGATGGGCCTCTGTGCATCGTCGGTTCGAGGTTTGCAGCCGCTACGCTAACTCCCCCATCGGCAGGACCGGATGAAAGGGATTGTTTAGCGAACGGAGCGGTTCGGTGGTTTGAAACCACGTATCCCCGCGTTGCGTCGACATAGATTTCCTGCCCTTTTTACTGACCTGTTCCCCAAGTCGATTGAGGACCTTGAGCACCGTTCAAAATTCAGAGTAGCGGATTGATCAGGTCTGTCGTTGATCGGGATCAACAGAGCCCGGAAAGCAGAAGGCGATGCAGCATTGCATTCTCTCAGGGGCTGACCCGGTGCCGACAGATGCCGCCCCGAACACATGCCGCAGGCAGCATCCGTCGGGCGCGAAGCCGGGCTTACTTCAACAGCGGGCCTTCGAAATCCATGTAGGCCGTGTCGAAATCGGCGAGTTTTACCAGCCCGTCGAAATCGTCGAACGTAACCTTGCCACCACGAAAGGTCATCATCCCCTCTTCGCGCAATTGGCGCAGGACGCGGTTGATATGAACGGCGCTGAGGCCCAGCGCGTCTGCCAGATGATATTGCGACAGCGGGCAAGCATATCCCTCCCTCGTCGCCAGCCCGACCAATTTCAGCCGCGCGCCAAACTCGAGAAAGAAATGCGCGACCCGCTCAAGCGCATCCCGGCGTCCGAGGCTGACCAGTCGCTCAACGACGATGGCCTCGTCCGACGACAGCGCCCAAAGCACGGCACAAGCGAGGCGAGGCGATTCCCGGAACGTGGCCATCACATCCGGGACCCCCACCTCAACCGCTGTTATCGCTGTTGCAGATTCGATATTGTGGTCGGCCGTGCGAAGCAGGACGCTGCGCAGTCCCAGAAAATCGCCCGGTATCTGAAAGTCGACGATTTGGCGCCCGCCCCCGCGCAGCACCTTGTAGGAAATCGCCCAGCCATCGACCAGAATGTAGGCGGCAGGATTGCTCTGCCCCTCATGCACCAGTTCCGTCCCGGCGGCAAAACTGCGCTGGGGGTGATCGAACCGATCGAGTATCGCCATTTCGTCATTGGAGAACGACATGAAGGCACTGAGTTTGTAAACAAACGGAGTTTGAAGGCCGTTCAGCGCTTGAAGTTTGCTCATAAGGCTGTGGCCCCCTTATTCATATCAGATCAACCCGGAAGTTTGCCATCGATGCTGATAAAACTTGACGTGTTAGCCGCACCTTAAACTGACCTGTGTCAGTTTAAATTAGGCCATTGCTGCGAAACTGTCACGCGTAACAAATGTATCGCGAGCGGACGCAACGGCACAAGGGCTACGCCCTGAAAGGATCTCATATCATGAGACAAAAAATGACGTTTCAAGAGCTGCGGCTTTGTCGATTTGCGAAGCAATGTTACTGGCGTTGAACGATCACAAGATGCTGCCTGAGTAAGGGATTATAGGCCTTCTCGACGACGCGGCATCGGCTCATGAGGGAATCTTGCCAAAGAACGCGCAGCCTGAATTTCACACCGAAATTGCTGAACTGATCCGCAAAATCATCAATGGCGGGAATTGCGTCCGACGACAGTAAAGGCGGCATCCCGCCGAGGTGGCATTTCGGAGCAATTTCCAGTTACCTAAATACCATAGTCTGGCGATTCGATCATAGTGGCGGCCAGCCAGTCCTCGCGCGCATCGCCCCACTTAACGACGTTGGAAAGACCCTCGAACTCATCTGTTTTCAGATCACCTGAATGACATGCGTCATCGCAACGCAGGTCAACGCATGCCAAACAACACCGGGACGTATGTCACTCGCCCCCAGACACGAAAAGCAAATTTGATGGTAAAGACTAGCGAAAATTCCATTAGCTGCCTCGTCAGCCGACTTGCCCGCTTTGTCGAGCTTGAGGAACACGAACGCGCCTTCATTGCCGAAATGGAAAAGGACGAACGCCCGCTGGCCAAAGGGCGCCCCGTCACCAGCGTGGGCGATCCGACCAAGGGCGTCATGGTCCTTAAATCGGGTTGGGCCGTCGTCAAGGCGGAGGGCAAGGATGGGCGCAGCCAGATCCTGCGCATCTATTTGCCGGGCGAGGTCATCGGGCTGGCCGAAATCGGATCGACCCACACCAGCCACCGCATCGTGATGCAGACGGACGGCATCATCTGTCCATTCCCGCGCAAGGGGCTCGCGCCGTTGCTGACGGATTATCCGAGGCTCGCGGCGCTGCTGATCGCGGTTGGCAGTCTCGATCAGATCGCGCTGCGTCATCATGCCGCCTGCCTCGGCTCGATGGATGCGAGCCGCAAGCTCAAGTTCTTTTTGCTGCAACTGCGCGCCCGGCTGGAAGTGGCCAATGTGGGATTGGGCAATCGGTTTCGGGTGCCGTTCAGTCAGGTCGAAATCGGACAGGCCGTCGGACTGACCTCAATCTATGTGAACAAGATGCTGCGCGCATTCATCGCCGCCGGCGAGATTGAGGTCGAGCGACCTTATTTTCGCCTTTTGGATCGCGACAATTGGGAAAAGGACACAGAATTCGTCGACGCCTTTGTCGATATGGATACATCCTGGTTTCCCGAGCCAACCAAAGTCGCTAATCCGGCGCAATTCTAAAGCGTTTCGAGATATTTCTCGGATATCTCGAAACGCCCAAAATGCATCAATGTTTCGCGCGTTCCAAATTCAAGCTTGTTTTCGACATGAACCCGAAACGCTTTAGTCCAGCGCATCCTTGTTAATCCCGCCGGTCGCAAGGTCGGTCATGGTGCGATCGCCCTCATAAGTCTTGTCGAGGCAGGATTTCAACGCGCGCTCATCCTCGCCCAATTCGAGCCGCCCGGCGAATGCGGCGAGGCAGCCATAGCCCGCCAGCGCATAGTGAACCAGCCGCTGATACTGGGTGATGATCATCGCGTCCCTGACGGCGTCATCGCCGAAACTCTCGTCGACGGCATGCGCGCGCGCCTCGCTCACCAGGCCCTCCATGCCCTTGCAATGGGCGCCGCCTAGATCTTCTTCGTGACGCTTGGCGATGTCCTCAAGCGCCTCATTCCCCCGACTGATACCGTCCGCGCCGGATTTCAACGCATCCTTCAGGTTCGCGTCGCTTGCCACTTCGGCCATCTCGTTGGTGACGTCTAGGGCTTGGGTGTTCGCGCTGTGAATGTCCTTGAGTTGCTCCAGATAGAGGTCTTCCAATGTGTCGATGCTCATGGGTGTGGTCCTTTCATGACAGGTCTCACGCTACCCCGGACAGGCCGCTGCGATAGGCACAATCCGCTCTGCGGCTTCATTCATTTGCAAAAGGTTAATGCAGATTAGAGTCTGCCTGCCCCGACGCCAAAAAATAGCATCTACGCTCTGCCACGAACGGGCGCCACGCTGGCACCCGCCCGTAAAGGACATCCAGATGCACAGCCTTTTCTATCTTATCGGCGTGATAATCGTCGTTCTGGTCATCGTCAGCTTCGTAGCCTGAATTCAAGGAGACCTGTCATGACCACCCCCAAGCTCCGATCAACACCGCCCAAGCCATCCGCCAGTGTAGAGGCAAAAATACAGCAGCAGACCCAGCGACGCAATTTGACCAGACATGAGTGATCCGAACCTTAGCAAGAGCGCAGTCAACTTGCTGTCGGACGCAACGGGTAGCCTCAGCTCGCTGTTGGGCTGAACATGCTGGTCGCAGTGGTTGCCATGATGACCGAAGCCGGGCTGGGCGCAAGTATGGCTGCGCTGATCGCGGGTGTCGCGCTGGCCGTGATCGCCTTCGATCTGATGAACATGGGGCTAATGACCCGAAAATCTCCAGCCGCGCCCCGATGCGAACCGCCAAGAACGTCAGGCGCGATGCCTATGCCGTCAAGGAGGCATATGATGACAAGTGATATCCGCACACCCGACGACAGGATCACCCTTCGGCCTACGTTTTGCACGCGGTTCAGTCTATACGGACAGTGCAGCTTGCCAAGTCCGGTGCACTTGCCTGTGTTACAACGGCAGCGGAACCTATTCTGCAGTCGTTGATTATCTGCGGATCCGGGCGTTGCGGCGACTATCTGAAATCGGAGATGAGTGTTTGCTGAGTGGAATAATCTGGGTGGTCGCTGCGGCGATTTTTGTGGCCACGGTTCTGCCGCTGACCAATAGCGTGCGGTGGTGGATCAGGATGTGGGAGTTTCCGCGCCTTCACATCGCTGTTCTGGCAATTGTGCTGCTGCTGATTGTCCTGCCACTCGATCTGTTCTTCAAGGGTCTACTGATCACCGGCCTGCTGGCCTGCACTGTCTATCATGCGATCAGGATATTTCCCTACACTCCATGGGCCACCAAGGAGGTTGTGAAAGTCGAAAATGCGCCGCAGGACGAGCGGATCAGCCTGCTGTCCGCGAACGTGCTGATGGAGAATACACGTCACGCCGACCTGATCCGCATCATCGAGCGTGAGGACCCGGACGTGCTGTTCCTGATGGAGGCGGATGAGGTCTGGCACACGGCGTTGAAGGAAACCCTGAAGGGCTACTCCTTCGTCAAGGCGCATCCTATGGACAACCACTATGGGCTGATCTTTGCGACGCGGCTGCAAACGATCAGTTGCGAGTTGCTGTTTCTGTCGGGCGACGACACCCCCACGGTCAAGGCCGTGCTGCAAGGCCCGAGCGGCAGTAAATTCAACTTTATCGGCGTGCACCCCCGCCCCCCGGTTCCGGGGAACGATACCGCATCGCGCGACAAGGAAATCAAGCGCGCCGCCCAGATCACCGGAGCATCCGATCTGGCGACCGTGTGCATGGGTGATTTCAACGACGTGGCGTGGTCCTGGACGACACGCCGATTCAAGCGATACGGCAACTACCGGGACCCGCGCGTCGGGCGCGGAATGCTGTCCAGTTTCGATGCACGGCACTGGTTCCTGCGATTTCCCATCGACCAGATGTTTCTGACCGAGGGCATCGGTTTGGTGTCGTTCGAACGGCTCGAAGCATTCGGCTCCGATCATTTCCCGATCAAGTCCGTCGTCACCCTGCACGATCAGAAAGACGGTTAAATGGCCCCGCCCCCCCCCCCCAAAGTTATGAGATCACCGGTGCAGACGCCACCAAATCGGCCAGACTTGCGCAGGTTCTGGAACGGCTGGCCATTCCGATCTACGGCATGTTCATCATTCTGCTGCTGCAAGGGCTGGTCTGGGCCAGCGATTTCCTGATCCCGGTCACGGCGGCGATCTTGGGTTATTTCATTCTCAACCGTCCGCGCCGGTGGCTGCAACGCATCGGCGTTTCTGCGGTCTTTTCAGCCGCGATATTCACAGGCCTTCTCACGATCGTCATTGCGCTGTTGCTGGTTCAACTCAGCACACCGGCGGCTCAGTTCATCGAGATGATCTGCCCTCACTGATGCAGCAAATCAAGAGCAAGCTTTCGTCCTCGGGCGGCGCCCTTGAGGCCATCAAGGACGCCACAGTCGCCGTCGAAGAGATCGTCGCCGAAACGGATCAGGAAACCGTCTCGGTCGAGATCGTATCGAACACCGGGGTCGCAGCGACACTGTTCAGCATGGCGCCGGGGTTCCTCAGCCGCATCATGTTTTCGTTGATCCTGCTGTTTTTTCTCGTGGCATCGGGCGACATGTTCCTGACCAAGACTGTCCAGAGCTTTGATCGGTTCGCCGATAAACGCCGCGCAGTCGACGTCTTTCATTCAATCGAGGAGCGGCTGGGGTATTATCTGGGCGGGATAACGTTCATCAACCTCGGCCTCTGGGGCGCGGTTGCCATCGCGATGGCCATTTGAGGGATGCCCAGCGCGGTTGTCTTTGGCGTGATGGCGTTCGGGCTGAACTTTGTTCCCTATCTCGGCGGCCTTCTGGGCGCGGCCATCGCCGCTGCCGTTGCGTTTGTCAGTCTGAATGGCGTCTGGCCTGCGGCGGGCGTGTTCGCAGCCTACATCGCCCTCACGGCTGTCGAGGGGCAGCTTATCACTCCCTTGCTGATCTCACGCAGGATGCGGCTAAACACGACGGTCGTGTTGTTGACCGTCGCATTTTTTGCGTGGATCTGGTCGTTCATGGGGATGATCGTCGCGTTGCCGATTCTGATCGTCGTCAAGGTCGCCTGCGACGAGACGACATCACTGCACACAATCGGGCGTTTTCTAGGCGACATCGATGATGCGAAACCGCGCTCCGATACGTTGACCGACACTAAGTCGACGGGACACGCAGATAAAACGCCGGGCGGGCGCGGGGTCTGACCCTCACAGCCCGGCGCGGTCTTCAGGCCTTGCGCCGGATCATGCGCACGATGCCGATCAGCAGGCACGCGCCCGCAGCCGCGACGACCAACTGACCGAACCATCCGCCCAGCGTCGAGCCGGTGATCAGCACCAGCAGCCAGTTCAGCATCAGCGCGCCCACGATGCCGAGGATGATGTTCATCAGCAGGCCCTGTTCTGCCTTCATGATCTTCTCCGCGATCCAGCCCGCAAGCGCGCCGACAATCAACGATCCGATCCAACCAATTCCAGTCATTCTTTCATATCCTTTTAAAATTTGGTTTTGCGATTATGGACGCTAGCACACCGCCCTCGAAAAAGCTGCCGCCCGATATCGGGCGACAGCAGATTTATAAAGCTATTGACGCGGTTCAGCTGCCCAGAAGATCGGCAATGGTGCCATTGCCGTCGGACATGACGACTTCGCTGTCGTTATATTCCGGCATGTTCTTGAGTTCTGCCTCGGACGTTTTGGGCAGATAAACGGCGCCATCGCGCACGCTCTGACGGTCAACAGGCAGTGCCACCTCACGCTCGCCCAGCCCGAGAAAGCCGCCAACCCCGATGATCGCGACAATGGTATCGCCGCGCAGGCCGATATTGTCGATCTCGCCAACATCTTCGCCGCTTTCGCTCAGCACATTCATGCCAGTCAAATCACCGACGAGCATCTGGCTGATCGGGTTCTGGGTCACGTTGTCGTTGTAGACCGCACGATCCTTTTCGGTTTTCATCTTGCCGCTGTCGTCAGCCTCATAGTCCTGCATTTCGATGACGGCCTCGCCCTGCTCGACATTCACTTCGGCATCGTCGGTCTGGCTGATGTTGACCTCGGCCTCCTCTTCGGCTGCCTTGACGTCTACATCGGCACCATCCGATTGCAGCACGTCGACGTTGCCTCGGCCTGCTCGACCGAAATATCGGCCTGCTCGGCGCTGTCGACCTGAACATCGGCTTCGGCGGACTGGATATTTAACTTGGGCTCGGATTCCTGAATCGTGATCTTGGGCTCGGGACGCACGAAACGCACGACCGGCTCGGGCTGCGTGACGCTGACCTGCGGTTCGGCGCTATTGACGTCAACCTGAGGGTCGGGGATGCGCACGGTAACGATGGGTTCCGGAATGACGACGGTGATGACGGGCTGGGCCTGCTCGATCGTGATGATCGGCGCGACCTGCTGCACGGTGACGGTCGGTTCCGGCACTTCGACAGTTATTTCCGGCTGAGGCTGCTCGACTGTCGACGTGACCGTAGCTGAGTCGACCGTTTCGGTCGATCAGCGTTTGCGCCTTTGCGATGGTGTCGGGCGCATGGTTGTTGTCGATGTCCCCGAATCCGGCCTCTTTGATAGCGCCGATGATCAACTGGGCGTTGTCGCCAGCTTGGCGATACCGAGTGCTGCAAACCAGAAAAGGACGCTATGCATTCAGCATGCTGGAAATCAGCCCGGCATTGGCATCGATCTTGTCTATGGGGGTCCTTGCCGGTGCAACAGTGGCACAAGGAAATGGCCCCCCTGCACGCAGAGGGGCCATTATTTCTTCATCAGGCCGATTTATACGTGATCGTCGCGACGATCACCAATCAGGCTGTCGGGTTTAGCCGCGAACGCACCGCCGCAGGCAGCAGCAAGGCCCAGCAGCGAGGCAAGCGCCAGCAGCAGCGCGACGGACGCCAGCGCATCACTGGTGGCCTGCGCCGCCTCGATCGCCTGTGTCTGAGCCGCTTGGACCCCGTCGCGCAGCGCGTTGACCGACTGCTCTACTTGAGACTGGACCTCGTTGACCATCTGCTCGGCTTCCTGCGGCGTTACGCCAAGGCGGCGTTCCATGACGGCACGGGCCTGCTGCAAATCCTCTTCGGACAGGATCGCGTTGGGGCCACCCAGCATGTCGTCTGCGAAAGCATCCAGATCGGCGCTGATATCGCCCGGCGAAGACACAATGTCGCGAAGCGTCGATCTGGCCTCGGCAATTGCTGCCTCCTGCTCGGATTTGCTAAAGACATTGCGAAACGCCTCTTTCGCTTCGGAGCGCAGGTTCGCCTCGGTGATGCCGTTCTCGCGCAAAGTCGCCTGCAATTCGTCAGGCAGATCGTCCATCGACAGATTATCCACCAGTTCGGACGGATCGGGCAGCGAGATGTCGTCGGGAATGATCGCATCGGCGGCAGTGGCAACCGTGCTGGCGGTTCCGCTCATCAGCGCGCCTGCGGCGCCGAACACTGCGCCCGCACCCGTTACCGACGCCCATGCGAGAAAGATCGTGGCCACGGCCCAGACAGACGCGCCATGTAGCAAGGAAGAGATCAAGCGCGGAATCCCAGCCATGCGTGACGCGACGTACCCGCCTGCGCCCAGTGCGATGAGCTGCGTTATGACCAGATAGATACCGGTCCCGATCGTCATGCCCGCGCCCGGATTTTGGTCGAATTGTGGATCGACGATGGCGGCGCCCATGCCGATGCCGAGCGTTGCAAAAAAGATCATCACCGCGACGGCAACAACCGCGCCCGCAATGATCGCACCCCAGGAAACCCGACTGATCGCGCCCTGTCCCGGCGCGGCGGGCCGCACTGCGTATTGTTCATCCATGCTCATATTTCTCTCCGGTAGGATCCCAATTTGACCGGCCTCCCCGGATGGGTAAGCAGCGTTCTTGCATGGCGGATCGAGGCCATGCAGGATGGGTTCATCATAGCATCCGATGCCCGCGGGATCGGGCCGAATACCTTAATCTCGGACAAGGTTGCGCGATTTTGGCACGCGTCTGGGGCGACGATCCAGCCAGAGGGCGGCAGTTACGTCAGGGTGCTTCGCCGGGCGCAAGGTCCGCCGGTATGGGCTGCCCCATATCAATGGGCATATCATTCGCCATGATCGGCCGACGGTCGGGAAGCTCCATTTCCAGATGAAATCCGACGCTATCCTCGGCGCGGCGAAACAGTTGGGGCGTGGCGAATGGCAGGTGTTCCAGCGCGTCCTCGAATTCTTCGGCGGTGACAGGACGGTTGCGAAACTCGGTCAGCGCATTGTCCGTCACGATCGGATAGAGCCGCAGCGCCGCTCTGCCCTGCTGTTGGTCGGTGAAATCCAGCGCCACGGCGAGGCCGTAGGGAGGCACGCCGCGCTTGGAAAAGCGGCCGGGCGTGTTCCAGACAAAGTTGCCGATGTTATAGATCACGGCGCAATCCTTGATCATCTCGGCGTCCTGCACGATGTGGGCGCCGTGTCCGATGATCAGGTCGGCCCCGGCATCTGCCAGTGCGGCAGCCATATCGCGCTGCTTTTGTGTGACGTCCGCGTAATCGACCCCCCAATGGGGAAAGACGACAAAGGTAGGATCGGGCAAAGTATCCCGCAATTCCGAAATCTGATCGGCAATGCGCTGCGCGCTCAGCTTGCCAATCCCCGCGATACGACGACCTGCATACCAGTGGTATTCATTCTCATAGCGCCCCCGGCGCTCGAACCCGCCAAACACGACGAGCGAGCGTTCCACTCCGTTCACCGCGAACCTGTGAACAAAGGGACGCGCCGCCGCCTCACCATTGCCGCCCGCACCAAAACTGGCGATGCCTGCGCTGTGCAGCCTTGCCTGTGTTTCGGACAGTCCCGCAGTCCCGCAGTCCAGCATATGATTGTTGGCAAGTGTGACCGCGCTGATTTTTGCGTCTGTCAGCGCTGTGACAGTGGGGGCTGCATCGCACCAGCCCAGATAATTCTTGCGGCCCTCCAGCGCCGGGTCGGGCGTGGCGGCAAGTGGCACTTCGAGATTGGCGATGGTCAAGTCGGCCGAGTCCAACAACCCCTTGAGCCCAGTCAGACAATAGCCAGGGCCGTGTGCGGCAAGGATGTCTTGCAGGCCCGCAACGCGGGGGCGGTGCATATAGGATTCCCCAAACCCGACATCGCCGACGAAAAGCGCGGTCAACCTATCCGTCGCAAGCGTCATTGCGCGCGCAGGCATCTCAGGCTCAGGCACCTCGTTGGGCAGGATTGCGTCAACCGGCAACCCCAGCGTTTCCGACGCGCGCACTAACGATGCGGGATCGTCCAGCGATGCGGTGCGGGGTCCGACGATCCGTGATATCGACTGCGCGGCCTGCTCTTGCGTGTCCGAGCCGTCGGATGGCGCCAGAACCGCAAAGTCGACATATTCAACGCCAAGACCACGCCGCACCATTTGCGCGGGCGTGATTTCGATGATGCCGATCTCAATCCGGCTGTCGCGGCTAAGGGTTTCGCCCGTCTCGCTGCGCAGGGTCGCGCGGCGTGCCTTGCTGCGCGTGCGGCTGAACACAGCGCCCAGCGGCCTGTTGGCGCGGGTTGCAACCGCCTCGATATCGCGGCGCATTTGGCGCGTCTGACCGGGCGCGCCAAGTAACACGACGACGGGAATGCGCGCGGGCGTCCCGATGGGATAGAGCATGTCGAGCATCGCCTCGGTCACCTTGTGCGCGTCGTCGCCCATCACATGAAGGTGTGGATTTACGCCGGGCCGACTGTTGACTTCGCATATGGCGCCGCCGGTTTCGGTGTAGGGGCGCTCCAGATCGGTGGTTATGAAATCGACGCCGCAGACATCAAGGCCTATGACCGCCGCCGCCCTCTCGGCTACGTCGCGGATCGACGGATGGACCTTGTCCGTGACGTCAAAAGGCTCGCCCCCGCGCGAGAGGTTGGATTCCTGGCGCAGCAGAATCTTGGTGCCGTTCGTCGGAACAGAGTCTAGCGTCAGGCCCTGATCGTTCAGCAGTTCCGCCGCCTCGTCGTCAAGCTGGATCGACTTCATCACCGATGTACGCCCGCGCGTGGCAGGCACACGCTCGGGGCGCGTATTTTCCAGCGTGACCAGCTCCTGCACGGTCGAAGTGCCATCCCCGCGCACTTGGGCCGGGCTTCTGTGCATGGCCGAGACGTAGCGGCCATTCACGACCAAAAGGCGGTATTCCTCGCCCGGAATGACGTGTTCCAGAATGACCCTGCGGGAGTATTTCTGCGCGTGATGAAAGGCCCGCAAAAGCCGCTCTTCGCTAGGAACGCCGACGGTGACGCCATTGCCCATATTGCCGTCCAGCGGTTTTACGACCAACGGATAACCAATAGCGCGCGCCTGCTGGACGGCCGCCTTTTCGCTGCGCGCCATGCGCTGCCGCGCAACCGGCAGCCCTGCCTCGTTCAGCATATCGCGCGTCAGACGCTTGTCACGGGATATGGCCCGGCTGACCGATGCTGTATTCGTCGATTCCGACCCTTTCAAAAGGTGGGAATACCGCCCCGACCCCAGTTGAAGGTATTGCGATCGATGCAGGGGGGACCAAGGAATGGACCGTGTCTCCGCCAAGGCGGCGAGTTCCAGCGCGTCCGCTGCGGGGGTTTGCTGGTTCGTCAATTTCAGGAATCGCTCCAGCCGCTTGAAAAATATCGCGTTCAGCTTTGTGCGCGAGACACCCTTGATCATGGCTGCGGTCACGGCGACCGCCATCTCGGCCGCCGCACGCCCGATCTCTTGGCTGCCGACCTCGAAAATGGCGCGCCCCTGCGTCTGAAGATCGGGCACCGGGTCCGCATCTGTCACGTCTGTCGTGTCTGTCTCAGCCGGGCTGCTGCCCTCGCGCCAGGCACAGAATTTGACCGGCCAATAGGCACAGCGCTGCGTGATAAGCGCAAGCATTTCGACCACGGCGGCAGCGGGCACAGGCTGGCGCGCACGCATCAGCCGTCGCCAGGCGGGGCAATCGGTCACCCTGCCCTGTGGCGCGTCAAATATCTGTGGAAGGCGGCGAATGTCCTTGCGGGTCAGAAAAACACCTGCCGCACCCTCTAGCCGCAGTTCCAGCGCCAGACGGCGTGTATGGATATTGCCGCGTCGCCACAGCTTGTGCGATTTGATTTCCATCTCTGTCTAGTCCCTTCCCTCAAGTCCCGGCGCGGTGCGCCCGCTCACCCCTCGCGCAGCCCGCGCGACAAAAATCGCGTGATCGGCGTCGAAATATAATCCATGACCGAGCGCGCGCCGGTGCTGATCGCCACCTCGGCACTCATCCCCGGTTGCAGCGGAACGGACCCCCGCGCCGCATCGTCGCGGTCCAGCTCGATCCGGGCGCTGTAATAGCCGGCGCCCGTGGCTGGATCGATGATCCGATCGGCAGAGACGGTGGTAACAATGCCAGTCAGCGGTGCCTCGCTGCGTCGGTTAAGAGCGGCCAGCCACACTTGCGCGGGCAGTCCCGGCGTCACCTGATCAATGTCCAAGGGATCAATCGTCGCCAGCACAACCAGCTTGTCACTGACCGGCACCACGTCGAGCAGGGTCTGCCCCGCCGCGATCACGCCGCCCACGGTATGCACGTTCAGCCCCGTGACAATCCCTGCCACGGGCGAACGGATTTCTGTGCGTCCCACCACATCCTGCGCCGCGTTCAACTGTTGGCCGAGTTCGTAAGCCAGCGCGCGGGCGCGTTGCAGTTGCTCGGTCACTTCCGATGCCATCTCGGCCTGAAGCTCGGCAAAGCGCAATTCAGCCTGCTGGATGTTCTGACGCGCCGTGCCGATGGCGGCGCGATAACCGGAAATACCGCCCTCCAGTTCGGCCTTGTCACGCTGAAGCCCCAATAGCCGGGCCCGGTTCGTCAGATCCATGGCCAGCAGCGCCTCGACATCAGCCAGCTCTTCGGAAATCAGCTCAACCCGCTGCTCAGAGGACGCGATCTGCCCCTCCAACCCGGTGATCTCGCTGGTGAGGCCATCCTTTATCCGCTCGGTGATTGAGGCGCGCTCGGCCAGCAGATCGCGGCGGTTTTGCAAGATGCCCCGCTGTCCGTCCATCGCGGCGCGCACCGCCTGATCGCCGAACTTTTTCGTCAGCTCGTCGGGGAACGTAATCTCGTCTGCGCCGGACTGCTCGGCGATCAACCGGGACTCGGCGGCGCGGGCCTCAAAATACTGGGCCTGAATTTCATTTCGGCTAGACGCCGAGACAGTGTTTTGAAGCCGGATTAAAACCTGTCCGGTTTCCACCCGGTCGCCTTCGCGCACTAATATCTGATCGACGATGCCGCCTTCGAGGTGCTGCACATTGCGCACGTTCGTATCCACATTGACGACACCGGGCGCGAGGACGGCCCCCTCAATCGGCGCGGCGGAGGCCCAGACATAGAAGCTGCCGAAAAAGAGCGCGATAATGGCAAATCCGATCAACCCCAGACCACGCCCAAAGGGGTATTTATCGTCCATCTGGGTGCGTGCCCAATCGGGTATGTCGGCGACAGGCGTGCTCATGTGACGCTCCTCAGGTGGTCGCGGGCCTTTTGCGCAGCCTGTTTGCCAAGGTTCTGCGTGACCTCATGCGACTTGCCGCCAAGGATCAGAAAACAATCGGCCAGCCGGGTGATCTGTGACGAATGGATCGACTGGGTGATGACGATGGACGTCCCGCTCGCTTTCAGCGATTTCAGCGCGTTTTCCATTATGCGCCGGGCGGCGGCGTCCAGATTGGCGGATGGTTCGTCCAGCACGATCAGCCGCGGGCGGCCATAAAACGTGCGGGCAAGGGAAATGCGCTTGCGCTCGCTACCTGACATTCCGAATGTGTCGCCGGTAATCTGCGTGTCGTAGCCATCGGGCAGATGAACGATCATGTCGTGGATTCCCACCAGCTTGGCCGCGGCGACGACCTCTTCCATGTCGCCCTCGCCCATGCGGGCGATGTTTTCGCGCATGGTTCCGCTGAACAGCTCAGTGTGCTGGGGCATGTAGCCGATCAGATCGGCGCGCACGGCGTCGGGCAGACGTGCGATAGTTACATCGCCCAACCGGATCTGGCCGTGGCGCGGCTGCAACAGGCCGACCAGCAGGCGCGACAGCGTCGACTTGCCCGTGCCTGCGGTACCGTTGACCACCAGCATCTGCCCCGGCTCCAGCGACAGCGACAGGCGACGATAGAGGTCCGTGCGCTGCCCCGGATGGCGAAAGTTCACCTCGTGCAGCACCATGGGCGCATCGATTGTGCCGGGCAACAGGGACGTGCGCGCGACATCCTCGTCAGTCAGGCGCTCTTTCACGGCATCATAGGCGGTTTTTGTTTCGCGCAGATTTCGGTAATTGCGCACTGCGCGCTCGGCCAGCGCATAGCCAAAGCCCGACATGATCCGCGCCGCGAATATCCCGCCCAGCGTCAGCGAGCCCAGCACCACCAGCCAGATACCGACCGCGATCATCGCGATGCGCAGGAACCGTCCCACGCCATGCATCATCGTGTTGAGCAATACCTGACGGCCGGCGATGCGCTCGTGCTCTTCCAGCCGTGAGCTCGAAGTGCGCTGCCAACGCTGGGTCAGGATCGGCGCCATTGACAGCGCGCCGACGCTTTCGCGGTTCTGTTCGGCGGACAGCACCAGCGCGTTGGCCTCCTTGTAGGCGTCACTGGAGGCGCGGCGCGGTTCGCGCGTCAGAACGTCATTGATAACCCCCAACACCAGCAGCAGCAGCAAACTGCCCAGACCGATGACGCCCAGCAAGGGGTGGATAAGGAAAATGCCAATGAAAAAGAGTGGTGCGAACATCACATCAAGCCATGACAGCGCCGGACCGGTGACGAAATGGCGCAGCTTACTGACATCGGCCAAGGCGCGGCTGATCTGCGTCGCCTGCTCGGGCGCGCGCCCGTCCGCGAGTCCGCGATGCACCATGCGCGGGCCGAACTGGCGTTCGATCCAGATGCCCCAGCGCACCATCATGCGGCGGCGAACCACCTCCAGCGCGAGGCCGCAGGCTATAGCCACAACCACAGCGATGGTCAGCATGATCAGCGTCTCGATACTGCGGCTGGCAGGCACCCGGTCCAGCACCTGTAGCAGATAGAGGGGCGAGGCGAATTTGAGCAGGTTGAACACCGCAGTAAAGATCACGACACAGGCCAATCCAAGGCGTGACGCACGCCATGCGCTGGTGACCGCGGTGACGCGTCCCGCTTTTCTGCGTTTTGCCATTTCTTGCTCCGCCCTTCTCTATCGCTCTCAGTTCAGGCCGCTTCGGTCCGAGATCGCTCCAATCGCGTCAATCCTGTCCTCACCGTAGCCCGCGCCGGGATAGGCCGGTTCGTCGGCAAATCCGCCGTCTTCGTCGAAATAGCGTTCATTGACCGCTGCGATGGTGGCAGACAATGGCCGCTCGGGTGCCTGCACGGTGCGCATGAGCGGCAAGCCTTGCCGACGGGCGGTGGCGATCTGCGCGGCAAGGTCCGCCGTCAGATCGTCCAGCGCGCCGGGTCGCAGGCGAATGCCTGTCAGCATCTCCCGCACCAGCGTGGACACTGCCGCATCAAAGGCATCGATTTCAGCTTCGATCACGGCAAAGACTGCGGCGACGGGGGCTGTCACCTTTTGCGTGAAGGACGGGTCATAATGATTGCATCTCAGCTTGGGGACGCGCAGGTCGATCCGGCCAAAATCGGTATGCCATTCGTGCAATCTAAATCCGTTGCGCCAGTCGCGCCGCCCGGACGAGCGCGATCCGAAGGGCGCAGCGCACAGCGCATCTACCTCCAACTGCATCACATGATAGGCTGCGCGTTCCAGCAGGTCATGCGCCAGCGACGTGCCGGTCGCCCCGGCCCCGCCCGCCTGCGACGAGGCGCTGCCGATCGCCACCAGATTGCTCAGCATCACGTTAGACGGCATCGCCATGCGCGCCAGCCGCGCCAGAAATGGATGCACAATTGAAATTCCAGCCTCGACAGCGCGGGAGCGCATCACGGGCACCATCGCGCCCTCCTGCAAATCCCATGGGGAATAGACGCGCAGTCCGGTGGCATCCTCGGCCTCGCGCACACCCAACGGCGAGCGGCCCAGCCGGCCACTGATTCCCAACACGTTATGCTGCGCCTCTCGCAGCACATCGACGCCGTATTTCGCGCCCATCGCATCATAGGCCGCAAAGACCGAACCGATGGTAACATCCAGTATCTTGCGGCTGCGAATTAATTGCGCAGTTTCAAGCTGTTGAAGCCCGTCGGCAATTTCAATCACTGCCACATCGCAGCCCTGTGCGGCAGCGTGGTTCATTAGCCGATAGGTCGCGCGCTCGATTTCGGGGACACTGACCAGATACGTGCTGGAATAGCCCGCATCGGTAAAATCCAGTGACACATCAGCGCCCGCGTCACGCACGATCCACATGTCGCCACCCGATCCAGTGCCGGTGATCTTCATCGCCGCCACCTTGAACCCCAGCCGTTTAAAGCCGCGCATCAGCGACGTTGCGGTCAAAGTCTTGCCCGCGTTCATCGACGTGCCAAGCGACAGTACCGCCGGGATATCTGGCCTCTGTTCGGACGCATCGACGCGGAATTGCATGGTATTCAGACGCTCGCCATCCGCGCCAACGACCAAACCGACCGGAGTGATCTGCGTCGGCGGACGCAGACCTATGCGGCGCGAAATTTCAATCGAGGCAAGGCCCCCCGCGGCCACCAGATCGCAAGGCGAAAGGTCAGGACCGATGCGCGATTCATACTGATCGGGCGCATAGCGGTTGCCATAACAGACGATAATCTCGTCGCCCGGAAACATGTAGGCGCGCCGACCGTCTGTCAGCTCCAGCTTTTCCTGTTTGCCCAGTTCATCGACCCGCGCCAGCACGATGTCGCCGGGTCGTGGCTGGACATCATCGCCGGTGATAAGTCCCCGCATCGCGCTGACTGGCACCCTGCGCGTGCTGAAAGCGCGTTTTACCTTGGCCAACCGCGGTCTGCTCAGAATTGCATAAGCCATGAAATGCCCTCGTTGATTTACGCTATTTTGCCGCACGTCCGATCTGCCGTGGCGGGTCGGGCGGTCGCTAAGTTTTGTTGGATCTCAGAGGTCAGGTCGGGTGCGGCTCTTGTTGATCTTGAGGGGCACTCGATAGGAAGCGCAGCCTTTCGGGTGCGTCGGCGTTGGAACAGGTAACAGTCATGGTAGTCTCACTTTTCGTCTCAAATTTCATCGTCACTCTCCTGCGGTTAGCGAGGGCGACCCGCCGACCGCCCGGCACCCTGAACAAAACAATCATTCAGCAGAGGCGCGCTGCAAAAAAAATGGCGCACCTCCATTGCCGCAACTGCTCGTTGAAGAACCTCCAATCTCTACAACCGGCAATTTGACTTTAAATTTCGGGGGGATGGACCCACACTAACGCATGTTAGGATCGGTGCGCGTCGACTCTGGACTACAGGCAAATCTCCGCCTGCGGTTCGGCAACCCGTCGCCTGCCCGATGGAAATAATGCTGCGCTCAGAGATGCTTGGGGCATGATGCCCGCACGAATGCAGCCGGCGTGTCAGCCCCACTCGGACGCGGCGGACTGAGTACTGCCCTGTGGCCGTCTGGCCTTGCAGTCACGACAAACTTCGCCGGTATCGGGCTGACGACCAACAACACACACTCTAGCAAATGAACATCGCAGGACTCGCAGCTTCATGTCTCAGATTGTCACAAACAGCCCGCGTATTCTGCGCAGACACCTCCTGCTCGGTCAGAACGTTTTTCACTCCCGATCAGTGCTTATGGCGGATATTGATCCCGGTGGGCTAAGCGGATTGACAAGACGCAAGCTGCGTACCAATTCAGCGGGCGGATTTCAGAGGTTTTTCGATGCCAAGCATCTGCCGCACGAGCGCAACGACCTGACCAATGGCGCACCCGCGCCGAGCGCCTGTGACGACCTGGCGATTTCTCACACATTGCTGGACGCCGTGCTCGCGATCGAAACGCGGGCGTTGTCGATCATGGGCCAGAGCCGCGAAATCGGCTACAGCGCCACGGATACCAGGGCAGATGGCACTATGGTGCTGATTTGGGCCTCCACGCCGATGTCGCGAGACGCGCTGAACGTTGCGCTGATCGGGCTGGCCGAACTTGCCGGCGTGCCTATTCCGGGAGCTGAGTCCTTTGCAGATGAGCAGGAACGCTTGATGTCGCGTGCTGCGCGCAGGCGGCTGGACGCACAAACCCTCGATCTGCAAGCGGCGGCAGCCGCCAAGGGCATCGCGCAGCGCATTTCGGACGGGCAACTGATCCTCGGAGAAGGCGCGCGCCAGTGCCGGCCACACGACGTCGCACCACCCACGACCGCGAGCGATCAGCATCCGGCCCGAATCATGCGCCCCACGCCAGAGGCGGCCGAAACGGCAGACACAGGCATTGCTGACGGCGATCTTTCGCCCGCACCGTACCTGCGCCTTGTTCCACGCGAGGTCGCAGACCCTCAGAATGCTCAGGCGGTTCTGGAACGCATCTATCCGGACCCGCAAGATGCCGTTATTCCGTCGCTGGTTTTCGCAGGCGACCGCGCCACCGGGTCAGCAGCCCAGCAAGCTGGGGTGTTGTTGGAGGAGGCCGGGTTTTGCGTTGGCGTGGCGCTGAAACGGGGTGTCGTGCTGGCTGGCGCGCATCTTGAGCCGCCGGAGGGCCGTATCACCCGCGCGCCTGCGATGCTGCTGCGCGATCCCTCGCTAGAGGCGATAGTAACGGCGCTGTCCCTGCGGCGCATCGTCAACTATGGCCTCGGCTTTGCGCGCTGCGACGGCGCTGCACTGCAATTGGATCCCACCACGGATCGATCCGTCAGCGAGCGCGGCATCGACGTGCTGCTGCGCGCCTGTTGTGGCCCCTTCACGCTGGACAGCCGTCATCCTGTCCGCCGGATGCTGACCGAAAAGATCGGCCCGGGCCGGGTCATTCTGGTATCCCAAACGCCGGACGATCCCGAAGTGATCAATCATGTGGCTGCGGGTGGGCTGGCCGCCACGCGTCAATGGGGCGCGAGCGGACCGCAAGTCAGGCTGCTGCGCCGCGACGGCGTTCTGGCCAGCGCACCACTGGAGAGCCGTGCCCACACGCGCGAACGTCTGATCTACGCCGGCATACATGCCTTCGCACTGGTGCAGGCGGTGGGCCTGTTGAAAACTGGAACCGCTGCATAGACGGCCTGATCGCGCGTGATGCGCGGCTCGCAGGTCGGTCTAAAATCCCATCGCTTCGATCATTTCGTTGGCGGTCAACATGCCGCGCCCGCTGTGGCCGACATCGTCGGCATAGACCAACTCCCAGTTAAAGGGCCAGCCATGCTGGGCTGCGGCACGCTTGGCCGCCTCAAACGTGCGCTGTCCACGATCAACCCGGTTGTCGCCCTGCCGCACAGCCTGCTGATTCATCGTCAGATCCTTGGCTCCGGTATCTTCTGATCCCAAAAAGATCGTGACGGGCGCGGCTAGATAAGCGCGCAACCATTGCTCGGCCTGATCCTCGGGAATGCCACCAAATCCATAGGGCGCGGCCTCGTCCTCGGTCGGCAGAACGTAGGTCGACGGGTTGGCGATGATGATGCGCTCGACATTATCCGGCAGGTCATAGGCCGCGACCCGCGACAGGAACTGCCCACCCGCCGAATGCCCAAAAAGATAGCTCTGGGCGTCTGGCCGCCCTTCCTGAGCGCGCGCCCAATCGACCAGATCGTCGACGACATCCGTGGTCCAGCTGTCTTCGGGCAGCATCTTGCCGTCATGCACCAGGCCGCCGCGGTGATAGCTCCAGTTCGGGAAACGGTCGTCGTCAAACAGCGGGGCGTAGACGACGAAACACCCCCGATCTGCCAGATCGCGCGCCGATTTCAGATAGGATTGCGCCCCGCGCCCGTTGCCGTGAAACACCATGAGGATCGAAGGCGAGGCGCAGTTTTGCGGACGATAGGTGAACACCTGAAATTCGCGCCCCGCCACATTGGCCTGTACGCGCGCAAGTTCCCCGGTCCCGGCCTCTTGAGCCGCGACAGTCAACGGAACCGCTCCCGCGACCAGCAGCGCCGTCGCGAGGCCCGTCTTCGGATGTGCAGGGCAACCCGGATTTGACCATATGAACATGTCGGTCGTCCTTTTGTTCGCGATCACAGCGCTTGGCATCACAGCATTTAAATGAGTGTGGCAATCAGATCTGCGGATTTCAAGACGCAAGAGCGGTCACGCTTTTGCGGGCTGGCTGGCCCCGCCGCTGCGATGAACCTGCCCCGATGAACCGTCAACAGACACGGACATTGCGGCGCGACCCGCGGTGCATGAGCCCGATATCTGTTCGCCCGAAATCTATCACATGTCGTCCGGTTGCCGTCACGACTGGCTTTCCGGTTCAACCACCGCGATAGTTGCCAGCGCGTTCAGGTCTGACCGAAGGGCGTCGAGATTCCCCGTCAGAACGCGCTCGATCTCTTCGTGGGTCTTGATCCAGATCGGGATCGCCTGTTCCAGCAGGGCCAGCCCATCTTCGGTCAATGTCAGCCGACGGGCACGACGATCCTTGTCGTCGGGTGTCACGTTCAGCAGCCCTCGCCGCTCCAGCGGCTTGAGGTTTGCCGTCAACGTGGTGCGATCCATCGCCAACAGCTGCGCGACCGATCCAACCGTCGGCGGCTCGGGCCGGTTAAGCGAGATCAACAGCGAAAACTGGCCACTTTTCAGACCGACGGGACGCAGGGCATCGTCGAATCTGCGGGCGACCGCGCGGGCGGCACGTTGCGTGTGTAGGCACAGGCAAGAGTCCCGGACCCGCAGGGTCATGCCGAAAGTGGCGTGTTTGGGAGGATTTATTGACACGCCAGAATATAAGTTGATATCAACTTAACTGTCAAGAGAATCGGAGGAAGACCATGACAGACAATCTGACCTCTGCGCCTGAGCTTGCCGCGCGATCAACGGCACGCTGGCCGAACGAGAGTGCCGCCTACCGCACTGCACGCACGGCACTATTGGCCGAAGAGATCGAGTTGCGCCGCCATATCCAACGCGTTGCGGCCCAGCGCCGCGCCCTGCCGCCGGGCGGCAAGGTGCCTCAGGACTATGCGTTCGAGGGCAAGGGTGGACCGATGAAGCTGAGCGAGATGTTCGGCGATCACGATACGCTCGTCCTCTATTCGATGATGTATGGACCCGACCGCAAGCAGGGCTGCCCGATGTGCTCGGCCATGCTTGATGCGTGGGACGGCGAGGCACGGCACATCGAACAGCGGGTGGCGCTGGCTGTCATCGCCCGCTCGCCTATCGAGCGCATTCTGGCCTACGCGAAGACGCGTGGATGGACCGGGCTGACATTCTATTCCGACCCGTCTGGCGACTTCACCGCTGACTATGTAGGCGAACGCAACGCCGACATGCCGGCCTACACCGTCTTTCGAAAACTGGACGGTGAGGTCCGCCATTTCTACAGCGGTGAGGGTGGCAGCGAGGTCGCCGATCCGGGTCAGGATCCGCATGGCGCGCCCGATCCTAACCCTCTCTGGAATATCCTCGACACCACGCCCGAAGGACGCGGGACTGACTGGTATCCCAAGCTGGATGACTGACACCTGAGCGGTTCCTGAAATGACGGAACGACGCCAAAGAAAGGGGCAAGACACATGAGTTACATCAGCGGATTCATTATGGCGGTGCCTACGGCCCGCAAGGAAGACTACCGAAAGATGGCAGCAGACGCCGCCGAAATGTTCAGGGAATACGGCGCCACCGAGATGATGGAGGCCTGGGGCGAGGACGTGCGCGAGGGCAAGGTCACCGATTTCAAGCGCGCAGTGCAGGCCCGCGACGATGAAACCGTGGTGTTTTCGTGGATCGTCTGGCCTGACCGGGCGACTGCCGACGCCGCCGAGCGAAAGATGCAAGATGACGAGCGGATGAAACCGCCCGCCGATCCGCCATTCGCGATGGACCGGATGATCTTCGGCGGCTTCGCACCGATTTTCGAAATGGGACGCCAAGGAGAAAAGTCATGACCAACAAGGATGGAACCCCGATCTGGTATGAACTGATGTCACACGCGCCCGACCCTGCGCAAGACTTCTACGGTGCGGTGATGGGCTGGGCCTTTGACAAGCCCGCAGGTGGCATGGAACGCGACTATCGCACCTTCGCCGCGACCGATGGCGAGGGCGTCGGCGGGGTCATGAAGGCGCCCGAAGCCGCGCCATTCGTCCCGATCTGGGCGGTCTATTTCGGCGTTGCGGACGTCGATGCGGCAGCCGCAAAGGTGAAATCGCTCGGCGGCAGCGTCGATATGGAGCCGCAGGATATCCCCGGCGTCGGTCGCTTTGCCTTTGTCGCCGATCCGCAGGGCGCGCGTTTCTACCTGATGCGCGGCGACAGCGACGCCGACAGCACCGCCTTCGCGCCGATGAAGGAGGGGCATTGTTGCTGGAACGAACTGGTGACGAGCGATCAGGTCGCCGCGCTCGATTTTTACGGCAAGCTCTTTGGCTGGAAGAAATCAGGGGCGATGCCGATGGGCGAAAGGGGCGACTATACCTTTATCGGCGAGGGCGACGACATGATCGGCGCGGTGATGACCGCGTTCGAAACTGATGCGACGCCGTTCTGGAACTTTGCCTTTACCGTGCCCGACATAGATATGGCAAAGACCGCGGTCGAGACCGGCGGTGGGACGATCACCCACGGACCGGTCGAGTTGCCCGGCGATCAGGGCGACTGGATGATCCAGGCCAACGACCCGCAAGGTGCCAAGGTGATGTTTGTTGGCAAGCGTAAGGAAGGTGCACGATGACGCGGGATCGAAAGCACAGCGTTGAGTTCGATGACGATAGTGCGGCCGCCGGGAAACACGGAGGCCGTTTCAAGGCAAAATTGCTGACCGGCGGGGGCAGCTATGAGGTTTAAGAGCTGCAAGATCGACACTCTGAGAGGGCAACAGAATGGCTGAGTCATCAGGCAAGATAGAGATCGAGAATGTAAACTGTCCGGGACGCGTCGAGCGTGTTGCCAAGGATAAGTACGAGGCAATGAAGACAGCGTATCTCGCCGTCATTCCGCAGACCAAACCGGGTGCGACAACGGCAGAATTGAAAGAAAGATTGCTTGCGAAACTGCCGGACGCGCTGTTTCCGGGCGGCGCGAAAGCCGGGTGGTGGATGAAGGCCGTGCAACTCGACCTCGAGGCCAAGGGCGTTGTGGCACGCGAAAACACAAAACCGCTTCGCTTTCACAAGATCTGAAATTCCCCGATACGCTGGCACAAGGAGGCCCACCATGACAACGACACAGAAAATCACGACTTTCCTATGGTTCGACAGTCAGGCCGAGGAGGCGGCGGAGTTCTACACCGGCCTCTTCCCCGACAGTCAGATCCAAGAGACGACTCGCACCACCATGGACTACCCCGGTGGCAAGGAGGGCGATGTGATCACCGTCGCCTTCACGCTGTCGGGCCGCAGCTTCATCGCGATGAACGGCGGGCCGGGGCATCCCTTTACCGACGCGATCTCACTTTCCATCGACTGCGCCGATCAGGCCGAGGTGGACCGCTACTGGGACGCGCTATCAGACGGCGGCGAGCCGATCATGTGTGGCTGGGTGAAGGACCGCTTTGGCCTATGTTGGCAGGTCACGCCGCGCATTCTGCCCCAACTTCTGGCCGATCCGGACCCGGCCAAGGCGAAGCGCGTGATGGAGGCGATGACGGCGATGATAAAAGCTAGACGTGGGCGCGCTGAAAGCAGCGGCAAAAGGAGGCGCGCAATGAGGCAAGCGAACCTTCCTTCCGCAGCTTGGGACAATCGCGCCCATTTGGACGATCCCTTCAAGCGGTGACTGACAGAAATCGGTAGCTGAGCCCGAGGAACCGACCGATTTGGCGCCTATGGGGGGTGAGTGTTCGAGCTTATGACTGGCCGCCCATAGCCCAGCGATTGTTGATCTGCACAGCATTCTAGAAGGACTGTGCAATCCCCCAAAGGCCCAGAGCGCAAAGGGCCGTCCCACAGCTGCGATCCACGAACCTTATGGTGCCGGGTCGGTTCAGCTTGGCCATGGCCAGATACGGGGTATAGGCGGCTGCGCATGGCAGTAATGCCGCGGAAAGGAACGCTCCGACGGCTTGGGGGGACAGTGTGTCGGCACCCAGAAACACTGGCGCAACAGAGACGAAGAAGATCACCGACAGTGGATTTGAAAGAGCGATCAGAAACGCGCCAAAGATGGTTCGGATATGTCCCGCGGGGGCGATATGCCCACAACCGGCCAGTTGTGGCGCGGGGACGGTTCGCGCGCGCAGCATCCCCATGCCCAGTGCCAGCAGGACAATTGCGCCGATCAGATGCAGGGTCGGCCCGTCCAGCTGAACGATCTCGGGCGCCCCCAGAACGATCAGAATTGCCAGCATGGCCAGAGCTGCCCGGGCGAGGATCACACCGCTTAATGCGCAAATGCCGCCAGCTAGGCCGCGGCGCGCGGACTGCGCCAGAACGACCGCCGCGTTCGGGCCCGGTGTCAGGCTACACACGAAGTTCATAATGGCAAAAGCGATCCAGGTTTCGATGGTCATTGATCTCATCCCCCGACGATGGGGAGAGTTTTTGCCGGTTCGTGCCGCCGCGTCTGTGATCCGGTTCACACCATGGGCATACGGGCACGCCCTGATGTGGTATAATTTGACGCATCGGTCGGCAGGCAGAGCGAAAGGAATGGTGCGATGAAATCAATGCCTTGGGTCTTTGGTGCATTTTTGCTGGTATTTGCATCACCCGCACTGGCGCAATCGGATGCGCCCTGCGTCCTCAGCAGGGTCGAAGGGACCACGTCTCACGTTCTGCGCGAGGGGAAGTCCCTTCCGGCGCAAAGCGGCATGGGCATCATATCGTCGGACTCTCTCAGAACGGGCGACGCGTCGCGGATGACGCTGCACTGCACAAGTGGCGTCGTGGTGACGATTGGTCCCGATACATGGATCGCGGTCGACAAAGTCGCCCCTCAGCAGGGCGAGATACGCCTTTTCGACGGGATTGCCGGGTTCGTGCTGAATTGGCGCAAACCGGGCGTGTTCCAGATACGCACGCCATCGGCGATTGCAGCCGTTCGGTCCACCGAATGGGCGATGCAGGTCAAGTCCGGCGCGACGTCTGTGTTCGTGCGCGATGGCAGCGTCGATGTTACCGCGCGCAAGGGAGGTGCCTCACTCGGCCCCGGCGACGGGATCGACGTATCGGATCAAAGCGTGGCCGAGCCCGTCAAGCGCTGGGGGCAGGCCCGGATTGATCTCTGCAATGAATTGCTCGGCCACTACTGGTGAGGCGCGCGCCGGTCTTTCGCCGCCTCAGCCGCCTGCTTTTTGGCCTTGCGGTGGGCGCCGCACTGGCAGCGTCGCTTTGGCATCCGGGCGACAGCAGCGGGTTCTGGGGCGGGATCGAAGGGCGGTTCGTTGACGCGCGGTTTGCGCTGCGCGGGCCTCTGCCTGCACCCGACGGCGTCGCGATTCTGGCTCTGACGGATTCGGATATCAACCGGCTGGGCCAGTTTCCACCACCGCGAAGCGCCATAGCAGACGCGGTGGATGCGGCCACCGCTGGCGGCGCGCTGGCCGTAGCGCTGGATCTGCTACTGGTGCAGACGACACCGCAGGACAGCGCATTGATCGCCGCCCTCGCCCGGAATGGCCGGTCGGTTCTGGCCATCGCCGCCAGCAACACCCCCCAGGCGCAGGGGCGTTCGGACGCCTTGCAACGCAGCGGGTTCGATATCATCATAGGCGCGCCGGACGTCGTGCAGGGTCATGCGATGCTGGGGCCGTCCGAACAGCTCGCTTCGCCCGCAACCTTCGGCCATGTCAACGTCATCACGGATACGGACGGTGCACTGCGCCGGTTGCTTGCGGTGGCCCCTTTTGGGCCTGAGAGGGATGTGATCCTCGTTCCGAACCTTGCGATCGCGGCCTTGCGGCAGACCAATGCGGGCGCACCGCTGGAGCTGCATCTTGGCGCGAGTGGCATGGTCAAGGGCGCAGGCCACACGCTGTTGCTGGATCGCGGCGGTGCAATACCGCTGGTCTATTACGGCGCGGCGGGGACAATCCCCACATGGCCGCTGGCCGAGGCCGGGACTGCCGATCTTGCCGGGCGCATAGTCTTTGTCGGGGCGACTGCGCAAGGGATCGGAGACCGCCATGTCACGCCGTTCGACCCCAACTTTGCGGGGGTCGAGGCCTATGCAACCCTTGCCGCCAATGCCATCGAAGGGCGTACCTTGCGGCGGGATCCGGTGGCTTGGATGGCCGATATTGTCATCGCGTTGATTGCGGCATGGGCCGCGTTCGCCGCTGCCAGCATCGAGCGCCCTGTCCTCGCAGCACTGGTTGCGACCGGGGTGATCCTGTCTGCCGCCGCGTTTCTTCAGGGTGCCTTTGTTGCGGGCTGGTGGCTGGACGGCGCAACGCTGCTGATGGCGCTGGCCGCAGGACTGGCAGGCGGATCGACGCTACGCCTGCTGCACCACCGGCGCCGGGCCGCGAACCTGAGACAGTATCAATCGCCAATTCTGGCAGACATGTTGGCAATGGAGCCGCACCCCACGTTTGATCGACGCGCACAGGAGGCGGCGGTGTTGTTCGTTGACGTTGTCGCCTCGACCGCGCGGGTTGAGGCGGTCGGCCCCTCCGGCGCGGCCGATTTCATGGCCGAATTCCACCGCAGGGTCGAGCGGATGGCAACGCGTCACGGCGGCATGGTCGAGCAATTCGCAGGCGACGGCGCGATGGTGATATTCGGCCTGCCACAGCCGCGACCCGGCGACGCCGAGGCGGCGCTCAGCTGCATGGCGGCACTGCGGGGCGCGATGAAAGAGAGCAAACCCCCAATCGAGGTGCGGATGAGCGCGCATTACGGCCCGGTTCAGGCGGGCGTTCTCGGCGGTGACGCGCATCGCCATGTCACTGTCACCGGCGCCGTGGTCCACGCCGCAAACCGCTTGCAAGATTTCGCCCGTGACACTGGCGCGGTCATCGCGGTGTCGCAAGATTTGCTAAATGGCAGCGCCGATGGCCAAGGATGGATACAGCGACTGAACCTGGCCGATCGCGCCACGCAATCCCTGCGCGGCTTGTCGGTGCCGGTCCATATTTGGGCGGCGACATGAGCACCCGCGCCAATGCCGCCAAGCGGCTGGGCGAGACGGCGCTCTTTGCCGGTCTTGCCCCCGATGTTCTGGACATGCTGGCCGCTCAGGCCGTAACGGAACACTGGCCGCGCGGCGCGCTATTGTTCCAGAGCGGCGATCCCGCCGACGGGCTGCGCGTCGTCGAGGGTGGCCTGCTCAGGGTCTGGGTGTCCAGCGCCGAGGGCCGCGAGATCACCCTGACCCTGCTAGAGCCGGGCGATGCACTGGGCGAAATCGCGCTGCTGGACGGCGCGCCGCGTAGCGCCAGCGTGACCGCAATGGACGGCGCTACCACCCTGCTGATCCGCCGCCCGGCCTTTCTGGCAGTGATGGAGTCTGACGCCGCTATTTGCCACCATATCATCGCGTTGCTGTGCGAGCGGCTGCGCTTGTCGACCGATCATGTGGGCAGTATCGCGCTGCTACCCCTGCGCCAGCGGGTCGCTGCAAAGCTCTACCAACTGGCGCAATCCCATGCCGTGCCCGATGGCAAAGGCGCAAGGTTTTGCCGCCGCTTCAGCCAGGCCGAACTGGCGGACATGCTGGGTGTCACGCGTGAAGCCGTGAACAAGCAGATTGCCACCCTCGTCGCGGATGGGCTGATTTCGCTTCAGAGGGGGATGTTGCATATCACCGATCTGGATGCGCTTCCCGGCGGGCGGGATCGCGATTAACCGGGCCATTCTTTGCCTGGGGTGCCCGAAGGCAGGGCCAATTCGGGCTTGCGGAACAGGCCGTTGCAACGTGGCGATAGCGAGGCGTGACGCAAGCTCATCGGCGGCAGGTTTCTCGGAGCACAAAAAATCCATCTTCGCGTAATCAGCCAGCCGCTACAGCGATAGAAGTCTTTGATATGTCTGACATAAAGCAAAAAAACCGGTTTGCGAGACACCCGCCCTCTCGAGGTGACCAGAGGATTCTGAGTTGTCGACACTTGATCGAGGGTTTAGAACGTATAGTGAACATCTATTGGAATCACTCGTGCTGTGCGACTCTTCGATCATACGAAACAGCGACATTGCGACGCCCGCACTGACAGAAGGCCGCGCTCTGTCCGAGGTCTTTGCGACCAGTGCGGCGGATGCGGCCTGTGTGGGATTTGGGCTGGCCCGGCTGCCTCGCGGCGCTGCGCCTCTTTTCTGGGTGCAGGACAGGCTTTCGCGGCAGGAGACGGGCCTGCCCTATCTGCCCGGTCTGCATGGTCGGGCAATCATCCGCGTCAATGTGAGCCGTCCAATCGATGTGCTCTGGGCGATGGAGGAAGCGCTGAAATGCTCATCCCTCGGCGCGGTAATCGGCGAGATATGGGGAAATCCAAAGACGCTGGATTTCACCGCGACCAAGCGGCTGGTGATGCGCGCGGAACGTTACGAAGTGCCTTGCTGGTTGATCCGGCGCGCGGCCTCGCCCGATCTGAGCGCGGCGCGCGACCGTTGGCGGGTGACGTCGCTGCCGTCGCTGCCGCATCCGGACGATCCAAAGGCCCCCGGCGATCCGCGCTGGCAGGTGGAACTGTTTCGCTCGCGTTACAGGCAGCCCGGTACATGGGTCGCGACCTATGACCGGGCGGCGGATCGTATCGATATGTCTGCCCCATTTCGCGATGGAGCGGTGGCAGAAAAAGATGGACCGCGCGAACGTCGCGCCGCCCGATGATGTGGCCGTCGTTCTGGCGACCGAAGGTCAGCATGGCCCCGTGATTCACGCCACCAACCGCGCCGCGCGTCTGATGGGCGCCAGCGCCGGGGCGCGCGTGGTGGACATCAAGGCCGTCTGCCCCGATCTGCAGGTGGAATATGCCGATATCGCGGGTGATCAACTGGCACTGGAACGCCTGACCCTTTGGGCGCGGCGCTGGTGCCCGTGGACTTCTCCGGACGGTGCGGACGGTCTGATCCTTGATACGACTGGCGCGGACCATCTGCTGGGCGGAGAGGCGGCCATGCTGGTCGATATCGAAACCCGCCTGTCTCTGCTGGGTCTGAGCGCCCGGATCGCGGTGGCGCCGACATGGGGCGCGGCATGGGCGCTGGCGCGATATGGGCCGGTCAGGGCGATCTGCCCGGTGGATCAGATGGCCGCGCAGCTTGCGCCATTGCCGGTCCCTGCCCTGCGCCTGAACGAGGCCACATTGCTTTTGCTGCGCCGTCTCGGGCTCAAGACCGTGGGCGATCTGGCCAAGGTGCCGCGCCTGTCCCTGACCCGACGCTTTGCGCGCGCGGCACTGCATGCCAATCCGCTGCTGCGGCTGGATCAGGCCATGGGGTGTCTGGCCGAACCTGTCGCCAGCAAGGAGGCGCGCCCAAGGATCAAGGCGCAGTCCCAACTGCCCGAACCGATACAGGATCCGACCGCCTATCTGCCGGAACTCTGCGAGAATCTCTGCGCTCAACTGACGCTGCACGGCCTTGGCTGTCGCCGCCTTTCTCTGACTGTCTTTCGCACCGATGGCGAGGTCAGCACGATCACGGCGGCCACAGCCGCTCCCAGCCGCGATCCCGGCCATCTGCGCCGCCTCTTTGACGACAAGCTGGAGCGGATCAATCCCGGCTTCGGCTTTGATTTGATAACGCTCGAGGCGGCAATTGTGGAGCCGGTCGAGAGTATCCAGACGCGGCTGGGCGGCGGATCAAACGAGGATCTGCAACTGCCGCATTTGATCGACCGCCTTGTGGCACGCTTTGGTGAGCGGTCCATCAAGCGCCCCGTGCTGAATGCCAGCCACCTGCCCGAACGCGCCCAAAGGGTGATCGGCGCCTTGCAAGAGGTCGACAGCACGACGGCACCCCTGATCAAGGAGCGTCCCATCCGCCTGCTCTGGACACCCGAACAGGTGCGCGTCGTCTATGCCGTCCCGGAAGGTCCGCCGGCGCAATTCATCTGGCGCAGGCAAACCCACAAGGTCGCGCGCTATGCCGGCCCCGAACGGATCGCCCCCGAATGGTGGAAGGACCGCCCCGGCACACGGCTGCGCGATTATTTCAAGATCGAGGATCAGACCGGCAAGCGTCTGTGGCTTTATCGCGAAGGGCTGCATGAGGACGGGCGCGGCGGTGATCCGCGATGGTTCATCCACGGGATGTTCGCGTAATGCCCGAGATGGACAATCAACGCCCCAGACGCACGCTGGACGAGGACGGGTTCACCCCCAACCCGCGCGCCGAGTTCATCGAGCTGGGCGTCACCACCTGTTTTTCATTCCTGCGCGGCGCCTCGGATGCGGTTGATCTGTCCGCGACCGCCTGGGCGCAGGGGCATGACGCGCTGGGTGTGGCCGATCTGAACACCATGGCCGGTGTCGTGCGACTTCATGCCGAAGCACTAAAGGCGTGTTTACGTCCCGTGATCGGGTGCCGCCTGCATCTCGTGACTGGCGAGGAATTTCTGGCCTATCCGCAGGACCGCGACGCCTATGGGCGGCTGTGCGAATTGCTGTCCAAAGGCAAGATGCGCGACACAAACGGCGACTGGCAGGCCAAAGGGGCCTGCGACATTTCGCTCGATGATCTGGCCGCCCATGCGGACGGGGTGCACCTAATCGCGCTGCCGGGCGACGACCTCAACCTGTTTGCCGCTGGCCTGCGCCGCCTGAGCCGCGCCTTGCCGACACTGCGCCATATCGCGGCAAGCTATCTCTACCGTGGCGATGACCGTGCCCGGATCAACCGGCTGGATGCCTTGGCCCGCCAGCACGGCCTGTCGATACTGGCCACTAACGACGTGCATTATCATGCACCGGACCGCCGCCCCTTGCAGGACGTGATGACCTGCGTCCTGCACCGAACGACCATTACCAAGGCCGGATACCTGCTGCACGTAAATGCCGAGCGGCATCTGAAATCGCCCGCGCAAATGGTCCAGCTTTTCGCGGAATGGCCACATGCGATCCGGGCCACCCGCGAGGTCGCGGATGCCTGCACCTTCGATCTGCGTCAGCTGTCCTACGAATACCCGCAGGAAACGATCCCCGAGGGACGCTCACCCCAAGAATACCTGTGCGAACTGACATGGGCAGGTGCGGTCGAGAGGTATCCAGATGGCACCCCCGCCAAAGTGCGCGCCGCATTGGACAAGGAGCTGGCGCTGATCGGCAAGCTCGACATCGCGCAGTATTTCCTGACCATCCACGATATTATCCAGTTCGCCCGGCATCAGGTCAGCCCTCCGATCCTGTGTCAGGGGCGCGGCTCTGCCGCCAATTCCGCTGTGTGCTACGTGTTGGGCATCACGGCGGTCGATCCGGACAAGAACGACCTGCTGTTTGAGCGTTTCATCAGCGAGGAACGTATCGAGCCGCCCGATATCGACGTTGATTTCGAACATGAGCGGCGCGAGGAGGTGATCCAGCATATCTACACCAAATATGGCCGCGACCGCGCCGGGCTGTGCGCGACCGTCATCCATTATCGCCCCCGCATGGCCGTGCGCGAGGTGGGCAAGGTGATGGGTCTGTCCGAGGACATCACCACCGCCCTCGCCAAGACAATCTGGGGCAGTTACGGGCGCGAGGTCGGAGCCAAGGAAGCCGCTGAGGCGGGGCTTGATCTGCGCGATCCGCTGATTGCCCGCACGATCAGGCTGGCTGACATGATGATCGGGATGCCGCGCCATCTGTCGCAGCATGTCGGCGGTTTCATCCTGACCGAAACGCCGCTGACCCGGACCGTGCCCATTGGCAACGGCGCGATGAAAGAGCGCAGCTTTATCGAATGGGACAAGGACGACATCGACGAGCTGCGCATCCTCAAGGTCGATGTGCTGGCGCTTGGTATGCTCACCTGCATCCGCAAGGCGTTTGATCTGATTGCGGCGCATCACGGGCCACGGTTCGATCTGGCAACGGTTCCCAAAGAGGACCGCGCGACCTACGACATGCTGTGCAAGGGCGACAGCTTGGGCACGTTTCAGGTCGAAAGCCGGGCGCAGATGAACATGCTGCCCCGTCTGAAACCCCGCGCATTCTATGATCTGGTCATACAGGTCGCCATCGTGCGGCCCGGCCCGATTCAGGGCGACATGGTGCATCCGTTTCTCAGGCGGCGCAGCGGCAAGGATAAGGTGGAATACCCGTCGCCGGGGCCTGCGCATGACCCCGATGAGTTGCGCAACATTCTGGGCCGCACCATGGGTGTGCCTATCTTTCAGGAACAGGCCATGAAGATTGCGATGGTGGCTGCTGAATTCTCTCCGAAAGAAGCGAATGAGCTCCGCAAGGCCATGGCCACCTTCCGGTCTCGCGGCACAATCGAAGCTCTAGAAGAGAAAATGGTCGGCCGGATGATCGGGCGGGGATATGATCCTGAATTTGCAAACCGGTGTTTCAATCAGATCAAGGGGTTCGGGGATTACGGCTTTCCCGAAAGCCACGCTGCCAGCTTTGCGTTGTTGGTCTACATTTCCAGTTGGATCAAATGCCACTATCCGGACGTCTTCTGCGCCGCGCTGATGAATTCGCAGCCGATGGGATTCTACGCCCCCGCGCAGATCGTGCGAGACGCGCGCGAACATGGGGTCGATATCCGGGCGCCCGACGTGAATTACAGCGATTGGGACAACACGTTGGAGCCTACCGGCGCGGGCGCTTTCGCTGTGCGTCTTGGTCTGCGGCAGGTGGATGGCGTGCCCCAGGCGATTGCGGAGCAGATGATGCAGGTTCGCGATGTGCCTTTTACGGACCTGCAAGACCTCAAGACCCGCGCAAAAGCTGACGCAGGCACGATCCGCAAACTGGCCGCCGCCGACACGTTTCGCTCGATGGGGCTGGATCGCAGGCAGGCGCTCTGGGACGCGCGCGCGCTTCGCGATGCCCCCGACCTGCCGCTGTTTCTGGACAGCGCGGATGAGGGCAACGAGACGATGTTTGCCCTACCTCAGATGCCCATCTGCGAACATGTCGTGGCGGATTACCAGACGCTGCGACTCTCGCTCAAGGCGCATCCCATGGCGTTTCTTCGGCGTAGCATGTCAAGGCAGGGCTATACCCCGGCGCAGGATCTTTTCAATATGCGCAGCGGACAGAGCGTATCACTGGCTGGGATCGTGCTGATCCGCCAACGTCCCGGCAGCGCCAAGGGCGTGTGTTTCATCACGCTGGAGGACGAGACAGGCGTCGCCAATCTGGTCGTCTGGCCCAAGGTGATGGAGGCGTTCCGAAAGGCCATCATGCAATCCCGCCTGATCGATATTCGTGGCGTGGTGCAACGCAGCGAGGATGTGATCCATGTCGTCGCACACCGGCTGACAGATCGCAGCGACGCATTGGACCGGCTCTCGAACGATGTCATGGACGTCCCTCTCGCGCGCGCCGACGAAGTGCGCAAAGCGCTGCCCAGCGGAACGCATCGCCACCCCCGAAATGTACGGATCATCCCGAAATCGCGTGATTTTCACTGATCGGAGGATCACAGGAATTCTACAATTCAAAGCATCCGCATTTTTGCAATTGGCGGCTATACGCTACATTCAACAGCGCAGCGGGTCCGGACGGTAGACCTCACGCGCACCCCCGCCCATGGGCTAACGCTACTTCAGGAGAGCCGCCCTGCCGGGCAGCTATCAGGGCTAATTTTATTGCCAAACACTTCTTGCGACCATCGCAAGCTATGTCCAATCCGAAGGATCTGTTTTCTGTGGCCCTGAATGGGTCGCCAACGCTTCACCGCCATGTTCCGGTTTCAGTGCCAGATCGTCGCGCAGTGGCACAGTCTGGCGTTCGATCATCCGGTGGACGATCGGGCCGTTCGGGCCGCGATGCAGCCGTCGCAGTAGATCCGACAGTTCTGCGTCCAACTGGGTCCGCCGTTCATTATGGCGCACGTATTCTCCCCAAGTGGGAACGTGATAACTCTCGCTCCAATGCTCGGGGTGTTGCAGGTCGCGCAATAGCGCCCATTGCTGCGCGCCATCGCGGATGCGCACGCGGCGGCGTCTGCTCATCGCGGCCAGAAACTCGGGCACATCCGACTGATCGATCTCGTAATCCACCATCACCATGACCGGACCGCTGCGATAAGTCAGATCAAACCGCAACGTCGGCTCCTTGAACCGGCCCAGCGGGTCAAGGTTCAGCCCATGTGATTCCGGCAAAGGCAGACGCAGACCGATCAGCGCGCCCACGATCAAAAGGCCGGCCACCAGCGCCAACGTGGGCGACGGGCCAACCCGTTCGGACATCGCGCCCCATATCCAGCTGCCCGCCGCCATCCCGCCAAACGTGCCGGTCTGATATAGCGCAAGTGCGCGCCCGACGACCCAACGCGGAGTCGATAGCTGCACCGTCACGTTGAACATCGACAGCGCCAGCACCCAGCACGCCCCGGCCAGCGCCAGCGCCGCGCCACTCAGCGACGCATAGCTGCTGATGGCCAGCAAAAAGCAGCTGGCAGCAAATCCGACAAAGGCACCGCGCGCGATGATCTCATTCTTGAACCGCTCGCGCAGGCGGGCATTCATCAACGCACCACCAACAGCCCCCACCCCAAAACAGCCCAGCAAAACGCCATAGATAAACGCCGTGCCATGCAGCGTCTCGCGCACCACCACGGGCAATAGCGCCAGCAGGACGATACCCGTAAGGCCGAACCAGAACCCCCGCAATATGACGTGCAGCAGGTTCGGCGACATCGCGACATAGCGCAGACCGGCCGAGAACGCGCTGCCCATCGGCTCTCGCGGTAGGTGCATGTCGCGCGCCGGTGCCTTCCAACGCAAAAGCGCGAGGATGATCGCAATATAGCTAAGCGCGTTCACGGCGAACGCCGCTGCTACCCCGGCCAGCGCCACGATGGCACCGCCCGCCGCCGGTCCGACGCTGCGCATGAGGTTAAAGCCCATGCTGTTAAGCGAAACAGCTGTCGGCAATTCCTCGCGCGTGACAATGTCGCCCATCGTCGCCTGCCAGGACGGGTTGTGCAGCGCCGTGCCGCACCCGATCAGGAACGTGAACGCCAATAGCAGCCAAGGCGTGAGCAATCCCTGAAACGCCATGATCGTCAGTCCGACCGAAACGACGAACATGAAGCCCTGCGCGATCAGCATCACGCGACGCCGGTCGAAATTGTCGGCAAATACGCCGGCCAGCAAGGAAAACACCATGATCGGGAGCGACACGGATCCCTGCACCAGTGCCACCATTCTTGGTGAGTCAGACAGGGTGGTCATCATCCACGCAGCCCCGACCGCCTGCACCAATCCCCCAAAGTTCGACGCAAGGGCCGCGATCCAGAGCGAGCGGAACGTCTGATTGCGAAAAAGTGTCAGGGATGAGGGGCGGTCCGGCACATCGGGGCTTTCGTATTGGCAGGCGCCTTAACTGGTGGCCGGCGCCTTGACGGTATCGCTGACATCCAGCGGCGACAAGTCAGGTAAGGCCCCCATGTCTTGGAAAACTCCTTGATGCCCAGATCGACGCCCGCGCCCACTCGGAATATCGGGAGCACTCTAGCCTCGCGACCGCTTCACCCTCAGCCCGTCTGTGCGATTCTAGGCCACATCCACTTGCGCTGCGCCTTCGGCCTGCAGCCTCACGCGATCGTCGACAAAGGCTGCCGTGGCGCGCGCGCAATCCGCGCCCCAATATCCAGCTTTGGCCCCGCATAGGCGGGCACCTCGAACCGGGCGCTGCCGGTGATCTGTGCGTCCTCCGTGCGAACCGCCCACATCAACGGCTGGACACAAGAGCACCCTGACGCGTGCGCCAGACGAGCGGTAATCTCATAATATCTAAGTAATCTAAGTAGCTTATCGCATTAACCTGATGTCGGCTTTAGCTGATCGCCAGACCGCTAAAGCCTATGCAATGATCTACTCGTCACGGCCCGTACGGCACAGGTCTCTCGTCTTCGGCATATGGAAATCTTTCCATGAAAGCCAAAAAAGTCCTCAAAAACGGGGAAGAGCAACAGACTTACTGAGCTTCTGTGGCCTCGCCGTCCGCGCGATCCATCAACCCTCTTATATGGCGCGCGAAAAGCCAGGTCATCGGGATGCCCAGTACACATCCGCCGACCACAGACCAACCGGGGGTCAGAACCGGCAGATCGACCCACGAGAGTATCAGCCCGGCAAAAAACAGGTTGATCGCGACCGCGCCCGCGCCGAACGGATAGAGCAGCAGCGTGATTTTACCTATGCCCCAACCCGCCCGTTTCATCGCCGCCGCACCAGCAGATGCACCGCGAGAAGCGAAGCCAGCAGCGCCAACGACGCCGCAAGGAACCACCATTCCGCTGTAGCCGATTGCGGCTGTGGGATTGGCCGCTGAAAGGCTTCGGCATGGGCCAAGGCCGGAAAGGTGGTGGCGATTATGGCTACTATTCTCAGCATATCAGGTCTCCTGTGTCAGGCTGCGGTAGATGTCGGGCAGCACGCGGGTCAGCTTGTCGGGGCGCGGCAGCAAATTGAAACCACCACGCCCGAAAATGCGCGCGAACCAGTCCTGCCCATCCTCGTCGATGATGATGCCGTGCAGAATCTGGCCGCGCCTGCGCGCCTCGGCGACGGCCATGTGGCTATCCTCGATGCCGTGCTGGCCCTCGTAGTGATCCAGATCGTTGGGCTTGCCGTCGGTCAACACGATCAGCAGTTTGCGCGCGGCAGTTTCGTTATCCAGCATAGCGCTGAGGTGGCGGATGGCAGGGCCGAGGCGCGTGTAATGCCCCGGCTTTAGCGCACAGATATTGTCGATGATGGCCGGGCTCATCGGTTGGTCAAAACGTTTGCAGCGGGTCAGGAAGACCCGGTCTCGCCTCAGCGACGAAAAACCCCAGATGCCCAGCCGGTCGCCCGCCGCATCTATGCCGCCCGCCAGCGCCGCCAGCGCATCACGCGCCACGTCGATGACGCAAGTATCGCCCACAGCGGATTCAGTCGAGCGTGAGGTGTCGATCAGGAATGCCACCGTCAGATCCCGCTGGGTTTGGCGCGCGGATTGAAACACGCGGTCGTCGCAGCGGCCTGTCGCGCGCAGGTCGATCTGCGCAGCGATGGCGGCGTCCAGATCCAGCTCGGACCCGTCGATCTGGCGTGGCTGCAGGATGCGGCGCGGGCGCAGCACCTCGAATTGGCGGCGCACCTCGCTCATCCGCTTGGCGTTAGGCACGAACCCGTTGTCGGGGTCGGGTTGCACGTCTGCCTCCAGCACGCGGCAATGGTCCTGCATGTAGCTGCGCGAGCGGTGGTTCCACTCGGGGTAGGTGAACTCAGCCGACAGGCGTTCATGGTCGGCATCCGCCGGGGACAGGTCCAGATGCAGGCGCAGCCGCGTGGCAGCGCGGCGGTCGTTTTTGGACAGGGTAATGTTATCCTGATCCTCTGCCGCCTTTTGCGCGTTTTCATCGTCGTCGTCGTGGATGGACCGATTCAGGTTCATGGATTCGACCCACGAGAGGATCGATTCAAACCGGTGCATGATAAAGCTGTCCTTGCGGTTGGCCTGATCCTGATCCTTGCGCAGGCCCAGCTTGCGTGTCGTCGTGGCGGCGGCTGCCGGAATTTCGGCCACGTCGTCGTGCAGATCATCGGCACCAGCGCCGCTGCCAGCGAGGTGGAAGTCCAGCCAGATCGGCACGGGCGCAAAGGGCATGTGCCCCCGGTTTGATATGCTATCAACCGTTGCGGGCGGGGTATCGCCGCTAAGCGCGCTTCGCACGGCATCCTCTACGGCCGCCTCTGACGCGGGCAAGCGGACGCGCGGACGAGTGGCGAGGATATGCGCGATCATCGCGGCATATTCAGCGCGCAGCCCGGGGCATTGCGCATGGGCCTTGTGCGCAGCGGTCAAATTCTCGCGGATCATGGAGAGGTCGCGCGCCGCCCCTGCCCGCCCACCGGCGTCCAGCGCCGTAGGTTCGCACAGCGCGGCCAGCGCGGTCAGCCAGAAATATGCGGCACGGTTGAGGGCATGCACGGGAAAGGCGTCGATCATTGGCGGCAGGCGCAAACGCTCGCCATCAAAAGCAGGCTGGTAAAGCTTGTCGCGCTCGGTCGCCAACTTGCGCGCGTAGGACCGACGGTGGGGTGCAACAATGGCAGGCGCCTCGCACAACTCGACACCTGGTTGCCCGCCAAGGGCACGGAACATCATCGTCAGGCTGGGGCGAATTGCGGTGAGGCTGGCCGCCTCATCGGGATAGCACGTGTGCGCACCGATCCCCACGGCGTAATCGTGCCAGATGTTGCCGACCGCCTCTTCGGGGTCCATCAGATCGAGGGGACGCAGCGCCATGATCCTACCCGTAGATCGTCGTGACCAGATCGCGCAGCGCCATCTGCACATCTTCGTCGTCGGTCAATGGTTCGATTACCGCCGCCTCCAGCGCCTTGTCGACACCCATGCCACCCGCGATCAGCGTGGCAGCGTAGATTAGCAGGCGGGTCGACACGCCCTCCTCCAGATCCATGCCCGACAGGTTGCGGATATGCCCGCCGAGACGCACCAGTGGCGCGACGCGCCCCGGCTCCAGCCCGCTTTCCTGCGCGACAACCTTGATTTCAGTCTCGGGGTCCGGAAACCCAAAGGTGATGGCCAGAAACCGCTGGCGGGTCGATGGCTTCATCCGTTTCAGCACGTTCTGGTAGCCGGGGTTGTAGCTGGCGACCAGCATGAAACCGGGGGGCGCCTTCAGCTCTTCGCCGGTGCGGTCGATCATCAGGGTGCGGCGGTTGTCCGTCAGCGGGTGCAGAACGACGGCGACATCCTTGCGTGCCTCGACCACCTCGTCGAGGTAACAGATCGCGCCCTCGCGCACCGCACGGGTCAGCGGACCATCGACCCATTCCGTCTCGCCGCCGCGCAGCAGGTAGCGCCCGATCAGGTCGGCTGCCGACAGATCGTCATGGCAAGCCACGGTGTAGAGGCGCCGACACGAACGTGCCGCCATATGCTCGATGAACCGGGTCTTGCCGCAGCCGGTCGGCCCCTTCAGCAGAAGGGGCAGACCGTTGTCGCGTGCCGCATCAAACAAAGCACATTCATGGCCCGTCGCAACGTAGTAAGGCACGGGCATTGGGCCAGTATGTGCGTTCATCGTCATTCTCCCGCAATCGGATCCGATTTCGTCGGTGCCGGGTTAGCCGAGCCAGGTGCCACGACTTCGCGACGGCGCGCCACCATGATCGCGTAGATGAACAGCAAAGCACCTGCGACAACCGACGCGCCAGCGATAAAGCGCATGACATAGAACAGCGCCAGCCCGTCCTGGACCTCCATGTAGTAGGTGCCCAGAACACGCTGCATATGCGTCTGGATCACGCCCGCGAAGGTCAGCGTAAACGTCATAAACGCCATGCCCCCGGTCATCAGCCAGAACGAGGCCATGTTCAGAACCTGATTATAAGGCTCACGCCCACGCAGCAGCGGCATCGCGTAGGTGATGATCGCAAGGTTGATCGCCACATATGCGCCGTAGAAGGCCAGATGCCCGTGCGCCGCGGTGATCTGCGTGCCGTGGCTGTAGAAGTTCACGCCGTGCATGTTGTGCAGCACGCCCCAGACGCCCGCGCCGAAAAACGCAAGGGTTGCCGAGCCCAGCGACCATAGCAGTGCCGCCTTGTTCGGGTGATTGCGCCGCCCCTTCCAGACCATGATGAACGCAAAGGACATCATCAAAAAGAACGGTATGATTTCTAGCGCGCCAAAGATTGAGCCGACCCACTGCCAATAGCCCGGCAGCCCGATCCAGAAGTAGTGGTGACCCGTGCCGAGGATGCCGGTGAACAGTGCGGTGGCGACGATGACATATAGCCATTTCTCGATTACCTCGCGGTCCACGCCGGTCAGTTTGAGCAGCAGGAAGGCAAGGATCGACGCCATCACCAGCTCCCACGTGCCTTCGACCCAGAGATGGACGACGAACCACCAATACATCTTGTCGAGACTAAGATTCTCGGGGTTGATGAACGCGAAAATCCACAAGAGCGAGAGCAGCCAGAGGCCAACCAGCAGCACGCCGGTGATGGCCGTCTTGCGCCCCGCCAGCACCGTCATCGAGATGTTGATCAGGAATATGACCGCGGCCACCAGAATGCCGAACTTGACCCACAGGGGCTGTTCCAGAAATTCGCGCCCGCCGTGGATCTTGAAGCCATAGCCGATAACCGCGCCCAACGTTCCGATCATCAAGATGGCGAGTTGGATATAAGCCAGCTTGGTCGACCAGATGTCGCGCTCGGCCTCTTCGGGGATCATGAAATAGGCAGCGCCGAAAAAGCCCAGCAGCAGCCAGACGATCAACGCGTTGGTGTGGATCATACGCAGAATGTGAAATGGGAATATCTCGGCCAGAAAATTGGGCTGGACATAGACCCATCCGATGGTCAGCCCGCCCAGCACCTGCACGGCGAACAGCGCCATCGCACAGACAAAATAGGCGTAGGCCACCTGTTGTGATTGATACTTCATGTGCTCGTCTCCTTAAAGCGTTTTGCCCAAATTCACGGTCAGGGATTTTGGTAAAACGCACGCAACGTTCAGAGTTTTTGGCGCTTTAGCCCGCATCATTAGGCGGCCAGCCCTGTGTGTCGGTCTGGTCGGCCCAGCGCAGAAACTCGGCCAGCCCGCGCTTGTCCTCTTCGGTCATCTTGAAATAGGGCATCTGGCGGCGGCCCTCGATGCGGCTGGGCTGTGCCTCGATCCATGCATCCAGAATTTCATAAGCGCCTTCGGGATCGTCCATGACCCCCCAGCGCGTCATCACATTTGCTAGCTCGGGCGCGAAATAGGCGCCTTCGCCGTGCAATGTGTGGCAGTTGATGCAGCTGTGCTGCTCCCAAACGGCCTTGCCGTGGGCGACCTCTTCGCTCAGGGGCATGCCTGCGGTCGAACTATTGACAACGTATCGGTGGCTCTGCACGACCATCGCAACAAAGACGACGACGAAAAAAATCGACCCGCCATAAAATATGTTACGCGCCCGCGACTTGGTGAGGATCTCGGCCATGCGCGGGCCTCCTTACTGGTTGCAGTCAGGGGCAACTTATCTGCGGTCATGGTGGCCGAGTTTGTGCAACCGCAACGTTCTGGGCGGCTGGACCCCTAATTTCGGCGGTATGTACCGGAAATTTCTGGTGAATGCGCAAACGCCTGCGCGATCAGGTCTGCGATCCCGGCTCGGCCAGAATGGCCAGACGCTGCGGCTGGCTGACCAGAATGCGCTTGCGGCGGCTTTCCACGATGCCCTGCTTTTCCCATGCGCTCAGCAGGCGGCTGACGGTGTGCAGGGTAGTGCCAGTCATTTCCGAAATATCCTGCCGGGTGATTGGAAAATCCACTTCGATCCCGTTCGCTGTCTTGCGCCCCATCTGGGTAATCAGGCGTAGCAGGGCGTTGGCCACCCTTCGCTCGACCAGCTGTGTTGCCATTTCGACCATCCGGTCGTGCATCTCGTTCAAACGCTTGCCGATTGTGTGATGGCTTGCAGCGGAAAAACCGGCATAGCGGACCTCGAATTCTGACCAGAACCGTGTCGGCCAGGAAAGGGCAATAGTCTCTGATGCGGCGACCGCGCTCGCAGGATACTTGGTGTGACCGAACGCATCCGCAATGCCGAACATTTGCCCCGGAGGAATATGCATCATTGTCACAAATTCACCCTCGGCCGTCATGCGGACGACACGGATGTAACCATCCAGCAGCAAAAAGAACCGGTCAGCCGGGGCGCTTTCGTGAAAGACCGTGTCACCTACTTCATAGCGGTGCGAAACCGCCAGATCGAGGATCTCGCGAATCTCGCCCTTTGTCAGCGATTCAAAAGGCGCGAGATGGGTCAGAAGGCTTTCGTCGAGTTTTCGCAAAGCGTTTCCAATCCGATCCACGTCGTCCCTTCCTTCGCGAAATGGAGGAACTCCGCTCCAATATTACCATGCATTGTTCGGTTCCGCACGGAAACTCGCATGAAGTGTGTGGTTGCCAAGTGTGCCTGGTCGCATCGGCCCGTGGATGCAAGATAAGTTAAAAATATTCGAAATAAAACGGGATATTAATCAAAACAAGCGCGGCACTGGCAGAGGAACTTTCCTATTTAGGCGCATAATTTGGTCAAAAGCTTAGAGGTCCGGATGCTGATCAAGGGCGCGCCCTCCTAAGGCAGCGGCGTCACCCCCAGCAGGGCGGGGTGTAGCGCTATCAACACAGCATATAGCCCTCCCGCCAGCATCAGCCTGAGCGCGCCACCGCGCCACGAGGCCGGGCGCGGCATCAGCGGCCCCGACGCGATCTGCGCCCGCAAGGCGGCCCACTGCCCTGCCCCCATCTCGCGCCGTTTGCGCCGATCGACAATGCGCATTCCCAGCAGCGCAAAACCTGCAAAGACACCGAACAAAATGACATGCGCCAAATCACCGTTCGCCACCAGATGCGCCGCGGCCCAAAGCGTCAGCGCCAATAGCAACGGATGCCGCACAAGACGGATGATACCAGGATGCGCAGGATCGAACAGGTCGTTGCGCGCCCCGCCAAAGGACAACGGGTTGGGCCGTGCAATACTCAGGCAGAGCAGCGCGCAGACGCCAGCCATCGCGAACAGCGGCACCCATGTCTGCCACGGCGCGCGGTGCCATAGGACGACATAAGGCGCGTTCGCCGCCGCCACGATCAGCCAAGCAAGCATTCCCAGAGACAGGACCGAATAGAGTGTCAGGAAACCACGCCTGCCAACCAGACCCACCAGCTTCGCCCGGATTTTGGGCCGCATCGGCAGGCTGTGAGTGATGAAAAACGCCGCAAATGCTGCAGCAAACTCCAGCCAGCCCATCACACCTTGCCCGGCTTTGCGCTCAGGAGCAGCGGCCCGTACAGAACCGCAAAGCCCCCAAATGCCCCGATCCAGAGCACTGCAGCAGCCTCAAGCAGCGGCAGGTCGGGCCAGAACGCTGCGGCGACGCGCAGCGCGACCGAACCGACCACCATGCCATAAAGCGTCACCGTTCCGGCGCCGGCGACCAGCGCCCGCCCGGTATGTCCCAGAGTGGCGCGCGTCATCACCGACAGCGTCATCAGGCCGATCGCACCGGCCATCCACAGATGCTGGGCCGCGTCAGCGCCGATAGTCTCGGGAAACAGCGCCACCATGCCCAGCGCCAGCGCGCCCAGCGGCAGGAAGGCGTAACCGGCATGCAGCACCAGAACCAGCGGCTCGGCACGGGTTCGCCACCCCCGCCAGCGGGCGAGGCGCACAAAATGCAGCACACCTATCGCCAGAAGGGCGATTCCGGTTGGCCGGTCTTGGGGCCAGACCACCCATAGCGTCAGCGCCGCCAGCGTGATCATCAGCGTCACCTTGTCAAAGCGCTGCATCGGCGGTGCCGGGCGGGCCGGATCGCCCCGGCTGACCAACCAGTTGCGGGTAAAGCTGGGCACGATCCGCCCGCCGATCAGCGCGATCATCATGATCGCGGCAGCAAGGCCCAGGCGCAGGCCAGTCCCTTGGGCCGCAAAGCGCCCTTGGGCCGCGTCCACATAAAACATCGCGTTCGCCAGCGTGAACACCGCGAGGAGCGCTAGCACGGGAAGGTTTTTCCAGTTTCGACCCGCGATAATCTCGCGCAGGATGACGGCACCCAAAAGGACGGGAAACGCCAGATCGATGGCCGCAACCGCCCCCCAAGGCACGCCGGAAGACAGCGCAACAGCCGCGCGCCCAGCGACCCAAAGAAGCGCCAGCGCGCCCAGCCGCCAGCCAGTGACCGGCAGGCGGCCTGTCCAATTCGGCACCGCCGTCAACAGAAAGCCCGCGATGATCGCGCCCAGCGCGGCAAACAGGAATTCATGCGCGTGCCACGACACCGGATCGAACCGCGTCGGCAAAGCAAGCTGCCCCGACAGCATGAAAACCCATAGGATCATCGCGACGGCCGCCCACAGCGCTCCGCCCAGAAAAAACGGGCGAAACCCAAAGGATAGCAGCGCAGGCCCTGTCCAGGCGCGCATTCGCTGTGCTGTTCGTGCTGACATGTCTGGTCCCTTGTGACGCTGTGGCGATATGCTTCAGAAGATGTTGCCACAAGGCATCATGCGTCTTGCCCTGTCGTGATGCTGGCCTTCTTGCTCCACTCTTCGCCCAGATAGGGCACGGGGCATCTGCCCTCCTGCTGCGGCAAGCCCAAGCTTAGCCCGCGCCCGATCCGGTGTGCCAGCGCGGACCACGCCTGCGCCAGAGGTTGCGGCAACTCCTGATCCAGCACCGCATCGAACAAGGACAGCCAGATCGGAAAATGCAGGGCTTTGACGTTGCCGGCGGCCTTGTGAACCTGCATCGGATTGCCATCATAGCTGCGCTGACACAATAGCGCGTTGCGCCAGAACCGGCCTATCTTGGCCTCATGCGAGGGCCAGTCCTGCACATGCGCGGCAAAGACCGGCGCCAGCGCAGGATGGGATCGAACGCGCCCGTAGAATTGCGCGACGACCCGGTCAATCTGGGCCTCAGTGACCGCAATACGGGGGGCCGGGATCATAAGACGACAATCCAGAGCACGATCAAGCTGACCAACAGATAAAAGAGCGTGTTGAACATCCAGCGGATAAGGCCTGCATCTGATTCGGGATCTACCCCCAAGCGTTCGCACACCTTGGTCCCCGGCCACAGAATGATTTCAGACGGTGTCATGGCGCGACTCCATAATGAGTATTTTTGGTGCGTATTATATACCGCTTTAAATTGCGCATTGTAAATGCTAATTTTACACGCATGCAGATAGATAAATTCACTGACTATGCGTTGCGCGTCCTGATGACACTGGCAGTTCGCGCCCCACAGCGGATTCCCACATCCGAAATTGCGACGACCTTTGGGCTATCGGAAAATCACCTGTCCAAGGTCGCCACCCGGCTGGCGCACGAAGGATTTGTCCTCTCGGAGCGGGGTCGCGGTGGCGGATTGACGTTGGCACATCCGGCAGATCAAATCGTGATCGGCGCCGTGGTTCGGGCCATGAAACGCGACGATCCGGTCGTCGAGTGTTTCGGCGCCAACACAAGCTGCCTTGTCCTGCCCGCATGCGGGCTGCGCGATCCATTGGCAGAAGCGCAGGAGGCATTCTTTGCCACACTTGATCGCTACACCCTCACCGATGTGACCCGCTCTCACCATGCACTCAAGGCGATGCTGGATGCGTGATCGATAGGCGTGGCAGGCGTCTGTGCGAGCCGTGCGCAACGCCGAGGGCGATTGCAATCCAAGTTGCCTGCTTTCAGGGCATCGCATAGGCTGACGATTGAGTGCCGTCACATAAGAATAAAATCGGAGAGTTTTATCATGACACGCGAAACTATTCTCAAATTCGGAAAGGTCGAAAACGCCGACGCTAACGACCTGCCCGGATGGGTGGTGGTCGAAGGAAAACCGACGATGAAGACCGCCGTTCAGCACAAGACTGAAGAGGGAAAAATCCTTTCGGGAACGTGGCAGGCGACTGTCGGCACTTATCATGCGACCTACTCGGATTACGAATTTGTTCATATGATTTCAGGTCGCATCGTCATCACGCCGGACGGCGGTGAGGCGGTAGAAGTAGGACCCGGCGATGCCTTTGTCGTCGAAGCAGACTTCAAGGGCACCTGGAAGATCGTCGAGCCGGTAACGAAGCATTTCGTGATCGCCCTGACTTAGCGTGGCCGCATCAAAGGCGTGGGTCGTCGGTTATTGATGACTGAGGATCAAATCGCCGTCGCGTCACCGCCCTTGAGGTGCAGCATTTCGCGCGCTTCTTGCGGTGTGGCGACAGTGCGTCCCAGATCCTCGACAATGCGGCGGATCTTGTGCACCTGCTCGGCATTGGTCTTGGCCAGTGTGCCGCGCGAGATCATCAGCGAATCTTCCAGCCCGACGCGCACATGCCCGCCGAGGATGGCCGACATCGTGATCAGCGGCATCTGATGGCGGCCAGCAGCCAGCACCGAAAAGGTGTAGCTGTCGCCAAACAGCTTGTCGGCGATTGCCTTCATGTGAGTCAGGTTTTCAGGGTCCGGCCCGATGCCGCCCAGCACGCCAAACACGAACTGGATAAAGAGCGGCGCCTTGACTAGCCCGCGATCCACAAAATGCTTGAGCATGTAGAGATGTCCAACCTCGTAGCACTCAAACTCGAACCGCGCACCGCGCTTTTCGCCCATTTCGTTCAGCACATGCGCCATGTCGCGCGGCGTGTTCTTGAAAATCAGATCGTCTGAATTCTCGAGAAACGGCTTCTCCCAGTCGTATTTCCAGTCCGTGATCCGCTCTGCCGCTGGATAGAGCGCAAAGTTCATACTGCCCATGTTGAGCGAGCACATCTCAGGCTCGGTCTGCATCGGCGCAGCAAGCCGCTGCTCCAGTGTCATGGTGGCGCTGCCGCCGGTCGTGAGGTTCAGCACCGCGTCGCAATTTTGATGAATACGCGGCAGGAAGGCGTTGAAATGGGCCGGGTCGGCGGACGGCCTGCCATCCGTGGGGTCGCGCGCGTGCAAGTGCAGGATCGCCGCGCCCGCCTCGGCGGCGCCAATGGAATGCTCGGTGATCTCATCCGCCGTGATCGGCAGATATGGCGACATAGAGGGCGTGTGGATGGACCCGGTGATCGCGCAGGTGATGATGATCTTGGACATACGTTACTCCGCCGCCAGCTTGGGTATTTCGGCCATGAACTGCGCCAGCGAGCGGTCGAGCATGTCTGTCATCTCGTCCAGTTGCGCCTCGGTCACGATCATCGGCGGACAGACAAGGAAGTGATCGCCGACAGCGCCTCCGCGCGTGCGGCGTGAATAGATGATCAGGCCGTTATCATAGGCGATATCGACCAACCGGGAATGGGCGTTCAGGCCCTTTGGCAGCGGCTCTTTCGTGGCGCGATCCGCCATCAGTTCGAACGCGGTCAGCAGGCCCTTACCGCGCACATCGCCGATCAGCGGATAGCGCTGCATCAGGCCGTTTAGGCGCGTCGCCAATGCGTCGCCCATGCTGGCGGCATTCGCGATCATGTCCTGACGTGCAATCTCGTCCAGAACCGCGCTGCCAGCCGCGCAGGCCAGCGGATTACCTGCATAGGTGAATCCGTGGATGAAACCGCCCCCGTCCATCACCGCATCGACCATGTCATCCCTCGCGATCATCGCGCCAAGGGGGGCATAACCCGCACCAAATCCCTTGCTAAGGCAGATGAGGTCAGGCGCAGTATCCCAATGCTCGGCGCCGAAAAACGCGCCGGTGCGACCGCCCCCGGTCATCACCTCGTCATGGATCAGCAGCACGCCGTATTCAGTGCAAATCTCGCGAATACGCTGCATATAGCCCGCAGGCGGCACCAGCGCGCCGGTGGACGCGCCGCCGACAGGCTCGACGATAAAGGCCATGACGGTTTCCGGCCCCTCGTCGAGGATCTTCTGCTCCAGCATGTTCGCATAGTGCAGGCCCGTCGCCGGATCATCCGCGTCCAGCCCATCCAGATACGCACGAGGCGCGGGGATTTTCGGCATCCGCTGCATCATCGGGTCAAACGGCGCGGTCATGGTGGACATGCCGGTGATCGCCAGCGCGCCGAGAGTGCAACCATGATAGCTAGGAAAGCGGGAAATCACCTTAAATCGTTGCGCCTGCCTTTGGGTCAGCACATATTGCCGGGCCAGCTTCAGGCAGCTTTCCACCGCCTCGGACCCGCCGGAGACAAAGAACACCTTGTTCAAATGCTCAGGCGTCAGCGCTACGATCTTCTGCGCCAGCTCCTCCGACGCATCGGTCTGGAAATGCAGGCGATAGCCAAAGGTGGATTTCTCCATCTGCGCGCGCATGGCTTCCAGCACGGCGGGATTCGAGTGGCCTATATTGGACACCATCGCACCAGACGAGCCGTCGATGTAACGCTTGCCCGACACGTCATACATATAGATGCCATCCGCCCGGTCCAGAACGGGACGGGGCGATTTGGTCTGATAAAACAGGTTCGACATTTTAGCGCCTATCTAACGGCTGAGATGTTTGCGCAGGAAGTTTTTGGTGCGCTCTTCCTTGGGGTTTTGGAATATCACCTCGGGCGGGCCTTCCTCGACCACCACGCCCTGATCCATAAAGAGGACGCGATCGCAGACGCTGGCTGCAAAATCCATCTCGTGCGTGACGATGATCATCGTCATGTGCTCCTCGGCGAGCTGCTTCATCACCAGGTTGACCTCTTCGACCAGTTCGGGATCCAGGGCTGATGTCGCCTCGTCAAACAGCATCACCTTGGGCTTCATCGCCAGCGCGCGCGCGATAGCGACGCGCTGCTTTTGGCCGCCTGACAGGCGCGAGGGGAAAACATCGATCTTTTCCGACAAACCTACCTTGGCCAGTTGCTCTTCGGCCAGCTTGTTCGCGTCGGCAGTGGACATACCCTTTAGCATCTTGGGCGCCAGCGTGATGTTGTCGCGCACGTTCAGATGAGGGAACAGGTTAAAGTGCTGGAACACCATGCCGATGTCCTGGCGCACCTGGTTCACGTGCTTTTCATACTGCCGGTGCGACAGCTTCTTGTTGATCTGCACACCCTCCAGCCAGACCTCGCCCGAGCTTAGCGGGTCCAACTCGTTGATTGCGCGTAACAGCGTGGATTTGCCCGAGCCCGAGGGGCCGATGATCGCGACGATCTGGCCGCGCTCGACGGTCAGACTGATGTCTTTGAGCACTTCCAGCGCGCCAAAGCTTTTGGCGGCGTGGCGAATGTCGATAAAGGGGGTATCGGTCATGAATTGGCTCTCCTTAGCGCGAAGCCGCGATGCGGCGCTCGAGGCGGCGCAATCCGGCCTCAAGGCACAGGTTGACGACATAATAACAGGCGGCGGCGGCGATGTAGAATTCGAACGGGCGGTAGGTGCGGCTGATCGCCTGCTGCGCGGCCAGCGTCAGCTCGGCCACGCCGATGACCGAGACCAGCGCGGAATCCTTGAGCAGCGCGATCATGTTGTTACCCATGGGTGGGATCACCGCATGGACGGCCTGCGGGATCACGATGCGGCGCAGTGTTTGAACCCGCGACAGGCCGAGCGTGCGCGCGCCCTCGTACTGCCCCTTGTCGACGGCAAGGATCGACGCCTGGATCAGCTCGGAATTATAGACTGCAAAGTGCAGGCCAAGGCCGATGACACCGGCGACAAAAGCAGGCAGGTCGATGCCAATCTGGATCAGGCCAAAGTAGATCAGGAACAGCTGCAACAGCAGTGGCGTGCCCATAAAGAGCCACGCGAACAGGCGGAACGGCAGGCGGATCACCCAATGGCCGTATAACGCGATGACCGCGAAAACGATGCCGCCGAAAAAGCTGAGTAATCCCGCGCCGATCGTGATGGCGATGGTCCAGCCCATGCCCAGCAGAAGTACGCCGAAATATTCGGGGACGACGGTGAAATCAAGACCCATGGCGGCCTCCTGTCAGTGCGGTGTTGGGGATGCGGCGGCTCATGTGATCTGCGCCCTACGGTCCAGCCATTTGATGCCGTGACCGGCTACGTAGATAATGATCATGTAAAGAATGCCCGCGATCAGGAACATCTCGAACGGCTTGTACGTCGACCCGATAAAGCGTTGCGCGGTATAGGTCAGTTCGATCACCGAAATCGGCGCGACGAGGGCGGTGCCCTTGATCAGCGCGTTGATGTTGACGCCCAACGGCCGGATCATCAGGCGGGCGGCCTGCGGCAGGATCACCTTACGCATGGTCTGCCAGCGGCTCATCCCCAATGTGCGCGACGCCTCGCTCTGCCCCTTGTCGACGGATACTATGGCGCCGCGGATCGTTTCGGTCATGTAGGCGCCAATATTGACGCCCAGCGCGATAACACCGGCAGAAAAGCTATCCAGTTGGATGCCGATCTGAGGGCCACCGAAATAAAGAAGGAAGATCTGGATCAGCGCGGGCGTGCCACGAAAGAGGCTGACATAGGCGGCGGCGATCCAGCGGATTGGCGCCAGCCGCGACAGGCGTGCCGCCGCACCCAGCGCCCCACAGGCAAGGCCCAGAAGGCAGGTCAGCACCGATAGCTGAACGGTGACATACGCCGCCTCGATAAAGAACGGATAGACGCGCAGGATCAGGTCGATATCCAAGGGCAGTCTCCTGGGTTCGGGGCGCGGCCGCGCCGTCAGTGGTGGTCCTTGCGCTCCAACAGCGGCAAGGCGCGAATTTCTCGGACAAGCGCGGTAGTCTCCCCAATGGCCGCACTCAGGAATTTCTCGCCGTTCTCGGGCGTGGCGACGGTAGGATCGCCCATGGTCCCGTCGGGCGACACTTCGGACCACCAGCGCATCAGCATCGCGCCACCACCCCGGCCCGCCAGATCGAGGTTAAAGAATTTCGATTGAGGATCGTGCAGGTTCTGCGTCGCGGATTTCTCCAGATGGACCCGCTCGGGATGCAGGTGCATATACATCGCCGCCTCGAATTCGCCTGCGTGGGCGATGCCACCCAACTCAGACTTGCGGATTTCATTGATCCTGTCCGACATGAGGTTCCAGTATGAGGCCGAGACGCAGATGATGCCGGTGTCGATCACCGTCTTGCGTGCTGCGAGGTCCAGAACCGGATGGTTCGAGCCGTGCGAGTTCAGCAAGAGGATGCGGCGAAACCCGTGATGCGCCAGCGATTTGGTCACGTCGGTGACAAAGGCGATCAGCGTTTCGGGCTGAATCCAGATGACGCCCGGAAAGTCCTTGTGATGCTCGTTAAAGCCATATGGGATCGGCGGCATCACCAGCACTTCGTCGGGCGCAGCTGCAGCAACCCCCTCGGCCACCGCCATTCCCAGCACCGTGTCGGTGTCCAGCGGCATGTGCGGGCCGTGGTCCTCGGTCGCGGAAACGGACAGGATTACGACGCGATCCTTATCGGCATCGCGCACGTCCTCCCATGTCAGATGTCCGTATGTCGTGCTCACGCGTGCCGCCTCGATGGGTGGATCAGGCCCGCCACTCTAGGCGGCGGGCCTGCTTGATCTTTGAGCGAATTAGCGGATGTCGCCGCCGACCCACTCATTCGCGATCTCGAGGTAAGTGCCGTCTTCCATCATGTCGTCCAGCGCCTTTTGCATGGCGGCGGCGAGGTCAGGATTGCCCTCGCGGATGGCGATGCCTGCGGGCACCGGCACGGCGTTCGGGTCCTTGATCTCGGCCAGATCATACTGACCGCTCTTCATGGCGAGGATAACGGGGATCGAATCATTGATGATGGCGTCGACACGACCATTGGTCAGTTCCAACAGCAGCTCGGGCAGACCTTTGTAGGTCTTGACGTTATAGCCCTGCTCGCGCGCCCATTCTTCGTGTGTTTCGCCCAGTGTGGCGCCGACCACGGCGTCGTCCAGCTGCTCGACCGTCGTGATAGGCGAGCCTGCGACGGTAAAGATCGCGCGGCTGGTCGTGTAGTAGGGGCCGACGAAATCAATGATCTTGTCACGCTCTTCGGTGATCGACATGGAGCCGACGACAGCGTCATATTTATTGGCCAGCAGGCCGCCGATGATGCCGTCCCACGCGGTGGTGACGATCTCGGTCTCAAGGCCCATACGCTTGGCAATCTCGGTGCCGATGGCCGGATCGAACCCGACAACCTCGTTGGATTCGTTCACGAAATTGAAGGGCGGATACTGGCCCGTCATCGCGATCTTGAGCACGCCACGCTCCTTGATGCCTTCCAGTTCGTCCGCAGCGGCGGGGCCTGCGATCATCGCAGCGGCCGCGAGGGCGGTGGTCGCCAGGAATGTGCGGCGGATCATGCTTGTCGTTTTGGTCATGTTTTGGTTTCTCCCTTTGTTTTTTGTCGCATCAGACTACCGGGGCGGGTGCGGCGCACTACGCCACATCCGCCCCGGCGGTCTGGTCTGCTGAAATGTTTGCACAAGGGCCAATCATCGTGCAACTAAATAAAAGAAATACGATGGATTACTCAAATCTATGACACGCCCTTACGAGCAGCGCTTTGCCTGGAACCTCGACTGGAACCTTCTTCGCACCTTCATGGTGCTGGTCGACGAAGGCGGCATCACGCCTGCGGCGACCTTTCTGGGGCTGAAACAGCCGACCATATCCTCGGCGCTCAAGCGGCTTGAGGCGCAGGTGGGCCGCCGGCTGATCAACCGCTCGTCCACACATTTCAGCGTGACACCGCTGGGCGAGGTTCTATACCGCGAGGCCTGCACGATATTCGGCACGGTCATGCAGCTGCCCACCCTGCTGGACGGGGCCGAGGACAAGGTGACCGGCCATGTCGCCATCGCGCTGGCCAGCCACGTCATTAGCCCGCATCTGGACGCTGTTTTGGAGCGGTTCAATATCCAACACCCCGATGTCACCTACAGCCTGTCCATCGCCGAAAGCGAGGACGTGATCGGGCGGGTTGCACATAACCGCGTGTCCTTTGGCATCTGCCTCGTGTCGCACCCGGCGCCCAAGCTGGAATATCGTGTGCTCTATCGCGAGTATTTTGGCCATTACTGCGGACCGGGCCATCGCCTGTTCGGAAAATCGGGGCTGAAGCTTCGCGATTTGCGCGGCGAGCAGGCCGTGTCGTTCCAGACAGATACCGCCGCCGGCCCGCTGTTCGAACTGGCCCGCCTGCGCAGGCAAGCCGAAATGCGCCCTGACCTCAAGGGCGTGTCGTCCAGCCTGTCTGAGGTGCGGCGCATGATCATGACCAATGTCGGCATCGGCGCGCTGCCTGTCCACATTGCCGCGCGCGATGTTGCGGCCGGGCGTCTGTGGCAATTGCCGCCCGAAACCGGCCTGCCCGCCATCGACATCCACATGGTGTCGAACCCGGCACGCACATTAAATCGCGCCGAAGCGGTTTTGACCGATATGCTGATCCGTGAGATCACCGAGGTGCCGCTGAGCGAGCGGTCCTATTCATAGCGCGCCAGGGTGCTGTCGGATCATGCGAGGCGTTGACACTGCCCAGCCCCGGTCTACTACTCGATAGGCTATGATGCGCACACGTTGATCCGGGGAATATCGAAATGAGCACGAAAACGCTGCTGCTGACCGGCGCCAGCCGGGGCATAGGCCACGCGACGGTCAAGGCGTTTCAGGCCGCAGGTTGGCGGGTGCTGACCGTGTCGCGCACCGCCTTTGACACGCGCTGCCCATGGCACGCGGGTGCGACCGATCATTTTCAGGGCGATCTGGCCGACGCAGCGGCCCGCGCCGATCTGGTCGCCCGCGTGCGCGAGACACTGGGCGACGAAGGACTGGGTGCCATCGTCAACAATGCTGGCATCTCACCCAAGGGTGAGGGCGGCGCGCGGTTGGGCATTGCCGGAACGGACGACGAAACTTGGCACCACGTCATGAGCGTCAACCTGATCGGCCCCGCCGCCCTTATGCGCGATCTGCTGCCCGAGCTGGAGGTGGCCAAGGGCTGCGTCGTCAATGTCGGCTCGATCGTCGGCTCGCGCGTGCATCCCTTTGCGGGGGCGGCATATGCCTGTTCAAAGGCCGCGCTAGCAGCGCTGACCCGCGAGGCGGCGAGCGAGTTCGGACCTAGAGGCATCCGCACCAACATGGTGACACCGGGCGAAATCGAGACTGAGATCCTGTCGCCCGGCACCGAAGAGATCACCCGCACCATCCCCCTGCGCCGCCTTGGCCAGTCCGAAGAGGTCGCGCGCGTCGTGCTGTTCCTGTGTTCGGAGCAGGCATCCTACGTCAACGGCGCGTCCATCGACGTCAACGGCGGCCAGCACGTTTAACAGCGGCCAGCACGTCTAACGGCGCAGCGCCGCCAACATGTCGTCGAGGTTTGCGCAGGGATATGCGCCCGCCTCGCGGATTTGCGCACTCACATCGACCGGCAGGCTAGAGTTCGAATCCTGCGGAATCTCGTTCAGCTTACCGCCCATCAACACCGGCATTTCCACGCCGCGCGCCGCCAACTCGGCGATGACGGCGCGCGCATAGCCCAGCCCAATGCCGTTATACGTGCTGACGGCGATGGCATCTGCCCCGGTTTCCAGCGCCCGAGCGACCATCACCTCGGCGTCGATTGCGACACCGGCCTCTAGCACTTCGACGCCCAGCCCCTCCAGCGCGCGGCGCACCAGATAGGCGCCATGCTCATGCACATCCGTCGTACCCAGCGCCACGCGTCGATGCGCGAGGGCCGCGCCCGCCTGCCGGCGCACCCATGCGCCTGCCATCTCATCCAGTTCCTCGGCCCAGTCGGCGGCGACCAGCGGCGCGCGGCGCGTGCCCTCCATCGGCCCGGCGCCCCACAGCGCCTCCATCCGCCGCGCACCCAGCCGCCGGATCGCCAGCATCAGCGCTGCGGGGTCGCCAGTATCGACGCCCCGCTCAGCCAGACCGCGCAAGGCGGCCTCGGCAAAGGCGCGGCCGCCCGCAATCAGGCGATCTGCCATTTGGGCAATCAACGCGTTATCGCGCACAGCGGCATGTCCCGGCGCGTGATCGGCAAGCCGCGCGGCAAAGAGCTGGGCATCGAGGATTTCATCGACATCGGGGATGCGGACATTTTCGGTCACCGGCACCGGATTGACGGCATGGCCCGAATGATGTTCATGCAATGCCGCAAGATCGGACAACAAGTAATTGGCGAGGCTGGCATAATTAGCATACGGCCCGCCCTGATACGCCACCGTATTACCAAAGATCATCGTGCCGGGCGTGTCCGTCTCGCGCGCAAGCGCCGCCTGAAACGCCGCCCGCGTCAACGGAGCCGAGAAGTGATGGCCAAAGCAGAACGAAGCCGATGCGCCAATCAGATCCTCAACGATATGCTTTTCAATCAGCATCATGCCAAAGGCCGACGTCATGTCCAGGAAAAGCCCCGCAAACCCGTCGTCCAGATTCGAATGCACCAGTATCTCGGCCTCTTGTGCCGCAATCAGGCCCAGCGCGCGCAACGTCGCGTCGGTGGTCGCCACGTCGTCGTCCCAGTATGGCAAGCGAAAGCTGAAATACTGCCCCAGATTGCCGATGGCCGTCGCCCCTGCCGCGATGGCGGCGCGGGTGTTCTCCAGCGCGCCGGGAAGGCCCAGCATGAAGTCACCGAAATGCGCCGCGGCAGGGCTGGCCTGCGTGATACGCGCGAAATCCTCAGGGCCGTTTAGCACGATCCCGGTGCCGCGCGTCGCCCCCTTGCGCCGATCCTGAGGATAGCCCATCGTCCAGTCCAGCGTGACGCCAAAGCGGTCGATGCGCACGCCCTCGTCCGCTGCGCGCCCATGCAGTTCGCCCATCGCGCTTACCGTCCGGTCAATGCTGCGAAACCCAATATGCGCGTGTTGCATCATGCGCCCTTCGGCCATGGCGCGGCGCTTGTAGTCGGCCTCTGACGCGACCCCTTCGCTGTCCAGAAACAGTGACCGTCCCAGTTGCCAGTCCCGGGCCATGCCCCGCCCCTCGGCCAGCAATTCGCGCCCCGGTGCAAGCGCGGGATCAGTCAGGATCGGATCGCCGGTGTTCCACAGCTCGTTCATCGCGTCACCGCCAGCCTCTTGCCACCATGTCCATCTGTGCAACTATGGCGCAGAACGGCACGCATCGCGAAAGGAATTGCATGAAACTGGGCATCATCGGGGTCGGGCATCTGGCGGTTTCGATCCTTCATGGGCTGATGCGGGCGGGTCATGCGCCCGAAGAAATCCTGCTGTCGCCGCGCGGACACGGCCCGCAAATGGCGCGCGACCATGGCTTCGCTCAGGCCGACAGCAACGCCCAGATCGTGCATGAGTGCGACATTATCCTCGTGGCCGTGCGCCCTGATGACGCCCCCGGCGCGGTGATCGGCCTGCCATGGCGCGCCGGCCAGATCATGCTGAGTGCTTGCGCAGGTGTGCCACTGGCGGCCTATGATGTCGGCGCGGCCACGCCCATGCGCATCATGCCAATCACGGCGGCCAAACTGGGCGCCAGCCCGACGCTCGCCTATCCCGACCTGCCCGAGGCGCGCCCCTTGCTGGAGGCGATCGGCACCGTGATCCCGCTGCGCAGCGAGGCCGAATTCGAGGCAGCGACCGTATCGGCGGCCATGTATGGCTGGGCGCAGGCGCTGATCCGCACCGGTGCTGACTGGACCGCGACCCAGGGCATGGACGCAGGTGAAGCGCGTCAACTGGTTGCGCGTACATTCACCGCCGCAGGCCGCATGATCGCCGAAGAGGGCGCCCCGATGGACGACATCCTCGCCAGCCTCTGCACCCCCGGCGGCATCACGCGCGCGGGGCTCGACCACCTTGAGGCGACGGGCGTTCCCTCCGCGTGGGAGGGGGCGTGCGATCTGGTCCTGCGCAGGTTGCAGGGCTAGCCCCGCCACATCACGCAGGCACACCGCCATGCCCGATATCAAAGTTGTTGCCTGCCCGGTCCTGCCCACTGACCAGATGCAGGGGCCGCGTGCCATAGCCCTGACTGGGATGCTTCTTGCCAATCTCGGCGCCCCATGCGTGATCGTAAAACGACGTCGCGGGCATCAGGCGCACGATAAAGGCGGCGCGGCGGTGGTCTGTGTGGTTCGCCTTGGAGCCGTGAATCATGTAGACGTCATGGAACGATACCTGCCCGGCCTTAAGGATCAGCGGCTCGGCCTCGGCCTCGTCAAAATGCTCGGAATCGCAGACGAGGTTGATCGTTTTATTGTCCCCCTCCTGCCACGAATGACTGAACAGCTCATGCGCCTTGTGCGAGCCAGGGATGAAGGTCATCGGCCCGTTCTCGGGCGTGACGTCATCCAGCGGAATCCACATCGTCAGCGTTTCCAGCGGCTTGATCGGATAATAGCCGCCGTCCTGATGCCACGGCGTTTCCTTGCCGTTTCGCGGCGGCTTGCCGAACAGCGTCGTGCCCCAGAGGATGATATCGTCGCCGATCAGCTGGCGCGCCGTCTCCATCAGCTTGGGATGCGTGGCAAACTCAAGGAATTTCTCGCTGCCCTTCACGCCCATTGAGCCGCCGCTGACCTGATGCGGAGCCAGAATGATGTCGGACCCGATATCGGGATTGCGCGCCAGTAGCGACTCGTATTCGGCGCGCATCTCGGCGATCAGTTCAGGCGGGAATTCCCAGTCAGGGATGATCCAGCCCCTCTCGTGATATTCCGCGACTTGCGCCGCGTTCAGTGGGCCTGATGTATCGCTGGTCATGGGATGTCCTCTCAAAGCGGTGGCGTGGCGGGCTGGCCGCACTATGCACGAAAGGATCGGCGCGCCGCTGTCATCCTGTCAAGCAGCAAGACCATTCGGAAGACGCAAGTTGCGCGGCTTCTGGCTATTCTCGGCCAAGTTATCCAAGTCCGCACTCTCGGCCCTGCGCTCAGCCTTTTAAACGCGTGCGGCAAATCTCGGCAAAACGCTCGGCGGCGGGCGACAGCCTGCGCCCGGTGCGATGCGCCAGTACGATTCCGCTGGCCTTTGGTGCCCCTGCCAAGGGTCGTGTAACCAACGCCTTGCCGTCATAGCTCATCGGCGATGCGGGCTTGGTCGCGAGTAGCGCATAGCCCATGCCGTGACCGACCATCGCGCGCACCATTTCCAGCGACGATGTGCGGTGCGCAACCTTGGGGATCACCCCGGCATCGGTCATCAGCCCGGTAAAATAATCGCGGCTGGGATCGACGTCGAGCAGGATCAGCGGCTCATCCGCCAGATCCTCGGGCGACACTTCGCGCTGCTCGGCCAGGGCGTGCCCTTCGGGTAGCAGCACGTAAGGCTCGAGCGACGTCAACAGCTCGGTCGTCAGTCCCTCGCCCAGCGCCATGTCATAAAGCAGCGCGACCTCGCTCTCGCCCGAGGCGAGGCTTTCGCGGATGCGGCGGTGGTCGCCCTCGATCAGTTTGACGTTTAGATCAGCCGCGTCATTCAACAACTGGGGGATCATGAACGGTCCGAAGGTCTGGAAACAACCGACCGTTACCTTGGCTGTGCTGGTCTCGGCGGCCAGTTTCAGCGTGCTGGTCCCCTCTATCTGGCTGGAGGCGCCATAGGCGCGATTGGCGTAAATCAGTGGCGATCCCGCGCGCGTGGCATGGATATCCTGCACTTCGCCGATGAAAATATGGTGCGTTCCAATCTGCTGCGACGATTGCAGCTTGCAATCAAAGGCGACCAGCGCGTCGGCCATGCGTGGGGCGCCACCGGCGCAATCTTCCCATGTGGTGCAATCAAACTTGTCTTGGATCTCGTCCTTGAACCGGCCCGCGAACGTGTCCGAGACATAGGATTGATCGTCGCGCAGCACGTTAACGCAGAACGTGCCGTTCGCCGCGATCTTTTCTGCCGCAAGGCTCTTGTGATGAACGCAGACCAGCAGCGTCGGCCCTTCGCCGTCGGCCGATACCGACGACATCGCCGAGACCGTGACCCCTGCCCGCCCGGCCTTGCCGCCGGTGGTGATCACATTCACCGTGCAGGCTGCATAGCTCATGCCGGTGACAAAGCGTGTCCTCAGGTCTGGTGCCAGGTCGTTCATCGGCTCGCCCCCTTTCCGGGTTGGTCGCAAAAAATCCTTGCGCCCAATGTGGACTGCGCGAGGCCGCGCGCAAAGACGGATTTCGATTGGCTGGCCTTCAGGATTTTAAAAGCAACCGCCGCAAGCGTCTCGCGAAAATCTGTGGATTCAGGTTTTTCGCGAAACGCTTTCAGCGGCACATGCCGGGGATCGCGCCGGTGCGCACGGTGCCTTCGCAATGCTGGCGAAAGGCGTCCAGCAGCCGCGTCGCCTGCATGTCGCGTAGCATGGCGAGGCCAACGACCATCGAGGCGGCATCGTCGCCGATCCGCTCTAGCGGCACATATGCCAGCGGGCGGTCCGTTTCGGCGCGCATGTTCAAGGGCTTGGACGTCATCAGCGAATACCCGATCCCCGCCGCAACGAACGAACGCAGCATCGACGGATCGCCGCATTCGGCGACGATGCGGGGCTTCAGACCCAATTGCTCAAAAAGCGAGATGAAATATTGCCGACTGATCGGCAGGTCCAGCAGCACGAAAGGCTCCTCGGCCAGATCCATCAGACTGAGTGACGCGCGCCCGGCCAGCGGATGATCGGCGGCCAGCAGCACATAGGTCGGCATCTGTGCCAGCGGATGAAACACCATTTCGGGGCTGAGGTGACTTTCGTAGGTCAGCGCCACGTCGATCTGCGCACGCCGCAACCCCTCCATCAGCTCGGCCTCGCTGCCTGCCGTGACCTTCAGCGATACATCCGGATAAAGAGCGGTGAAAGAACGCCAGATTTCCGGCAGGATTAACGGCGCAAACGTGTGAAACGTGCCGACATGCAGCGGGCCGGACACCAGTCCCGCCGTCTCGCCCGCGACCTCATAGAGGCGATGCGCCGAGCGTAGCGATTCCTTGGCCGCCTTTAGCATGCGTTTGCCCGCAGGGGTCAGCACCAGCCCTTGGGCATGCTGGCGGATGAACAGCTGCACGCCCAGCTCCTCCTCCAGATGCGAAATTGCGGAAGAGACTGAAGGTTGCGAGATGTTGATGGCCTCGGCGGCGCGTGTCACGCTGCCGGTTTCGCCCGCCGCAATGAAATAGCTGATCTGGCGGAGGGTAAAGCGCATGGCGGTGCGGTCCTTTGCTGGGGCCCCGGCCAGGGCCGGAACGCTCATAGTGCCGCAAAGGCGCGCTGAGGATCAATGGCCCTTGCGCTATAGCCCCGCTTCTAGCCGCTCTAGAACGTGGGCCAGCATCGCATCGCACGCATCCAACTGGCTGGCGTCGATGAACTCATCCGGCTTGTGGCCCTGTGCCATATGGCCCGGCCCGCAAACCGCCGTGGCGATGCCAAGGCGATTGTGAAACAGGCCTCCTTCGGTGCCGAAAGCGACCTTGATAGTGGGATCATTTGTGCCGGTCACATCGCGCAGGAACGCGACGATCGCGTCGTCCTGCGGGGTTTCGAGGCCGGGGTAAGCGTTCGTTTGTTCGATGTCGATGGCCACTTGCGGGTGGCTGTTGGCATAAGGCGCGGCGATGCGCGCGGCATCCTCGGTCAGGCCCTCGACGATAACCGCGGGATCGTCGGCGGCGATATTGCGGATCTCGAAATCAAGCGTGCAGTGGTCCGGCACGATATTCAGCGCGCGTCCGCCCTGCATGAGTCCTGCGTGAAACGTGGTGTAGGGCACGGAATATGCATCATCCCGCGCGCCATGAGCGGCGATATCGTCCTGACGCGCGCGCAAGCGGGCGAGGAAATCCGCCCCCAGATGCAGCGCATTGACGCCCTCGGGTGCAAGGGCCGAATGGCTGGCATGACCGGTGCAGGTGGCGCGCAGGGCCGTCTTGCCTTTGTGGCCGGTGGCGATTTGCAATCCCGTAGGCTCGCCCACGATACAGAGTGCCGGTTTCACCGTCCGCCCTTCCAGCGCGTCGATCAGGCGGCGTACGCCGACACAACCGATTTCCTCATCATAGGAAAACGCCAGATGCAGCGGGGTTTTGAGGTTTCGCTGGCTGGCCAGCCGCGCTGCGCAAATGGCGCTGGCGACAAAGCCCTTCATATCCGCCGTGCCGCGCCCGTAGTATCGCCCCTCGCTTTCGCGCAAGCGGAACGGATCGCTGGACCACTCCTGCCCTTCGACCGGCACCACGTCCGTATGACCCGACAACATCACACCGGGGCGGTCCTGCGGGCCGATAGTGGCAAAAAGGTTGGCGCGGGTGCCATCCTCATTTTCCACCAGCTCGCAAGTGATGCCCACGTCGGCCAAAAGCTGCGCGATATAGGAGATCAGATCGCGGTTGGACGTCCGGCTGATGCTGGGAAATGCGATCAGCCGGTCCAGAATATCGAGCGTTTGCATGGGCCTAGAGGTCGCCCGGAACGCCGTAGCTGGGCGCCTCGGTCGGGTTCAGGGCGCGGCTGACATAGGCGTCCATCTCGCCCTTCCAGCGCTCCCACAGATCACCGAGCGCTTGGATCGGGCAATCGTCGCGCCAGTCGACGCGCAGGTCGGCGACGGGCCAGGCGACATCCTTGGCCAGCAGCATTCCTGCGGAATGCACGTCGCCCTCTTCGCCGCCCGCGTCCAGCGCGGCCTTCATCGCAGCGATCAGGCGGTCGCCGAGGGGTTGGCCCTTGCCGGCGTCAAACGCCTTGACCATCGCCTCAGGCACGGCCTTGGACGTCAGAAGGTTGCCCGCTGCGACCACGCCATCGCCAGTGACGACATGGTGCGTGCCCAGCGTGTTGGCACCCGAAAAATGCGCTGTGCCACCCTTGGTATCCACCAACGCAAGCTGGCGATACTCCAGATGCGGTGCGTCCTTTTTCAGCGCTTCCAGCGCGTCAGAGGCGGACATCCCCTGCCCCATCAGGTCCAGCCCCTTGGGGCCAAGGCGGGGATCAGTAATGTTCTGCGTGGACACAGCGCCCGCGCCCGCGCGCACATGCGCGCAACGCGCAGCGACGCATGGCGAGGAAGAGGACACAGCAACGCCGAACATACCGGAATCAGGGCAGCGGGCGGAAATGGAAAAGGTCATATCAGGCTCCGGTTTCAGTCAGGGATGACGGCGGTCGCTTCGATCTCGACCACCCATTCGGGGCGGGCGAGCGCCGGCACGACGATACCGGTTGAGCAGGGATGAACGCCCTTCAGGAACCTGCCCATCTCCTGATAGACGGCCTCACGGTAGCGGATATCGGTCACATAGACCACGATCCGGCACAGATGCGCCATCTCGCTGCCCGCTTCCTTCAGCAGCATTTCAATGTTCTCCATCGTCTTGCGAGTCTGCCCCGCAGGATCGCCGACGGCAACGCATTCGCGCGTGTCCAGATCCTGAGCAACCTGACCACGCAGAAAAACCATCGTGCCGCGCGCGACGACGCCTTGAGACAGGTCATTGTCCAGCTTCTGCTCGGGGTAGGTTTCCTTGGTGTTGAACGGGCGAAGGCGTTTGTGGATCATGTATTCAGTCCTTGGTTGCTGGCAGCAGGCGCGATGCGACCGCTGAGGTATTGGGCAAAATCGTAATTGGGCCGCTCAAGGTGCGACAGATGCCCCGGCGCAGCCATGCGCGACAGAAGACCCTGATAGACCTTTTCGGTGCAGCCACGATCCTCAAGATTGACGTCATCAAGGATGGTTTTCAGCGTTTCATTGTATTCGATCGCCTTGGGATCGCCCATGAAATGCGGATCAAAACCGCCGCCGAATATCATCCGCACGCGGCCCACACCATCGGGTTGCAGACACAGATACCAGAAATAGCCCGGCGTCAGCGTGACCATGTGGCTGGGGTAGATTGAGATCAGCGCCGAGGTCTTGCGCATGACGCCCGTAAGGCGGGTGTTGTCGGGATGCGCGTTGCCAATTGCCAGCTCCGCCTCTTTGGTGAACCAGTGAATGTTGAAATGCGGATGGCCTGGAGGGCAATCGACATTCGCCAGATCAGTAAACGGGCCGACGGTGCCCTTGTGGCAGACCGGTAAATGGTAGCTTTCCATGTAGTTTTCGGCCAATACCTTCCAGTTCGTGTCCCAGACATGGACCTCATTGAAGGTTTCGACGTAGTTTTCCATGCCATAATCGCCGATCATATCAGCCAATGGCGCAAGCTGTTGCGCGACGGGCGGTGTATCCGGATCAAGCGTGACATAAACCCAGCCCAGCCATTCCTCACAGCGAATATCGCCCAGCTTGTAGTCGGCCTTGCAGAAGGCATCGTTCCTGTCCATCTCGGGCGCGCCACGCAGAGAGCCGTCGAGATTGTAGGTCCAAGCGTGGTAAGGACACACGATCGAGCGCGTGTTGCCGCGCCCCTCCAGCAGGGTCGACATGCGGTGCAGGCAGACGTTGGACATGGCGCGCAACTCACCGTCGCGGCCGCGAATGACCGCGATGGGCTGACCTGCCAATTCAACCGTCACATAGTCGCCCGGCTCCTGCATCGCGCTGGCGCGTCCGACGCAGAACCATTCCTTGCCAAAAAGAAATTCCTGCTCCTGCGCCAAAAACTCTTCGGACGTATAGACCGAGGGCGGCATGGCACGCGCCGCCTCGAAAGGCAGCGCTGCTGTTTTCATCAACTCGTCAATAGCGCGTGGTTGCTGTCCCATTGGTAAGCCTCCCGGTTGGGTTATTCCGCCGCTTTCAGCATAGTCTCGCTGTAGTGTTGCGCAACGGCGGGGTCGCCGTTCTTGCTCTCAATTCCGGACATGACGTTGTCCGACAGATGTGCACCTTTTTTGACAAAGTTCAGCGGGCCATCCCAATCGAAATTGCGATAAACGGCGGCACTCTGCGCGAAGGGCGGCGATTGCGCGAAAAGTTGGAAGGTCAGGCGGTGGCCCGCATAGTCCGAGTTCAGCAGATCGCGCGCATAGGCCAACAGCTTGCGACGATCCTCGGCAACCCAGTTTTCGTTGATGGAGTAATACTTATCCATCCACGGCTTGGTCTCGGGCGCATCAAAGGTTGCGGCATTGGGCGTCACACAGATCTGACCGCCGCACAGCTCGCGGGCGATATGCATCATCGGGCTGAGATTGTTCAGCGCGTGGCAGCGCCCCGACATCAGCAGCGACTGGTTCGGCATCATCAGACCCGCGGGCGAGCGTTCGCCGAGCGCAATGGAGGCTGTCAGATGCGCGTTGATCCCCTCGCGCCAGATCGCCAGATCGGCCAGCTTTTCCTGAACGGCGGGCTGCTTGTCCAAACCGGTCTGGCGCACATTGAACAGCGCCGAGCCGATCATCTGGTCAGCCTGCTTCAACGTGCGCTGAACAAAGGCGAAGGCCGAATAACGGTGCAACGTGTTGCGGATGAACGCGGCCGCCTTAGTGTGGCGATAGAACAGCACATTTTCCCACGGGATCAGCACGTTGTCAAAGATGACGATGGTGTCGACCTCGTCAAAACGTGCCGCCAGCGGATAGTCGCGATCATCCGCGCGCGTGCTGGCAAAGCCGCCACGGCAGAGGAATTTCAAACCGGGCGAGCCCAGATCGCAGATGAATCCGACGGCGTAATCGCTCAGCTCGGCATTGCCCCAATTGGCGATGGTCGGCTTGGTAAATGCTTGGTTGGCATAGGCTGCCGCTGTCTCGTATTTCGCGCCGCGCACGATCAGGCCTGCGTCGGTTTCCTTGACCACATGCAGCAGCATGTCGGGGTCTTGATCCTGCGGCGCGAGGCTGCGATCACCCTTAGGGTCGGTGTTGGCCGACACATGAAAGGGGTCTTCTTTCAGCACCTTGTGGATATGCGTTTCGATATTCTTGGAGAACTGCGGATCAACCTCGTTGAGCATGTCCTGCCCATCATAGAGAGACCACATCTCGCCCACCGTCTCATCGCCGACGCGGGTCACGACGCCGCCGATATCCTCCATCACGGCATCGGTCGAGCGGCGCTTGGCCCACCAGTCTTCTTGCGTGTAGGGCAGCGCATTGCCGATGGCGTTCTTCTCAGAACCGTCGTGATCGACCATGACATCGGCGGTCGCGGGATCATGGGCCATGTCGTAGATACGTGCGCGGATATCGACCAGCGGCTTGAACATCGGGTGTGTGGTGACGTCCTTGACCCGCTCGCCGTTCATATAGACCTCGCGGTTATCGCGGATCGAGTCCTTGTATTCCTTGCCGGTTCTGATCATGTCGCATCCTCTAATCTGGCCCTAATCTGGCTATCCGTTCGATGGTGAGGTTAGCAGCAGCGCTGGACCCTGAAAAATATCCGTTTCCTTGGAGGGTCCAAGGATTTTCTGAGGATTGGGAGGACATGCCCTGAGCCGGGCAAAGTGGCGTTAAGCCGCTCCTTGCCCGTCGCCGCCCAGCGCCTCAAGCACCTGCATGTGGAGCCAGTGCAGCTGATATTCGGTGAACCAGCTATCCTCCTTGTCGCAGATATAGCGGCCCTGATCATAGCCCATGGACGCGAGGCCGCGCTGGACGCTCTCGACAATCGCGATGTCTTCAATGTTGAACATATGCATGAAAAGATCACGCACCGCGCCCAGATTGGGGTTATTTTCTTCGCCCTTGGGCGTGTAGATGTCCACCCGTTCGGAACATCCGCCGACGCCATCAGGCGCCATGCGCAGCACGATCAGGTTGTTCGATCCCGGCAGGCTGAGCGCGCAAAAATGCGGCCACGCCTGCCACGCGTAGTAGGGCGAACCGGGCGTCAACTCAAAGCCGGGAAACCCCTCTTTGCTTTTGAAGCGGTTGAAGGTCCAGCGACGCTCTGCCTTTAGCTCTTCCATCTCCTGTTCCAGAACTTTGGACAGTTGCGGGTGGCAGATCGGGATGTGATACGCCTCGGAAAAGTTATCGACGACGGTTTTCCAGTTCGCCTTGATGTCATAATGCAGACGCTCGGCGACGACGAAATCCTTGGCCGTCGGCAGGAAATGCTCGATATTCTCGACAAAGCCGTCCATTTCCGTGGCGAAATCAGGCGCGTCAGGATCCAGCGTCGCAAAGATGAGCCCGGCGGCAAAGGCGATGCGGATTTCCTTTAGCCCGAACTGCGATTTGTCGAAATCCTTGACGTGTTCTGTCAGGCGCGCAACGCCAAGGCGGCCATCGAGGTGGAACATCCAAGCATGATAGGGACAGCTAATGCCCTTGGCCTTTAGCTTGCCGGCGCCCTCGACCAGTTGGTGGCCGCGATGCGGGCAGACGTTGTAGAAACAGCGCACCACGTCATCGCCGCCGCGCACCACGACAATGGGCTGCTCGCCCACGGTGTCGGTGAAATAATACCCCGTCTCCGGCACGTCGCCGACATGGCCGACATAGGTCCAGGCCTTGCGGTGTATATGTGTCATCTCTTGGCGATAGATGCCCTCATCCGTGTAATAGCGCGACGGCAGCGTGGGCGAATTCAACGGATCAAGCGTGACTTTGCCACGCTCGCCGGTGGGCAGCATGGAGTCATTGATCTTAATGTTCATGGTGAATTTCCCTGCATAGTTATTTAATTTTATTAGCAAATTCGGCGGCAGTGTCGATCACCGCCTCTTGGTGTGGATAGAGCTGATGGCCCCCCATCCCCTCAAGGATCGGCGCGAACGGATCGTCGATACGGGTCTCGGCCTCGCACAGTTCTTCGATAACGGCATGGGCGCAGAACGGGACATGCACGGCGGCATATCCGCCCTCGTGGGTAAAGAGCAGGCGACCGCCGCAAAGGTCCGCCGCCAGCGATTTCATCGTCGCCGCAATCTCGCGGTAGCTGCCCGAAGACAGCATCATGCGGCCGAGCGGATCAAAACCCCCGGCGTCAAATCCCGAGGGGACCACGATCAGATCGGGCTTGAACGCGGTGATGGCCGGCACAACAACACGCTCGAACGTGGCGCGATAGGCCTCGCGGCCACTGCCCGGCGGTAGCGGAACGTTGATGTTATAGCCCTCGCCCTTGCCGCGCCCAGTGTCGCCAGCCGCACCTGAATCAGGAGGAAAGCAGTTGTCCTGATGGATCGAAATTGTCAGCACATTAGGGTCGTCGTAAAACGCATGTTCGGCGCTGTTGCCGTGATGCACATCGTAATCCAGCACGGCAACACGTCCGATACCGCGCGTCGCCTGCACGTGCTTGATGGCCAGAACGCCGTTGGCCAGCAGGCAAAATCCCTTGCCCACATCTGCCTCGGCGTGATGGCCGGGCGGGCGCACCAGCGCATAGGCATTGTCGACCTTGCCGTCTACCACCGCCTCGGCGGCGGCAATCACGCCGCCCGCAGACAGCAGCGCGATGTCATAGCCACCACCGGCAAAGGGCGTGGTCATGCCCGCATCCCCACCCCGCTCGGCGCTGAGCTGCGCCAGCCGGTCGATGTAGTCAGGCGTATGATAACGCAGCACCTCGTCGCGCGTGGCTGGGCGCGGCGCAATAAGGATCAGCTTCTCCAGCAGCCCGGTCACCTCCATGAGGTTACGGATTCGCCGCTTGCTCTCGGGGCTTTCGGCGTGCTCGGCAGGTTGCACATACCCTATCGAGGGGATGAAAATTCCCGCGTGGCCGGTATCGTGCCACATGTATTTCTCGTGACAAACAAAGCCCGTCTTCATCGCTGACCTCCCGAAAAATGGGCCTGCGCGCGCACGCCGCGCAGGCCGTAGATGTTAACGCAGGACGTTGGTCCAGACGCGGTCGATCAGCTTTTGCGACTTTTCGTTACACGCAAAGGAAAAGATCATCTTGGCATCCTCAGGGACGTTGATCTCAGGCGCATCGCGCAGCTCAGGCGTCATGAATTCGCGCTGGCCTTCGATCGGCCCGCCATAGCCCGCGAAATTGGACTGCATCCCCATGTTTTCGGGGTCCATGATGAAGTTCATGAAGATCTTGGCATTCTCGACATTCTCAGCCGAAACGGGGATCATAAGGCTGTCGGACCAACCGACCACACCCTCCTTGGGATAGGCGTAAACGATCTCCTTGCCCGCCTCTTCGGCCAGCTTGCGGCCCTTGAACGAATAGCCGTTCCAATGCGACGTGATGATCGTGTCGCCGTTGATCAGCCGGTCGTTCATCCCCTCCGAACTATAGGCAACGACGCTGGGCTTCTGCGCGACCAGCAGATCCTGCACCTTTTGCATTTCCTCGGGGTTCTCGTTGCAGAAATCCTGACCCAGATAGAGATGCGCGAGGTTCACGATCTCTTCGGGCGTCTTGAACACGCCGATGCGACCCTGCACCTCTTCGGCAGGCTCGAAATACTCACCATAGCTGGTCAGTTCCTTGCCATAGAGGTCGGGGCGGTAAGATACCGAGGCCGATCCCCAGTGGAATGGCACGGTATATTGCTGGTCGGGGTCCCATTCGGGATTCTTCCAGCGATCCTGCACATTGGCGAAGTTTTCCATCTGGGTCGCGTCGACCTTCTGCACCAGCCCTTCGGAGATGAAGATCGGCACAAAGTTGTGGCTGGGTACGATGATGTCGTAGCCCGTCGCGCCTGCTTGCATTTTGGCCAGCAGCGTCTCGTTGGAATCGTAGGTGTCGAGGACGACGTCGATGCCGGTCTCGGCCTCGAACTTCTCGATCATCTCGGGCGAGGTGTAGTCGGTCCAGTTGTAGAGGTTCAGCGTGCCTTCGGCCATCGCGGCCCCCGCGATCAGGCTGGTCCCGGCCATCAGGCCGAACATTTTGGTAAGTTTCATTTGGTCTTCTCCCTGTTGAGTTTCTTAATGGTTTTTGCCGTCGGGCTTGGTGCGCGTGGTGAACCAATAGGCGGTCACCAGCACGATCGAAAAAAGCAGCAGGATCGACGAGACCGCGTTGATCTCGGGCGTGATGCCCTGCCGGATCATGGAATAGATATAGACGGGCAGCGTCGTGTCGCCGGCGCCAGCCACCATCAGCGTGATGATGAAATCGTCCATCGAGATGACAAAGCTCAGCATCGCGCCGGCCAGAACACCGGGCATGAGCTGGGGTAGCGTGACCAGTCGAAACGTCTCCCAATCCGAGGCGTAAAGGTCACGCGAGGCTTGCTCTAACGTGGTGTCCATCCCGTCGAGGCGCGCGCGGATCGGCATGAAGGCGAACGGGATGCAGAACGTCACATGGGCCAAGATCACGTTTCCAAGGCCAAGACTGAGGCCGAGGTTCGAGAAAAACACCAGCATCGCCACGGCGGTCACGATTTCCGGCACCATCAGCGGCAGGGTGATGATACCGACAGTCGCGCCCTTGCCCCTAAATGAACCGCCCCGCGCCAGTGCCAGCGCGGCCAATGTGGCGCAGGTCGTGGCAATCGCCGTCGCGCTGGTCGCCACGACCAGCGAGTTGAGCGCGGCCTTGCGGATATCGGCGTTGGCGAACGCCTTGGCATACCAGTCGGTCGAAAACCCGGTCCAGACCATCACGATATTGCCCGCGTTGAACGAATAGATCACCAGCACGATGATCGGCAGATAGAGGAACACCATGAAGGCGATGGCCACCGCGCCGAGGCCCGGCACCTCACCAAAGGCGCGGCGCTTCTTCGCTTTGGTCGCGACGGGTGTGATCTGATCCGAGACGGCCATCAGTGCAGCTCCATCTTTTGCTGACCACGCGCGGCGCGGGCATAGATCATCAGGAACGCGACCACTGCCGCCAGCAGGATCATTGCGATCGCGGCACCGAACGGCCAGTTGCGCGCCGTCGAGAATTGGAACTGCACCAGCGTGCCCAGCATCATATTCTTGCCCCCACCTAAAAGGTCGGGCTGGATAAACGCGCCAAGGCTGGGGATAAAGACCAGCAAACAGCCCGCAATGATGCCCGGCTTGGAGAGCGGGATAATGACCTTGGTGAACGCCTCCCATTTGGAGGAATAGAGATCGGCTGCCGCTTCGACCAAGGTAAAGTCCAGCTTTTCAAGGCTCGCATAGATCGGCAGGACCATCAGCGGGATGAACGTGTAGGTCAGCCCCACTGCGATGGCGAAATTACTGTACATCAGGCCCAGCGTGTCATCACTGCCAAGGATGCCCAACCAGTGAAACGGCGTCTCGATAATGCCGTTGCGGCCCAGAATGATGATCCACGCGAACGTGCGCACCAGCTGGTTCGTCCAGAACGGGATGGTGATCAGCAGTATCCACATATTGCGATGCTGAAGCGGCTGGCGCGAGATGAAATATGCCACCGGAAAACCAACGACGAGGCAGCAGAGCATTGCAATTCCGGCCAACAGGAATGACCGCGCTATGATGATTAGATAGCCGGGGCTAAGGATCAGGCTGTCATCCAGCGCCCGCTCATAGAGCAGCTGCACATAGGCGTCGGTCGAAAAGCTCCAGACAACGCCACCGAATGACTTGGCCTCAAGGAATGAGAATACCGCGATGATGCCGACAGGGATCAGCATGAAAATTCCGATGATGCCCAGCGCGGGCGTCAACGACAATGTGCGTCTGAGGGCGGGGCTGCTGGGCAGGTTCGCCATCATTCCACCAGAATCTGCAGGGCGGTGGGGCTGAGGATCACGCCCACCTTATCGCCGACGCGGCGCAGGCCTTGGTCGACCTCGCCAAGTGGCTCGGTGACGATCAGCGGTTCGGCCTCGCCTATGTCGATCTGCATCATGGTCGAGTTTCCGAGATATTGGATGTCCGTGATTTCTCCATCAATCGTCCCTGCCCCGGCCTTGGCCAGTTTCACCTTTTCGGGGCGCAGAAACAGCGTCACGTCGCGCTGATCGGGCAGCAGGTTCTTGGCGTCGGCCTGCAACTCGGCCCCGCCCTTGGTGCGGCAGGTGACCGTCGCGCCGATGGGCGACGCGATGCTCGCCTCAATGAAATTCGCGTCCCCGACAAAGCCCGCGACAAAGCGGTTGGCGGGATGCTCATAAATCTCATTTGGTGTGCCGACCTGCTGTACAAGGCCCGCCGACATGACGGCGACGCGGTCGGACATCGACAGCGCCTCGTCCTGATCGTGGGTGACAAAGATAAAGGTGATGCCGGTACGCGCCTGAATTTGCTTCAATTCCTGACGCATCGACTGGCGCAGCTTGAGGTCCAGCGCCGACAGCGGTTCGTCCAGCAGCAGCACCTTGGGGTGCGGCGCCAGCGCGCGAGCGAGTGCAACGCGTTGTTGCTGACCGCCCGATAGCTGCGTGGGCAAGCGCGGGCCGAATTCCGACATCTTGACCAGTTCCAGCATGTCGGCAACCGTCGTCTTGATCTCGTCCTTGGACTTTTTCAGCCGCTTGAGGCCGTAGGCGACATTTTCCGCCACGGTCATGTGCGGGAACAGCGAGTAGTGCTGAAATACGGTGTTGATCGAGCGTTTGTAGGTCGGCACGTCAACAATATCCTCGCCAAAGAGGCGAATGGTGCCAGCCGTCACATGCTCGAACCCCGCCATCGCGCGCAACAGCGTGGTCTTGCCGCAGCCCGAGGGGCCAAGCAGTGTGAAGAATTCGTTATCGGCGATGTCAAAGCTGACGCCTTTCAGCGCCTTGACCGCCGTCGCGCCCGATCCGTATGTCTTTTCGACGTTCTCCAATTCGACCGCCGCACGAGCAGAGCTGGCAGCGCCCGGAGTGGCGTCATGAATTGGCGCGGCAGCCACGGCGTTACTCATCGAAACGTCTCCTTTGGGGCCAGTTCGGTCACTTCGCGGCGAAAGGACAGTTCATCCTCGCCGCGCACCACGTCCAATTCGCGGGCAAAGCGGTGACCGGCATAGGTGGCCCATGCGATGGGCGCGGGCGCGTTGGCATCTCCAATGCGCTCGATCTTTTTGATGCCTGCACCCTTCCACTCATCCTCGCGCGCTTTCAGCGCCTGCCACAGATCGTCATTGGGCAGACGGCAGGTGACAAGGACCGTCGCATCGCAGTCAATCGTGCGCGTACGCCCGGTAAACGCACAGGCCAGCGTTACGCCCTTGGCCTCGACCGACGTTACGGCCTGCGCAGTGATGATGTTCACGCCCAGTTCGATCATGCGGGCTTGAATGCGGTGCTGCTCCAGCGTGTTCAGCGTCCACTCGCTGACGAGGTTCGCGGGCGTGACCAGCGTCACCTCCAGCCCCTTTTGCACCAAGAGTTCGGCCAGAACGCCGCCCATGTAATAGTGATCGTCGTCATATAGCACGACATGCCCGCCCTCGGGCAGTTTCCCCGCCATCAGATCGTCGGGGGTAAAGATCGCCATCGCGTCGTCGATGGAAATGGGCAGCAGGTTATGGCGCGCCACCCCGTCGCGCCGCCAGGTTGACCCGGTGGCAATCGCGACGTTCTCAAATCCGAAATCCAGCACGTCCTGCGCGCTAAGCCGCGAGTCGAAGTAGACCTCGACGTTCGGCATGGTGCTGATCTGGTGCTGGCGATAGTCGCACACACGCCCCCACGTCGCCAACCCCGGCAACTGACATTCCAGCGCGACGCGCCCGCCCAGTTCGGTTCCCGCCTCGGCCAGTGCCACCTGATAGCCGCGTTCACCAGCGGCGCGCGCCGCCTCAAGGCCAGCTGGACCGGCGCCGATAATCAGCACGTTTTCAGTCTCGCCCTTGGCGTCGATCTCTTCGGGGTGCCAGCCCTTGCGCCACTCTTCCATAAAGGTGGGGTTTTGCGTGCAGCGACTGATCGACATCGTCATATCGCCGGTCACGCAGATATTGCAGCCGATGCACTCGCGAATATCCTCGACGCGGCCCTCATCGATCTTGCGCGGGATGAACGGATCGGCAATCGAGGGGCGCGCCGCGCCGATGAAATCCAGCACACCGCGCTTGATCTGGCTGACCATCGCATCGGGCGAGGTAAAGCGGCCGACGCCGACCACAGGCTTGTCCGTCAGCTCCTTGATGCCGCGCACCAGCGGTTCCTGCGCGCCCTCTTCGGTAAAGCGGGACGGGCCGGAACAATCCTCCCATGTGCCGTGGCCCAGATCCCAGAGGTCCGGCAGATCGGCGTTCATTTCGATCATGTCGCGTACTTCCGGGTTTTCCAGCCCGCCGATTTCCTCCAGCGACAGGCGCACGGAAATAGCGATGGAATCGCCGACAGCATCCTTGCACTCGCTGATAAGTTCACGGAACAAGCGCGCGCGATTTTCCAGGCTGCCACCATATTCGTCATCCCGCTGGTTCGTCAGCGGCGACAGGAAGTGCTGGATCACGCCAAACCCATGCGCACCATAAAGTTCAATGATATCATATCCGGCAGTTTTCGCCCGCAGGCAGGCATTGCGGTGCCAGCGGCGCAGATCGCGAATGTCCTGCTTGTCCATCGCGCGGGCGCTGACCGGGTCCTTGTAAAAGGTCAGGATCGGCGAATGCGACGGCGCCATCGGCACCTCTTTGGTATAGAGATTGCCGCCATTGACGCCGCTATAGGCCAGTTCGATCCCCGCCAGCGCGCCGTCCGTCTTCATCGCCTCGGCCATGCGCGCGAGGCCCGGAATATCCTTGTCCTCCCAGAGCCTTAGCTCAATAAACGGAGTGATTTCGGACGTCTGGTGCATCTCGACCTGCTCGGTAAAGATCACGCCCCAGCCACCTTGCGCCTTGATGTTGCGCATCTGCGCGGCCGCCGACGGGTCGCGATAGCCGCCACCGTTGCAATGAGGCACCTGATAGAACCGGTTCTTGGCCGTCACGGGGCCGATCTTGACTGGCTCAAACAGGATGTCATAGCGCGGATCGCGTTTGGAGGTGCTGTCCTTGGGCATTAAAAATCCCTTTCTCGGGAGGGTCTTGGGAGGGTGGCGCGCTCAGGCGATCTTCATATCATACCAGCCGACGCCGCCGCCCGCCTTCCAACGCGTTTTTTGTTTCGGCTCAAGGAACGCATCCAGTCCCCAGCGTCCCAGTTCGCGGCCCATGCCGCTTTTCTTGACGCCGCCCCAAGGGGCCTGAATGACCACCATGTTGTTGCAGTTCTGCCAAGTGATCCCGGCCTCGAGCGCGTCTGCCACACGTTCAGTCCGAGCCTCGTCGGCGCTCAGAACCGTAGCGGCAAGGCCGTAGGGCGTGTCGTTGGCCAACTGGATCGCCTCGGCCTCGTCGGCAAAGCGCATGACGCTAAGGACCGGGCCAAAGATCTCTTCGCGCCAGACCCTCATATCCGCAGTAACGTCGGTAAAGATCGTCGGCGCGATGTAATAGCCCTTGTCCATTTCGTCAGGGCGCCCGCCACCGGTGAGAACGCGCGCGCCCTCGCTGCGACCGGTCTCAATATAACCCATCACCTTGTCATATTGCGACTGGCTGACCAGCGGCCCCATCTTGACGGCGTCGGTATCGCCGCTACCGATCTTGACGTTAGCGGCCACCTCGGCCAGCCGCGCTTCGAACTTGTCGGCAATCGCCTCGTGCACCAAAAGGCGCGAAGTGGCCGTGCAAACCTGCCCCTGATTGACGAAGGCGCCGAAAGTGACCCACTCCGCCGCCGCGTCGATATCAACATCGTCGAATACGATCACAGGGTTCTTGCCACCCAGTTCCAGACTAACCCGCTTTAGGTCCTCCGCCGCGCCGCGCATGATCTGCTTGCCCGTTGCGGTGCTACCGGTGAACGACACTTTGTCGACACCCGGATGCATCACCAGCGCCTCGCCCACGCGAGGCCCCGTGCCGGTCACGACGTTCAAAACGCCCGCAGGCAGCCCCGCCTCGCCCATCAGCCGCGCAAGGGCCAGCGAACTGAGCGAGGTAAATTCCGACGGCTTGATCACGGCGGTGCAGCCAGCGGCAAGCGCGGGCGCAACCTTCCACGTGAACTGCTCCAGTGGAAAATTCCACGGGGTAATCATACCGATCACGCCAATAGGCACGCGCGCGACGGTGACCTCCATCACGTCGCCGCCGGTTTCGACCACCTCTTCGGGGTTCGTGGCCAGATCGTCGGCCATATCAGCATACATGCCGAAAATGGCGGCGATGGTATCGACGTCGATGTAGGATTCGGCCATGGGCTTGCCGTTGTCGCGCGTCTCAAGCGCGGCCAGATCCTCGCGATTGTCGACAATGGCCGCCGCCACCTTGCGCAGCAGTGCCGCGCGTTCGCCCGCAGGCGTGCTGCGCCAGCCAGGCAATGCGGCGCGTGCAGCTTTTACAGCGGCATCCACGTCCTGCGCATTTCCATTGGCAATCTTGTCGAAGGCCTCGCCAGTTGATGGGTCGACGCAATCCAGTGTTTCGCTGGCGTTCGACGCCACCCAATCGCCCGCGACATAGATCTGCTGCGTCATATCGTCCCCCTGTTGCGCAATTTTCTCAGGTTACGCGCTGGTGGCGCTAGGGGCAAAACAGGGTTTTCCTATCCTTTGCTTTACCAAATCCTATCGGTGCTACCGCGAGGGCCGGCTAAGCACGTAGATCGCCGCGCCACTCATGCAGATCGTCTGCACAGCAATAAGCCGCCATGACAGCCCGCCTAACAGAGAGGCCAGCAAGACGGCGCCCATCGCCGTACAGGCCATAGCCTTGTAGCGCGGCGCGATGGCGCCATGTGCTTCCCAGTCGGCGATGATCGGGCCAAAGGCGCGATTGCCGGTCAGCCAAGCGCGCAACCGCGGCGCGCTGCGTGCGAATGCAAAAGCGGCCAGCAGAACAAAAGGCGTCGTCGGCAAGAGCGGCAGTATCACCCCCACCGCACCCAGCGCCAAGGAAACCGACCCGACGCAGACCCATAGCGCGCGGATCACAGCGCCGCTCTTGGGGCGCTCAATCGGGCCTTTTTCCGGCGGGGGCGGATCAGGTTGCATGGCACCTCGCGCTCTTGTCAGTGATCTTTGGCAGACCAATAACGTTTTACCTGAATTCTCAATCAGAAATTATGGCCAAACGCTCCAACGTCCAAAACGCTTTAGCGTCGCGCCCGCATTCTGAACAGACCAAGAGTCGCGCAACGTCTATCAATTGGGCGAGGTCGCACACGGCCAAACGCGCCGATGTTGGACGATCGCGCCTAAGTCAAATTCCTCAGGCCGATTTCAACACCGAAACCGGGCCATGCCCCGCCGCCCAATGGCGCGCCGCCGCGCCGAACGCCTCAAACAGCGGGCGCGAGACAGGGTCAATTGCGGCGTTCCACTCCGGATGCCATTGAACAGCCAGCGCAAAGCCGGCCGCACCGCTGATATGGATCGCCTCGGCAGTACCGTCGCGCGCGTGGCCATCAACAATCACGCGAGGGCCCGGCGTCGCGATACCCTGCCCGTGCAGCGTGTTGGTCATAACCTCGCGCGCGCCCATCAGGCGGTGAAACACACCCCCTTCGGTAAAGCTGACAAAATGGCGCAGGGCAAACTGCTCTTCCAGCGTGCCTTCGGGTGGCATCCGATGATCATCGCGCCCCGGCAGGTCGCGGATTTCGGGATAGAGGGTTCCCCCCAGCGCCACGTTCACCTCCTGAAAGCCGCGGCAAAGGCCCAGGATCGGCTGGCCTGCCTCGACGCAGGCGCGCACCAGTGGCAATGTGATCGCATCGCGCGCCGGATCAAACGCGCCATGAGCGTCTGTTGCAAGCTCGCCGTACTGATCCGGGTGCACGTTCGCGCGCCCCCCGGTCAGCACGAACCCATCACAAACCTCCATCAACTCGTCCACGCCGACCAGTTCGGGGTCGGCGGCGATAATATAGGGCATCCCGCCCGCCACCTGCGCCACCGCGTCCAGATTCATCCGCCCGACGGCATGGACCGGATAGCGATTCTCAATGACATAATGATTGCCTATGATGCCGATGACGGGACGTTTCATATGTGGCCTTCGCGATGAAATTCAGATGCCCGCACTTTCACCGCAGATTGCGAAAAATTCAACCCTATCGCGCGTCATCCGCGCCCCGCTAACAAAAAGCCAGAGCAGGGCCTCGCGCTAGTCCGAACCAGCGTCAGAGCCGGTCACTTCGGTGCCGATACCATCCTCAACTCCGCCCGCCTCACCGGGGTCGTTCCCGGCATAGCTAAGCCACGTCACCAGCCCAAACAGCAGCACGACAGCGAAAACCACCATGCCGATCATTCCAGCGATGGGTGTCTTGTGCGCGGCCTTAGTCTTTTCGGTGTTTGTGTCGGGTGCAGACATCTGCGTACTCCATTTGCTGAATGCGCGGCCTCTGCGCCGCGATAGGCCATTGAAGGCCGATTATTAACGCTCTAACTCTGACACGAGCCAAGAGGTTCCGACCAAAAGGATGCAGCAATGTCGCACGCCGCCCCCCAAGCCATTCACCTTGCCGACTATACCCCGCCAAACTGGCTGGTGAGCAGTGTGCATCTGACGTTCCGGCTGGACCCCACCGGCACGCGGGTGCTTAGCCGCATCGAATTCGCACCGAATCCCGACGCGTCCAGTCGCGATTTCGCGCTGGACGGCGAGAACATGAAATTGATTTCGGCCCGTATCGACGGCGCTGAGGTCACGCCCGACGTCGGCGCGCATGGCCTTACCTGCGACGTCCCGGACGGCGCGTTCACCTGGGAGGCGGAGGTTGAAATCAATCCAGCGTCCAACACCGCGCTCGAAGGGCTCTACATGTCCAGCGGCATGTATTGCACCCAATGCGAGGCCGAAGGCTTTCGCAAGATCACCTACTACCCCGATCGCCCTGATGTGATGAGCGTTTTCACCGTTCGCATCGAGGGCGACGAGCCTGTGATGCTCTCGAACGGCAATCCCGGCAATAGCGGCGATGGCTTTGCAGAATGGCATGACCCGTGGCCAAAACCGGCCTACCTCTTTGCGCTGGTGGCCGGGCGACTGGTCAATCATCCGGGCAGTTTTACCACCATGTCAGGCCGCGAGGTCGACCTGAACATCTGGGTGCGCCCCGGCGACGAGGGCAAATGCGCCTTTGGAATGCAGGCGTTGAAGGATTCCATGCGCTGGGACGAAGAGGTTTACGGGCGCGAATACGATCTGGACCTGTTCAACATTGTCGCCGTCGATGATTTCAACATGGGCGCGATGGAAAACAAGGGGCTGAATATCTTCAACTCGTCCTGCGTCCTCGCCTCACCCGAGACGTCGACCGACGCCAATTTTGAGCGGATTGAGGCGATAATTGCGCATGAGTATTTTCACAACTGGACGGGCAACCGCATTACCTGCCGCGACTGGTTTCAGCTGTGCCTGAAAGAAGGGCTGACGGTCTTTCGCGATGCGCAGTTCACCTCAGACATGCGCAGTGCGCCGGTCAAGCGGATCGAGGATGTCATCGTCCTGCGCGCGCGGCAATTCCGCGAGGATAACGGGCCATTGGCGCATCCGGTCCGGCCCCACAGCTTTGTCGAGATCAACAATTTCTACACCGCGACTGTCTATGAAAAGGGTGCCGAGCTGATCGGGATGCTGAAAACGCTAGTTGGCGATGAGGCATGGTCCAAGGCGCTAACGCTCTACTTCCAGCGCCACGACGGGCAGGCCTGCACGATCGAGGACTGGCTGAAAGTGTTCGAGGATGTGACGGGCCGCGATCTGGCACAGTTCAAGCGTTGGTACGAGGATGCAGGCACACCGCGCCTGTCGGTCACCGATGAGTTTAAGGACGGCACATACACCCTTAATTTCAAACAAGAAACACCTCCAACGCCGGGGCAGGACAGCAAGCCGCCTCGCGTCATCCCCATTGCCGTCGGCCTACTGGGCCAGAACGGTGATGAGGTAGTCGAGACGCGCATCCTTGAGATGAACAAGGCCGAGCAGAATTTTGAATTCACTGGGCTTTCCGCCCATCCTATCCCATCGATCCTGCGCGGCTTTTCGGCCCCGGTGATCCTGATGCGCGAGACGAACGATGCCGAGCGCGCCTTCCTTCTGGCCCACGACACTGACCCCTTCAATAAATGGGAGGCGGGGCGCGCCCTTGCCCGTGCGGGCCTGTTGGAAATGATCAGCGAAGGGGCCAACCCCGATGCCGCCTATCTTGAGGCGGTTCGCACGATGGCGACGGATGACAGTCTTGATCCCGCCTTTCGCGCGCTGACGCTTGGGCTGCCCAGCCAGGACGATCTGGCGCAGGCGATCCATGATGCCGGCAGCACGCCCGATCCGCAGGCGATCTGGGACGCGCTGGAAGCACTCAAAGACGCCCGCGCGGAGGCGTTGGAGGATACCGCCAACGCGCTATACAGCCAGCATCAGGTCGGCGAGACCTACCGCCCCGACGCCGAACAATCCGGCGCACGTGCGCTGGCAAATGCAGCGCTGGCAATGATCACCCGCCGCGATGGCGGTGCTGCGGCGCAGGCGCAGTACGATTCTGCCGACAACATGACCCAGCAGTTGGCGGCGCTGGGGTGCCTTTTGCAAGCGGGCAAGGGCGATACGGCTGTGCAGGCCTTTTACGAGCAGTGGCAGGATGACCGACTGGTGATCGACAAATGGTTCGGCCTGCAGATCGCTCATGCCGCGCCCGATCAAACGGTAGCAGTGACCGAGCGGCTGACTCAGCATCCTGATTTCACAATGAAAAATCCCAACCGGTTTCGCGCAACGCTTGGCGCGTTGGCAGGATCACCTGCCGGATTCCATCACGCCAGCGGCGAGGGGTATCGCCTGCTCGCGGACTGGCTGATCAAGCTTGATCCGCTGAACCCGCAGACGACAGCGCGCATGTGTTCGGCGTTCGAGACCTGGCGACGCTATGACGATGCGCGTCAGACACTTATCAAAAAACAACTGCGGCGTATCGCGGATCAACCAAAGCTAAGCCGCGACACCACCGAGATGGTCGGGCGCATCCTGCAAAGCTAAACGGGACCGGCGCGATTCAACGGTCGGTCTTGGCGCTGCGCAGTAACTCGATGGATTTCGGGCGCCGCTGCGGACGTGGCGATTTGGTGATGGCGCAATAACTCTGGCCGCGCAGCCAAGACGACATGTCGGTCCGCTTGTTCGAAATGCGTAACGGTCCCCAATCGGCGGCGACGCCGCGCCAGCGCCCCTCCTTGATCGCGATCGCCTTGTCGCGTGTCACGGTGCGCGCCATGATGCGGATCGCACAGCTGAGGTTGTCGCCCCCATCCTTTAACGCTCCGCCTGTGCGTGCGCGGCAGCCATGGCCGCGCGCGGTGCTCGGCAGGATCTGCAAGAGGCCAAACCACAGCCCACCGCCGCCCACTGCCTTGGCGCGATAGGTGCTTTCGTGTTTGGACAGTGTCGACAGAAACCCGACCCAAAAGGCGCGGCGCTGCGCCACATTCGCCGATGGATAGCCGGGGCACCACGCGGCAATGTCGCGGGGCACGGTGCTGACCAGCGGCGCGCCGTGCTGGGCCAGCGCCGCCAGTGCGTCGCGCGTCCAGGCCGCGCCGCCGGGGCGGTGATCCCAGCGGGCCTTGGGGATTTCAGCCGAGCGCGCGGCGGGTCGGGTCGGCGTGGTGGGCACGACATCTGAGGCGTGCGCGATCTGCGCTGCGGGCGCTGCGCACAACAGCGCGCAAAGGCATAGGGAGGTCCAGTTCATGCGCCATAATCGCTGAAAATCCGCGGGCAGGCAATGCCGCCCCCCACGGGCCTTGGTTAGCGGCGGTTTAACGCATCATCACCGCATTTCCCAAGGCCCGACATGTTTTGGCCCGAAAGCGAAAGCAAACCGGTCACATGACTAGAGCGTTTAGGCTCAGACCTGAAACCGGGATGACCCGAAACGCAGCGAAACAAATGAGTATTGCCCGCGTTCCGTGAAAATCTGTATCTCAGGTTTTCGCGAAACGTGGTAGCACAGGAAGGCCCGCTGATCGTGATCCCCCCGATGACCAGAACGATGACCAGACTTTGGGGGCGCGCCAGTGCCCTGCTTGGTCGCAGCGGAGCGCATCCCGGCACCAGCGGGCGTGTTTCCACCAGCCGCTCGCACGCTGATCTGGACAGGCTCAGCAGCCACATCATCCTGCCCTCGATCCACGTCACCGACGAAGAAATGGCGCGCGCTGCCTATCAGGATCGCGGCCTGTATCTCGCCCGCCAAGAGATGTGGGATCAACTGGCACAACAAATCCGGCAGGCGGACCATGACCGCACGGCGACCCCCGGCGGCGAATCGGCGGCGATGCTGCTGGCCTTCGGTGCGCGCAGCGACGTGATTTCGATGGCCGAGGATGCACTGCATGACGGCGTCGCCCCGAAACCCGATGGTATCGATGCGTTCGAGTCGGTCGCGCAGGAGCATCCGGGCGCGTACCCAATTCAGCTGATCGTGGCGCTGGCGCATCTCGATATGTTTTGGGCTTGGCACGCCATCCCTGCCGCCAATACGCTGGACAGCGCACCGTCCAAAGCGCGCCATCATGCCGGGCGTGCGCACGCATTGCTCGAGGGTCTGTGCGGTTTTGAAGAAGACGCGCCGTCGCTGGTCGCCGCACATTGCGCGCTGTCGGGCGCCCTATCGACCACCGCCAGAGGCCACGAGCCGCGCATTGCAGATCACTTTGAAGATCTGATTGATCTGGACCCGGCGAGCCCGCGCCACATGCGCGCCCTCGGCGCCGCCATGCTGCCCGCCCGAATGGGCAGCTACCGCGAACTGGAACTGGAAGCGCGCCGCACCGCTGTGCGCACCGGCGATGTCTGGGGTGCAGGGGCATACACTTGGGTCTATTTCGATGCGCTTGCGCAGGACGCGGGCGCATTGACGTTGCTGGATGCCGCGTTTTTTGTCGACGGGCTGCATGATATCCTGCGCCGCCGTCCCGACCAGCACAGCGCGAACCTGCTGGCCGCCTTCTGCGCGGTCACGATGCGCGCCGGTATTGAGGTTGCGCCCGCAGATCGCACCGCGCGCGCAACGCTGCACGATAGCCTGACATGGATCCTGCGCGACCACCTGCATGAGTTACATCCGCTGATCTGGACACAGGCGTTGCATCGCCCCGGCGCCGCGCCTCTGCCCTCGCGCAAGGCCCTGATCAGCGAAGGGAGGCGCACTGCCCTGCACGCTATCGCCGCGCAATTTGCCGACGATATCGGCCGCGGCCAATCCATCGCATTCTCACCTTCGGGCATGTATATGCTGCCCTCGCCCTGAAGGGCGCGCGCCTCTTGCCCCACGCGCGCGGCTGACTTAGAACGCAGGCGACCTGACCAAAGGACGCCGCCCATGCTGGACCTGACATATGAGACCCCGAAACCACGCGTGATCGCAGGTGCGAAACACGATTGGGAACTGGTCATCGGCATGGAGGTGCATGCGCAGGTCGCGTCGAACTCGAAACTGTTTTCGGGCGCGTCTACCCGTTTTGGCGCCGAGCCCAATTCAAACGTCGCGTTTGTTGATGCCGCAATGCCCGGCATGTTGCCTGTCATCAACGAATTTTGCATTGAGCAGGCGGTGCGCACGGGCCTTGGCCTTAAGGCGCAGATCAATCTGAAATCGGCGTTTGATCGCAAGAATTACTTTTATCCCGACCTGCCGCAAGGCTATCAGATCAGCCAGCTATACCACCCCATCGTCGGCGAGGGCGAAGTGCTGGTGGATATGGAGCCCGGCATCGCTCGGCTGGTCCGGATCGAGCGCATCCATATGGAGCAGGACGCAGGCAAATCCATCCACGACATGGACCCGAACATGTCCTTCGTCGATCTGAACCGCACGGGCGTCTGCCTGATGGAAATCGTCAGCCGCCCCGACATTCGCGGCCCCGAAGAGGCGGCGGCCTATGTCCTGAAAATGCGCCAGATTCTGCGTTACCTCGGCACGTGCGACGGCAACATGCAGAACGGTAATCTGCGCGCCGATGTGAACGTCAGCATCTGCCGCCCCGGCCAGTACGAAAAATATCAGGAAACGCAGGATTTCAGCCACCTTGGCACGCGCTGCGAGATCAAGAACATGAACTCCATGCGGTTCATTCAGGCCGCCATCGACGTCGAGGCGCGCCGCCAGATCGCCATTGTCGAGGGTGGCGGCGAGGTGGTGCAGGAAACGCGCCTCTATGATCCGGACAAGAACGAGACGCGGTCAATGCGCTCCAAGGAAGAGGCGCATGATTATCGCTACTTCCCCGATCCCGACCTTCTGCCGCTGGAGATTGAGCAGGAATGGGTCGATCAGATAGAAGCGTCCCTGCCCGAGCTGCCTGACGCCAAAAAGGCGCGCTTTGTCAAAGATTTCGCCCTGTCTGAATACGACGCCAGCGTCCTGACAGCTGAGGTCGCCAACGCCGCCTATTTCGAATCCGCAGCCCTTGGTCGCGATGGCAAGCTAGTGGCGAACTGGGTCATCAACGAGTTGTTCGGGCGCCTGAAAAAGGAAGCTGCGGATATCACCGACAGTCCGGTCAGCCCCGCGCAAATGGGCGCTATCGTGGACCTGATCGCATCCGACGCAATCTCAGGCAAGATCGCCAAGGATCTCTTTGAGATCGTCTATACCGAGGGTGGTGATCCCGCGAAAATCGTCGATGAGCGCGGCATGAAACAGGTCACCGACACCGGCGCGATTGAGACCGCCGTTGATCAGATCATTGCCGACAACCCCGCTCAGGTCGAAAAGGCGCAGGCCAATCCAAAGCTGGCTGGCTGGTTCGTCGGTCAGGTGATGAAAGCAACCGGCGGCAAGGCAAACCCCAAGGCGGTGAACGACATCGTCGCTGCCAAACTGGGGCTATAATGACGGACGACGCACAAATCGGCCCTGCCCTGTCGGACTGGATGGTCGTTCGACCTGAATGGATCGACTACAATGGGCATCTGAACATGGCCTATTATAGTGTGCTCTTCGATGATGGCATCGTCGACGTTTATCGCCTGATCGGCTTTGGCGCGGACTATGCGCGCACGCGCGGCATGACCACCTATGTTGCCGATTTCCGTGTGCGCTATCTGCGCGAATTGCATGAGGGGGATCGCGTGCGCTGCTCGGTCCAGCTGCTGGATCACGACGCTAAACGCTTTCACAGCTTTCAGCAGTTGATTCACGAGGACGGCTGGGTCGCCGCCACAGCCGAGGCGCTGACGCTGCATATCGACATGAGTGGCCCGCGCGTCGCACCCATGCCCGACGATATCGCCGCGCGCGTCGCGGCCATGCAGGCAGCACATAACGCCCTGCCCGTTCCCGAGGCCGTGGGCCTGCCCATGGGTATCAGGCGCAAGAGCTAGGCGCGGACCTTTCAACCATGCGGCCACGCGGATAAGCTGACGCAAATCAACCCAATCGACGAGGAAGCGGCACCATGGCGCATTATGAATACAAGGTGATCCCCGCCCCCGCCAAAGGCACCAAGACGCCCGGCGTCAAGGCGCCCGAGGCGCGGTTTGCCAACACAGTCGAGGCACTGCTGAACCTACAGGCAGCCGAGGGCTGGGACTACATGCGCACCGATATTCTACCCAGCGACGAGCGGCAGGGCCTGACCTCGACGCAAACGGTCTATCGCACGCTGATGGTGTTCCGCCGCGCCAAGGCCGAAGAAGAGAGCGCCGCTGATGAGGTCATCTCGACTGCCCAGACCGTAGCCGAGGCAGTATCGCCGGATGTTGATGAGCCCGATACCGCTAAACGTGAGCGTCGCGAACCTGCTCTGACGCCAATCCAGCCCTCTCGTGCGGACCCAGCCGAGCCGATCAAGACACCGGCAGAGCCGGGATCGGAACCTGACACGCCGGGGCCAAAGACACCGAAAGAAGACTAGACCGGGGCGCTCTGGCCAAAGCGGCTCAGGCATCCACCTCGATCGCCAACGCATGAATGCGCCCGATCAGGTCTGGACCGATGGCCGTATGGATCGCCCTGTGGCGCGCAATTCGGGACAAAGGCGTGAGCGCATCCGCCCGAATGCGCACCCGAAAATGCGATTGTCCGCCCTCTGGATAACCGGCGTGACCACGATGCGACTCACTTTCGTCAATAACTTCAAGGAATTGTGCATCAAAGCTGCGTTCCAACGCCGCGCGGATTTCTGCCGCCTTATCCATATTAATGCCCCTCGCCCCCTTCAATTCGCGTGAGTTTAGGGTAATGTATCCGCTTCGACTCGAAAAGGGGTGCCAGATGAGCAAATCAGATCCATTCGGTTTTGACATGTCCGTGTCATCGGCCAAAAAGAAAAACCCCCGCGGTCGGCGTGGCATGTCCGGCGCGTCCGAGACGTCGACCCGCCTCTGCGAGCATGAGGGCTGTCAGGAGCCGGGCAAATACCGCGCGCCCAAGGCGCCCGACGTGCTGGACGAATTCTTTTGGTTCTGCCAGCAGCATGTGCGCGAATATAACCTTAAGTGGAACTTTTTCGACGGCACAACCGAGGCCGAGATCAACGCACAGCTGTCAAAGGACAAGGTGTGGGAACGCGAGACCAAGGCATTCACCGACCCCGAGGCGCGCGCCTGGGCACGGCTGGGGATCGAAGATCCGCATCAGGTGCTGGGCGTTAACGCCACACGCAACCCCGGCAAGGACAAGGCCGGCGGCGGCAAGCGCCTGCCCCCGACCGAGCGTCAGGCCATCGACATCCTCGAGGCCAAGGACACCATGACCAAGGCCGAAGTACGCAAGAGCTACCGTGCCCTCATCAAGGTGTTGCACCCCGACATCAACGGCGGCGACCGCAGTCAGGAAGAGCAACTGCAGCAGGTCATGTGGGCATGGGAGCAGATCAAGAATAGCCGCAATTTCAAGTAGGGGCGTCTGCGAGAATTGGGAGGCGGCTTTGAGCCTATCCTACCGAGCTTCTGTGACGCAGCAAATGGCTGCTTTCACATAAGCCCTTAATAACCACTCCGGTTATGCACGGGGTTTTTGGTGGCTCTAAGCGAGATCCTTAGCATATGTTCCAATTAGAAGCGTTTGTTGAACGCTCACAGATTATCGCAATGCTGACATCAGATACTCCCCCCCTAAGAGTTGAAGTTTGGTTGACGTGGCAGGAGGTTATGCGCTCCGCCCGGGATTGTGGGCACATGACCCTCTCGCATTCGCACCACGCGCCGATTCATCCAGTGTCGGATGATCAAGCGATACAGGGCCCCTCGCAGACCAGTAAGCTGTTTATGTTTACCATAGAAAGCATCTGGTGCATCGAAAATGCCAAGATCGTTATTGATCCCCGTCCGTTGAATGTATGTGCTTTCTCCACACCATTTCACTTTCGGATTCTGAAGATTGTCGGTCCCCGCTCCGTACGCGCACAGGCTGCTCCTGTCAGGAAACCGAGCCTGAAGTGCCGCTAAAACACCCTGATCAAGGATGAAGCCTTCCAATTCCAGCCACGTCCCATCATGGAGCACCTCCACCCAAGAATGCAGAATATTCTTGGGAACCAGTGGATAGATGGCTTCTGGCACAATGCCGCGTTGAAGGCCCTTATGAATCGTAAATCCGTGGAAGCGACAAGATATGTCTACAGCCCGTAAGAGGGCCATCAGCAGTGTAGCCTTGGTATTGCACTGACCATAACCATCTACGAGCACCCGCGACGCTGGCAACGCATCGATTGAATTATATCCAAACAGGATTTCGTTGCGCACATAATCATAGATCGCACCAATCCGGTTTACCGGAGTAAGCTTGCGCCATCCCCGCGCTTCGATGAGCCTTTGGATTGTTGGGGCGTTGAAGTCGAGGATAGGTGTTTGGGTAAGGTATTGATTGGACATGACACACTCTTGCTTCTCTGATTCCCCTAACCTAATGTCTCTAGTAACTAGAGGTTCAAGAGGTGTTCTGAATGTATTCCATTGGAACGCTTGCAATGCGCACTGGGGTGAAGGTGCCGACGATCCGCTACTACGAGCAAATCAGGCTTCTTCCTGAACCAGAGCGGACACAAGGCAATCAAAGACGATACGGGCAATCAGAACTCGAAAAACTTGGCTTCATCAAGCACGCCCGCGATCTGGGATTTCCAATTGAGGCCATCTCATCCTTGATTTCTTTGAATGACCGCCCTGATCGGTCATGTGCAGAAGCCGGGGAGATAGCTCAACGTCAGCTCGTTGATGTGCGTGATAGGATTGCAAGTTTGACCCGTCTTGAAGCAGAACTTGCCCGAATAGCTGACGGCTGCTCTGGCGTCGGAGTAGCTGATGATTGCTATGTATTAGCGTCGCTGGCCGATCATGCAAAATGTGAGTCTGAACATTGAGATAGCCGACCTTCGCCACACCCGCACAGCCTTTGCAAAAACCACCGTTTGTTGAACGCCAGAATTGCAGTTGATCGGATACTCGTTTTTTGAAAGCACTCATTGGCCCATTCAAGGCCAAAGTCTGCTTTGTCCGGCATAGCAAACAAGCGCCATTCGCTAGCGTCGTATAAAAAGGCCCCCGGTGATAACTACCGGAGGCCTTCCAACGTTTAGGGATGCCCCCCCTTATACCAGCTTCGCATCCAGCGTAATCTCGGCCGTCAGCAGCTTGGAAATCGGGCAGTTCTTCTTGGTCGCTTCTGCAACCTCCTGAAAATCCGCCTCGCTGATACCGGGGATCTTGGCGGTGACGTCCAGATGCACCTTGGTCACAGCGAACCCGCCATCGACCTCGGACAGTGTGACGTTGGCCTTGGCCTTGATCTCATCCGCTTTCAGATCCTTTTCACCCAGCCCCAGCGACATCGCCATGGCGTAGCAACTGGCATGGGCAGCGCCGACCAGTTCTTCGGGGTTGGTGCCGGGGGTGTCCTCGAAACGGGTGTTAAAGCCATAGGCATTGTCCTTGAGCGCGCCACTCTCGGTGCTGACCTTGCCTTTGCCGGATTTCAGATCGCCGCTCCAAACGGCGGAACCGCTGCGTTGCATGTTGCTCTCCTTATTGTACCTCTAAAATATCTATCGCGTGGTCAAACGCGGAAAGGCCACCCTCGCGACCTGTCAGACAGACAACGCGGCGGCGGCCTTTGGGGTTTCATCCTACGCGCGATATGTGCGCGGCGCGCTCAGGCGGCGACGAATTTCAGGCTGACGCCGTTCAGGCAGTGTCGCTTGCCGGTAGGCGCCGGACCGTCGTCAAAGATATGGCCCAGATGGCTGCCGCAGCGACCACAATGACATTCGGTGCGCACGCCAAAGAACGAGCGGTCCTCCTTGGTGCCGATCGCGCCCTCCTTGGCCTGCCAGAAGCTGGGCCAGCCGGTGCCGCTGTCGAATTTCGTCTCGGACGCGTAAATCGGCAGATCGCAACCGCGGCACAGATAGGTGCCATCGGCGTAATTCTTGTCCAAAGGCGAGCTTCCGGCACGCTCGGTCGCCTCTTCGCGCATGACTTGATACTGCGCGTCGCTCAGCATAGCGCGCCATTCGGCCTCGGTGCGCGTGATCTCGAAACTGCCTTCGGACGCGGCAGTGGCACCTCCAAAGCGAGCGAAAGTGGCGGCCGATCCGGCGGCCAGCACGGCGGTGATGAAAATGCGTCGGTCCATTGTCTCACTCCTCTGGATCTCGTTGGTTCGGCAATACAGCCGTCTGAATTTCATTTAATGTGAAAGCATCGGGCCCAGCCCGCAAGAGCCGGGCCCGAAAATCACCTGATCGTGTTTTCGCGTGCGATGTTACTCGGCAGCGGGCAGGACGACCGTATCGACCACGTGGATCACGCCATTGGATTGATCGACATCCGCGATTGTGACGTTGATCGTCTGACCCTGCTCGTCCTCGAGCATGATCATGTCGCCGTCATACGTCGCGTTCAGCATGCAACCGCCCAGCGTGGGAACGACATGCGCGCCGCCGTCATCGTCGATCATGCCCATGATCGCAGTCGACATCGCATCAGCGCCGACGACGTGGCAGGTCAGGATCTTGGTCAACTGATCCTTGTTCTCAGGCTTCAGAAGGTTCTCGACCGTGCCCTCGGGCAGTTTGGCAAAGGCATCGTTGGTGGGGGCAAACACGGTGAACGGACCCTCGCCCGACAGCGTTTCGACAAGGCCGGCGGCCTTGACGGCGGCGACCAGCGTGGTGTGATCAGCCGAATTCACGGCGTTTTCGATGATATTCTTGTCTGCGAACATCGCAGCGCCGCCGACCATCGGGTTTTCGGCATAGGCGCCCGTGGCAAGGATTGCGGCGGTGGCGGTGGCGGTCAACATGGTCTTGAAGGTCATGGGTAACTCCCTGGGTTATGCAGGCGATACTGCCTGCTGACCCTTGGACTCACGCGGCCCGCATACTCAGAGTTTCAGAATTCTTATAATTAATTTGGCGATCCCATTTTCCACAGCCTCACCAAACCCTTAGATCGGAGTGACTGCGCCGGTCGCTAGCACGCTACCCGTCGGCGCCCCTGTCGGAGAGCCGCCCGGCGGCTCGTCCGAGATCGCCAGAACGCCGCCCGGCATCTGCGCGCGCAGCGCCTCGTCCACCGTGAGGCTGGCGTCATCCGCTTCGGGCAGAACGCCCAGCGATACAGGGGCGGCATCCCCCGCGATCAGCCACAGCTCCAGCGCGCGACCCTCGGGCGCAGCACCTCTGCTGTGCTGGATGATCAGCGCGCCATCGTTGGCGTCGTAGCTGGCCAACAGCAGCATGGAGCCATCCTCGGCCGCAATCTGTGCCGTGTAGCCGGGCAGGTCCGGACCCTGCCCCAGAATGCCTGTGTTCAGCGCAACGAACAGCGCCAATGCCGCCGCGACGCCGCCTCCGATCAGCCAGCCAAGGCCGCGCAAACCCGCGAAGGGCCGCCGCACAGTCGTGTTACCGAACAACTGCGCCTCGATCCGGCCCTGCACGGCGGCGGGCGGATCAACCGGCGCGATACTGTCGGTCAGCCCGGCCAGATCCTCGGCCCAGTCGGCATAGAGCGCGCGTAGCTGAGGCTCGCCCACCAAACGCGCCTCGAACGCGCTTGCGCTGTCCGGTCCCAGCAAGCCAAGGGCGTATTCACCCGCGAGGACAGGATCGTCGCCCTCGTCATATGGCGGTCGGCCGGTCATCGCGTCAGACACTCCTTCAGTTTCATCAAGCTGCGGCGCAACCACGTGCGCATCGTATTGAGCGGCACATCAAAGCGCGCCGCAAGTTCGGCGTAGGTCTCGCCGCCGAGGTAAGCGCGGCGCACAGCCTCGGAATGACCCTCGTCCAATTCCGCGAGGCAGGCGCTCAGATGGCCCCGCTCGCTTGCCGCGATCGCCTGTGCCTCGGGTCCGGGGGCGGAGTCGGCCATCGTCTCGGCCACGTCCAGCCCTGGCTGCACCTCGCGCCGTCGGCGCGCGCGGTCAATCGCGGTATTGCGCGCGATAGTGATCAGCCAGGTCATCGGGCTAAGCCCGTTTGCGCGATAGCGATCAGCATGGCGCCAAATCTTGACATATGCCTCCTGTATCGCCTCTTCGGCTTCGGCCCGGTCATGCAAGACACGCAGGCAGATGCCGAATAGTTTCGCGGCCGTATGGGTATAAAGGTCTGAAAATGCCGCGCGCTCGCCCAGCGCGGTGCGGGCGATTAGCATTTCTATGTCGTCTCGCGTCACGGGCAGTTCGGACCTCGGGCTGTGAATTGGTACAGGTCTGGGCGAGGATATATGTCACGGGCCGCCGAGGACCAGCATTTCTTTCAGTTTCCCTTTCCCTTGCCCTTCCACGCGATATGTTGCACCACGGAACGCAACCGAAAGACGCGATTTGAGGACCCTTTAGAATGGCTGATGGCATGATCGACCCGCACGCAAAACCCACCGAAGACATCGACGTTCGCGAGGTGTTCGGTATTGAATCCGATATGCATATCAAAGGTTTTGCCGAGCGAACCGACCGTGTGCCCGACATTGACAGCACCTATAAATTTGACCGCGACACAACGCTGGCGATCCTGGCCGGGTTTGCCCATAACCGTCGCGTGATGATTCAAGGCTATCATGGCACCGGCAAATCCACCCATATCGAGCAGGTGGCATCCCGCCTCAACTGGCCCTGCGTGCGCGTCAATCTCGACAGCCACATCAGCCGGATCGACCTGATCGGCAAGGACGCGATCAAACTACGGGACGGCGTTCAGGTCACCGAATTCCACGAGGGCATCCTGCCTTGGGCGCTGCGCAACCCGACCGCCATCGTGTTCGACGAATATGACGCCGGTCGTCCGGACGTAATGTTCGTCATCCAGCGTGTGCTGGAGGCAGACGGCAAGCTGACGCTGCTCGACCAGAACGAGGTGATCACACCGAACCCCTATTTCCGCCTGTTTGCGACTGCCAACACCGTCGGCCTCGGCGATACCACCGGCCTCTACCACGGCACCCAGCAGATCAACCAAGGCCAGATGGACCGTTGGAGCCTGGTCGCGACGCTGAACTACCTCAGCCACGACGCCGAGGTGGCGATCGTTCTGTCGAAAAACCCGACCTATAACACAGCAGAAGGCCGCAAGACGGTCAGCCAGATGGTGACCGTCGCCGACCTTAGCCGCACTGCGTTTATGAATGGTGAACTTAGCACGGTCATGTCACCGCGCACCGTCATCACATGGGCGCAGAACGCCAGCATCTTTCGCGATGTCGGCTATGCCTTCCGCCTGACCTTCCTCAACAAATGCGACGAATTGGAGCGCCAGACGGTTGCGGAGTTTTACCAGCGCTGCTTTGACGAGGAACTGCCGGAGAGCGCGGCGAGTGTGAGCTTGGGGTGATGATTTGGGGCCAAAACCTAGGCCTTGCCACGGCAATCGTGCTCGCATCTAATTTTGCGCCTAATTGTGGTTTCTCGCAGACCCTCGAAGGTATTCAGCCGCAGAACCTGAGTTTCTGGGACGCATCAGCGCGGTGCGCAGCACTCTTTAAGTTTAGTGGTGGCGTTGTATACGCGGAAGCCGGAGAACACTCCGATGGACTAGATGAAGTTCTACAATCTCTATCGCTCGAATATTCGAGACTTTCTCTGCAATTGTCGATGATGTCTCTTGATTTAGCGCTTAAGTTAAACGTTGTTCACGAAGACGATGCGATCAGCTTTGTTCAGAATGCTGTCGACAATTATTTTTTGCGATACGTTCGCTATACGTCTGACCACAGCGAGCGCTGGTTGCAGGAAGGGATTTCAAAGATTGACTTCGAAGTCTGCACCCGTCTTGCAACAATAGCCGATGATCAAGGTTATGCCCCATGAAAAAACCATCCGACAACCCCGCCGATCCGTTCAAGAAGGCACTCGCCGAGGCGACCAAGGTGCTGGCCGATGACCGCGACCTAAACGTCAGCTATTCGGTCGACCCCTCGGGCGTTAGCGGCGATGCGATGCGCCTGCCCCAGATCTCCCGCCGCATGACCCGCGAAGAGGTATTGCACGCGCGCGGCACCGCCGACGCGCTGGCGCTGCGGCACAAGTATCACAACGCAAAAACCCACGCGAAATACGTCCCCCCCGGCGCCATGGCCCGCGACATCTACGAGGCGATGGAAACCGCCCGTTGCGAGGCTGTCGGCGCGCGCACCATGCCCGGCACGGCCAGCAATATCGACGCCAAGATCGCAGCCGAGGCCGCGCGTGCGGGCTATGAACAGATCACAGATCCCGCCGATGCTCCGCTGAGTACCGCGGCAGGCTATCTGATCCGCCACCTCGCAACAGGGCGCGAGTTGCCTGAGGGCGCGCGTAACGTGATGGAACTGTGGCGCGGTTTCATCGAGGGTGAAGCAGGCGAAACGCTGGAGAATTTGCAGGGCACGCTGGCCGATCAAAGCGCCTTTGCCAAATTCGCGCGCAAGGTGATTGAGGATCTGGGATACGGTGATCAGCTGGGCGACGATCCCGATGCCGAGGATGACGACCTAGACAACGAGGCCGAGCAGAACCCCGATGACGACGAACCCGACAGCGGCGGCGAGGACGACAGCGATACCGAAGAGGCCGACGCCGAACAAAGTCAGGAAGAGCAGCAGGATGCCTCTCAGGCGCAGGTCAGCATGGACGAGTCTGCCGCCGAGGATGCAGGCGACGAGGCCGACATGCCCGAGGGCGAGGCCCCGATGGAGCCCCCCGCACCGCAGCCCGTGTCCGACGCAGACCCCAATTATCAGGTCTATTCCACCCAGTTCGACGAGGAAATCCACGCCGAGGATCTGGCCGAACCGATCGAATTGGACCGCCTGCGCGCCTATCTGGACCAGCAACTAGAGCCGCTGAAAGGCGCAGTCAGCCGCCTCGCGAACAAGTTGCAGCGCCGTTTGCAAGCGCAGCAAAGCCGCTCTTGGGAGTTCGACCGCGAGGAGGGTATTCTTGACGCCGGACGCTTGGCGCGCGTGGTGGCCAGCCCGACGACACCGCTAAGTTTCAAGGTCGAAAAAGATACTGAGTTTCGCGATACGGTCGTGACGCTGCTCTTGGACAATTCCGGCTCGATGCGCGGCCGCCCCATTTCCATCGCCGCAATCTGCGCCGACGTTCTGGCCCGCACGCTGGAGCGGTGCAACGTCAAGGTCGAGATACTCGGCTTTACCACCCGCGCGTGGAAGGGCGGGCAAAGCCGCGAGGCGTGGCTGGGCGAGGGTCGCCCGCAATTGCCGGGACGCCTGAACGATCTGCGCCACATCATCTACAAATCCGCCGACACGCCGATGCGCCGGACACGTCAGAACCTTGGTTTGATGATGAAGGAAGGTCTGCTAAAGGAGAACATCGACGGCGAGGCGCTGGAATGGGCGCACCGCCGCATGATGGCCCGCCGCGAGGCGCGCAAGATCCTGATGGTGATCTCGGACGGGGCGCCGGTCGATGACAGCACGCTGTCGGTCAATCCCGCCAATTACCTCGAAAAGCACCTGCGCGATGTGATCGGCATGGTTGAAAAGCGCAAGGCAGTGGAACTGCTGGCCATCGGCATCGGCCATGACGTGACACGCTATTACGACCGCGCCGTGACCATTACGGATGTCGATCAGTTGGCAGGCGCGATGACCGAACAGCTAGCCGCGTTGTTTGACAGCGATCCTCGCGCACGGGCGCGGGTGATGGGCATAAAAAGGGTCTCGTGATGTTCCAGGACTTTACCGACAAGGCGAGCCCTGAACAGGGGCCGCCCCGCCTGAAGCTTCTCCGGGATGCGATGCAGGCCGGGCAACTGGACGGCTGGCTGGTGCCGCGTGCGGACGTGCACCAGGGCGAATATGTCGCGCCGGGGGACGAGCGTCTGGCGTGGCTGACCGGCTTTACCGGTTCGGCGGGCTTTGCGGCAGTTACTCACACTCAGGCGGGGGTTTTCGTGGACGGTCGCTATCGCACGCAGGTGCGAGTGCAGACCGATCCAAACGCCTACCAGCCCATAGACTGGCCCGAGGTGAAGCTGGCCGATTGGCTGCGCAAGGCCCTGCCCGTAGGTTGCAAGCTGGGTTTCGACCCGTGGCTGCACACGCAAAAAGAAATCACCGATCTAAAGGCGGCGCTGGAGGGCAGCGGGGTCACGCCCGTGCCCCATGCCAATCTGATCGACGGCATTTGGGCGGACCGCCCGGCCCCGCCCACCGGCGCGATCACCGCCTATCCCGATGCGCTGGCAGGCAAGACTGGCGCAGAAAAGCGCGCCGAACTGGCCGAAACGCTGCGCGAGGCTGGCCACCGCGCTGCGATCCTCACCCTGCCCGACAGCATCGCGTGGCTTTTGAATATTCGCGGCGCAGATATCCCGCGCAATCCGGTCCCGCACGCATTCGCCATCCTACATGACGACGCGCGGGTCGAGCTATACGTGCATCCCGCCAAGCTGGCCAGCCTGCCGGACCACTGCACCACGGACGGCGTCACTGCGCATCAAACCGACAGCTTCTCTGCTGCGCTGACCCTGCTTCTCAACCCAGTGCGCGTCGACCCGGCCAGTATCCCGGTGGCGATCGTCACCGCGCTGGAGGAGGCCGACATCACCCCCGCCTTTGCCGCCGATCCCTGCATCCTGCCCAAAGCGTGCAAGACCGAGGCCGAAATCGCCGCCACCCGCGAGGCACATCTGCGCGACGGCGCGGCGCTGTGCGAATTCCTCACGTGGTTTGACGCACAGCCCCCCGGCACGATCACGGAAATCGACGTAGTGACCCGGCTGGAAGAGGCGCGCCGCGCCACCGGCAAGCTGCTGGATATCAGCTTTGACACCATCGCAGGCTCTGGCCCCAATGGCGCGCTGGCGCATTACCGCGTGTCCGAGACGTCGAACCGCACGCTGAGCGCGGGCGATCTGTTGGTTCTCGACGGGGGCGGTCAGTATCTGGACGGCACCACGGATATCACCCGCACCCTGCCCGTGGTAGAGGTCGGCGAAGACGAGCGCGCCGCCTTTACCCGCGTGCTGCAAGGCATGATCGCCATCAGTCGCCTACGCTTTCCCAAGGGGTTGGCTGGCCGCGATATCGATTCGATCGCACGCTATCCGCTATGGCTGGCCGATCAGGATTATGCCCATGGCACCGGGCACGGCGTCGGTGTCTATCTGTGCGTTCATGAGGGCCCGCAGCGCATCAGCCGCGCCAGCGACGTGGCCTTGAAACCCGGCATGATCGTCTCGAACGAGCCGGGATATTACCGCGAGGGGCATTTCGGTATCCGCATCGAAAACCTTGTCGTCGTTCAATCCGCGCCACCCCTGCCCGGCAGCGATCCGGCGGACAGCGCCGAGGGCCGCCTTGCTTTTGAAACGCTGAACTTCGTGCCAATCGACCGACGCCTTATCCAGCGCGCGATGCTGGCGCAGCCCGAAGTTGACTGGCTCAATGCCTATCACGCTGAGTGCCGCACGAAAATCACGCCCCGCCTTAGCCCATCGGCAGCAGACTGGTTGGCCCAGGCAACGGCGCAGATCTGAAAGACCTAAGATCACGGCACTGGCGCTGCCGTATCAAAAAGGTCATGCTGCGCCCCACGCGTTAGCGAGGAGATACGAAAATATGACAAAGATCACCATTGGCAAAGCCAGCGGCACGTGGACCGTCCGTGCAGGCGGCGCCGTCATTGGCGAAAGCCAGAATGCGCTTGAGCTGCGCGAGGGAGACATCGCGCCGGTCATCTATTTTCCGCGCGCCGATATTGCCACGGCGTTCCTCGATCCTAGCGCCCACAGCACCGTCTGCCCGGCCAAGGGGACGGCCAGCTACTACTCGATCGTCACCAAAAGCCGCACGATTGAAAACGCCGCGTGGAGCTATGAGGACCCCATCGCAGAGGTCGACGACATCAAGGGCCATCTCGCCTTTCACTCCGACGATCTGGTGACTGTCGAACGGGTCTGACAACCTGCTGCATCTCCTGACCTGAAAATATCATGGGGAGGCGGTGACGCCCCCCGGCAACGGCCCTTACCCATGCTCTTCGCGCGATAGCGACGCCAGCGCCAGATTGAATGCCTTCAGCGCGTCCACATGATAAAGGACGCCCTTATACACGGACGGCGCATCGCCTGCGGCCTGCGCAATTACCGGCACGTAATTCACGTTATGCGCATCAAAGAGCGGCATGACCGTCTCAAGCGTTGCGCTGATATCCACATGGATGCCCTTGTCGATCATCGCGCGGCACACCTCTTCCGACGGCGCACTGTCATCCCCGGCCGGGCGCATCAGCCCTGCAACTGAGGTCATCGACAAAAGATAGGCCTGCGGCCCCTCGGCCAGGTGGATGCCCCGCCGTTTCAACTGCGTAAGAAAGAACGAGCGGTTCACCAGCCGCGTGCCCAACGCGGTCGAGGTAGAAACAGCCACCATAACGGCGATGCCGATCTGCCAGTCGCCGGTCAATTCGAACACGATCAGCGTCGTCGAAATCGGCGCGCCCAGCACCGCCGCCGCGACCGCCGCCATTCCCGCCAGCGCATAGAGCGCGTAGGAGCCGGACACATCGGGGAAAATCGCCGTCGCCATTAGCCCGAACGCCAGCCCTGTCAGGGCGCCCAGCATCAGCGAAGGCGAAAACACCCCACCACCCATGCGTCCGCCCAGTGTGATCGCCACCGCCAGCACCTTAAGAATCGCGAATATGATTGCCTCATGCAGCAGCAATTCGCCGGTCAGCGCCGCCGATGTCGTCTCGTACCCGACGCCGATGATATGCGGAAAATAGATGGCCAGCCCGCCCAGCATCGCGCCCGCGACAGCAGGGCGCAGCCAGCGAGGGATCGACAGGCGCCGGCAGGCCACATCGCCGAAATCCTCCGCCAGAAAAATGCTGCGGATCAGCGCGGCGGCCACCAGCCCGCACACGAGGCCGAGGATCAAAAAGGCGGGCAATTCGACGTAAAATTCCAGTTCGGACGAATCGGGCATCGAAAATTCGGTGATATCGCCGAATTCCAACCGGTTGATAACAGTTCCGGCCACGCTGGCGATGACGATCGGCGCAAAGGCGCGGATGGCAAAGTGGCGCAACACCACTTCCAGCGCAAACAGCGCCCCGGCAATGGGCGCATTGAACGATGCCGACACGGCCGCCGCCACAGCGCAGCCCAGTAGCTCGCGCCCCGTGATACCGCTTGCGTTGATGTGCGTGCTGATCGAGGTGGCGATGACACCCGCCAGATGCACCACCGGCCCCTCGCGCCCCGAAGAGCCGCCCGCCCCCAGCGTGATCAGGGACGCGACCGCCGATGCCAGCCCGGCGCGCCGCTCGACCCGGCCCTCGGTCAGCGCGGCACCCTCGATGACGTCGGCAACCGCACGCACACGCCCGTCATTGGTGAAACGGCTCAGGATCAACCCCACCGCCAGCCCGCCGACGATAGGGATTACCAGAATCCAGTACCATGGCATGTCGATTGCAAAACTGTTCAGATTCCGCGGGTCGCCCACGCCGTAGAGCAACTCCTGCAGCCATGAGATTCCCTTGCGGAAAAACAGCGCGGCAAACCCGGCTGCAATCCCGGTCAGAAGCGCGATCACCCAGAACTGGAATTGGCTGGGCCCACGCGTCAGCAGCACATGCCACGCACGCTGCGAGCCGCTGCGCATGTCGGCCAGCGTTCGTGCAGCGAAGGAGGGTTCAGGCGTGCTCATACAGATCCAAGGGTCTCAGGGGGCGCGACGATGCGTCGCGGCGGCGTATGAGACGCCGCCCACTCTTCCTAACGCAGTTCGAACCGCACCGGAACGCCCCTTATGCCGCGTCGGGAGGGCATCCGTATGTGACCTCCTTTGCGGTACGCGAGGTGGTCTGACGTTGGTATCGGGTCCCGTCCGGGTCATTGCTGGTTGCGACAATGTTCTTGAGGCGACGCGCCAATGCCCCCGATCCCGGCCATTGGCATCGGTGATGAAATCGCTTGCCCTGCCCTGCGTACCGGTTAAACGTGGGCACCATGTTGTCGCGTATTCTGAACCTCTTCAAAGGGCATCCGTCCGAACCGCTGCCCGAAACCGATGCGCGCCTCGCGCTCGGCGCGCTGATGGTGCGCGTGGCCAAATCCGACGACGACTATAAGGTTCGCGACATCAGCCGCATCGACGCGCTGCTCGCCCGGATGAACGGCATCGGCCCGGTCGACGCCGCCAAGATGCGCGCCACCTGCGAAAAGATTGAGGCCGAGGCGCCCAGCACCCGCAAATTCGCCCTTTTGATCCGCGAAACCGTCAGCTTCGAGGCCCGTATCGAGGCGCTCGAGGCGCTTTGGCAGGTCATGTTGGCGGATGGCGCACCCAGCGACGGCGAAATGGCCATCGTCGCGCAGGTCTGCGAGGCGCTCGGCCTCAGCAAGGCCGATTGTGAAGACGCTCAGTCGCGCGCCGCGCCGCTCTGATCCGCAGGGCGTTGCGCACCTTGCTTTTGCTTTAATACCCGCCCCAGAGGCTCTGACGCCCGTATCATGTATGATGACCTGAAAATTTAGCATTGGCCGCAGCGCCGCGCCGCCTTATATGATTTGCCATGATTGCAGATTTTTTCCAACGCCTCACCGCGGCGCATGAGCAGCCGCTGACCGACACTGACGCGCGCCTTGCGCTGGCCGCGCTTTTGGTGCGGGCCGCGCGCACCGATGGCGACTACGCCCCCAGCGAAATCGCGCGCATCGACCGCATCCTGTCGGCGCGCTATTCCCTCAGCCCGGACGACGCCGCCGACCTGCGCAAAGACGCCGAGGAAACCGAGGCCAGCGCGCCAGACACGGTCCGCTTTACCCGCGAAATCAAGGATGCGGTGCCCTACGAGGATCGTATCAGTGTAATCGAGGCGCTCTGGCAAGTGGTCCTCGTCGACGGCGACCGGGCCGCCCCTGAAAACGCGCTTTTGCGGCTGACCGCCAGCCTTTTGGGCGTGACCGATGTGGACAGCGCCGAGGCGCGCCAGCGAGTCGCCAAATCCCTTTGATCCCTTGCCCAAGGCGCGCGCCATGATCGCCAGCCTACCGATGTATGACCGCGCCGAAACGGCGGATATTCTTGATACGCTTTGGGCTGAAACCCGCGCTCGGCTGCCCAAAGGGGCACCTGATCACCTGACGCGCGATGGCGATCTCTGGGGTCAGTGGACCCACCCAGATCTGATCCTGTCGCAGACCTGCGGCTATCCTTACCGCACCAGCCTGATTGGCAAGGTCCAACTCATCGCCGCCCCCGACAATCAACTGCCGGACTGCCCGCCCGGCCATTACAACAGCGTGTTTGTCGTGCGCGATGACGAGTCGCGCCGCGATCTGACGGCCTTCGCCAACGCGCCCTTTGCCTATAGCGAGGCGCTGTCGCAATCGGGCTGGGCCGCACCGCAGAACCACGCGGCGGGGCTGGGTTTTACCTTCGCCAATACCATCCCGACGGGGGCGCACGTAAACTCGACCCGGGCCGTGGCAGAGGGGCGCGCCGACATCGCCTGCATCGACGCGCTTAGCTGGCAGTTGATCCTGCGTCATGATCCTCACGCCGCCGCTCTGCGCGAGATCGGACGCACCATTCCCACACCATCGCTGCCGTTCATCACCGGGCGGGGACAGTATGCATCCGCCATTGCGGCGGCGCTGGGCGCCGCGATCGCCGCGCTGCCCCCTACAGCACGCGACGCCATCGGCCTGCATGGGCTGGTGCAGATCGCCGACGCCGATTACCTCGCCGTCGCGAATCCCGCACCGCCGCAATCGGTCCCCTCCCGCGCCTAACATTCGATCCCACAAGACCGAACTGCCTGACTTTTGTCCCCAACCGAGAGCCAGCTCAAACGGCGACCGACGGGCACGCTTTATTGCCCCATGACCCCGCCCGACACAGCGATCATGACCCCGCGCAAAATCTACGGCACGCTCTAAGTGATGAAAAGGTGTCGGTGTCAGCGCCTCTCGCGGTAACGTTGCGTCGCTCATCTGGTCGTCGGGGTCGGGCCAAATTGAGGATCCTGCGCATTCGCCAGCCGCTCCGCCGGATACTGGTGCAGGACATGTGGGTTTGCGCCCTGTCCAGCCTTGGCAGAGTCTCGATCGTACTGGTCTAGGCCACGAGTTTGCGCGTTAAGCGCCGCGCGCGCAGCAGGCGACAACGCGACTAGGCCCGCACATGCCGCAGGAGCAGCGCAGCATAATGAGGTTGCGCCCAAACCTGATCCGGTGAATCAATCCCCTCAAAGGGAAGGATACCTGATGAGCATCGACAATTTCGCCACTTTCCGCGTGGCTGCCTGCGATCTGAACGGCCAGATGCGCGGCAAGAGGATGCCAGCCAGCTATTTCGCCAATCTCGAAAATGACGCCGTGCGGATGCCGCTTTCGGTGCTGAACGTCGATATCAAGGGCGCCGATATTGAGGACAGCCCCCTGCTGTTCGGGACCGGCGATGCCGACGGCATCATGCGCCCCACCTCGCGCGGGCCTGTTCCCCTGCCGTGGCTGGATAGCGCGCAGCCGCTGGTGCCGATGCAGATGTATTTCGAGGATGGCACGCCATTTTACGGCGACGCGCGCCACGCCCTTGGGCGCGTGCTAGAACGCTACGCGGCGCGGGGCTGGCAGGTGATCGCCTCGACCGAGCTGGAATTCACCCTCGTAGATGACAGCGGCAAGCAGCTGAAACATGTGCGCGATCCGCGTAATCGGCGTCGCATTGATGCGTCCGAGATCCTGTCCCTCAGCCAGATGGACGCGTTCGATCCGTTCCTGTCGGCCCTTTACGAGGCCTGCAATGCAATGGGGATCGAGGCGCAGACCACCACCTCCGAGGCGGGTGTCGGCCAGTTCGAAATTACGCTGAACCATCAGGACGCAATGCGCGCCGCCGACGACACATGGCTTTTCAAATCGCTCATTCGCGGCCTTGCCCATCGCTATGACTGTGCGGCAACGTTCATGGCCAAACCCTTTGCGCTGGATTCAGGCAACGGGATGCACATGCATTTCTCTGTTCTGGATGCTGAGGGGAACAATATCTTCGACGATGGCGGCCCCAAGGGCACCGATATGCTGCGCCACGCGATCGGGGGCTGCCTTGCAGCGATGCAAGGCTCGACGCTGATATTTGCCCCTCACGCCAACAGTTATGCAAGGATGACGCCCGGCGCGCACGCCCCAACGGCGATCTGCTGGGCCTATGAGAATCGCACAGCAGCTATCCGCGTTCCCGGCGGCTCGCCCAAGGCCCGCCGGATTGAGCACCGCGTCGCGGGCGGGGACATCAATCCCTATCTCAGCTTTGCTGCGATCCTCGGCGCGGCACTGATCGGGATCGAGGACGCGATGGACCCCGGCGCGCCCCTGAGCGGCAGCGCCTATGGGCAGGATCTGCCGCAACTTGCGACCGACTGGACGCGCGCCGTCGACCTTTTCGAGGCTGAACCGCTCATGCCGCGTATCTTTGAGCCGCGCCTCATTCGCAACCTCGTTCAGACCAAGCGGCAGGAGATCACCGTCATGGGCGAGATCGACGAATCCGACCATTGGAAGACCTATCTGGACAAGGTCTGAAAACCCTTGCCCGCCTGATTTCACTGCGCTACCCTGAATTTGATCAAATTATGAGGCACCTGTGAGCGTCCCCCACCCATCGCTGAGCCCCGAGGATGGCACCACCACCGTCGGAATCCTTCTGACCGGCCATTCGCCCGAAGATATCAAGGCAGATCTGGGCGATTACGACGCCATGTTTGCCGATCTGTTAAAGGGCCATGGCCTCACCTATCGCACCTATGCCGTGGTTGATGGCGAATTCCCCGACGCCGTTCAGGATTGCGACAGTTGGCTCATCACCGGCTCGAAACACGGCGCATATGAGCCGCATGATTGGATTCCCCCGCTGGAACAGTTCATTCGCGACGTCTATGACGATGGCCGCCCGATGGTGGGCATCTGCTTTGGCCATCAGATCATCGCGCAGGCGCTGGGTGGCACGGTCCAGAAATACTCAAAGGGCTGGGCCGTAGGCCGGCAGGACTACCTTATCGACGGCCAGCCCGTTGCGCTGAACGCGTGGCATCAGGATCAGGTTACAAAGCTGCCGGCAGATGCCACAGTGATCGGCCAAAACGCCTTTTGCGACAACGCTGCGCTGCTCTATGGCAATCGCATCCTGACGCTGCAGCCACATCCAGAACACACCGCCGAATTCTTTGGCCGACTGGCCGAAAGCCGGGGGCGCGGGCTGGTCCCGGACGACGTGCTGGATGCCGCGATCGCGCAGATGGATAAACCAACCCAACACCAGAGTGTGGCCGACCGCATGGCCGCCTTCCTGAAACGAGGTGCCTGATGGCAAACGACTGGACCGACGACCTGCCCGAAGCGGCACGCGAATACCTCGAAGGTAAGCGCCTTGATGAGGTCGAGTGCATCATCTCGGACCTGCCGGGGATCGCGCGCGGCAAGGCTGTTCCGGCCACCAAATTTGCCAAACAGAAACATTTCCACCTGCCGGATTCGATCTTTTACCAGACGATCACCGGCGATTGGGGCGAGGCGGCAGGCGAAAGCGGCTTTATCGAACAGGACATGATCCTGAAACCCGACATGAGCACCGCGACCGCCGCGCCATGGACGGGCGACTGGACGCTTCAGGTCATTCACGACGCCTATGACAAGAATATGGAGCCAATCCCGTTTTCGCCGCGCAATGTGCTAAAGCGCGTGGTCGAGGCATATGCCGAACGCGGGCTGACTGCCGTCGTCGCACCCGAGATGGAATTTTACCTTGTTGCACGCAACATAGACCCTGCGCAAAGCATCAAGCCAATGATGGGTCGTTCGGGCCGTCCCGCCGCCGCACGGCAGGCTTATTCGATGACCGCCGTGGATGAGTTCGGCCCTGTCATCGACGACATCTACGATTTCGCCGAGGCACAAGGGTTCGAGATCGACGGCATCACGCAAGAGGGCGGCGCAGGCCAACTGGAAATTAACCTCGCCCATGGCGATCCCGTGAAGCTGGCCGACGAGGTGTTTTACTTCAAACGCCTCATCCGCGAGGCGGCGATGCGCCACGATTGTTTCGCCACTTTCATGGCCAAACCCATCGCCGAAGAGCCCGGCTCGGCCATGCATATTCATCATTCAGTGCTGGACATAAAGACGGGCAAGAACGTCTTTACCGACGACGAAGGCAATGAGACGGACGCGTTCTATCACTTTATCGGCGGAATGCAGCGCCATCTACCCAGCGCCATCGCGGTGCTGGCGCCCTACGTCAATTCCTACCGCCGCTACGTCAAGGATCACGCGGCGCCGATCAACCTCGACTGGGGCCGCGACAACCGCACGACGGGCATCCGTATCCCCATCGCCGGGCCAGAGGCGCGACGCGTCGAGAACCGGCTGGCGGGGATGGATTGCAATCCCTATCTCGGCATCGCGGTTAGCCTCGCCTGCGGCCTTCTAGGCCTTCAGGAAAAGGAAAACCCAGCGCCGGAATGTACGACTGACAGCTATAAGGGCGAGGGCGATGTGCCGCCCGTTCTGGGCGATGCACTGGACCTTTTCGACGCGGCGCCCAAGCTTCACGAGATCCTCGGCCCCGAATTCGCGCGCGTTTATTCCATCGTCAAACGCGCCGAATATGGGGAATTCCTGCAAGTGATTTCGCCGTGGGAGCGCGAGCATCTGCTACTGAACGTCTGATCTCATGGCGCTGAACCTTCTGCACGCAAATGACCGCGCCGGGGAATACCCTGCCAGTTGGTATGCTGCTACCGCCGATACCTTTCCCGAATATGCGCCCCTGACCGGCGAGATGCGCGCTGATGTGGTCGTCGTCGGCGCGGGCTATACAGGTCTTTCCGCCGCTCTGCATCTGGCCGAGGCGGGCATGGACGTGGCCCTGATCGAGGCCCAGCGCGTCGGATTTGGCGCGTCGGGGCGTAATGGCGGGCAGTTGGGCAGCGGGCAGCGCATGGACCAACAGGGTCTTGAGCGTCTGATGGGCGACGCCGACGCCGCCAAGCTGTGGGAACTGGCCGAGGACGCCAAGGCGCTCGTCAAGTCACTGATTACAAAACACAATATCGATTGCCACCTCAAACCCGGCATAGCCGAAGCCTGTTTTTCTGCTGGTGAGGTCGCGCATGAGCACACCTATGCCGATCATCTGGCCCAGCGCTATGGCTATGACCAGTTGCAAAAACTGGATCGCGAACAGATGCAGGCCCTTTGCCCCTCGCCCGCCTATCACGGCGGCGTTCTGGACATGGGCGCGGCACATCTGCACCCCTTGCGCTACGCCCTGGGCCTTGCCCGCGCGGCCAAGGCGGCAGGCGTGCGCATCTACGAGCGCAGCGAAGTCACAGGCATAGACGAAGGCGCGCGCGCATTGGTGCATACCACGACCGGACGCATCAGCGCCGATCACGTCATTCTGGCCTGCAATGGCTATCTGGGCGGGCTGAATGGCAAGGTCGCGTCCCGCGTCATGCCCATCAACAATTTCATTGCCGCGACAAAGCCGCTGGGCGAAGACGCAGCGCGCGTCCTGACGCAGGACGTGGCGATTGCGGACACAAAATTCGTGGTCAACTATTTCCGCCTCAGCCACGACAAGCGGCTGCTCTTTGGCGGGGGTGAAAGCTATGGCTACCGCTTTCCCGCCGACATTGAGGCATTGGTGCGCAAGCCGATGACCCAGATTTTCCCGCATCTGAGGGACGTGCAGATCGACTACGCTTGGGGCGGCACGCTGGCCATCACGATCAAGCGGATGCCGTATCTGGCGCGGATTGCGCCGAACATCCTCAGCGCGTCGGGCTATTCCGGCCACGGCGTCGGCAGCGCCACCCATGCGGGCAAGCTGATGGCAGACGCCGTCGCAGGTCAGGCTGCGGGATTCGACACCATGGCGAGCGTGCCGGCGACCCCATTCCCCGGCGGTGCCGCGCTGCGCACGCCGCTGCTGATCCTGGCGATGACGTGGTATTCGCTGCGCGACCGGCTGGGTGTTTAAAGCGTTTCGCGAAAGCCCTGAATCACAGATTTTCTCGAAACGCACACAACATATCAGCGTTGCGCGCGTTGCGCCTTTATCTGATGCCTCAGGCTAAAGGTGAAACGCTTTGGACGTCAGAACGTCGCCGCGACATCGTACATCACCGGCTCGAAACTGCGGCACAGCGCGTGGATCTCGCGGTTGCGGCGACGCATTTCATCGCTACGCAGCATCGCCTGAAAATCCTCGCGGCGCTTCCATTGCGAATAGTTGGCGATGCGTGTCTGCGCATCGTTCACATGCAGCCCCGCCCCCACAAAACCGGGCTGGTGCGAGATGAAGTTGGCATAGGCATCGGTCAGCGCATCCAGTAGATCCTGACACGTGCCGGGGCTCATCTCGAAAGTGGTGATAACGCTCTGATACGGACTGGGGTGGGTGATCTGGGGCATGTCATTCTCCTTCTTCGCACCAGTCTAAAGCGTTTCGCGAAAAACCTGAATCAAAGATTTTCGCGAAACGCGCGCGACGTATCAGCGTTGCGCGCGTTTCGCCCTAGCTGAGTGCCTCAGGTTAGAGGCGAAACGCTTTAGCACCGGCCACATGCGACGCAAACTATGACACGCTTAACCTTTCGTTTATCAAGTTTAACCTTTCGTTTACCAAGTTGACCGATTGTGTGCGCATGAGCCGAGCTTTCACCCTGCTTCTCGCCCTTCTTTGCGTCGCGGGTTCCGCAAATGCGGGCGCATGGCTGCGCGCAGACGGCGACGGATTCCTGTCGTGGAACATCAAGATTCAGGACGGCGCGGATACCCTGACATACAGCACAATCTACGCCGAATATGGGATCAATCCCGATCTGACGGTCGGCCTCGATATGGGCAGTGACGAGGGCGGCGATCACAAGGCGCTGGCCTTTGTGCTGATGCCGCTATCGCGTGAAGGGTTGCATATCGCGTTCGAATTGGCGGCTGGCACGCTGGACAAGGGCGCGGCGATCCGGCCCGGCCTGTCGGTGGGCCAGGGGCTGAGTGTCGGCGATCTGAACGGCTGGTGGACCGTGGATACGCGCGCGCGGATCACGGGGGACGGCACCGCGCTGGCCATCGACACGACACTAGGCGTTAATCTGTGGGACGAAACGAAGCTGATCGGACAGGTGCAACAGGGCGGCCCGCTGAGCGATCCCGATTTCCTGCGGCTCACCGGATCGGTGGTTTGGGGCATCGCGCCTGGTCGGCATATGGAGGCTGGACTGACCACCGGCCTCATGAATGCCGAGGATTTCGGCGTCAAACTGGGCATGTGGCGGTCTTTTTAGACTATTTGCCGCAGGAAAAGGGTAGTTTTTGCTTTCGACGGCGACGCTTAACCTTTATGTTTTCCGAAATCTCTTTTCGGAAAAGGTGAAACAATGTCCGTCAGCACCCTCCCGCCCAACACCTACGACGCCGAGCCAATCCCCGAGGCCGCCCGCGCCGCAATCGACGCGATGCTGAAGTCGGGCGATCTGTTTCGCTACACCGCGGCGCAGGATTCGCCCGTCGCATTGTTGGAGTCCGAATTCGCGGCGGTGATGGGCTCGCGCTATGCGCTGGCCGTATCCAGCTGCTCGGCGGCGCTGTTTTTATCGCTAGAGGCGCTGGATCTGCCCAAGGGCGCGCGGGTGCTGATCCCGGCCTTTACCTTTGCCGCCGTGCCGTCGTCGGTAATCCACGCCGGTTGCGTGCCGATCCTGTGCGAAGTGGGCGACAATTACCGCATCGACATGGCTGATTTCGAGGCCCGGCTCGACGGTGGCATCGACGCCGTCATCATCAGCCACATGCGCGGCCATACCTCGGACATGGACGCGATTATGGCGCTGTGCGACGCGCGCGATATCCCGGTGATCGAGGACGCGGCACATTCGCTGGGCACCACTTGGCACGGGCGAAATATCGGCACAATCGGGCGGATCGGCTGCTTTTCCTTTCAATCCTACAAGCTGTTGAACGCGGGCGAAGGCGGCATCTTGATCACCGACGATGCCGATCTGGTGGCGCGCGCGATCATTATGTCGGGCGCGTATGAGCATAATTGGGCCAAGCATCTGACCCATGGCGACAACGCGCTGAAGGCCGCGTTCGGGCGCTGGCAGAACCGTCTGCCGCTCTATAATCTGCGGCTGAACAACCTGAGCGCGGCGATCATCCGCCCCCAGTTGGACGAGATCCCGCGCCGTGTGCGCGATGGCCGTGCCGCTCACGATCATGTGGCGGCACTGCTGGAGCAGAGCCCTTGGTTGAGTGTACCCGCGTCGCTGGCTCCGGAAGTGCGTGCACCGGATTCGATCCAGTTCAATCTGGTTGGAATGGACGATTCGGACGCGCGCGCCTTTGCCGACGCGGCGGCGCAGCGTGGGGTCAAGGTGCAGATCTTTGGCCAGAGTCAGGACAATGCGCGCGCCTTTTGGAACTGGCAGTTCATCGAGGGCGAAACACCCGATCTGCCGATGACACGCGCCATGCTGGCCCGCGCCTGCGACACCCGTCTGCCCGCCCGCCTGACAAAGGATCAGCAGGACGCTATTGCGGCCACCATTCTGGGCGCCGCCGATGAGGTCATGGGCGGCGCACGTGCTTACGGTACCTGATATTCTAGTGAAACACGGGCACCACGTGCTACGTGGCGCGGCACCCACTGGCAGGGCAATTTCGGATAATTGTCCCTAGAAAAGCCACCGGGGCCGCCCGTCATAGCACGGTCAGCGCGTCCTGCAGAAAGGGATAGCGCGCCAGTGCAGGGGTGACGATGGCCTCTTGAAGGATGGGCTTGAGCGTCGCGGCTACTTCGCCCGGCATGGCGCCAAGGACATCTTTGCGCGCGGTCAGCGCGATGGTGCGCGTCAGCGGCGCTAGCGGCAGGGGCAGCACGTCGATCTGATCCTCGAAACGACGGCCTCGCATCAGTGCAAGGGGCGGCAGTATGGTCCAGCCACTGCCCTGCCCCACCAGCGCAAGGATCGCGTGATAACTGTCCAACTCGAACCGGTGTGCGATCGGGGTGCTGTGGCGCGCAAGATGTGCGGCGATAAGGCGGCCCATATAGTGCCGGGTCGTGTATTGCACCAGCGGCACACGACCCAGCTGATCCAGCACGTTACCAGTCGGATCGATCTGCCCCTTGGGTGCGGCCACGACAAAGCCTTCGCGCATCAGCGGATGCACCTCGGCCCAAGTGGCGTCGCCGCCCAGCTGCGCCGCCACGATGATATCCAGATGCCGCGCATCCAGCTGATCGTGCAGCATGTGGCTGGCCCCGGTTTCCAGCAGAAACTGGCACGAGGTCAGTTGCCCCGCCATGTGGGTCAGCAGCCTTGGCGTCACGTCGGCCTCGAAATCCTCGATCATGCCGAGGCGCACGTTCGTCAGGCGCGCGAGGTCGGCCATGGCCAATTCGGCCTTGGCCTGCGCCGCCTCCGCGAGGATTGTCTGCGCGCGGCGGTGCATGATCTCGCCCGCGCGGGTCAGGCGCAGGGGGCGCGCGCTGCGCTCAAGCAGGGGCGCACCGACGGCGGCCTCCAGATTGCTGAGCTGCTGGCTGACGGTGGACGCAGCGGTGCCAAGGCGGCGCGCGGCGGCCGAAATCGATCGCTCATCTGCTACGGAGATGAACACCTCAATCCCCCAGAGCGTGATCCGACCGGGGTTGCCAGCCATGGCGGCTTACTTGCCCATCTTGGTCAGTTGGCGCTGCAACGCGGCCAACTGCGCCTTGATATCGTCAAGGTCGCCGCCACTACCTTCGCGCGGTTCTTTGGGCTGTTTGGACGCGGACATACCGCTGAGGCCACCGATCCCGCCGGTCATCGCCTTTACGAACGCCTCCTGCTGGGCGCGCATCGCCTCCATGCCCGGCATCTGCGACATGGGATTGGTCTGCGTCATGTTGGCCAGCACCTTTGATTGCCCGTCGCGCAACATCTCAAAGCTGGCGGCGAGGAATTCTGGCACCACACTGGTGGCCTGCGTCGTATAGCTGCGTACCAGATCGTTCAGCACGTTGATCGGCAGCACGTTTTCGCCGCGGCTTTCGTGGTCGGCGATGATCTGAAGCAGGTATTGCCGTGTCAGATCATCGCCCGATTTCAGGTCGATAATCTGCACGTCGCGCCCGTCGCGGATGAATTGGCTGATATCATCGAGAGTCACGTAATCGGACGTCTCGGTATTATAAAGACGCCTACTGGCGTAGCGTTTAATCAAGAGTGGTTTCGGCTTGTCGGACACTATGCGTGCCTCCCGGATAATGCAGCGGTGCAGCATAGCCTAAGCGCTGCGCGCGCAAAAAGAAAGGGCGAGCCGCATGGCGGCCCGCCCAATCAATGTCACATCCCTTTCAGGGAGGAGGAAGGGTGAGACTAAAGCGTTTCGCCTTTAACCTGAGGTATCAGATATAGGCGAAACGCGCCCAACGCTGATATGTCCCGCGCGTTTCGCGAAAATCTGTGCTTCAGGTTTTTCGCGAAACGCTTTAGGTCAGCTTACTGCTTGACGCCTGCTTTTTTGGCGGCGCTGGTCATGTCGTCGGTCGCCTTCTTGACGGCTGTGGAGGCGTCTTCCTGAAGGTCGCGACCTGCGGACATCATCAGTTCAACAGTTTCCATCTGAACCTTCTTGGCGATTTCGGCGAATGCGGCCATGTTCTCGGCAGCAACTTCGGCGTTGGCGGATGCGAAATCGCTCATCGCCTTGGCGTAGTCGGCAGGCTCGGTCTTGGCTTTGGTCATGTCCGACATCTTCTCAAGCGTGGTCTTGGTCCATGCGCTGGAGATTTCAGCCGACTTTTCAGCAGCGCTGAGGGCGACGCCCGACAGCTTTTCGCTAAGAGCGGCTTGGTTTTTGAAGGCATCTTCCATCGACTTGGTGTCGACCGGGAATGCGCCCATCATCTCTTTCATTGTCGCGTTCATGTCTTGTGCTTTATTAGCCATGGTGTAGCTCCTTTACTGAGGGCGGAAGCGGTCCCGCCTGTTCTGCGTCTGCAAACAATATGCATGCTGCGCCGCGGCATTTCAAGTAGTTTTTCTGCACTGCAGCATAAATCTGCCAAAGTGTTGACGTTGCGTAATTTTCAGCGTGTCGCGCGGCGCCGGACATACGTTCCGGGCGCGTCATCCAGAGCGGGATGATCCGAATCACCGGGCTCGCGGGCCGCGATCTGATCGCCCGAGCGCTCTTGTAGCCAATCCTTCCAGCGGGGCCACCAGCTACCTTCGCTAAAGGTCGCAGCCTCCATCCAGGATTCAGCATCGCCGGACCAATCACCGTTGGTGTAGTGGCCATATTTCTTTTTGCTGGGCGGATTGACGATGCCCGCGATATGGCCCGATTGTGACACGATAAAGGTGCGATCCTTGGACGGCACCTGCAGCATCCCGCGAAAGCAGTCCTTCCATGGGGCGATGTGATCCGTCTCGCAGGTGACTGCCATCAGCGGCACATCAATATCGCTCAGCTTCAGCTTGTGACCCAGCAGTTCGAACCCCTCGCCAGCAAAAGCGTTTTTCTGGCACAGCTCGCGCAGGTATTGCAGCGTCATGCGGCCCGGCAGATTCGACCCGTCGCCATTCCAATAGAGCAGATCAAAGGCTGGGGGCGCCTCGCCCAGCATGTAACTGCGGATCGCGGGCGTATAGATCAGATCGTTCGAACGCAGGAAGCTCATCGTGCGGCCCAGAATGAACGAGCGCAGGATGCCTTGCGCCTCGACCTCGGCCTCAATCCCGTCGACAAAGTCATCCTGCAGGAAGGGCGTGAATTCGCCCTGATTGTCAAAATCCGTCAACGCGGTAAAGAACGTGACCGCGTTTATCGGCGCCTCGCCACGTGCCTTGAGCAGCGACAGCGTCAGCGCCAGCGTCGTGCCTGCGATGCAATAGCCAACGACGTTGACTTTGGCCGCGTCGGTGATGCTACGCACCTCACGAATGGCGGCCAGATACCCATCCTCGATATACTCTTCGAGCCCGATATCGGCATGGCTGACATCAGGATTCACCCACGACACGACAAACAGGGTAAAGCCCTGCTCGGTGATCCATTTGATCAGGCTGTTCTTTTCCTTGAGGTCCAGAATGTAGAATTTGTTGATCCAAGGCGGGAATATGATCAGCGGGATCTCATGCACCTTATCAGTCGCGGGGGCATACTGGATCAGCTCCATCATGTCGTTTCGATAGACGACCTTGCCGGGGGTGGTCGCGATATTCTCGCCCAAAGCAAATGCACTCTCGTCCGCGAGGCGCACGACCATCTCGCCATCGTTGGCCTCAAGGTCTGCGACGAGGTTCTCCAACCCTTTGACCAGCGATTCACCCTCGGTCGCGACGGCGCGCTCCAGCGCGTCGGGATTGGTGCCAAGGAAATTCGTGGGCGCCATCATGTCGATGATCTGACGCGAGAAATACTCGAGTCGCTTCTTCTCGACCGGGTCCAGATCGTCCACCTCGGCTACAGCCTTCGCCACGGCCTGTGCGTTCAGCTCGTATTGCTCGCGCACGTAGCGAAAATAGGGGTTCGTGGCCCATAGCGGATTGGCGAAACGCTTGTCGCGCGGTGCAGTCTCCTCCTCGGCCGGGGTCGGGGCACCGGTCAGCATCTGGCGCTGGGCATCCATGAAATGGCGCACCGACTCGCCCCAATAGGCGATCTGGTTCTCATACAGCTTAGAGGGGTTCTCGATTGCCTCGGACCAGTAGGACGCGGCGGCCTTGGCGAACAGATCGCGCCCCGGCGCGTTCAGCGTGGAATTGGGCGGGTTACGCGACGACAGCGCGGCAACCAATCGCTGCGAAAGGGCCTCAACCCGCGCAAGGTTCGCACTCATACGATCCCGTGTTTCACTGGGTTCGTCGGCGCCACTGGTATTTTCGCCATGTTTTTTGCTGCTAGTTTTTTGATCCGTTGCCATTTTTACAATTTCGCCCTAGGTTTCTGCTATGCAGCATTGCAGGTTTCTGCTATGCAGCATTACGAATTTCTGCTATGCAGCATTGCATATTGCCGTTGAAGTGACGCTAGTATGCGCCACATAACTTGATAGGGTCCACCGCCCTGAAGGAGTCCCGATGCGCTATATGGCCACCTACGATATGATGGAAACATTGCGCAACGCCAATCAATGGCTCGGGGCCACGGCCCTCTCCATGGCATCCTACCCTGCTTTCAGCATGACGCCAAACCCTGCCTTTCAGTGGATAGCCGCATGGGGCGAAGTGACCGAACGTACATTCGATCGCATGGTGACCAAGCCTGATTGGGGGATTCGCACCTTCACGTGCGAGGACGGCAAGGACCATCTGGTCAGCATCGACACCGTCGTCGAAAAGCCGTTCGGCAACCTCGTGCACTTCAACGTGCCCGGTCGCCGCAATATGAAGCGCAAAATCTTGCTGATCGCGCCCATGTCAGGCCACTACGCAACCCTGCTGCGCTCGACCGTCAAGAGCCTGCTGGTTGATTGCGAAGTCTACATCACCGACTGGCACAACGCCCGTGACATCCCTGTCAGCGCCGGCAAATTCGACGTCGAGGATTACACCCTCTACCTAGCTGAATTCATGCGCGAAATGGGCCCGGATACCCATGTCATCGCTGTCTGCCAACCGGTGCCGCTGGCGCTGGCCGCGACCGCATGGCTGGCCGAGGAAGACCCCAAGGCGCAGCCCAGCTCACTGACGCTGATCGGCGGACCGGTCAATCCTGACGCCGCCCCGACCGACGTGACCGATTTCGGGCGCCGCGTAACGATGGGCCAGTTGGAACAGACCATGGTGCAGCGCGTCGGCTTTAAGTACTCGGGCGTGGGCCGCATGGTCTATCCGGGCCTTTTGCAGCTGGCCTCATTCATCTCGATGAACAACGACAAGCACGCCAAGGCGTTTTCCGACCAGATCGCGCGCGTTGCGCGCGGTGAGTCCGGTGATCACGACAAGCATAACCGTTTTTACGACGAATATCTCGCCGTTATGGACATGCCCGCCGAATTCTACCTCTCAACGGTCGAGCGGATCTTTAAGGGGCTGGAGGTCGCCAAGAACGAATTCACCATTAACGACCGCGCTGTCGATATCGGCAAGATAACCGACGTGGCTGTCATGACGGTCGAGGGCGGCAAGGACGACATCTCGGCCCCTGGTCAGTGCGTCGCGGCGCTGGATCTGTGTACCGGCCTGCCGGACGGCAAAAAAGTCAGCCACCTAGAGCCGGATGCAGGCCATTACGGCATTTTCGCGGGCAGCAGCTGGCGCAACAATATCCGGCCTTTGGTGATGAACTTTATTGATGCCAACAGCAGCAAAAAGGGCAGTGTATCTGCCAAATCCCCAACCAAGGCGGCAAATAAAAACGCTGCAGCCTGAGTGATTTAGCCGCTGGTCTTAACGTAAGATCAACGGCTGTTTCATCCACGTCATCAGCGCATCCGTTGTCGCATCGGGCTGCTCCAGTGTGGGCAGCCGCCCGGCGCCCTCAATCACGCTGAGCTCCGCATAGGGAATCAGATCGGCTAGGAACTTGTGCCGCTTGACCGCAGCACTGCCGTCCTGCCCCCCGCACAGGACCAGCGCCGGCATCTTAATCTTGCGCAAGACGGCCTGATAGTCGCGCCGCCGCTGTATCGCGCGGGCCTGCCGCACGATCGCATCACTCCCCAAATGCTCGGCCATATCCTGCACCAGCGCTATCACCTCGCCGCGCTGCGGGCCCGGGGCCAACGCGTCGAACGGCAGGATACCTTCGGCAAACGCAGCCAAATTCCCTGCCCGCGCCTTCATAATAATCGGCTCAAGATCGGCTGCCGATTGCGGCGTCTCGGCGAAGGCGCTCGCGCACATCAGCGCGATGCGCGTGACGCGGTCGGGCGCACGGCGCACGATCTCCATCGCGGCGCTCGCGCCCAGTGCCAGTCCAGCCAGAGCAAAGCGGCGCGGCAGAACGTCCAGCAGGTTCGATGCGATCTCTTCGATCCGGTCGCCGCCGGTGATGGGCGCAACCGTGATTGCATGATCCTTGCTGAACGCCGCCAGTTGCGGGCCGAACACGCGTGCATCGCACATGATATCGGGCAATAGAACGAGGGGCTCGTTCATGCGGAGCGTCCTTTCAGCAGTGAGAGGCTGGGGTAGCAGGGTCGGCCCCTGCGCGCACCTTGGCACAGCGCGCGCGCGCGTCAACCGGGGCTTTGACGCTCAGGGATGGGCAATGCCGCGAAAGGGCGGGAAATCAGCATAGCGCGCGCGCCGCTCTGTCGCTGTTTCGCTCGATTTGGCCCCGGCGCGCAGCAGCAGCCCCTTGGGGGCAATATAGCTGGAGATCGTGCGCAACGGCTTCACCCGATAAGTTAGGTTCATCGCACAAAGCTTTGGAAAGAAATATATTTCAGAGTATTCCAAGTAGTCATGTAGCCACCACGCCAGATCGCGCCAATCGCGCCCTTCCTCGTATCGGTCGGCGAACCATGGGATCACCAGCGACGTGCAAGCGCCGCGCTGATCGCCCTCACGCATGTCCCAAACATGCGAGCCGCTGTTGGCATCATTTCGCGCACAGTTCAGCCCGTTCTCATTCCCGAACCGATTGAGCGCCGCGCAGCGATAGCCCGAGCGGATGGCAATGCGTCCAAACGTCTCTTGCAGCGGGTCCAACAACGTCTCGCAAAGGGCGCGACCCATTTCGATCGCCTTGTCGGGGTTGTCCGGGATGTTGGGGATGCCGTAGAGATTGCCGATCTCGGACTGCAGGAAGTCGCGCATGTAAAAATGCTGGCTCAGTCGAACGCGCCCCAGATCCTCCAGCCCACGCATCGAGCGGGGGCGCCGCATCAGCCCGCGATCCGCGCCGTGACCTCGTCCAACGTCGCCTCGATCAGCTCCAGACAATTGCCGTCCGAGAAGCGGTGATCGGCCCCATCCACCAGCGTCAACCGAATATCCGGCCCACTGGCATGGTCCAACAGCGCCAGTGCAACCGACATATTCACGTCCTTGTCCGCCGTTCCCTGCAGGAATCGAACAGGAAAAGGCAATTCCAGCGGATCGCGCAGAACGAGGTTTTGGCGCCCATCTTCGATCAGATGGCGCGTGATCGTGTAGGGCGCGTCATAATCGCTGGGCATAAAGATGCGGCCCTCCCGCATCAGCTTGGCGCGCTGGATGTCATTCATCCCGGCCCACATGCTGTCCTCGGTAAAATCAGGCGCGGCGGCGATGGTGACGAGGCCGGCTACCCGCTCTGGCATCATGCGCGCGATCAGCAGTGCGATCCAGCCGCCCATGGAAGAGCCAACTAGAATCTGCGGCCCCACCGCCAGTGCCTCAATCACCGCCACCGCGTCGGCGGCCCAATCCGAGATGCACCCTTCTTCAAACACGCCGCTGGACGCACCATGCCCGCTATAGTCCATCCGCAGAAAGGCCTGCCCCCGCACCTTCGCTGCGCGCTCCAGATACACGGCTTTAGTGCCCTGCATGTCGGATATGAACCCGCCGAGGAACACGATGCCTGGCACGTTTTCCGGACCCGCACCGTCGCTACGGTGATAGGCGATGCGCCGTCCTGCCGCGGTGTCCAGATAACTGGCTTCGGCGTCCGTCATATCTGCTTAGCCGCTGACATAGGGCGTCTTGCGCGGGCGAAAGAACACCTTTTGATTGTGCAGCCGCCCCAGCAGATCGTCGATCTCGCGCACTGTGCGCCCGGCAATGGCTGCGTCACTTTCGGGGCCGCCGGGCATTCCGAGGCGATGTTTGGCGTGGCGCAGCGCATCTTCGATCAGTTCCATATCGCCGATACCGATCTCGATGTTGGGGTTGTGTTGAGTCATGGCGCGCTCCTTTCAGGGAAAGTTCCCTACCAGTCTATCCGCCCGATGTGCCTTGTGCCAACGGGAATTCCGGCGCCCCCTGCCCGCTTGACACGCCGCCGGGGCGGCGGCACAAGGGCCACTCACCCGCAACCGGGCGCACATGTAGGCGCCAAACCGACGAGGAGCGCCCCAGATGGCCCAAATCTCCCTGACATTTCCCGACGGCAACGCACGCGACTTTGACGCAGGCATCACACCCGGAGAGGTCGCCGCAGACATCTCAAAATCCCTTGGGAAAAAGGCGATTTCTGCCACGATCGACGATCAACACTGGGATCTGCAATGGCCGATTCAGCAGGACGCTGCCATCGCCATTCACACCATGCAGGACGAGGTGCAAGCCAATGAGCTGTTGCGCCACGACCTCGCCCACGTCATGGCCCGCGCGGTGCAGGAGATCTGGCCCGATGTTAAGGTCACAATCGGCCCGGTGATCGAAAACGGCTGGTATTACGACTTCGACCGCGCCGAGCCTTTCACGCCCGAAGATCTCGGCCTGATCGAGAAAAAGATGCGCGATATCATCAATAAGCGCGATCCTGTCCGCACCGAGGTGTGGGACCGTCCCCGCGCGATCAAGCATTATGAGGACGCGGGCGAGCCCTTTAAGGTCGAGCTGATCGCCTCCATCCCCGGTGATGAACCCTTGCGCATGTATTGGCATGGCGAGTGGCAGGATCTCTGCCGTGGTCCGCATCTGCAAAACACCGGCCAACTGCCCGCCGATGCGTTCAAGCTGATGAGCGTCGCAGGTGCTTATTGGCGCGGCGACAGCAATCGCGAGATGCTGCAACGCATCTACGGCGTAGCGTTCTCCAGCAAGGAGAAGCTGAAGGCGCATCTGCACATGCTGGAGGAGGCCGCGAAACGCGACCACCGCAAGCTGGGTCGCGAGATGAACCTGTTCCACATGCAGGAAGAGGCTCCCGGTCAGGTGTTTTGGCACCCGAATGGCTGGACGATCTACACCGAATTGCAGGACTATATGCGCCGCAAGCAGCGCGCGGGTGGCTATCAAGAGATCAACACGCCCCAAGTTGTCGACCGCAAACTGTGGGAGGCATCGGGTCACTGGGACAAATATCAGGACCACATGTTCATCGTCGAAGTCGAAGAGGAACACGCCCGCGAAAAGGCTGTGAACGCCCTCAAACCGATGAACTGCCCCTGCCACGTTCAGGTGTTCAATCAGGGTCTGAAATCCTATCGCGACCTGCCCTTGCGGCTGGCCGAATTCGGCTCCTGCTCGCGCTACGAACCGTCGGGCGCGCTGCACGGCATCATGCGCGTGCGCGGGTTCACGCAGGACGATGCGCATATTTTCTGCACCGAAGATCAGATTGAGGCGGAATGTGCGAAGTTCATCAACTTCCTTGCTGATATCTACGCCGATCTTGGCTTTGAGCAGTTCGAGATCAAGTTTGCCACGCGGCCCGAAAACCGCGTCGGCAGCGACGAGTCGTGGGACCATGTCGAAGGCGCGCTGGACGCCGCGATCAAGGCGACAGGGCGCGATTTCACGCTGGAGCCGGGCGATGGCGCATTCTACGGCCCCAAGCTGGACTTCTACCTGACCGACGCGATTGGGCGCACATGGCAATGCGGCACGTTCCAAGTCGATCCCAACCTGCCCGAGCGTCTGGGTGCGACCTATATCGCCGCCGATGGCAGCAAACAGCGCCCCTACATGCTGCACCGCGCGACGCTGGGCAGCTTTGAGCGTTTCATCGGTATCCTGATTGAGGAACACGCCGGCAAGCTGCCCTTCTGGCTGGCGCCGCGTCAGGTGGTCGTCGCCTCAATCGTGTCCGAGGCCGACGAATATGTGCAGGAAGTGGTCGCGGCCCTCACTGCGGCAGGCGTGCGCGCCGAGGCGGATGTGCGCAACGAAAAGATCAACTACAAGGTGCGCGAACATTCGGTTGGCAAGGTGCCTGTCATCCTCGCGTGTGGGCACCGCGAGGTCGAGGATCGCACCGTTTCAGTCCGCCGTCTCGGCGAAAAGCAGACCAGCGTCGAGACGCTGCAGGATGCCCTCAGCACGCTGGCGCACGAGGCGACAGCCCCAGATCTGCTGTAACAAACTGGCCAGAACGCGCGGCAGAGCGGCGGAAATACGCCACATTTTCTGCCGCGCGCCCACAATTTTCCTTTAAATTCAGTGTAAAGTTCTGACGCGCATCTGACAGATGCGTGTATGGCGCAACCGTGACTGGCGCGATACGCGATACTCTTTCTATGCTGAACCATCGCAAATTAGAGCGATAGACAAAAAAATTTAACGGGAGAAAACAATATGTCCACCATGATGAAAACAGTCGCGATCGCAGGCGCATTCACGGCGGCCCTCGCCGCCCATACCACCACAGCCTCCGCCGCAGAGCAGGAGAAATGCTTTGGCGTCTCCCTCGCGGGCGAGAATGATTGCAAGGCTGGTGCGGGCACCACATGCGCGGGCACGTCGACCGTCGACTATCAGGGCAACGCCTGGTCGCTGGTCGACGAGGGAACGTGCGCCGAGATGGAGCTGCCGGCCATGGATGATGGCACTGCACGCAACGGCTCGCTGGAAGAGTTGTCGCGCGACCTGCCTGCATAAACTAGACTAATCGAGGGCGCGTGCGGGCAATGTCCCTTGGCCTGCACACGCCTTTGAGCACTCTACGGCACAGGAGGATCGCCATGCTGGACGATACCAAACGCCATTCCGCCATGCCCGGCGCTCTGCCTTGCGGCGTCGGCGTTGGCTACAAGGCGCAGCACTACAGCGATCTGATCGCAGACGCCGCGCCGGTCGAATGGCTGGAAATCCACGCCGAGAATTACATGGGCGATGGCGGCCGCCCGCTGGCACAACTGCGCGCATTGTCCGAGCGGTTTGCAATATCGGTCCACGGCGTCGGCCTGAGTATCGGGGGCGAAGGGCGGCTGGATTCCGATCACCTCGCCCGGCTAAAGCACCTCGTCGGCTGGCTGAACCCTGCCAGCTTTTCCGAGCATTTGGCATGGTCTACCCATGACGGCGCCTATCTAAACGACCTTCTGCCCCTGCCCTACACCGCAGCCACGCTGACCCGCGTGGCCGATCACATCGACGCGTTGCAAGAGGCAATCGCGCGTCCCATGCTGCTGGAAAACCCGTCAAGCTACCTCGCCTTCGACGAGAGCGAGATGAGCGAGACTGAATTTCTGGCCGAAGTCGCAACCCGCACTGGTTGCGGGCTGCTGCTGGACGTCAACAACGTTTTTATTTCGGCCCATAATCTGGGGCTGGACGCGCGCGCCTATATCGACGCATTCCCAGTGGATCGGGTAGGTGAGTTGCATCTGGGCGGCCATGACGAGGATGCTGGCACGCATGGCGCGCCCCTGTTGATTGACAGCCACGGGTGCGAGGTAGCCGATCCGGTCTGGACGCTGCTGGATCACACGCTGACGCGGTCTGGCCCACGCCCCCTGCTGATCGAATGGGACGCTGATGTGCCGGACTGGCCCGTTTTGCAGGCCGAAGCCAGGCGCGCCGCCGCCGCACTGGCCCGCGTGCCCGCATGAGCGCGTCACAGGCAGCTTTCCGCGCCGCACTACTGGATGCGGATGCGCCTGTGCCCGCAGGCCTCGGCGACGGGCGCGGCGGGCCTGCCGGGCGCCGTTTTGACGTCTATCGCAACAATGTGGTCTCCAGCCTGATCGACGCGCTCGAAGTCGGCTTTCCAGCCGTGCAAAAGCTGATCGGCGCAAAGAATTTTCGCGCGGTCATGGGCGTGTTCCTGCGCCAGAACCCGCCAAAGGTGCCGATGATTGCCCAGTATGGCGCCGCCCTGCCCGCATTTCTCGCCGATTTTCCGCCGCTTGCGCATCTGGGCTATCTGCCTGACGTCGCCCGACTGGAGCAGGCTTTGCGCGAATCTTACCACGCGGGCGATTGTACGCCGCTTGATTCTGTAATTCTGCAAGAGGTGGCGCCGGATGCCCTGCTAACGTCGCGCATCACGCTGGCCCCTTCGCTGCGCATCCTGCGATCGCGCTGGCCAGTGCACGATATCTGGGCCTACAACATGCAACAGGGCGCGCCAAAACCGACCGCCACGCCGCAAGACGTCATCGTCACGCGCCCCGGCTTTGATCCGCAAATGTCCGTCCCCGGCCCCGGTGGCGCCGTTTTCACCGCTAATCTGTCGGCGGGCACCACAATCGGCGAGGCGCATGATGCCGCCGTCGAGGGCGCACCCGAATTCGACCTATCGGCCATCTTGGGTATCCTCATCATGGGCCAAGCCATGCACAGACTCATCCCCGGAGACGCCTCATGAACACCCTGATTGCGCGCTATAATACGCTGACCTCGACGCTGGAGCGCGCAGACGGCCTGCTAAGCCTGCTGGCACGCATCCTCTTTGCCGCGATCCTCATGGTCTATTTCTGGGTGTCGGGTCTGACCAAGCTGGGCGATGGCATATTGGGCCTGTTTCAGCCCGCCATGGGTGCCTATGCACAGATATTCCCCAAGGCGATGGAAACGGCGGGCTACGACGTCAGCCAGTTGAACATATTGCATACCCTCGTCGTTCTGGCAGGCACCTGGGCCGAATTCATTTTGCCCGCGCTGATCGTATTCGGCCTCGCCACGCGGCTTGCGGCGCTGGGGATGATCGGCTTCATCACCGTGCAATCATTGACCGATATGTTCGGCCATGGCCTGCTGGCCGATCCGGGCGCCGTTGGTGCGTGGTTCGACAAGGTGCCGGATGCGATAATCATGGATCAACGCGCCCTCTGGATTTTTCCACTGATCGTGCTGGTCATCAAAGGCGCAGGCCCTCTGTCGCTGGATCGGCTGGCCGAACACCGTCTGGCTCACAGTTCGCTGTGATCGGGGCCCGCCTCAGCCCAGCGCCGCCTGCACATCGGCCCCCCAACCCAGATAGAGCGTACCGCCCGCATCAATCAACGGGCGCTTCATCAGCGCGGGATGGCGGCGGATCAGATCCAGCGGATCTCCCTGCCGCTCAGCCTCGGGCAGGTTGCGCCATGTGGTCGAGCGTGTGTTGAGCAGCGCCGCGCCGAATCTGTCCTGCGCCTGCGTCAGCACCGCATCCGGCACGGGCTGCGCGCGCACGTCGATCAGTTCGGCCTCGGGCAGTGCCTTGACCGCCTTGCGGCAGGTATCGCAATTTTTCAGCCCGTAAACCTTCATCTACTCAATCCTTTCGGTTCTGATGCCGATGGTGATACTCGGCCAATCAGCGCCGGTTTACCGTCCTATCCCGTCTGGTTCACGCTCTTTTGCTTGATTTTTAAAAATGTCGTGCAAAGATTGTTGCCGCAGCGAGGGCAAAGTGCCTGCATCCGTGCGCGCACCCCACCCAAGGCTGAATGACCCGGCAGTCGTCGGGGAAAGTAGACTAGAAGGAGAAGCGGCATGCCGACAGGCACCGTGAAATGGTTCAATACCACCAAAGGATACGGCTTTATCGCACCCGATGGAGGCGGCAAGGACGTGTTCGTGCATATCTCGGCTGTCGAACGCTCGGGGTTGACCGGGTTGGTGGATGATCAAAAAGTCAGCTTTGAAATGGAGGAAGGGCGCGACGGCCGCGAGATGGCGGCCGATATCGCACCGCTCTGAGCACTGCGGCAATGTAGATGGGCGACCTCTGGCACAGCCCGCGGCGTCTTCAACCCGAAAACGCTGCCTGATCTCTAGTGTCGCGCGCCGAACGCGGCCGGTCGAGGCGACCCCGAATCGGGGCCACCTCAGGATGCATCACTCGCTTTGCGCCGCGCCGTCGTCCATCTGGTGGCCGTCCTCATGATCCATGTCATGATCCATATCATGCGTCATCGCCTCGCCCGGCAACCGCTCCAGATCGACGGTCACGTCGATCGTCACGTTGCCCGCTTTTTCAAAGCTGAGGGTGACAGGCACCGTATCGCCCTGCGCTAGGGGCGCGGTCAGGCCCATGAACATCACATGCTTGCCGCCCCGCTCAAGGCTGAGCGTGCTATCCGCCGGCAACTCAAAGCCGTCCTCAACATGCATCATCTGCATCACGCCGTCGCTGCTTTCGACATGGGTGTGCAATTGGACCAGATCGGCAGCGGGTGACGCCGCGCCAGTCAGGCGGTCGGCCTCGCCGTGGTTGACGATCTGCATAAAGGCCGCGCCGGTCTTGGCTGTCGGCGACGCGCTGCGCGCATAGGCATCGTCGACCATGATATCAGCAGCGAAGGCGGGTGTGGCGAGGATCGGCATGGCAAGGGCAAGGGCGATGCCCGCAGTAGCGGCGAAAGTGCGAAATGTGAAAGACATGATCTCTCCTTCTCGTGTTTGTATGAGTTGAAGGTCAGATAATGCGCGGCGCGACGCGATGCCAGAGGAAAGGCCGATTCGTCGAAACGTGTGCAATCCTACGAAACGCAAACGGCCCCACCACTAAAGGCAGGGCCATTCAGAAAATTCGTCGAATCAAGGCCGTGTTCAGGCCGAAGCGGCCAGTGCTTTGGCGATCTCTTTTTTGACCTTCAGTGCGGAGGGCGACAGTTCGACATCCTTCGCCTTGGCCATGAATGCGTCCAGACCACCACGATGATCGACACTGCGCAGCGCATGGGCCGAAATCCGCAGCTTGATGCCGCGGCTCAGCGCCTCTGATTGCAGCGTGACATCGTTCAGGTTCGGCAGAAACCGGCGCTTGGTCTTGTTGTTGGCATGGCTGTTGTTGTTACCAGCCATCGGGCCTTTTCCGGTTAATTCGCAGCGGCGCGCCATGGTGTCATCCTCGTCTAGCAGGTGAAGGCCAGTCGGCCCTGTTCCAATTGGTCTAAAGATTACAGAGCGCGCGCCATAGGCCACGTCTCAAATTCTGTTGGCGGTGGATAGGCGGAATCGCCCGGGCCGTCAAGAGGCACACCATGGAATAGAGCCCACCCGCCAAAAGAGATTCGATGCCATCGGCGAGGGCATTTCCAGAGAGCAGCCGCATCGCGCTGGAGGGGCAGCGCGATTCACTCTCCCGGACGGTCCAGTGCACCATTGCGCGCGCCGATCCGGTCTAGCACGGCACGCGCCGCGATGGCGGGCGTCGTGCGCCCCTCGGCGACCTCAATGCCCAGTTCGCGCATCGCCGCGCGGGCGTCAGCGGTGGCCAGTTGCGCCAGCAGCCCTTGGCGCACTTCCTCTTCGAACCAATAGCGTGCCTGCCCCGCGCGGCGCGCATCCCAATGGCCATTCTCTCGCCGCCATTCGATCAACGTCTGCATCTCGTCCCAAGCATCGCTCAGCCCCCCCATTTCGAGGGCCGAGACCATCATCGCCTTGGGGAATCCCTCCGGATCCTGCGGGCGTTTGCGCAACAAGCGCAAGGCACCAGAATAGTCGGCGCAGGTGCGGCGTGCCGCCGTTTTCAGATCACCATCGGCCTTGTTGATCAGGATGATATCTGCGATTTCCATGATGCCACGCTTGACGCCCTGCAACTCGTCGCCGCCGGCAGGTGCTAGCAGCAGGACGAATATATCGGCCATTTCGGCCACTACTGTTTCGGACTGGCCCACCCCCACCGTCTCGATCAGCACCACGTCAAAGCCCGCTGCCTCGCACAGCGCCACTGCCTCGCGCGAGCGGCGTCCGACGCCGCCTAGATGCGTCTGGCTGGGCGACGGGCGGATAAAGGCGTTTGGATCACGGCTGAGCAGGTCCATCCGCGTCTTGTCACCCAAGATCGAGCCGCCCGAGCGCGCTGAACTGGGATCGACAGCAAGGACCGCCACACGCAGCCCCTGTGCGGTCAGCATCCCGCCGAATCCCTCGATAAAAGTCGATTTGCCCACCCCCGGCGTGCCCGAGAGGCCGATGCGCAGCGCCTGCCGTGCCACGCCACCCTCGCCCTTGAGCGCCTCGATCAATTGCGCCGCCGCCTCGCGGTGATCGGGCCGCGAGCTTTCGACCAGAGTGATCGCGCGCGACAGGGCGCGCCGATCCCCTTTGACAATCCCGCGCTCAAGCTGTGCAATGTCGATGGTCATGGTCGCCCTCGTCCTTTCGCCCGTCTGCATGTCTTCATGCCGCGCCGCGCCGGGGCTTGTCCAGTGCGGCCACGACATTCGCATTACCGGAGACTTAGCAATGCGCATTGCCGCCCCGACCGCCCTGGCCCTAAGCCTGACCACGGCCCTCGCCTTCATCGCCGGCGCGGCACCCGCGCAGGAAGCGCGCGCGGTATACGACGTGCGACTGCTGGGCCTGCCTGTGGGCAAGATGCAGCTGGCAGCGCGCGAGGACGGCGACGCCTATGCCGTCACGTCGGCCTTTGCCACTACCGGCGTCGGGCGAATCGTCGACGCCGGTTTTCGCCTTAGCGCGAAGGGACGCTCCGCAAAGGGCCACCTCGCCCCGAGCGCCTATGATGAACAGATCGACACCGGCAGCCGCCGCTCGACCGCGCAACTGCGTTATAAGGACGGCACCCCACGCATCACCGGCGGCAGCGTCGCCGCCGAAGTGGCCAACGATGCGGATGCTCTGGACCCGGCGGCCCAGACGGGCACGGTTGATCCGCTGACCGGGCTTTATGGCGTGATGCGGGACCGCCCCGGCGAGGGGCTCTGCCGCTACAGCGTGGTCATCTTTGACGGGCAGCGGCGCGCCTCACTCGCCATGACGGCGCGCCGTGAGGCGGACGGGCGCGTCACCTGCATAGGCGTCTACACGCGCCTCGCCGGGTTCTCAGCGTCCGAGATGAAGCGCCAGACCGTCTATCCCTTTTCAGTCACCTACGCGCCTCAAGGCGCGCTGATGCAGGCGCAGGCGCTATCGGTCCGCTCCAGCTATGGCACCGCCGAGATGATACGCGAATAAGTGCCCCCCGATTTGCCCATCAACGAGGCCCTGCCGCGCCTTCTGGACGCAATGCGCACCCATGGCCGCGCCGTATTGCAGGCCCCGCCCGGCGCGGGCAAAACGACTTGCGTGCCGCTGGCGCTACTCGAGGCCGGGCTGACTACCGGTCGGATCGTCATGCTGGAGCCACGTCGTCTGGCCGCGCGCGCCGCAGCCGAGCGGATGGCACAAACGCTGGGCGAAAAGGTGGGCGAGACTGTCGGATACCGCGTGCGCGGCGAAGCGTGCGTGTCGAATGCCACCCGGATCGAGGTGGTCACGACCGGCATTCTAACCCGCCGTATCCAGTCGGACCCTGAGTTGCGCGGCATCGGTACCGTGATCTTTGATGAGTTTCACGAGCGTAGCCTTGATGGCGATCTGGGCCTCGCGCTTTGCCTCGAAATTGCAGGCGCGCTACGCCCTGATCTGCATCTGTTGGTCATGTCCGCCACATTGGATGCCGCGCCCGTCGCTGCGCTGATGGACAATGCACCGCTGATCACCTCCGAAGGGCGCGCCTTTCCGGTGGAAACGCGCTGGCTGGATCGCCCCCTACCCAAGGCCCAGCGATTCGAGGCGGCACTGGCGGATCTGACCTGCGAGGCGCTTGGCGAGACGACCGGCGGCGTGCTGGTCTTCCTCCCCGGCGAGGGCGAAATCCGGCGGGTTGAGGCGTTGCTGGCCCCCCGCGTACCGGCAGATTGCACAATCCGGCCCCTCTTCGGCGCAATGGATTTTACCGCCCAGCGCGCCGCCATCGCCCCGTCCAAAGACGGACGCAAGATCGTGCTGGCCACTTCCATCGCCGAGACGTCCCTGACGATCGAGGATATTCGCGTCGTCATCGACGGCGGCCGCGCCCGGCGCGCACGCTTTGATCCCGGCTCGGGCATGGCGCGCCTCGTGACCGAGCCTGTCTCACGCGCCGAGGCGACCCAGCGGCAGGGTCGCGCAGGCCGCGTCGCACCCGGCACCTGCTATCGCCTCTGGACGCGTGGCGAAGAAGGCGCGCTGCCCGCCTTCCCCCCGGCGGAAATCGAGGCTGCGGACCTCGCCCCGCTGGCGCTGGAACTGGCCCTCTGGGGCGCAACCCCCGATCAGATGCCGCTGCTCACTCAGCCAAATACGGGCAGCTACGGCGAGGCGCAGGCGCTGCTGGCAATGCTCGGCGCGCTGGACAACGCCGGGCATATCACCGCGCATGGCCGCGCCCTCGCCGCGCTACCGCTGCATCCGCGCCTCGCGCATATGCTGGCTCTGGCCGGACCGGACGCTGCCCCCCTCGCCGCGCTTTTGTCCGAGCGTGATCCGCTGCCGCGCGCCGCCCCCGTCGATCTGACTCTGCGGCTCAAGGTGATCCGTCAGCCCAAGGGCCAGCACCCCTACCCGCCCAGCCGCGCCGTCCTGCAACGCATCCTGCAAGAGGCGCGTCGCCTGCGCAATGCAGCGAAGGGGGGCAAGAGTGGCACCTTTTCAGATGCCGAAATGGCCGCCCTCGCCTATCCCGACCGCATCGGCCTGCGCCGCCCCGGCGACGCGCCGCGCTACCTGCTGTCGGGGGGCAAGGGCGCGATTCTTGACGCCGCCGACACGCTGGCAGGCCAGCGCCTGATTGTGGTGACCGATACCGATGGCAACCCGCGCGAGGCGCGCATCAGGCAGGCCATCGCCCTGCCTGATGCAGGGCTGCGCAGTCTCTACGCAGACCAGATCGCATGGCACGATACCTGCGCATGGTCGCGCCGCGAGGGGCGCGTTCTGGCCCGCCAGCAGGAGCAATTTGGCGCTCTGGTGCTGGAGGACCGCCAATGGAAAGATGCGCCCAACGCTGAAATCGCGCGTGCCATGCTGGACGGTGTACGCGAAATCGGCCTGATCTGGAGCGATGCCGCCCGCCGCTTTGCCGCACGCGTGGCATTGGGGCGCGAGGACGGCATGGATCTGCCTGACCTGTCGGAATCCTCTCTCATTGAGCGGCTGGAGGAATGGCTTCTCCCGTTCCTAGGCGGCGTGAAATCCGCGCAGGAATGGCGCCGCTTTGACATGCTGGAGGCCCTGCGCGCCCAGCTGGACTGGAATGCGATGCAAGCGCTGGACACACTGGCCCCGCCGCATTTCACCACCCCGCTTGGCCGACGCATCCCGATCGACTATGGCACCAATCCGCCCGAAATCCAGCTGCGCCTGCAAGAGATGTTTGGTCAGACCACCCACCCCATGGTCGGGCGCACCCCCCTGCGCGTCACCTTGCTATCGCCAGCAGGCAGACCTGTTCAGACGACGCTCGACATACCCGGCTTCTGGGCCAGTTCCTACGCTGATGTGCGGCGCGACATGCGCGGCCGTTACCCGCGCCACCCTTGGCCCGAAGACCCCAGCCAAGCCGACCCCACACTACGCACCAAACCGCGCAAGTAACGTGGACCCGCACTTTCATTGTTCTTCAAATACTCAAAATCTGAAACGAGATACTGGGTGCTACGGCAGCAGGACTACTCCCACCACGGACCATGGTGCACCCCGTCCTCACCCAGCCGCTCATACCCGTGATGGCCAAAGAAATCGCGCTGTGCCTGAATGATGTCGGCCGTCCCGCGCCCCTGTCGCATCGTGTCGTACCAACCGATGGCCGCCGCCATGGCGGGCACGGCATGCCCTCCGGCGATCGCTGCTGCCAGAACGCGGCGCAGCGCCGGAATAGTACGCTCAAGCTGCGCGGCCATTGCGGGCGCAAGGATCAACTGCCCACCCGTCATGTCGGCACCGAACGCCTCCGAAATATCGTCCAGAAGGGCCGAGCGGATGATGCAGCCGGCGCGCCATATCTCCGCGATCCGCGCGAAGTCGAGCGTCCAGTCATATGCGGCGCTGGCTGCATCCAGAATGCGAAAGCCCTGCGCGTAGCTGAGAATACGCGCGGCTAAAAATGCATTCTCGAGAACATCCTCGCCCAGATCCAGCACCGAGCGGTCCCCGCCCAGAATGGCCTCAGCCTGAACGCGGGTGTTCTTTTCCGACGACCAACTGCGCGCCGCGACGGCAGCATCAATCATGCTGGCGGACTGGCCCAGCCTGACCGCCTCGATCACGGTCCAGCGCCCGGTGCCTTTCTGCCCGGCAGCGTCCTTGATGACGTCGACTGCAGGATGGCCGGTCGCGGGGTCATCGTAGCCCAGCGCCTTGCCGGTAATCTCGACCAGATAAGAGCGCAGCGGGCCGTTGTTCCAGCGCGCAAAGACCTCGCCGATGCTATGCGGGTCGCGCACGAGGCCATAGCGCATGAGGCCGTAAATCTCGGCGATGACCTGCATGTCGGCATATTCGATGCCGTTGTGGACGGTCTTGACGAAATGCCCCGCCCCGTCGGGGCCCAGATGCGCGACGCAAGGATCGCCCTCATAGCGCGCGGCGATGGCAGTGAGGATCGGCTTCAACTGCTGCCAGCTATGATCGGTGCCGCCGACCATCATCGAGGGGCCATGGCGTGCACCCGCCTCGCCACCCGACACCCCCATTCCGACGAAATGGATATCGCGGCGGGCCAGATCGGCGCTGCGGCGGCGCGTGGCGTGAAAATCGGCATTGCCGCCGTCGATGATCGTGTCGCCGGGGGCGAGCAGCGGCGCGACGGCCTCGATCATTGCGTCCATCGGTGCGCCCGACGGGATCATGAAGAGAATGACGCGCGGCTGCGCCAGATCGTCGACAAAGCCCTCAAGCGTCTCATGCGGATGCAGATGTCCGGCCAGCGACCCGGCCTCGGAGAGGAAAGCGCCGATCCAATCGACCTCGCGGTTAGAGACAGCCACCTCGATGCCCTGCTCGGCCATGTTCAGCGCCAGCGCACTGCCCATAGTGCCCAATCCGTACACGCCGATCTGTGCCTTGCGCGCCATGTCGCCTCCTGCGGTTTCTGCGCGCAGCCTAGGCCCCGCACCTCAATATTTGCAAGGCCCGCACCCGCCCTAGAAGCCGAGGCACCAGCGTATGACTGCCTTTTGCGCGTGAAGGCGGTTTTCGGCCTCGTCAAAGACGACCGAGTTCGCGCCGTCCATGACGGCACTGGTCACCTCTTCCTCGCGATGGGCAGGCAGGCAGTGCATGAACAGCGCGTCGGGCTTGGCCGAGGCCATCAACGCCTCGTTCACCTGATAGGCGCGCAGCATGTTGTGGCGCCGCTCCTTGGCGGACTGGCTGTCATGCATCGAAACCCATGTGTCGGTAACGACCAGATCGGCGCCCTCGACAGCCTTGTGGGGATCACGCTCGATATTGATGCGCACGCCCGCCTTGCGCGCAAGGCCGATGAATTCCTCCTCGGGATCCAGTTGCGCGGGGCCGGTAAAGGTCATGTCGAACCCGAACTGCCCCGCCGCATGCAAAAAGGACACGCAGACATTGTTGCCGTCGCCGGACCAGACGACCTTCTTGCCCTTGATCGGGCCGCGATGCTCCTCAAATGTCAGGATATCGGCCATGATCTGGCAGGGATGCGTGCGGTCTGTCAGACCGTTGATGACCGGCACGTCGGCATATTCGGCCATCTCGATCAGCACGGATTCATCGAACGTGCGGATCATGATCAGATCGACATAGCGGCTAAGGACGCGGGCAGTATCGGCGATCGTCTCGCCGTGGCCCAGCTGCATTTCCCGCCCCGAGAGCAGCATCGTCTGCCCGCCCATTTGCCGCACGCCCACGTCAAAGCTGACCCGCGTGCGCGTCGATGGTTTCTCGAATATCAGCGCGACCATCTGGCCCGCCAGAGGCTGATCGTCGTCGGGTGCGCCGCGCGAGCGACCTTGCCGCGCGGATTTCATCGCAGCCGCGCTGTCGATGATGGCGCGCAGAGCGGCGGGGTCGGTTTTGTGGATATCAAGGAAATGGTTCATAGGGTTGGTTCCGTTTGCAGGCGGCAGCGACGGGGGGCTTTTACCCCCGGACCCCCTAAGGATAGGTTCAGCTAGAAGAAAGCGCAGTCGCGGCCTTGTCGAGACGATCAAGTGCCTCGGCGATCTCGGCCTCGGTGATGTTAAGCGGGGGCAGCAGGCGCAGGACGTTGTCTGCGGCGGGCACAGTGCACAACTGTTGGGTGTAGCAGGCATTGAGCACGTCGGTATTCGCCACCTTGCATTTAAGACCCAGCATCAGGCCGGTACCGCGCACGGCCTCAAAGATGTCCGGATGGGCGGCAACCAGCGCTTCGAGCCGCTGGCGCATGTAACCCGCGCGGGCACGGACGCCTTGCAGGAAATCCTCATTCGCGATCTCGGCCATCACGGCATTGCCAACTGCGCAGGCCAGCGGGTTGCCACCATAGGTCGAGCCATGCGTGCCAGCGACCATCGCCGCGGCGGCATGTTCGGTCGCAAGAACCGCGCCAAGGGGGAAGCCGCCGCCGATGCCCTTGGCGACCATCATGATATCGGGCTCTATCCCGGCCCATTCATGCGCAAAAAGGCGGCCGGTGCGGCCCATGCCGCATTGCACTTCGTCGAGGATCATGAGGATGCCGTGCTGATCGCACAGATCGCGCAGGCCTTTGAGGCAGGCGTCAGGGAGCGTTCGAATGCCGCCTTCGCCCTGCACCGGCTCGATCAGGACGGCGGCGATTTTATCTGTGATGGCGGCACTCAGCGCGTCGTGATCACCCCATGGCAGATGAACGAAGCCCGGCAGAAGCGGGCCGAAGCCCTTGGTCATTTTCTCCGATCCGGCGGCAGCGATCCCAGCGGCAGAGCGGCCATGAAACGAGCCCTCGAACGCAATGATCTGGTTACGCTCTGGCTGGCCCGCGTCGTGGAAATGGCGCCGCGCCATTTTTACCGCCAGTTCGCAGGCCTCGGTGCCGGAATTGGTGAAAAACACGGTGTCAGCGAACGTGGCCTCGACCAGCCGGTCAGCCAGTTCCTGCTGGGCCGGGATATTATAGAGGTTCGACGTGTGCCACAGTTGCTGCGCCTGCGTCGTCAGCGCCGCGACCAGCGCGGGGTGCGCGTGGCCCAGTGCGTTGACCGCGATGCCCGCGCCCAGATCCAGAAAGCGTCGTCCATCCGCCTCGATCAGCCATGCGCCCTCACCCTTGACGAAGCTGAGCGGGGTGCGATTATAGGTGGGCAGAACGGACGGGATCATGGCGGCATTTCCTCTGGATCAGGCCGCAAGGAGTGACCGACAGGCGCGCGCCTGTCAATCGGGGGGTGCTTACGCCTTTAGCCGGTAACCCCGCGTGAACATCGCCAGCGCGATGCCTGCGACCGCCAGCGTCGAGGCGAACGCCACCGCCGCGCCCAGTGCGGGCGAGCTGTCCGAGACCCCCAGCATCGAATAGCGCAGGCCGTCGATCAGGTAAAAGATCGGATTGAAATACGTAATCGCCCTCAGCACGGGCGGCAAGGCTTCGACCGAGTAGAACGTGCCCGACAGGAACGCGAGGGGTGTCACGATGAAGTTGGTGATCGCGGCCATCTGGTCGAACTTGTTGGCGAAAATGCCCGCAAGGATACCGACAGCGCCCATGAACGCCGAGCCAAGGATGACATAGCCCAGCAGCATCAGAGGGTGCTGCGGAAAGATTCCCAGAAAGATCGCCAGCCCCAACGATATCGCCACCGCCACGACCATTCCACGCCCGATGCCACCAACAAGGTAGCCGACAACCAACTCGGCAGGGCTGAGGGGCGGCATAAGCGTGTCGACGATGTTACCCTGCACCTTGCCGATAACGAGGGATGAGGACGTGTTGGCAAAGGCGTTCTGAATCACCGTCATCATCAGGATGCCTGGCGCGATGAACTCAGTGAACGGCACGCCCATCACGTCGCCGCGCGTCGGCCCGATCGCAATTGTAAAAATCACCAGAAACAATCCGGCGGTGGCCAGCGGCGCTAGCAAGGTCTGCGTCCAGACCGCCATAAAGCGCTGGATCTCGCGCGAGCAGAGTGTGGCGAGACCCAGCCAGTTGACGCGCCCGAAACGGCGCGTGCCCATATCGGCGAAATCGTGCATGTCAGCCTCCTGAAATTGTCGACAAGTTATTTACCAGGCCATCAGCGCCCGACATGGGCCGTGGCACAGGGTCCGATTCGACGTCTTGTAACTCAGGCGTGAGTGATTAGAATAGGGCACTCAGGAAATTTGCGGGACGCCGTGCCCTATGGTGCGCGTTCCAAGTAGTAGGAACAGGCCATGTCCTGGAGCGATGAACGCGTCGAGACGCTAAAGAAAATGTGGGGCGAGGGCCAGTCTGCTAGCCAGATCGCCAAGGAATTGGGCGGCGTCACCCGCAACGCAGTGATCGGCAAGGTGCACCGCCTTGGCCTGTCGAACCGCAATGGTGGCGCAGGCAGCGCCGCTGCGTCAGGTGCCAGCGCGCAGCCCGATGCAGGCAAGGCACCCAAGGCCGCAACCAAGAGCCCGGCCAAGGCCGCCGCGAAACCCGCAGGCAAGGCTGCCGCGCCAAAACCCGCCGCCAAGGCCGCGCCGCAGCCCGAACCCGAGGAAGCGGCCCCCGCCCCGGTGGTGACCCGGATCAAGCCAATCATCCCGGCGGGCCAGCCCTTGCCACCCCAGCCCTCAACCAATGAGATCGACCCGAAGGCGTTGGCAAAGGTCAGCGAAGTCGAGAAAAAGGCGAAAAGGCTGTCGCTGATGGAGCTTACATCTCGCACCTGCAAATGGCCGGTCGGCGATCCCGCGACCGACGATTTCTGGTTCTGCGGTCTGACGGTGCAGGCGGGCAAGCCTTACTGTGAGGCGCATGTGGGCGTGGCGTTCCAGCCGATGAGCGCGCGTCGCGACCGACGCCGCTAGAGGCATTGGTATCTGAAAGAGAGGCCCCGCCGGATGATCAATCTGGTGGGGCTTTTTTATTTGCGGTGGGATGCCTGCGGCGCGAGTATTTTGGGGAACAATGAAAGCCTTGCGCCCGATCACTCGAATAGCTTAAACAGCTCTTTGGCGGCCTTGCCCTTGACCCTATCCCTCAGCGCATCCTCGACGGACTGACCCTCGTCGACCGTCACACCCAGCTCTTTTTGAACGAATTTGTCGATCTCTTTGTCGACCTCTTCGCGGGCTTTCTTCTCCAACTTCTTGCGCTCTTCCTTGAAATTCAGGTCGATGGCCTTTTCCAAATCGGGGCGGATCTTGGGATTGGACCATGGCCCCTTGATACTGACCGGAATAGCCAGACCACGGCTGTTTTCGCCTTGCAGGAGGACCGGGGTAAAGAGGTAGTCGATATCGCGCGCGCCAAGGCCGATGCGGCCCTTGCCGGTAGCCGTGGCAAGTGGCATCGACATCTTGAGGTCGTCGCCGCGCATATTGCCGTCCTTGATCGCAAAGCTCGCGGCCATTTGGTCAAAGACGGTCGTGCCGCCGCTGCCGTCGCCCGTGCGCATCAAACGATCTAGGTCAAACCCGCTGATGACGCCGCTACCGGTGGCCAGCTTCAGATTGCCGCTGAGGCTGTTCATGATCGCGTGCACAGACTGGCCAACACCCAGAAAATCGAGGCTGGCGGTGCCGGTGGTGGCAAAGCGGGTGACGCCTGCGGCGTCGCTCAGGAAACGCTCCATGTCGATGCCGCGCGCGGCCAGATCGCCGCCGACAGACAGGCCCGAACGGTTGTTCGCGACAACCTGGCCGGTAAGCGTGCCGCCATAACCGTCCAGCTGCTTGAGCTGCGCGACCGCGCGGGCCGCATCAATGGTCAGCAGGACATTCGCCTGACCAAACTCGAACTGCCCCAAATCTATGCTGGAAGCGGTCAGCGATATGTTGGCATCCGCCGCGCTAAGCGCGCTGGCGTCGATCGGCGCCTTGGACCAGCCGCCTGAGGTCGATTGCTGCGCCGTGCCGCCGCCACTGCCCCCACCATCACCGCCGCTTTTACTGCCCGTGAGGCCCCTCAGGTCCAGCGCGCCGGCATTCAGTTGCGCGGTGATGCGCGGGCGCTTGCCGCCTGTGGCAATGTCCATCGCCCCGGTCAATGTGTTGCCGCCCAGTCCCAGCGTCATGTCACGCAGGAACACACGCAGGTCCTCGGTCACGGTCAGCTGCGCCTTGGCGGTGACTTCGCGGCCCAGCCCCTCGGGGATTTCGACCGCAGGCAGGCCCAGCGCGCCCAGAAAGCGCGAAGTGCTGGCGATCTCGGCGCTCATCGTTCCGTCCAGCTGCGGGGCCGTGCTGGCCCGGCCATCAATGCTAAGCGTGCCTCCGCCGGTCGAGACAGTCACCTTGAGCGGGGATACCGCGCCTTCGGTGAAGGGTCCGAAATTGTCTATGCGGCCCGCGATGCGCACGTCCTGCCCGGCGGGGCGCAAGACCACGTCGAAATTCGCCTCGCCGCTGTAATTGGGCCAGCGAACATCCACGTCAACGCCTGACATTTCCTGCCGCGTGCCGGATTGGTGGTCGATATAAAGAACCGAAGCATCAGTGATCAGCGCGCGGTCCAGTGTCAGCGACAGCGCGTTTGACTTGGCCTTGGGCGTGCTCTGTGCGCCTGTGCCCTGCCCGGTTGTAGCGACGCCAGCGACGCCGATTTCCCAGTTGCCGCGCCCGTTTGTGTCACGCTCGATCACGATGCGCGGGTTGGCAACCTCGAGGCCCGTGATGCGCACCTCACCGCCAATCAGCGCGACGGGATCGACGCCCACCTTGAGGCTGTCAGCAGTCAGCATCGGGCCACCCTCGGCCCAATCAGCGGTCGCGATGGTCGTCTTGCCAGTGCTGATACCGAGCACGGGATAAAAGCTGATTGACGTGTCCCCCGTCATTGTGACCTCGCGCCCTGTCATGGCGCTGATCCGCTCGGCCGCGATGCGTGCGATCCGCTCGCCGGGTAGGAAAAACAGCGCGCCGACCGCGAGGATCACTGCGATCAGCACGAAACCGAGGACTTTCAGGAGGAATTTCATGTGCAGCCTCATTGCCTTGGCGTGCGCTACTGCCGCCTTTTGCGCCTCATTCTAGGGCCGGTCCGTTGCCCCCGCAATAGTTTGCCCCTTTTGCGCGGCCTCCGCGTCGTCTATATCGCGCGGATGAGCACCAATCCCCCCGATCTGCGCCCCGACCTTGCCCGTGCGCGCCTGACACCCGGTCCCAAACGCGACGGCCAGCCGACAATCGGCATGGTATCGCTGGGCTGCCCCAAGGCGCTGGTCGACAGCGAGCGTATCCTGACACGGCTGCGCGCCGAGGGCTATGGCATCTCACCCGACTACACCGGGGCTGACGCGGTGATTGTGAACACCTGCGGATTTCTCGATTCAGCCAAGGCCGAGAGCCTAAGTGCCATCGGTGAGGCGCTGGCAGAGAATGGCCGCGTGATCGTCACCGGCTGCCTCGGGGCCGAGCCGGACTATATCACCGGCGCGCATCCCAGCGTTCTGGCCGTAACCGGTCCGCATCAATATGAACAGGTGCTGGACGCCGTCCATGCCGCCGTTCCGCCCCGGCCCGATCCATATGTGGACCTGCTGCCGCAATCGGCAGTGCGCCTGACCCCGCGACACTATTCTTACCTAAAGATTTCCGAGGGTTGCAACCACAAGTGCAAGTTCTGCATCATCCCCGATATGCGCGGCCGCCTTGCCTCGCGGCCCGCCCATGCGGTGCTGCGCGAGGCCGAAAAGCTGGTCGATAGTGGCGTCCATGAGCTGCTGGTGATCTCTCAGGATACGTCGGCTTACGGCGTCGATATCAAACATGCCGAGGATCGGGGCCACCGCGCGCACATCACCGATCTGGCGCGCGATCTGGGCTCTTTGGGCGCGTGGGTGCGGCTGCATTACGTTTACCCCTACCCCCACGTGCGCAAGCTGATCCCGCTAATGGCCGAAGGGCTGGTGTTGCCCTATCTCGACATTCCGTTCCAGCACGCGCACCCCGACGTGCTGCGCCGCATGGCGCGCCCAGCGGCAGCAGCCAAGACGCTGGACGAGATCGCGGCATGGCGCGAAGTCTGCCCCGATATCACCCTGCGCAGCACCTTCATCGTCGGCTATCCCGGCGAAACCGAGGCCGAATTTCAGACCCTTCTTGACTGGTTGGACGAGGCTCAACTGGATCGCGTAGGTTGTTTTCAATATGAGAACGTCGCTGGCGCGCGCTCAAACGATCTGCCGGATCACGTGCCTGACGAGATCAAGCAAGAGCGCTGGGATCGCTTTATGGAAAAGGCTCAGGCCATTTCCGTGGGCAAGCTGGCCGCCAAAGTGGGCTCGATTCAAGACGTCATTATCGACGACATCGACGAGGACGGCATCGCCACGTGCCGCACCAAGGCCGACGCGCCCGAAATCGACGGCAACCTCTTTGTCGACGAGGGGACAGAGGATCTGAGCGTTGGTGACATCGTGCGGGTCGAGGTGGATGAGGCGGGCGAATACGACCTCTGGGGTCAGTTAACCACGTGATCTGACAGAGCCATTTGGCGCAGCCCAATCTCAAATCATCTACTGATGGCAGTCGCAGCGCATCCTCTATGCGAATATTTTCGATTTCTTTATAATTCAGCGCTATCCTGAAAGGTATGAGTATGCCCGTCCCTTCCCCCACCCGCGCCGAGCGGATCGCCGACGGCGCAGTGCACGTGCTAGGCGTCGTCTTTGCGGCTGCGGCAATCGCGTGGCTGCTTGGCCGGGCGTCGGGGCAGGCAGGCTGGGGGCTGTGGACGGCACTGGCGATCTATTCGGCGGCGTTGCTGGCTATGCTATCAGCCTCGGGTGCATACAATATCCTTTTCGGCAAGACGGCCCGGCCGTTATTGCGGCGGTTGGACCACGCGGCGATCTACGTCAAGATTGCGGGCACTTTTACGCCGCTCGCCGTCATTTTGGGCACCGCTTTTGGATATGCTGTGCTGGGCCTTGTCTGGGCATTGGCCATCACGGGGGCAGCGACCAAACTGCTGGCGGCGCGCGGACGTATGCCGACGGGCGTCTGGCCGTATCTGGCGCTTGGATGGCTGGGACTGGCGCTGTTCGTGCCACTAGCCGGCTTGCTGCCGGGCGGAAGCCTGCAACTCATCGCGCTGGGTGGGCTTTTATACAGCGCCGGGGTGGTGTTCTACAGATGGGAGGCGCTGCGATTTGCAACTGCCATCTGGCACAGCTTCGTCTTGGTCGCGTCCGGATGTTTCTTTGCGGGAATATCAGGCGCCATTGCAGCAGTTCCATAGCGCGATAGCACCACCAAGTCTGGACCTGACGAATCCGGGCTAAACCGTTTCGAGTTTCGGCAGCGATACAACTCCAGTTTGAAATGCGCGCGACATTCAAGTGCGGTGGGCGTTTTGACAATTCGTCGTGATCGAGCGATGTGACAAAACGCTTTACTGGCCGCCAAAAGCATCCAGCCACTCAGTAACGCAGGTCTGCACATGGCGAAACCGGTCACCGCCCAGATGTTTACCACCATACCAGCGGGTTACGACGATCAGCTCACCGATACGTCCTGCCCGCTCAAGCATCCTCACGATAACCATGCCGGCCCCAGCCTCGCCATCGTCGCCCTTCAGAGGGGTGCCGTCCGGCAGCAGGACGGCCCAAGTGTTATGCGTGGCCTTGGCGAATTTCTTGTCTCGCTTCAGCTCTTTCAGGAACGCATCCACTGCTTCGCGCGAAGAGGCGGGACCACCGGAGACCGCGTATTTCGATCCCCGGTCGCTGACGATGCCAATCAGTTGCCGTATGTCGGGTCCGGTCACAGACCAGCGTTGACCCGCCTGACCGTTTCGATCCGCTTTGCGTTAGGCGGGTGCGTCCCGAGGAAACGATCGCCAGGATCAGCTATCTGGGTAAAGAACGCGGCCCCGCGCACCGGATCGTAACCTGCCCGCCGAGTGATGATTGTGCCGAGGGCGTCCGCCTCCAGCTCGTAGTCCTTGGAATATGTGCGCGCGCCCAGACCTGCGCCGATGTCGGTCGCGCTCTGGACGGCACCCTGCCCGGCGCCGGTGATCGCGGCCAGACCACCCAGCAGGATCGCGCCCGCCATCGCGTTGTTTTGCTGTCGGCCCAGATGGCCATTAATGTGATGTGCCGCTTCATGGCCCATGACAAACGCCAGTTCATCGCGATTGCGCACATCAGCGATCAACGCGAGGTTAAAGGCCAAAATAGGGCGACCCTGCTTGTCGACCGTTTGAAAGGCGTTCGCGCGCTGGCCGGGGCGATCATCCACCACGATGCGAAAATCGCAATTGATGCCCTTGGTGCGCGCATTGCACTCGCGTTCAGCCACCGGCTCGACTGAGGCGACGACGGATTTGAACTGTGACAGCTGGGACGACGTAGGCGTCGAGATCGTCCTCTTGCTAGACTGCCCCGTAGCCTGACCCGAGGGTTGGCCCGAAGGCGCGCCAGAAGATTGCGGCGGCGCGTCGCAAGCTGCCAGGGCCAGCACACAGAGCAGGGTTAACTTTCGCATGGAATACCTCCGATAGAGCAATTGCGCGCAGTTTATCCATGCCCGCAGGTAAGGGCCAGAGCGATTGCACCACGCTTGCAAGGCGCCGCCGATCGCGCGACATTGAGGTGGCATGCCGCGCAATACGGAGACCGCCCCATGTTCTCGATCGAGCACGAATTCGACGCGACCGTTATCACTCTTGTTGATGAGGGCGCGGCACCCTTGCAGGAGGATGTGGTGATCGAGGCCTTTGAGGAATGCGTCACGATCCGCCAATTCGATGCGCGGCTGGGCGAGACGCGGACCGTCACACTGTCTATGTCGCAATTGCGCGATCTGGGCGCGGCGCTGAACCTGCCCGAGGGGGTCTATACCCGGGTACCTGGCACGACCCGCCCTTGACCCCGCCCGAATGCGGCACGACATAGGGCACGTAGTCCCGATCCGGAGCCTTGCCATGCCGACCCCCCGCCCCGATGTGCTGAATTTCCTGGCCACCCGCCGTTCGCGCCCAGCCAAGACGCTGGGCCTGCCCGTGCCGGATCGCGCCGCGCTGATCCCGATGCTGGAAATGGCCGCGCGCAGCCCCGATCACGGCAAGCTGGAGCCGTGGCGCTTTGTCGTGCTGGAGCGCGCTGCGCTCTTGCGGCTGGCGCAATCGGTTCCGCGCTGCTCGGGTGCCAAAGGACACGACGGCGAGGCCATTGCCAAGGCGCAAAAGCAGTTTACCGACGCACATCTGGCCGTCGCCGTGATCGAGGTACAGCGCCCCTCGCCCAAGATCCCCGCCATTGAACAGACCTACTCCACTGGCGCTGTTTGCCTCGCGCTCTTGAACGCCGCGCTTGCCTCGGGCTGGGGCGCGAACTGGCTCAGCGGGTGGCCCAGCCATGACCGCGGCTTTACCGAAGGCTCACTGGACCTCGCGCCGAACGAACGGATCGCGGGCTTTATCCATATCGGCACGGAAACCACGGCCCCGCCCGAACGTCCCCGCCCCGACATTGCGGCGATCACAACTTGGGTGGCAGAGTGATTTTTTCCAGCTTTACCAAGGCGCTGAGCCAGATGGGTGATCCGCGCTTTCGCCGCGTGTTGATACTGGGGGTCGCGCTGACGGTTGCGCTGCTCTTTGCGGTCTATGCCATCGTCCTGCTCATGATATCATGGCTGACCGGTGAGGCGGTGTCGTTGCCATGGGTCGGCGAGGTGCGTTGGCTCGATGACCTGCTAGGCTGGACCAGTCTGGTGGCGATGATGGTGATGTCGATTTTCCTGATGGTGCCGGTCGCCACGGCGATCACCGGGCTGTTTTTGGACGATGTGGCAGCGGCGGTCGAGGCGCGCCATTATCCCGATCTGCCGCCGGTGCCGCGGATGCCCTGGATGGACACCATCCGCGATACGCTCGGTTTTCTGGGGGTGCTGATCGGTGCGAACCTGTTGGCGCTGATCCTCTATATCGCGCTGCCCTTCGGCGCTTTCGCGATCTTCTGGGCGCTTAACGGATTTCTGCTGGGGCGCGAGTATTTCCAACTGGCGGCGATGCGGCGTCTTGGCCGGGCGGGCGCACGCGATTTGCGGAGGCGCCACTGGCTGCGTATCTGGGGCGCCGGCGTGCTGATGGCGATCCCACTATCGATCCCGCTGGTTAATCTGGTGATCCCAATCCTGGGCGCTGCGACCTTTACCCACCTAGTCCACGCTCTTCGACCGGGCCAGGGCCGAACCGGGTAAAGAGGTCGATATCGGCCAGCGTGATCCGGCCCGTCAGGATGATCCAAGCGACCAGCGCCCAGATGACCAGAGCCACGGCTGTGGTGATCCACGCCTTTTTCTTCAGATTGTGATTTTCTGGCGATCCGTGATGGGTGCCGGGCACGATATTACCGGCCTCTCCCTGCGTCTGAAGGCGAATCGGAATCGCCACGAAAAATGTCATCACCCAGATGACTACATAAAGAACCACACCGGTGACGGGACCCATTAGACTTCCTCCAACTCGATGAGGCATCCGTTGAAATCCTTGGGATGCAGGAACAGGACCGGCTTGCCATGCGCACCGATCTTGGGGCTGCCATCGCCCAGCACGCGTGCACCGCTTGCGATCAGCCGATCGCGCGCGGCGGCAATGTCGTCGACCTCGTAGCAGACATGATGAATACCACCCGACGGGTTCTTGTCCAGAAAGCCGCGAATCGGGCTGGAATCGCCCAGCGGGTAAAGTAATTCGATCTTGGTATTGGGCAATTCGATGAAAACGACTGTCACTCCGTGGTCAGGTTCGTCCTGCGGCGCGCCCACTTCGGCGCCTAAAGCACCGCTATATTGTGCCATCGCGGCAGCGAGGTCGGGCACGGCAATGGCGACGTGGTTGAGGCGTCCGATCATGGCAGGTCCTTTATTCTATGGCTTTGATCAATGCTAAGCCCCGTTATGCGGCGCGCGCGCGGCGCTGGCAAGCGGCGCGACGTCGCATGGGTGCACGCCGCGAGCACGGCCCCGAAATTTCGCCGTAGATGTTAACCCTGCGTTAGCCAACTCTGCGTAACGCTGTTGTCAGAGATGCTGCCAACAGGAGAAACTAGCATGGACGATCTGCCCGCACTGACCCCCATCACCAATCCCACCGCTGCGCGCCCGCTACTGGGCATGACCGTTCTGGTGGTCGAAGACAGCCTTTACGCCTGCGACGCAATGCGGCTGATGTGCCTTCATTCGGGCGCGCGGATCCGACGCGCGGATTGCCTGCGCTCGGCGCGGCGACACTTGCAGGTCTATCGGCCCTCAGTGGTGATCATCGATCTGGGCCTGCCCGATGGTTCAGGTCTCGACCTGATTGCCGAATTGTCATCCGCCACCCCGCGCGTGACCTCGATCGTCGGTGCCAGCGGCATGGACGGCGCCGAAGACGGCGCGATCGCGGCGGGTGCAGACGGATTTCTGGCCAAGCCGCTAACCAATCTCGGCGTCTTTCAGCAGACCATCCTCGCCACCCTGCCTGAGGAACGTCAACCGCACGGTCCGCGCATTGTGCGCAATGAGGATGTGCGCCCCGACCCGCTGGCTTACCGCGACGACATGGCGCATGTCTCGAACCTCCTGGATGAGCATTCCGAAGGCCCGGTGCTGGACTATATCGCGCAGTTTCTGGGCGGCGTCGCACGCGCGGCGGACGACGCGCAGCTGGCACAGGCAGCCGACGCATTGATCGCGCAGCGACGCGGCGGTGCGGCGCTCAATTCACGCATCGCGCAGGTGGCCGGCCTCGTGCAGGAGCGGCTGGCAAGTCGGGCGGCGATGTGACGTCGAGGCTGCACTAGTCCTGATGCTAAGTTGCGGGCCTGCTTTATAGTGTTATATGCGGGCCTTTGCGGCCCCGACATCGCCGCGCTGGAGCAGGACGTGTTTCCCGGCCGCGAGATGGGGCCCAATCCACGGCTCACACTCTAAAAAACCGCTTTCCCTGTGGCAGGTGGCGCTTATGATGGCCCCACCCAAGAAAGCGAGACCCCAGATGAGCGATCCCCGCCCGCGCGGCCCTGAGGTAGAGGGCTGGACCCCGCCGCCCGCGCCTGTCGATCTGCACCTTGACGGGCGTAATGTCCGGCTGGAGCCGCTGGATGCCGAGGCGCACGCCGCACTGCTCTTTCAGGCTTTTGACGGTCATGATGAGGTCTGGGATTACATGCCTGCCGGGCCGTTCGCCTCGTCCGCGCAGTTCCATCGCTGGATGCGGGACGTGACCGCGTCGCCCGACTACGTCTTTTTCGCAATCTATGACATCGCCCGCGAGGCTTACGGTGGCTTTGCCTCGTTCCTGCGTATCAAGCCGGGCGCCGGGTCGATTGAGGTCGGCTATATCGCCATGGCACCGCAGCTTCAGCGCACGATTGCCGCGAGCGAAGCGATGTATCTGATGATGAAATGGGCATTTGAGGCCGGATACAGACGTTATGAATGGAAATGCGACGCGCTGAACCTGCCCTCGCGCCGCGCGGCTGAGCGGTTGGGCCTGAGCTATGAGGGGGTTTTTCGGCAGGCGACGGTCGTCAAGGGGCGCAATCGCGATACCGCCTGGTTTGCTGCTATCGATGCTGAATGGCCCGCGCTGGACGAAGCGTTTCGCCTATGGCTGGACCCAGCGAATTTCGATGGCGAGGGGCGGCAGAGGTCGTCGCTCAGCGATCTGACACGCCTCGTGCGGGTATCCAGCGACCCGGCTTTGGCGCGCTGAAACGCTAAGGGCGAGAGCAGTGCCCTCGCCCGTTAATTGCTCAAATCCGCCGCGATCACTCTTGCGGGATGACGCGAAGGCCCAGTTCCATCAGTTGATCGGAGGTGGGCGCGCTGGGTGCGTTCATCATCAAATCTTCGGCGCGCTGGTTCATCGGGAACATGATGACCTCGCGGATGTTCGCCTCATCCGCCAGCAGCATTACAATCCGGTCGATGCCCGCCGCGCAACCACCGTGGGGCGGCGCGCCGTATTGGAATGCCTGCACGAGGCCACCGAACCGGCTGTGCACTTCGGCCTCGTCATAGCCTGCCTTTTCAAACGCGGCGATCATGATATCGAGGCGGTGATTACGGATCGCACCCGAGATCAGTTCGTATCCATTGCATGCCAGATCATACTGATATCCCAGCACTTTCAGCGGATCGCCTTGCAGCGCCTCAAGCCCCCCTTGCGGCATCGAGAAGGGGTTGTGCGAGAAGTCGATCTTGCCCGTCTCCTCATCGGCCTCGTACATCGGGAAATCGACGATCCACGCAAAGGCAAAGCGGTTTTCATCCGTCAGCTTCAGCTCATTGCCGATCTCGGCGCGCGCTTTGCCAGCCACACGCTCGAACGCGGAGGGCTTGCCACCCAGGAAGAACGCGGCGTCGCCGACGCCGAGGCCAAGTTGCTTGCGGATTTCCTCGGTACGCTCGGGGCCGATGTTTTTGGCCAGCGGGCCTGCTGCTTCATGTTCGCCAAAATAGGCATCAACTAGGAAAGCTGCCCTGTCATCTTTGCCATCTTTCAGAGCACGAATGATCTGGTTCTGGACGTCAGCAAGCACTGCATCCTCAATATCCATTGCCTCGCGTTCACCAGCACCGACAAGCATTGCTCTTATCTTTCTCCGCGTTGGGTCTTCATCGGAACGCTTCCGCCAGAAGATATACCCCATCCCCGGCAGGCCCTCCTTCTGCGCGAACGCATTCATCCGATCGCAGAACTTGCGCGACCCGCCACCCGGCGCGGGGATGGCGCGAATCTCGGTGCCCTCTTGCTCCAACAGCTTGGCGAAGATGGCAAAGCCGGAGCCTTCGAAATGCTCGGATACCACCTGCATCTTGATCGGGTTGCGCAGATCGGGCTTGTCGGTGCCATACCAGAGCGCGGAATCGGCGTAGCTGATCTGGGGCCATTCGGTGTCGACGGTGCGGCCCTCTCCGAATTCCTCAAAAATGCCCTGCACAACGGGCTGGATCGTGTCGAAAACGTCCTGTTGTTCGACGAAGGACATCTCGAGGTCAAGCTGGTAGAAATCCGTCGGTGAGCGGTCCGCGCGCGGGTCTTCGTCGCGGAAACACGGCGCGATCTGAAAGTATTTATCAAAGCCCGAGACCATGATCAGTTGCTTGAACAACTGCGGCGCTTGGGGCAGCGCATAGAACTGGCCCGGATGCTGACGCGACGGCACCAGAAAATCGCGCGCGCCTTCAGGGGAAGAGGCGGTGATGATCGGCGTCTGGTATTCGCGGAAGTTCTGATCCCACATGCGGCGGCGCATGGACGCCACAACGTCGCTGCGCAGGGTCATGTTGCGCTGCATCGCCTCGCGGCGCAGGTCGAGGTAACGATGCTTGAGCCGGGTTTCCTCAGGGTATTCCTGATCGCCGAACACCATCAGCGGCAGTTCTTTGGAGGCGCCCAGCACTTCGATGTCGCGGATGAAAACCTCAATCTCGCCAGTCGGCAGTTTGGGGTTGATCAATGCGTCGTCGCGCGCCTTGACCGTGCCGTCGATGCGGATGCACCATTCGCTGCGCACGGAGTCGACTTGTTCGAAAACAGGGCTGTCGGGATCGCAGATCAACTGGGTCATGCCGTAATGATCGCGCAGATCAACGAACAGAACCCCGCCATGATCGCGGATGCGGTGGACCCAGCCCGACAGGCGCACGGTGTCGCCCACGTTTGATTTGGTCAACTCGGCGCAGGTATGGCTGCGATAGGCATGCATTGGCGGATCCCCTCTGGCGGCCCCGCCGCGCAATGGGCTTGGGCTGGTCTGATCTGGCTTCGGGCCGATACACATGGCCCGCGTGCCAAAGTCAAGGGGCGCGGGATATTGCCCAAGGTAGCGCAAAGCGCAGGAAGGCATTTACAACACTCAATATTCAGGCAAACGTTTCATGACGTAGGGGAAACCTTATGGCATACTCAAACGTTAGGAACGTACGACATCTTTGTAAATTGTGGCGCTATTTGAGGCGCCGTTGGTATATTGGAGGTGCGACATGTGGATTAAGGCCCTTCACAGTTTTATGACATATATGGTCCAGCAGGGCCGCCTCAGCATAACCTATCCGGACGGCAACGTGCAGATCTACGAGGGGCAGAGCCCCGGCCCCAAAGTGGCAATAGCGCTGAACGATCCGGCCCTGCCCCGACGCATCGTGCTGTCGCCAAAAATGGGCATCAGCGAGGGGTATGTGGACGGGCGTCTAACCATCGAGAACGACGATCTGGAGGGATTTTTGCGCCTTTGCATCGGCAACATGGCGGCTCGGGGTGGTTTGAAAACGCACTGGCCGCTGGAAATGCTGCGCTATCTGGGGCGGCGTGCGGCACAATTCAATCCGGCCTCCCGTTCGCGCGCGAATGTGGCTCATCATTATGATCTGTCGGGCGCTCTCTATGATCTGTTCCTGGACGATGACCGACAGTATTCCTGCGCCTACTTCCCGCGCCCGGACATGACCCTGGAAGAGGCGCAAGACGCCAAGAAGGCGCATATCGCGCGCAAGCTATTGCTGCGCCCCGGAATGCGCGTGCTGGATATCGGCTGTGGCTGGGGCGGCATGGGCCTGACGCTGGCGCGTGATTACGACGCCAAGGTCGTCGGCGTGACCCTCAGCGAAGAGCAGCACAAGATCGCCGTGCAGCGCGCCAAGGATGCCGGGCTGGAGGACCGCGCCGATTTCAGGCTGATGGATTACCGCGACGTTGACGGTCAATTTGATCGCATCGTGTCGGTCGGGATGTTCGAGCATGTCGGCGTGCCGCATTACCGCGAGTATTTCGACAAGATTCGCGAGCTTCTGACGCCCGAGGGCGTCGCCCTAATCCACACCATCGGCCGGGCCGAGCCGCCGGGTACCACCAGCCCGTGGATTCAAAAGTACATCTTTCCGGGCGGCTATGTGCCGGCGCTCTCCGAGATGTCGCGCGCCGTCGAAAATGCCGGATTGATGCCCACCGACGTTGAAATCTGGCGCCTGCATTACGCTGACACGCTGCGCCACTGGTACAACCGCTTTATGCAAAACATCGACAAGGCGCGCGCACTATATGACGAAAGGTTCTGCCGCATGTGGCGCTATTACCTGTTGGCCAGTGAATTGACCTTCCGCCTTGGGCGGCAGGTGGTGTTTCAGATGCAACTGGCCAAGGCGCATGGTGCCGTCCCGCTCAGCCGCGACTACCTCTACCGGAGCAATTGAAGGTCTTGCGCAGAAATTTCCAAGCGTGTCCTGCGGCGGTATTTTAGCAAACAACTAGGCGAGGTCCGCGGGGATCAGGCCGCGCAGAGCATTGCCGACGTAGACGGCCTTGGCCTGCGCCAGATCCTGCGGCGTCAGGCGACTGGTGCGGGCGCGACGCGCGGCGATCAGTGCCTCGCGCCCGATGCCGGGCAGAAGGCCGCAGGCGCGCGGCGGTGTGAGGAGGATGCCGTCACCGGGATCGAGGTAGATGTTGGTGATGGTCCCTTCGCAGAGCGCGCCGCCGATATTGAGAAAGATGAATTCGTCTATTCCCTCAGGCAGCGCCGCGCGAGCATCGTCATAGAGGGCGCGCCGCGTCGTCTTGTGCTGTAACCACGGATCGGTCGGGTCCAGTCGTTCAGGATGGATTTGCACGCGCCAGCGTTTGCCGGGCGCGAGGGGCTGAAACGGGGTGCGGGTCAGCGCCGCGCGGCCCGATGCATCGACCGTCAAGCGCAGGCGCAGTGGCGTATCGGCGATAATAGTGGCCAGCGCCGCGTCGACGCCGACAGGCACAATGCCGAAATGGCGGGCCGAACGCGCGAGGCGAGCCATGTGGCGAGCGTGGTGCGCGATACCGGCGCCGGGCGTCCACAACATCGTCTCGATCAGGGCGAAGTCTGGACCAGCGGGCGGGCAAACCGGGTTTTCCACAGTGCCTCCTCATATTCGGACGCGGCGGTGCTGTCGTGGATGACGCCGCCGCCGACGTTCAACGTAACGCGTCCCGCATCCAGCAGCAGGGTCCGGATGGCAACATTGAATTCGCAGCGCCCATCCGGGGCCGCCCAGCCGATGCTGCCGCAATAGATGTCGCGCGGGGCCTCTTCCAGATCGGCCAGAACCTCCATCGCGCGCAGCTTGGGGGCGCCGGTGATTGACCCACACGGAAACAGCGCAGTGAGGGTCGCGGCGAGGCCGGTTCCGGGCGTCATCTGGCCTGCGATCAGCGAGGTCATCTGGTGCACTGTGCTGTAACTCTCGACGGTGAATAGCTCAGGCACGGTTACGCTGCCGGGGATACAAATTCGACTGAGATCATTGCGCAAGAGGTCGACGATCATCAGGTTCTCGGCGCGGTTCTTGTCATCGGTGGCTAAAAACTGGCGGCGGCGGGCATCCTCGGCCGCATCATCGCTGCGCGGCTGGGTGCCTTTCATAGGGCGCGTTTCGATCCGGCCATCTGCGTCGGTGCGAAAGAACAGCTCGGGCGAGCGTGACAGGATCGACGGGCCATTCTCCTGCTGCACCAGCGCACCAAAGCGCACCGGCTGGATCGCGGCGAGCGCGGCGTATAGCGCGGCGGGATCGCCAGTGACGGTGCCGGTCAGAGGAAAGGTGAGATTTGCCTGATAGAAATCGCCAGCACCGATATAGTCGTGGACCGTTTGAAACGCTCGCGCATAACGTTCGCGGTCCCAAAGCGGGGTCAGGTCCGACAGGCTCGCCTCACTCACCGGCAGATCGGGCGCTGCGACAGGTGTGCCGTATACTCCAAAGCACAGCAGCGGTAGTCGACGGTGCGGCGGCATCAGCGGCGCAAGGCGCGGCTCTAGCGCATAGCCCAGCTCATAGCTGGCATACCCTGCCAGCCATGCGCCCTCGGCGCGCGCGGCATCCAGCGCGGCGAGCGCGGCAGGTACATCTGCGGCATCCTCGGCCACGATCATCCGGCGCGGCGCCGCAAACAGACCCGCACTGTCGCCAATCGGCCCATGATCGAAGCGAATCTCCACCGGCGCCTCCCCGCGCGCTTGGTCCAGTGGCCGTCTACCTAATGCGCTGCGCGCGCAAAAAACAGGGGTAAACCGCCCGCGCCGCCGAACAGGCTGCCGCTAGGCCTTGCGCCGGGGCGCGGCATGGATATAACCGCCACCAATTTGCGCGCCCGCCGCACGCGCACCCTTAGCACGGCACCCGGCGGGCCTGCGCAGTCACAGCTGCCAAGCGGGGACACGGGCTATGCCAAAGCGCGACGATATCTCATCCATCATGATCATCGGGGCGGGCCCCATTATCATCGGGCAGGCTTGCGAGTTCGACTATTCCGGCGCTCAGGCCTGCAAGGCGCTGCGCGAGGAAGGGTATCGGGTGATCCTCGTCAATTCGAACCCGGCGACGATCATGACCGATCCAGGGCTAGCCGACGCCACCTATATCGAACCGATCACGCCTGAAATCGTCGCCAAGATCATCGAAAAGGAACGCCCCGACGCCCTGCTGCCCACCATGGGCGGGCAAACTGGCCTCAATACTGCGCTGGCAGTCGCCGACATGGGCGTGCTTGAGAAATTCGGCGTGGAACTGATTGGCGCGAACCGCGAGGCCATTGAGATGGCCGAGGACCGCAAACTGTTCCGCGAGGCGATGGACCGCCTCGGCATCGAAAACCCCAAGGCAACCATCGCCAACACCATGCAGGAATGCATGGATGCCATTGAATACGTTGGCCTTCCCGCGATCATCCGTCCCGCATTCACCCTAGGCGGTACGGGCGGCGGCGTGGCCTATAACCGCGACGATTACGAGCATTACTGCAAGACCGGCCTCGACGCGTCGCCCGTCAACCAGATCCTGATCGACGAGAGCCTGCTGGGCTGGAAAGAATTCGAAATGGAGGTCGTGCGCGACAAGGCAGACAACGCCATCATCGTCTGCGCCATCGAAAACGTCGATCCGATGGGCGTGCATACGGGCGATTCGATCACCGTCGCCCCTGCCCTGACCCTGACCGACAAAGAATATCAGGTGATGCGCAATCAAAGCATCGCCGTGCTGCGCGAGATTGGCGTCGAAACGGGCGGCTCGAATGTGCAATGGGCGATCAACCCCGCCGATGGGCGCATGGTGGTGATCGAGATGAACCCGCGCGTCAGCCGCTCTTCGGCACTGGCATCCAAGGCGACAGGTTTCCCAATCGCCAAGATCGCAGCCAAGCTGGCCGTTGGCTATACGCTGGACGAGTTGGACAACGACATCACGCAAGTGACGCCCGCCAGCTTTGAGCCGACAATTGACTATGTCGTCACAAAAATCCCGCGCTTTGCCTTTGAGAAGTTCCAAGGCTCTGAGCCGCACCTAACCACCGCAATGAAATCGGTCGGTGAGGTGATGGCGATTGGTCGCACGATCCACGAGAGCCTGCAAAAGGCGCTGGCGTCGCTGGAAACCGGCCTCACCGGCTTTGACGAGATTGCAATTGAGGGCGCGCCCGACAAGGACGCCGTCACCCGCGCGCTGGCCAAACAGACGCCCGACCGCATCCGCGTCATTGCGCAGGCGATGCGCCATGGCCTGAGTGACGACGATATCCACGTCGTCACCATGTTCGACCCGTGGTTTCTGGCCCGCATTCGCGAAATCGTCGACGCCGAAGAGGCCGTGCGCGCCAGCGGCTTGCCCGGTGATGAGGCGGGCTTGCGCCGTCTCAAGATGATGGGATTTACCGACGCGCGCCTCGCCACCCTCACAGGGACGGACGAAGCCGCTGTGCGCGCGACCCGGCGCGGCGTGGGCGTCACTGCCGTCTTTAAGCGGATCGATACGTGCGCAGCGGAATTCGAGGCGCAGACGCCCTATATGTATTCCACCTACGAGGCCCCGATGATGGGCGAGGTCGAATGCGAGGCGCGCCCCACGGATGCCAAGAAGGTCGTCATTCTGGGCGGCGGCCCCAACCGGATCGGGCAAGGGATCGAGTTCGATTATTGCTGCTGTCACGCCTGCTATGCGCTGTCGGATGCGGGCTACGAGACAATTATGATCAATTGCAACCCCGAGACGGTCAGTACCGATTACGACACCTCAGACCGCCTCTATTTTGAGCCGCTGACGTTCGAGCATGTGATGGAAATCCTGTCAGTCGAGCAGCAGAACGGCACGCTGCACGGCGTGATCGTGCAGTTCGGCGGGCAGACCCCGCTCAAGCTGGCCAATGCGCTGGAGGCCGAAGGCATCCCGATCCTAGGCACGTCACCCGACGCCATTGATCTGGCCGAGGATCGCGAGCGGTTTCAGGATCTGGTCAACCGCCTAGGCCTGAAACAGCCGGTGAATGGCATCGCCTCGACAGATGCGCAGGCCATTGCGATTGCGGAGAAAATTGGTTTCCCGCTGGTCATTCGCCCGTCCTATGTCTTGGGCGGGCGCGCGATGGAAATCGTGCGCGACATGCCCCAGCTAGAGCGCTACATCGCCGAGGCCGTCGTCGTTTCGGGCGACAGCCCTGTGCTGCTGGACAGCTATCTTTCGGGCGCGATCGAATGCGATGTGGATGCCCTCTGCGATGGCGAGAACGTGCATGTCGCGGGCATCATGCAACATATCGAAGAGGCGGGCGTGCACTCTGGTGACAGCGCCTGCTCGATCCCGCCTTACACGCTGGACGCCGAAATCATCGCGGAAATCGAGCGCCAGACCGTCGCGCTGGCCCGCGCGCTGAAGGTGATCGGCCTGATGAACGTGCAATTCGCGGTGAAGGACGGCGAGATCTACCTGATCGAGGTAAACCCCCGTGCCAGCCGCACGGTGCCGTTCGTCGCCAAGGCGACCGATAGCGCCATCGCCTCTATCGCCGCGCGCCTGATGGCGGGTGAGCCGCTGAGCAATTTCCCGCATCGCGGCGCCTATCCCAGTGGCGCGACACCCGGCAGCCTGCCGATGGCGGATCAGATGACGCTGGCCGACTACGCGATGCCGTGGTTTTCGGTCAAGGAGGCGGTCATGCCTTTCGCGCGCTTCCCCGGTGTCGATACGATCCTCGGCCCTGAAATGCGCTCGACCGGTGAGGTCATGGGCTGGGATGTAAGCTTTGCCCGGGCGTTCCTAAAGGCGCTGATGGGCGCAGGCGTGATCCTGCCGGAAAGCGGCGCGGTGTTCTTTTCGATCAAGGATTCCGACAAGACGGCGCAGATTATCGAAACGGCGCAGATCTTGACCGGCATGGGGTTCACCATCGTTGCGACGCGCGGCACGGCGGCGTTTCTGGCCGAACAGGGCATCGAATGTACGACCGTCAACAAGGTTTATGAGGGTCGGCCCAATATTGTCGACATGCTCAAGAACGGCGAGATCGCGTTGGTGATGAACACGACCGAAGGCGCGCTTTCTGTCGAGGACAGCCGCGAAATCCGCTCGGTCGCGCTCTATGACAAGATCCCCTACTTTACGACCGCTGCCGCCTCTCTGGCCGCTGCTCAGGCGATGCTGGCACGCTTGGAGGGCGATCTGACTGTGATGCCGTTGCAAGGACCGACAGCAGCGTAACGGATTTGCGCAGGTCCGGTTGGGTCGGGGCCTGCGCGATAGCTGTGACAAAAACGGCATCTGCGCGTGAGGCGAAATATTGTTGCGCTGTCACGCATTCCCATCGAATACTTTTTTAGCATAAAATCAATGTGTTGCGAAAAAAGGATAAAGCTATGCGCGCGGCAATCAACTGCCATGCAGCAAGTGCATATAATTATCTTTATTTCGGTATTGCTTTCCCAGAAAAGATAGGTATCTGCGGATCAGGGCATACTGATACGCCCACCAAGGCCTAAGCACAGCACGAGGAGGCACTCATGACCCGGGATCAACTAAACCGCGAACTTCGCATGCATAGCGCCACTTGGCCTGCTGTGCTTATTGTCTATGGCCTGATCGTCGGGACCATGGTCCTGTCCGCGATGTCGATTACATAGCAATCGACTTCTAAGACCTGACACACAGGCCCGGTCGAGTATCGTACCCGGCCGCTTAAAAAGTTTCAGCAGATGCATCGGCGGATGGGACCACTCATACGCCTCTACCCACTTTTGATCGGGGTTACGGAGCATCCCCGGTCCACCTGCAAAAAGCGATTACACCCATGACCAGAGATAAATTGAACCGTGAGCTGCGTGTGCGCAGCGCCAGCTTTCCCGCCGTGCTGATCGTCTATGCCATAATATTTGGCACGATGGTCCTGACCGGAATGACGATGGTCTGAACCGGGATTTGATCTGTTAGATACGCAAAAGCGGCGGATGGCATCCCCATCCGCCGCTTTTCATTTGTCCCGGTGTCTTGCCCAGTCAGGCGTCCGACGGCATGACCTTTTCGTCTTCGGGATTGATCTTGTCCGACGCCGCCTCGCCCAGATTTTCAAGGCCGCGCTCTTCCAGAAGGGTCGTCAGCCAGTCGGGGTCCATCTCGGGCACCGAGCTGAGCAGAAGGTCGGTATAGGGATGATGCGGGGGGCGGAACATCTCGTCCTTTGGTCCCTGCTCCACCACCTTGCCATGCTGCATGACTACCACCTCATCGGCGATTGATCGCACCGTAGCCAGATCATGCGTGATGAACATGTAGGCTAGGTTCAGCTCGTCCTGAAGGCGATCCAGCAGGCGCAGGATGCCTTCGGCGACCAACTGGTCCAGCGCGGATGTCACCTCATCACAGACGATAAAGCTGGGCTCGGCTGCCAGCGCGCGGGCGATACCGATACGCTGCTTCTGGCCGCCCGACAGCTCTGCTGGATAGCGGTTATAGTATTTCGATGGCTCCAGTTCGATCAGGTCCAGTAGCTCGTCCACGCGGTTTTTCAGCGCGCCGCCGGTGAGACCGGAATAGAATTTCGCTGGACGGCCAATGATTTCGCTAATCTTGACCTTGGGGTTCAGCGCCGTGTCGGCCGACTGATAGATCATCTGGCACTGGCGCAGCTGCTCTTTGTTGCGGTTGCGGTAGTCTGCCGGGAACGGTTCTCCCTTAAACAGTACCTCGCCCTTTTGCGGCGGCAGAAGCCCCGTGATGACCCGTGCGGTCGTGGATTTGCCCGAACCGGATTCGCCCACCACGGCGACAGTCATGCCCTCGTAGATGTCAAAGCTGACGTCATCGAGGATCTTGGGGCCCGACGCATAGGAGGCATCGACATTCTTGACCGAGATCAGGCAATCGCGGCCCTCACGCGTACGCTGAGGGGATTTAAAGCTGCGCACCGCCCAGAGGGATTTCGTGTATTCCTCCTTGGGATTGGCCAGCATTTCCTTGGTCGACGCCTCCTCGACCTCTTCGCCTTTGAGTAGGACCTTGATCGTGTCGGCCATCTGCGCGACCACGGCGAGGTCGTGCGTGATGTAGAGCGCGGCAGTGTCGAACTGATCGACGATATCGCGGATCGCGGCCAGAACCTCGATCTGGGTGGTGACGTCCAGCGCTGTCGTCGGCTCATCAAAGATGATGAGGTCTGGGCGGCACGACATCGCCATTGCCGTCATCGCACGCTGTAGTTGGCCGCCGGATACCTGGTGGGGATAGCGAAAGCCGATCTCGTCCGGGTTTGGCAGGCGCAGGCGGTTGTAGAGGTCGATCGCGTCCTCCTGCGCCTCCATCCGCTTTTTCAGGCGGTATTGCAGCGGCGCCTCGGTGTGCTGGTCGATGATCTTGTGCGCCGGATTGAACGATGCTGCCGCCGATTGCGCCACATAGGCAATACGCTTGCCGCGCAGGCCGCGCCGCTCGCCTTCGGTGGCGGTGGTCAGCTCCATCCCGTCGAACTCGATCGAGCTGTCCTCGGAAATGCGCGTGCCATCGCGGGCATAACCCATGGCGGCGGCACCGATGGTAGATTTGCCTGCACCGGATTCCCCAATCAGTCCCATCACCTCGCCGCGGTGCAGGGTCAGGTCGACACCCTTGATGATGTCGATCCAGGTTTCGTCCGTGTAGCCCTGAATTTTAAGGTTCCGGATTTTTAGCAGGATGTCTTTTTTCTTTTTCTCGGTCATTGTCGATTACTCCTTCAGACCGGAAGACCGGTGCAGCATCCAGTCCACCACGAAGTTGACCCCTACGGTCAGCAGCGCGATGGCGGCGGCCGGGATAAGCGGTGTGATTTCACCGAACGAGATCAGCGTCGCATTTTCGCGCACCATCGAGCCCCAGTCGGCCGTGGGCGGCTGAATGCCGAGGCCAAGGAACGACAGGCCCGCGACCAGCAGGAACACGAAACAGAACTCAAGGCCGAATTCAGCGATCAGTGGTGCGGTTGAGTTTGGCAGGATCTCGCGCCGGATGAGGTATCCGGTGCCTTCCCCGCGCAGCTTCGCAGCTTCGATATAGTCCATCACCACGACGTTGCCCGCGACCGCCCGTGTCAGGCGAAAGACGCGCGGCGCATAGATGATCGACACGGCGATGATGATCACCGGCATAGACGGGCCAAAGATCGACAGCATCAGAAGCGCAAAGATCAGCGACGGGATCGACATGATCACATCCGCGAACCGCGCAAGAAAGTTGTCGAGGAACCCGCCCCTGGTCGCGGCCAACAGGCCCAGGAAGGCACCCATGAAGAACGCCAGCAGCGTCGCCGTCAGCGCGAGACCAACCGAGTTGCGCGTGCCATAGATCAGGCGACTGAACATATCGCGGCCCAGTTGATCCGCGCCCAGCAGCATATTGGCATCCGCCGGCGCAAAGGCCGAACTGATGACCTCGGCCTCGCCGTGGGGTGCGATCCACGGGGCAAAAATACCCGCGATCGCGTAGACGAAAATCACGAACATGCCGAAGGCCGCGGTGAGGGGCGCGGTGCGCAATTCCTTGGCCAGCTCAGTCGAGGCGATCAGGATCAGGAATTCGCGGAACGCGTAGGAGATCATGGCCGCCATCGCGAGCACGAAAGAGACCATCGCGATCACCCACAGCGCGTGCACCCCCCCGACGATACCCACGACGATCGACACCAAGGTCAGCGAAAAGATCATCATGAACGGCTGGCGCTGGTTGTAATACGCCGACACACAAGAGGCGATGACGAGCACGGTGAAGTAGGTCAGCGCGAAGGTGATAGGTGCGAGGCCAAAGTATAAAAGGGCCGAAATATCTTCCATGTTTTCTCTCCCTTACTTCGGATGCCGCAGGCGCGGATTGGTCAGGATTGCGCCCACATCTGCTGCAAGATTGAGCAGGATGAAGGTTGCGGCGAAGATCAGGCAGCAGGCCTGCACGACCGGGAAGTCACGCTTGCTGACCGCATCGACCAGCGCCTGCCCGATGCCGGGATAGACGAAAACCACCTCGACCAGCACGACGCCTGTGATCAGATAAGCAAGGTTCAGCGCTACCACGTTGATGATCGGCGCCCACGCATTGGGCAGCGCATGGCGCACAATGACCTTCCAGGGCGGCGTGCCCTTCAGCTTGGCCATCTCGATATAGGGCGAGGCCAGCAGGTTGATGATTGCAGCGCGCGTCATCCGCATCATATGCGCGGTGACGACCAGAACCAGCGTCAGTGCCGGCAGGAATGTGCGGCTCAGCAACTCCCAGAAGGACATGCCGTCACTCAAGCTGGCGATTGCCGGGAACATGCCCCACTTGACCGAAAAGAACAGGATCAGGATATAGCCAAGGAAGAATTCCGGGCTCGAGATTGAGGTCAGCGTTAGCACGTTTGCCACCCGGTCAAAGATCGAGTTGCGCAGAAGCGCGACGATCACACCGAGGATGATGGCAAAGGGCACGGCGATGACGGCTGCATAGGTCGCAAGAAAAAGAGTGTTGCGGAAACGCTCGCCGATCACGCTCATTACGGTTTCCTGGGTGACGATGGACCGACCGAAGTCGAGCATCACCGCCCCTTTCAGCCATTCGAAATACCGAAACACTGCTGGATCGTTCAGGCCCATCTGTTCGCGCAGGTTCCTGACGTTTTCCTCGGTCGCTCCCTGGCCCAGAACAGCCTCGGCGATGTCGCCCGGCAGCAGTTCGACCATGAAGAAGATGATGACTGAAATCACGAGTAGTATGAACAATCCCAGACCGAGCCGTTTTGCAACGAGCCCAAGTATGTCTCCCATTTATCCCTCCTGCGGTTTTTTCGTTCTGTCACCGCTAACACGGCGAGACACAAATTAACAGTAATTCGCCATACTTGCTAAGGTGCCCTATGGGCGCATTACATTGATTTTGGCCCAAAATCCGGGGGTGTGGCGCGGTATGGGCCTAATCGCCCGGCGCAACTAAGCGCCGGGCCGGCGTGCGATATCGTTTAGCTTTCGAACCACCAGCGGCTGGCGGCGCGATAGCCGTCCAGCTGCCAGCTGATCGCGTACTCACCGGTGGTGCCGATATTTTTGCGCTTGCCGTAAACGAAGTTCGGGAAATACGGGATGACCGTCCCCCCGTCATCACGCGCGAGAACCGCCATATCGCGATACATCTCGGCGCGCAGGCCATCGTCCAATTCGGCCTTGGCCTGAAGCAGCAGCTTGTTGAACTCCTCGTTCTGCCAATGCGATTCGTTCCATGCCGCGTCGTCTTTGTAGGCAAGGCTGTACATCACGTCCGGCGTCGGGCGCGCACCCCAAGCGACCATGCACCATGGCTTTTTCAGCCAGATATCGGACCAATAGCCATCATTTGGCTCGCGCGAGACCTGGATGTCGATGCCCGCCGCCTTGGCGTGCTCGGAATAAAGGATGGCGGCATCCACCGCGCCCGTGGCGATGGAATCAGCAGAATGAAGCGTGACCGACAGATTCTCCACCCCGGCCTTTTTCAGCAGCGATTTGGCTTGATCGGGGTCGTAGGGCGTCTGCTCCACGTCGCTTGGCCAATAGGGCATGGCGGGCGAATGGTGAAAATCGTTGCCGATCGTTGCCGCGCCAAAGAGGATCTTTTCCATCATGTCTTCGCGGTCGATCGACAGCTTCAGAGCCTTTCGCACATTCACATCGGTGAATGGCTCCACGTCGCAGAACATCGGCATTGTGATCGTCTGCGCAGACGGCAGGTTGATCACGTCGACATCGGGATGACGCTCGACCAGCCCCATCGTCTTGTTCTCCAGCCAGCTTGTCGCGTCCGCGTCGCCGGTCACCAGCGCCGTCTGGCGCGCATTGGGATCGTTGATAAAGATCACTTCAATAGCGTCGAAATAGGCACCCTCACCATGCCAACCGTCATGTCGGCTCAGCGAGGCGCGAATGCCCGGGTCCCAGTTGTCCAATTTATAGGGGCCGCAGCCGTCACCGGATTGCCAGTTGGCGGTGCCGTCCTCGTTTCGGGGCAGGATAACGAGGTGGTAGTCCGTCATCAGCCAAGGAAGGTCGGCATTGCCTGCATCCATCTTGAATACGACGGTCGATTCGTCCGGTGCGACGATCTCGGTCACGCTGGTCAAAAGCGCCTTGGCGGTCGATGTACTTTCCTCGCCGCGGTGGAAGTTCATCGACGCGACGACATCTTCTGCCGTCACCTTGCCACCCGAGTGGAAAGTCGCCTCGGGGTTCAGCTTGAACGTCCATTCGGACGCGTCGGGCGTGGCGCTCCATTCGGTCGCGACATCTGCGCCCAGCGTACCGTCGGTGTTGATCTGCGTTAGGAACGCACGGAACGTGTGCGCCAGCAGGATCTCGGCGTTGGATTCATAGATGCCCGGATCGTGGCTGTCGCCCGAGTTGCCGTCGTGCTGCGCGATGCGGAACGTGCCGCCACGCTTTGGCTCGGCCTTGGCAGCGGTGCCCCAAAGGCCCGTTGCGGCGCTGGCGGTCACGCCTGCAGCCATTGAGTAATTCATAAAGGATCGACGCGAAACACGCCCATCGCGGGCGGCGTCGGCTAGACGATCCAGCATCTGCTGGTTTTTCGGATTGGTCATTTTAGCTCCCTGAGGGTCGTTTTCATTTATTATTTATTATTGAGCAGCCGGTAATTTGGCTCCGGCGCTGGGTGATTGTCGGCGCATCGCCGGGGCGTCGTCGGTTAGAAAACGACGCATCTATAGCAAAACACGAAAGATGGATTGCATCCACCCCTTTAGTTGAAGGTAATGATATTTATAGATATTTTACCCTCATGAAAGAATTTTGCATGCGGCGGGCGACTCGGGCAAAAACCGTTGCGGATTTAACGGCACGTTTTCGATGTCAGAATGGCGGTCCAGCGCATCAGAACGCTGGACCGCCTGATCGAACCCTTAGCTTGCGAACCACCAGCGGCTGGGGCCGCGTGCGCCGTCAAGTTCCCAGCTGGCGGCTAGTTTTTCGCCGGTCATGACCTTGTCGGTCGTCGCATAGACAAAGTTGTTAAAGAACGGGATGATCGTGCCACCGTCATCCTTTGCCAAGATCGCCATCTCGCTATACATCTGCGAACGGCGTTCATCGTCCAGCTCTGACTTGGCCTGATTGAGCAGCTTGTTGAATTCCTCATTCTGCCAGTGCGACTCGTTCCACGCCGCGTCGGACGCATAGGCGAGGCTGTACATGACATCGGGCGTAGGACGCGCGCCCCAGCTGACGGCACAGAACGGCTTTTTCAACCAGACGTCCGAATAATAGCCGTCATTCGCCTCGCGCACGACGTTCACCTTGATGCCGGCTTTCTTGGCCTGCTCCGCGTAGAGGACGCACATGTCCACGGCACCCGAGAACACCGAGTCCGCGGTGTGGATGCTTACTTCGATGTTTTCAGCACCTGCAGTCTTTAGCAGTGATTTGGCCTGATCGGGATCGTATTCCCGCTGCTCAATCCCTTCGGGGTAATAAGGCATCGCCGGGCTGTGATGAAAATCGTTGCCTTTCGTCGCCTCGCCAAAGGCGATCTTTTGGATGACCTCGTCGCGATCCATGCACAGCTTTAGCGCGTTGCGCACGTTCACGTCCTTGAACGGCTCGGCGTCGCAAAACATTGGCATGGTAATCGCTGCTGCCGAGGGCACGCTGAGGATCTTGACCGACTTGTCACGCTCGAGCAGGGCCTTGGTCTTGAGATCGACCAGCGAAATGGCATCGACGGCGCCCGTCACCAGCGCGGTCTGGCGCGCGTTTGGATCGTTCAGCACCAGCATTTCCAGCTTGTCGAACCAGGCGCCGTCCAGATGCCAACCTTCGTGGCGCGACAGGTAAAACTGAACGCCCCATTCGGCACTGTCGATCTTGTAAGGACCCGAGCCGTCGCCGGATTTCCAGTCAATGCTACCCTCGCCATCGCTGGGGCAGATGGCAAAATGGTAGTCGGTCATCAGCCACGGCACGTCGGCATTGCCGCCGTTCAGGGAAATGACGACGGTATGATCGCCGTCTGCAGTGATGTCGTCGACCGACGAAAGCAGAGCCTTGGCAGCAGATGTCGATTTCTCGCCGCGGTGGAAGTTCAGCGAATTGACGACATCCTCGGACGTCACCGGCTTGCCGCTGTGAAAACTGGCGTCGGGTGTAATCTGGAACGTCCAGACCGATGCATCGTCATTAGGCTCCCACCCGGTGGCCAGATCGTTGCCCAGCGTGCCGTCGGAATTGATCATCGTCAGATAGCTGCGATATTGATGCGCCAGATAGATCTGCTGGCGGCTGACATATGTACCCGGATCGTGGTTGTCCGACGAGTTGCCGTCATGGATGCCAAAGCGGAACGTGCCGCCCTTTTGCGGGGCCGCATTCGCCTTGGACGTCCAGAGGCCGGTCGCCGTGGTGGCGCCGACGCCTGCGGCCATTGAGTAATTCATGAAAGAGCGGCGCGAGATGCTACCGCTTTTGGCGGCAACGCCAAGGCGGGTCATCATTTCGGTGTCATTCGTGTTGGTCATAAGAAGACCTCCCGTGATTTTTCAGTGGGCAGTTGGGATGCAATCAAGCGCCGAAGTGGGCGCACTCTGTCCCTGCTGGCCGGTACGCGCGCAGTGCGACGCAAGGGCTGGCGGGATCGTCTGCAATGGAATTGCTTGATTGCAACATGCGCAGATCAAAACACGGATCGCGCTATGCCGCCAGAGCGAATCCAAAAAATCCTTTGTTTTTAAGGGTTGACGCAGGTGGACTGCGCTCTAGCGCCCCAAAACTTGCACCCATTGGCCGCAAATTACGTCACGTCAGCCGAACCTCGGATGCCAGCCAATATCACAAAACAGACCTTTCCGACTCGTCCCTCGCGGATTTTCAGGCTGCTATCCGCGCTTCATCCGCAGCTTGGCAAAGTAGTCGAGGCGCTTTTTCAGCTCGCGTTCGAATCCGCGTTCGACTGGCTGATAGAGGACAGGGCGCTTCATGGTTTCGGGGAAATAGTTTTGCCCGGAAAACCCGTCCTCTGCGTCGTGGTCATAGGCATAGCCTGCGCCATAACCCTCATCCTTCATCAGCTTGGTTGGTGCGTTCAGGATATGTTTTGGCGGCGGCTCGGACCCGGTCTTTTTGGCTTCGCGCATGGCGGCCTTGAAGGCGGTGTAGCCTGCGTTCGATTTCGGCGCGAGCGCGAGGTAAGTCACCGCCTGTCCCAGCGCCAATTCACCCTCAGGGGAGCCGAGCCGTTCGTATGTCTCCCACGCGTCCAGGCAGACGCGGTGTGCGTGCGTGTCGGCCAGCCCGATATCCTCGACCGCCATACGCGTGATGCGCCGGGCCAGATAGCGCGGATCCTCGCCCCCGGTCAGCATCCGCGCCAGCCAGTAAAGCGCGGCGTCGGGGTCAGAGCCGCGCACCGATTTGTGGAGGGCAGAAATCAGGTTGAAATGCTCGTCCCCCGACTTGTCGTATTTCGCAGCGCGGCGCATCAGGCGGCTGGCGAGGCCTTCTGTCCCCAGCTTACCCTCCACCTTCCATGCCGCGATCTGTTCGATCAGGTTCAGCAGGGCGCGCCCGTCGCCATCTGCCATCTCCAGCAACGCCTCACGCGCAGGGCCGTCCAGCGGCAGGGCGCGGTCCATCTCACGCTCGGCCCGCTGGGCAAGGCGTTCGAGGTCCGACAGGGCCAGCCGCGTCAGCACCAACACTTGGCTGCGGCTGAGCAGGGCCGAGTTCAGCTCAAAACTGGGGTTTTCGGTGGTGGCCCCGACCAGCAGGATCGTGCCGTCCTCCATAAAGGGCAGAAACCCGTCCTGCTGCGCCTTGTTAAAGCGGTGGATTTCGTCGACGAACAGCAGTGTCCCCTGCCCGTTCTGGCGGCGATGGCGCGCCTCTTGAAACACCTTTTTCAGATCGGCCACGCCCGAGAAAATTGCGCTGATCTGGATAAAGTGCAGGTCCGTCTCATCTGCCAACAGGCGCGCGATCGTCGTCTTGCCCACGCCGGGCGGGCCCCAGAAAATCAGGCTACCGAGGCTGCCCGCCGCCAACATGACGCCGAGGGGCGCTTCAGGCCCCAGAACCTGTTCCTGCCCGATCACCTCGCCCAATGTCTTGGGACGCAGACGGTCAGCCAGCGGGCGATGGCCTTGGGCCTGCCCTTCGGGTGCAGGATCGCCGGTATCGAACAGATCCGCCATGACTATAGCCTGAACCGCATGGTAAATCGCCTCTGGCCACGTTGAACGTCCAGTGCCAGACGCCGCGTCGCTGCCTCCAGCGCGGCACTGGCGCTGGTGCTGTCGGTCACGGCGGCACCGTTGATGCCGAGCAGGATATCACCCGCCCGCAGCCCGGCGCGTGCGCCGATATCGCCCGGATCCTCGACCAGCACACCACTGACGGTCAGGGGCAGGTCATATTCGGCAATCACGGCGGGATTGATCGTGCTCAGCGTTACGCCCGGCACGGCGGCGCGCGCGCCGGTCGTAAGGGTGGCACGCGGTGGCTGGTCCGGGGCGCGCTGCATCGCCACGGCCACATCGCGCGTCTCGCCATCCTTGACCACGCTCACTGCCACATCCGTACCAAGACCTGCGACGCTCATGCGGTAAATCATCTCGGCGGGGCCGTTCACCTCCTGCCCGTCCACGGCCAGGATAACATCGCCGGGTTCAAACCCCGCCGCACCAAAGGGGCTGGCCGGATGCATATCCGACAGGATGACGCCCCCCCCGCGCATCAGGCCCAGCCCTTCGGCCATGTCGTAGGTCACCGGCTGACCGCTGACGCCCGCCCAAGGGCGCTGAAACCGCGTTTCGCCCGCGCGGGCCTGTTTGACGAACTGGTCCACCAGCGTGGCCGGAATGGCAAAGCCGATACCGTTCGAGCCGCCCGAGCGGCTGAGAATCGACGTATTGATTCCGATCAGGCGACCGGCCGTGTCGACCAGCGCGCCACCCGAATTACCGGGATTGATGGGCGCATCGGTCTGAATGAAATAGCCGCGCGTGTTGCCAGTTGCGGTGCCCGACCGCGCAAGGCCCGAAACAATACCGCTGCTGACGGTCTGACCCACGCCGAACGGGTTTCCAACGGCCAGCACCAATTCACCCACTTCGACGCTGTCGGAAACGCGCAGGTCTAGCGCGGGCAGGTTTTCGGCATCCTGCAATTGAAGGATCGCCAGATCGCTTTCCTCGTCGGCCAGCAGCACGCTGGCGTCATATTCACGCCGATCATTCAGAACGACGCGGATGTCGGTGGCCTGCCCGACGACGTGATAGTTCGAAACGACAATGCCGTCGCCACCAAGGATCACACCGGATCCCAGCGAGTTCTCGACGCGCGGGCGCTGTGCGCCGAAATTCTGAAACAGCTGACCAAAGAACGGATCGTCCGCGAACGGGCTGGCCCGCCCCTCGATCACGCGGCGGGCGTAGATATTGACGACGGCAGGCGTCACCGCCTTAACCACCGGCACAAAGCCCATCTGGATTTCGGACTGCGCCTGCGGCACCTGCATATCAGCCCAAGCAGGCGTACTAAATGCGATCAGGGTAATGGCAAAGGGTTTGAGCATCGCGCATCTCCGTCATCCGTGCCTTTGCGATATGCGCGCCCCGGCACCTGATTGCAAGTTTGCACAGCAGACGCAAAAACCCCCGCCGTTTCCAGCGGGGGCTTCGCACATCTGCCCTTGCGGGCGAAATTCAATCGTCGTCGACATCCGCCAGTTCGGCAGCGACGCGTGCCTTGTCGGCCTTGCCCTTGGCAGCCGGATCACGATCTACGAATTCGATGATCGCCATCGGGGCCATGTCGCCATAGCGAAAGCCAGCCTTCAGGACGCGGACATATCCGCCCTGACGATCCTTATAGCGAGGGCCCAAAACGTCGAACAGTTTCGCGACATACTGGTCCTGCTTTAGCTGGCTGGCAGCCTGGCGGCGGGCGTGAAGATCGCCGCGCTTGCCCAGCGTGATCATCTTTTCGATGATGCTGCGCAGTTCCTTGGCCTTGGGCAGTGTCGTCTTGATTTGCTCATGTTCGATGAGCGAGCCGGCCATGTTCGCCCACAGCGCCTTGCGGTGCTCATGGGTGCGGTTCAGGCGGCGGTAACCTCTTGCGTGACGCATTTTCTATCTCCTAAACTTATTTTGCTTTGTCCGGCGGCGTGATGCGTGTCAGGCCACTCTCCTTGGGGTTTGATAACCCGGGTATTTGCAGGCCGGGCGATGTGGCCCGACCTGCGAATTCTTAAAGCGTTTCGTGAAAAACCTGATCTTCAGATTTTCGCGAAATGCGGCGCAACGAACCTATGTCGCGCTGCGCTTCGAAGTATTCCAAGCTTGGAATACTTCGAAACACTTTTAAAAGGCGTCTTCGAACTTCTTCGCAAGATCCTCGATATTGTCTGGTGGCCAGTCCTCGACGTCCATGCCCAGATGCAGCCCCATGCCCGACAGCACTTCCTTGATCTCGTTCAAGGACTTGCGGCCGAAGTTCGGTGTGCGCAGCATTTCTGCTTCGGTCTTTTGGATCAGATCGCCAATATAAACGATATTGTCGTTCTTGAGGCAATTGGCCGAACGCACCGACAGTTCCAGCTCGTCCACTTTCTTGAGCAGGAGCGGGTTGAACTCCAGCCCGTCCTCATCGTCCTGACGACCCGCGCTTTCGGGCTCTTCAAAGTTGACGAAGATGCTCAGCTGGTCTTGCAGAATACGCGCGGCATAGGCCACGGCGTCGTCGGGCGTGATCGAGCCGTCGGTTTCGATCTTCATCGTCAGCTTGTCATAGTCCAGCACCTGGCCCTCGCGGGTGGGCTGCACGTCATAGCTGACGCGACGGACGGGGCTGTAGATCGCATCGACGGGGATCATGCCGATGGGTGCATCCTCGGGCTTGTTCTTGTCGGCAGCGACGTAGCCTTTGCCGGTACCGACGGTCAGCTCCATAAAGAGGTCCGCACCTTCGTCGAGATGGCAGATCACGTGATCGCGGTTCAGAATCTCGATCCCGGAGCTGTCCGAGATATCGCCAGCAGTGACGACGCCCGGACCCTTGGCGCTAATCGACAGACGCTTGGGGCCTTCGACCTCCATGCGGACGGCGACGCCTTTGAGGTTCAGGATGATGTCGGTCACGTCCTCGCGCACACCGGCGACGGACGAAAATTCGTGCAGCACGTTGTCGATCTGAACAGCGGTGATGGCCGCGCCTTGCAGCGACGACATCAGGACGCGGCGCAGCGCGTTGCCCAGCGTCAGGCCAAAACCGCGCTCCAGCGGTTCGGCGACGACGGTTGCCTGACGCAACGGGTCATTGCCCGGCTTGACGTCCAGCTGTGTCGGCTTGATCAGTTCAGCCCAATTTTTGTGGATCATGTGTCCCTCCATACCAGTCCTGCCCGCATGTCCGACGGCCAGAACGCCCGAGGTTTCAAAATAACGTAAGTGGGGCTGCGCGGACATGCGCAGCCCCACTTGAAAAAGCGGTATTAGACGCGGCGACGCTTGGGAGGGCGGCAGCCATTATGCGCCATCGGCGTCACGTCGCGGATGGACGTGATGTTGAGGCCGACAGCAGCCAGAGCGCGCAGCGCGCTCTCGCGGCCCGAACCGGGGCCCTGCACTTCGACTTCGAGCGTGCGCATTCCGTGTTCCTGCGCCTTTTTGCCTGCGTCCTCTGCAGCCAGCTGGGCGGCGTAGGGCGTCGACTTGCGTGAGCCCTTAAAGCCGCAGCTGCCGGCCGAGGACCATGCAATCGCGTTGCCCTGAACATCCGAGATCAGGATTTTGGTGTTGTTGAAGGAAGAGTTCACATGCGCAACGCCAGTGGCGATGTTTTTGGAAACCTTCTTCTTCGTGCGGCGGGTATCGCGTGCCATATCTGCTGCCCTCCCTTATTTCTTCTTGCCGGCAATGGCCCGAGCGGGGCCTTTGCGGGTACGGGCGTTGGTATGGGTGCGCTGACCGCGAACCGGCAGGCCCCGGCGGTGGCGCAGACCACGATAGCAACCAAGGTCCATCAGACGCTTGATGTTCATCTGCGTCTCGCGGCGCAGATCACCCTCGACGGACAGGTTCGCGTCGATATACTCGCGCAGCGCAACCGTTTCGGTATCGCTCAGCTCGTTGACACGGCGCGTCTGGTCGATGCCGACCGCTTCGCAGATGGTTTTGGCCGTCGAATGGCCGATACCGGTGACATAGGTGAGGGCAATGGGAACCCGTTTATGCGTCGGGATGTTGACGCCGGCGATACGTGCCACGTGCATATTCCTTTTCGTTGCGGGTCCGTAATGCCAGACCCTTTTTTCACAACGCAGGCCCGAGGCGCATGGCATCGGGCCGCAGCTGAATTCAGGTAATCGATTCGGTATGGAGCTAGCCCCATATGAATCAGCGTCCCTTGCGGGATGCTGCTGGTTAGGGGGAATTGCCTTGGCCGTCAAGGGCGGCGCGACAAACTTCTGCGCCCGGCCCTTTTCCGCCGCTCCACTGTGCCGTGATTAGCCCCCGAGAGCGTTCGCAACAGCAGCGCGGACGTCCTCGATTTCGCCCAGACCATCCACCGTGCTGAGCATATCCTTAGCGTAGTAATACCCAATCAGCGGCGATGTTTTCTTGTAATATTCCATGAGGCGATTGCGCAGCGCCTCTTCGTTGTCATCCGCGCGTCGAATGAACTCATTTTTCTTGCCGCAAGTGGTGCAGATTCCATCCACGGGGATCGGTTTGGTGTTGTCGTTGTAGACCGCGCCACAGCCCCCACAGGTCGAGCGGGCTTTGATGCGATCAACCAATGCATCGTCGTCGACCTGCATCTCGATCACTGCATCCAATGTCTCGCCGCAATCGGCCAGTAGCTTTCCCAACGCATCCGCCTGCGGCAGCGTGCGTGGGAAGCCGTCAAAGATGAAACCGCCACCCTTGTCGCCTTCCAGTTTTTCACGGATCAGACCGATCACGATGTCATCCGTGACCAGATCGCCGCGCGCCATAACTTCGGCAACTTTCCTGCCCATCTCGGTCCCGGACTCCTTGGCCTCGCGAAGCATGTCGCCGGTGCTCAGCTGGATCATGTTTCGTGTTGCGACCAAGTGATGCGCCTGCGTGCCCTTGCCCGCGCCCGGCGGTCCGAGAAGTATGATGTTCATCTATTTTCGCCCTGTCCCTTTGCGACGTGTGCGCCGCTTGCCTTTACCGCCCAACTGCGATTTTTCGATCAAGCCCTCATATTGATGCGCCAGAAGGTGGCTCTGCACCTGCTGAATCGTATCCATGGTGACCGAAACGACGATAAGAACCGATGTGCCGCCGAAATAAAAGGGAATGGCGAACTGGGCGCGCAGAATTTCAGGCAGCAGGCAGACCAGCGCCAGATAGCCCGACCCAAGAACAAGGATGCGGCTGACCACATATTCGAGGTATTCCGCCGTGCGCTTGCCCGGACGGATACCGGGGACAAAGCCGTTCTGGTTCTTGAGATTGTCAGCGACCTCATCAGGTTTAAACGCCACGTTGTAGGTATAGAAATACGTAAAGAACACGATCATGCCGGTGAAGAACAGCAGATAGAGCGGCTGACCGGGACCGAAATAGGCCAGAACCGTCGACATGATCGGGCTGGACCCCTGCCCGCCCGAAAACGTGCTGATCGTCGTCGGCAGCAACAACAGCGAGCTGGCAAAAATCGCGGGAATCACGCCCGCCGGGTTCACCTTGATCGGCAGATGGGATGAACCGCCGTCATAGACCTTCATCCCGACCTGGCGGCGCGGATACTGGATGTGGACCTTGCGCAGGGACCGCTCCATGAACACCACAAAGGCGATCACGACGATGACCATCACGATCACGCCGATGATGACCGCAGGGCTGATCGCGCCGCTACGCCCGCTGGCAAAGAACTGCGCCAGCGCTGCGGGAACCTCGGCGATGATGCCGACAAAGATGATAAGGGAAATGCCGTTGCCGATGCCGCGCGCCGTAATCTGCTCGCCCAGCCACATCAGGAACATCGTGCCGCCGATCAGCGTTACCATGCACGAAACGATAAAGAAGCCGCCGGGATTGGTGACCAGATCCCCCGATTGCAGGCTGACCGCAAGGCCGTAGGATTGCAACGTCGCCAGAAATACCGTGCCGTAGCGCGTGTACTGGTTGATCTTCTTGCGCCCCTGCTCGCCTTCTTTTTTCAGCTGTTCCAGTGCGGGCACCATTGCCGTCATCAACTGAACGATGATTGAAGCGCTGATGTAGGGCATGATTCCGAGTGCGAAAATACCCATCCGGCCCAAGGCACCGCCCGTGAACATCGACAGCATTCCGCCAATGCTGGCCCCAGCCCCTGCCATAAACTCGCGCAGTTCGGCGCCGTCGATGCCCGGAACGGGGATCCATGTGCCAAGGCGGTAGACTATCAAGAGCAACAGGGTAAAGACGATGCGCTTGCGAAGATCGGTGGCCTTGCCGAGCGCTGCCCAGCTGGTGTTGGCCGCCATTTGTTCTGCTGCAGATACCATTCGGCTCACTTTCGGAATGACAACGCCGCCGACTGCTGTTTTCCAGCGGCCCGGCGGCGTCGTTTTGAAAAACTAGGGGTTTTGTAAGCGGCGCGCTGGCCGCTCACAACCTCTTATTCAGCCGCCTGCGCGCTTGTGACTTTCAGTGAGCCACCCGCCTTCTCGACCGCCTCGACCGCCGATTTCGACGCGCCGGTCACTTCCAGCGCGATTTTGGCGCTGATATCGCCCTTGGCCAGCACGCGAACGCCGTCCAACTTGCGGCGCACGAGGCCGCATTCGATCAGCGCGTCCTCGGTGATTGCTTTGCCAGCGTCCAGCTTCTTGTCGTCGATGAACTTCTGGATCAGGCCCAGATTGACGACGGCGAATGCCTTGCGGTTCGGCTTGTTAAAGCCGCGCTTGGGCAGACGCTGATAGAGCGGCATCTGGCCGCCCTCAAAGCCCTTGATCGCCACACCCGAACGGGATTTCTGACCTTTGATACCACGGCCAGCGGTCTTGCCCATGCCCGAACCGGGGCCACGGCCAACGCGCTTGCGCCGTTTAGTTGCGCCATCATTATCGCGCAGTTCATGCAGTTTCATGTCGCTTCTCCTTTGCCGGATACGGCCCCCAGCGACGGGAGCGGCCGAACGCGGCTTGCTTGGGTTTTGAGTCGGAATATATCCGATACTCGGGCGCATATAGCTGGCCATCTCCCGTCTTGCAAGAGCCGTGCCGACGCGGCGAGGCCGATCTCATCCTCAGTCCGGCAGGTCGTAACTGCCACCCCCGTCATGCGTCTCGGTCCCCGTCAGCGCGGGAGTGAAAACGCATAGCAGCCTCAGATCGGTACCAGCACGGATTACGTGCGCATCATGGCGGTCGAGCACATACATCGTGCCAGGCCGCAATGACCATGTGCGGCCCGTCGCCACCTCTTCGACCTCGCCCTCACCCTCGATGCAGTAATTTGCCTCAATATGGTTCTTGTATTCCAAGCGCTGAATACTGCCCGCACGGATCAGCGTGTCGTGAAACGAATAGCCCAGCCCATCGCGGGCCAGTAGTATCCGGCGGCTCTCGAAAGCATCGCCCTTGAGATGGTCGGCGGTGCCGAGAGTGTCGGCTAATGTTTTGATAATCATGGGGAAGCTCCTCGATTACCGCGCGATGCGGAACTGCCTTGACTGTGTTAACCATTGTTAACACAGTCAAGGAACACAACCATTAGGCGTTACATTATGATCAAATCACTTACCGCAGTTTGCGCACTTACATTGGCATCAACAATGCCTTTTTCAGCCAGCATGCACGGCGCATCTGGTGCTGTTCGACCCGACGCGCCAATCATCGCCCATAGCGGCGGCTGCCGGAAAAGCTCGCCTCCCGGTCAGTGCTGCCACGCAGGGTCCAAGCCGCTGCACTGCCATTAAAACGAAAAACGCCCCGGCCATTTCTGACCGAGGCGCTCTAACTTCAAAGCCGAGTAAACTCAGCCTTTTTCTTCAAGGATCTCAACCATGTGCGAGATCTTGTTAATCATGCCACGGACAGAGGGCGTATCCTCCAGTTCCCGGACCCGATGCATCTTGTTCAGGCCCAGACCGATCAGCGTTGCGCGCTGCTCGGCGGGGCGGCGGATGGGGCTGCCCACCTGCTTGATGACGATTGTCTTTGCCATGTTCTTCAACCCTCCTGCGCGACGGGCGCTTGTTCGCCCTTCATCTTGGGCGCGTCTGTCGTCGTCATGATGTCAGCGACCTTCTTGCCCCGACGCTGCGCGACCATGCGGGGGCTCGACTCTTTGGTCAGGCCATTCATGGTGGCACGGATCATGTTGTAGGGGTTCTGCGAGCCGTTAGACTTGGCGACGACGTCCTGAACGCCCAGCATCTCGAACACGGCGCGCATCGGACCACCGGCGATGATGCCGGTACCCTGAGGGGCGGTGCGCATCACGATCTTGCCGGCGCCATGGCGCCCTTCCATGTCGTGGTGCAGCGTGCGACCCTCGCGCAGCGGCACGCGGATCATGGCGCGCTTGGCAGCTTCGGTCGCCTTGCGGATGGCCTCGGGGACCTCCTTGGCCTTACCCTTGCCAAAGCCGACACGGCCTTTCTGATCGCCTACGACGACCAGCGCGGCAAAGCCAAAACGCTTGCCGCCCTTGACGGTCTTGGAAACGCGGTTGATCGCGACCAGGCGGTCGGCGAATTCAGGGGTCTCGTCGCGCTGGTTGCGGCGGCCTCCCCCACGGTTGTCATCTCTTGCCATGCGGCATGTCCTTCTCAAAGCGGCGCGGCTTGCGCCATATATATCAATCCAAGTGGGCATATGCCCCCGGATCATCGAGACGGCCCCGTCCCAAAAAAAGGGAGGGGGCCGCCTACGCTGTCTTTAGATCTTCAGACCGCCTTCGCGGGCGGCGTCGGCCAAGGCCTTGACCTTGCCGTGAAAGAGAAAACCGCCACGGTCGAAGTAAGCTTCTTCGACACCGGCCTTTTTCGCACGCTCGGCAATGGTTGCGCCCACTTTTGCGGCCGCTTCCACGTTGTTCTTGCCGATCATGCCCAGATCCTTTTCCAAGGTCGAGGCCGATGCCAGCGTCACGCCGTTCACATCGTCGATCAGCTGAACGCTGATGTTCTTGTTACTGCGATGAACGCTCAGACGCATGCGTCCTGCATTCACCTTGCGAAGTTTGTTCCGAACGCGCAGGCGGCGTTTCAGAAACAGTTGTCTTTTGCTGTTTGCCATCTACCCGTTCCTTACTTCTTCTTGCCTTCTTTCTGGAAGACGTACTCATCTTTGTAGCGAATGCCTTTGCCCTTATAGGGCTCTGGCGGACGCCAATCGCGGATATTCGCCGCGACCTGACCGACGAGCTGCTTGTCCGTGCCTTCGACCACAATTTCAGTGGCCTTGGGAACGGTAACAGTCACACCTTCCGGAACTTCAAAATCAACGTCATGCGACAGGCCGAGGTTCAGTTTCAGGGTATTGCCCTGTAGCTGCGCCCGATAGCCAACACCGCGAATTTCCAGCTCTTTCTTGAACGTGGCGCTCGCGCCATGAACGACATTCGCGACAACAGTGCGGGTCATGCCCCACTGCTGGCGCGCGCGCTTGGAATTGCCGCGCGGAGTGATCGTAACCTTGCCATCGTCGATGGTGATGGTCACGTCATCAGTTGCGGTGAAGGATTTAGTCGCCTTGGGTCCCTTGACTTCGATTGTCTGGCCGCTGAGCGACGCAGTGACGCCGTCAGGCAGGGTCACGGGCATTTTGCCGATACGAGACATTAACAGGCCTCCTTAGAATATCGTGCAGAGCACTTCGCCGCCAATATTTTGGCTGCGCGCGCTTGCATCCGACATCACACCCCTGGAGGTGGAGACAATCGACACACCCAGGCCCTGACGGACCGACGGGATGTCTTTGACGCCCAGATAGACGCGACGACCGGGCTTGGAAACCCGCTTCATTTCGCGAATGACAGGGGTGCCATCGAAGTATTTCAGGCTGATCTCGATAGCCGGGTGGCCATCTTTGCCAGTCGCGTTTTCAAAACCGCGGATATAACCTTCGTCCGCCAGAACACCGAGCACGCGCTCGCGCATTTTGGAGGCCGGAGTTATCACCGAGGATTTGCCGCGCAACTGAGCGTTGCGGATCCGCGTGAGCATATCGCCGATAGGATCATTCATATCAAATCTCCCTTACCAGCTGGATTTCACGAGGCCGGGTGCCAGGCCGCTTTGGCCCAGTTCCCGCAACGCGATACGCGACACTTTGAGCTTGCGATAATACGCATGCGGACGGCCCGTAAGCTGGCAGCGGTTGTGCAAACGGGTTGCACTGCTGTTGCGGGGCAGATCCGCCAGCTTCAGGGTCGCGCGAAAGCGCTCTTCCATCGGCTTGCTCTGGTCATTGATGATCTCCTTGAGCGCGGCACGTTTTGCAGCGAACTTGTCGACCAGTTTCTGGCGCTTCTTCTCGCGCTCGATCATTGCTTTCTTAGCCATAACTCTCTCTCCCGCTGCTTCAGCTGTTGAAGGGCATGTTGAAATGCTTCAACAGCGCCTTGGCTTCAGCGTCGGTTTTCGCCGTGGTTGCGATGATGACATCCATGCCCCAAGCTTCGTCGATCTTGTCGTACTCGATCTCGGGGAAGACGATATGCTCCTTGATGCCGAAGGCGTAGTTGCCATTGCCATCAAAGGATTTGCCCGAAACACCGCGAAAGTCGCGGATCCGGGGCATCGCGACCGTAACCAGACGGTCGAGGAAGTCGTACATGCGGTCGCCGCGCAGGGTAACCTTGGTTCCCAGCGGCATGTCCTCGCGAACACGAAAGCCAGCGATCGAGTTCTTGGCTTTGGTCACGACGGCGTGCTGGCCTGCAATCGTGGTCAGGTCATCCTGAGCCGATTTGGCCTTTTTGCTGTCGCGAACGGCCTCGGACCCACAGCCAATGTTCAGGACAATCTTGTCCAGACGCGGGATCTGCATGTCGTTGGTATAGCCGAACTCTTCTTTCATAGCGGGCTTGATGGTCTCGCGGAACTGCGTGCGCAGGCGCGGGGTATAGTTTGCTGTATCAAGCATCGATCACGTCCCCCGTGGTCTTAGCGACGCGCACTTTCTTGCCGTCCTTGACGTCAAAGCCGACGCGGGTCGGCTTACCCTTGGCATCCAGCAGCGCGATGTTGCTGAGGTCGATAGGCATTGCCTTGGGCAGACGGCCGCCTTGTGCGGTCTGGCTCTGGCGGGTGTGGCGGATGGCCATGTTCACGCCATCCACAACGGCCTTGCCGGCCGAGGGGTTGACGGAAGCGATCGTGCCTTCCTTGCCCTTGTCCTTGCCTGCTATAACGACGATCTTGTCGCCTTTTTTCAGTTTGGCAGCCATGTCACAGCACCTCCGGCGCGAGCGAGATGATTTTCATGAATTTCTTGGCGCGCAATTCGCGGACCACCGGGCCGAAGATACGCGTGCCAACCGGCTCACCCGCGTTGTTCAGGATCACGGCAGCGTTGCTGTCAAAACGGATTGCGGTGCCGTCTTCACGGCGCACTTCCTTGGCGGTGCGAACGACGACGGCCTTGCGCACGTCACCTTTTTTCACGCGACCGCGCGGGATGGCTTCCTTGACCGAGACGACAATGACGTCGCCAACGGATGCGTATCTACGCTTGGAACCACCCAGAACCTTAATGCACTGAACGCGGCGAGCGCCGCTGTTGTCAGCAACATCCAGGTTTGTCTGCATCTGGATCATTTGGTTTCTCCCGACCTACCGGGGGGCGATGCGGCCCTTGCCCCGGGGTTTCGATTGAGCTGAAAAGGTGCCAGTGGCTTACGCCTCCAGAACCTCCCAGCGTTTCGTCTTGGATCGCGGCGGGCATTCGATGATGCGCACCTTGTCACCCACTTTGAACGTATTGTTCTCGTCGTGGGCGCGATATTTCTTGGACTTCCGGATCGTTTTTTGCAGAACCGGGTGCTTGAAGCGGCGCTCGACTGACACGGAAATTGTCTGGGCGTTGGCGTCGCTCGTCACGGTGCCAGAGAGGATACGTTTGGGCATCTTGCAGGCTCCTTATTCTGCCGCCGCGGCTGCGGCTTTCTCATTGAGGATGGTCAGCACGCGGGCGGCGCTGCGACGAGCAACGCGCATCTGCGATGCATTCTCCAGCTGGCCGGTGGCGGCCTGAAAGCGCAGGTTGAACTGTGCTTTTTTCAGGTTCGCCAGCTCTTCGCGCAGCTGGTCTGGTGTCTTTTCACGTAGTTCCTTGGCGTCCATCGCCCTATTCCTTTCAACATCACCGGAGAGCCCAACATGCATCACGTCGTTCGATACACTTGGTCACCCTGATTCCGGTGGAGATCATTGCAGATTGGGCGCGTATAGGGGTGTTGGCGCATGGGCGCAACCCCTTTGGGCACTGGGCCAAGATATAGAGACGCCACCATGCTTACTAGTGGTGGTTTGCGCCAAATCACGACGCATTCAGACCGCCATCGATCCCGATGTATCCGGAGTGGGATCGGGTCGGGGCAGATGTCCCGGCATGTTGCCCCACCAATCGACGAGAGCGCGCAACAGCGCATCGGAAAGCTCTGACAGGGCCCAGGCCGAAACCGCAATGTTGATCGCTGCCACCACCAGCACGGGCCCCCAGAGCCGCAGGTGTTGCCGCAATATCTGGCTGCGCCAGACCAAAAACGTGAACATCGCAACTGCGCCGATTGGCAGGGGAATAACCAGTGGGACTAGCGCTAGAGTCATGGCGACCCTGTGCAACGGTGTGTGCCGCAACCATTCCCCCAAGCGTTGATCAAGCCAGACCGGCAAGTTCAGGCTCCGCGTATGAGACATTAGGCTTGTCCTTCCACAGGTCCTGCATCGCCCCTCATAAGACATGTGGATGCCGCCGCATTGCTGGCAGCCTCCATGCGCCGACATTACAGCGCCCGGGCGTGCAATTGGTGCGCATTGTAGCGCGTTCGAAGTTCTTTGGCCCGCCCATAGGCGTCGAAAATCGACCACAGATTGATGATCCATCCCAGCAGGATAGCCCAGAGCAGGATACACATGAAGAACATCAGGATGCCTTTACCAACATCTCCGTTGTAGAGTTGGCCAAGTCCGCAGAACAGCAGAGATAGCACAAGTGCAACACCGGGTGATTTGTCCGCCCCCACGTCAAGCGGGACAGTCGCGGCATGGACAGTATTGTGAACCTGGACGACGGTGCTGCGATCTCCGGTCGACACGCTCTCGGCGGCGTCCGCGCGCAAAGGCGGCCGTTCATCCGCCTTGAAAAACCTGCCGAGCGTCACATCCTTGCGCGCCGGCATCCACGCAAAGCCACCGTCGCGCATGACCTCCGTGCCCATTTCGAGTCGGCCTTCGTCGGCGAATTCCTTCAGGTCGTGCCCAGTATAGGGACCATATTCCTGCCCATCGACACGCATCAGCCATGTGGCATCCATCGGATGCGGCGGACGCGACACCGGGGCCGCCATGCGATTGGGCGCGATTTCGGGTACAGAGTCGGTGGGCAAATCAGAATTGTCAGACATGAAAAATCTCCGGCGAAAGGTGTCGGTCCATGCAAACAAAAATAAGTGGAGGAAGTGTGAAATAAATGCAGCGATTCCAAGACTAATGCACGTCGCAGGCATGGTTTTGGGCAGCGTGCAGGTTGCGCCACCGTCCATGGCGCAGGCACTAGCCTACCATGTCGGGTGCCCTGCCCCACGCAAAACCGCCCTCGCCATGCCGTGTGCGCTGCGCTATCACCGGGTTATGTCAGATATATCCTCACTCTTCGTCACTCGCCTTTATCGCGCGCAATTGCGCGAGTTGGGCAAGCCAATTGATATACCTGAATTTGAGGCATCCTGTTGGTCCATCGCTGAGGACGACGAAGCTGGCCAGCAATGGTGCGAGGACAACAATTATCCTGGATACACCTCCTACGCGTCACTGGACGATCTGCCCTACCGCTTTCCGATCTTTCGCGATCTGGTAAAGGTTCTGGACAAACACGTCGCCGCCTTCGCGGTTGATCTGGACTTCGATCTGGGCGGCAAGAAACTGAAACTCGACAGCCTGTGGATCAACATCCTACCCGAAGGCGGCACGCATTCATCGCATATCCATCCGCATTCGGTGGTTTCGGGAACCACCTACGTGACGATGCCCGAAGGCACCAGCGCGATCAAATTCGAAGACCCCCGCCTGCCAATGATGATGGCCGCCCCTGCCCGGCAAAAAGACGCGCGGGCAGAGCTGCGCACGTTCAGCTATGTCACACCCGAAGCTGGCGAAGTGCTGTTGTGGGAGAGCTGGCTGCGGCATGAGGTGCCGGTGAATATGTCGGAGGATGATCGAATAAGCGTGAGTTTTAACTACGCGTGGGGGTGAAATCGTTGCGCGCCAGATTTTAATAAGGAAACGAACGAGGCGGCATGGTCCGTTTCTCACTCACCTGCCTCAGCACAGCAGTATTAAGTCTGAAGTTGGGTTGAAAAATCGTCTTTTGATCCTTCTCCGATTCAGATGCTGGCTATGAAGTCTTGATCGAAGAACAGACTTGTATCGGTCCGGATTTTCGGGCCCGATCGGAATATCGCGAGACCGCTTTCCTAGATGGTGCACGCATCTGATGCGAGGTCTTGCGGGAAATGGCGGTTTTCTCGAAGCACATGATTGGCACAAAGCAATTTCGAATGAAGGGCGCAGAGGCCCCTTTGACGCGTGTCTGATTACCACTGTGACAGAACAGATCTCTCTTGCAACTGTCGGCTTCCAAGGCGATTGGATCGATATTGACGGTCGAAAGGTAGACAAGCGGCATGATTGCCTCACCCTCAAACTCGGACGCTGCGAAGCGCGCCTATGACTCCGCATATGCCTAACAACGGGTATGCGTCTCGTTCTATGCAACCGCTTGACCAGTCCATAAATCAACCCCACCGGATTTCAACAATCAGGCCATACAAACCATTTGTCCAAAACGAAAAAACCCCGGCCACTTTCGCAGCCGGGGTTCTTAATCTTCAAGCCAACTAAATCTCAGAGACCGGTGGTCACGTCGATCGTGTTGCCTTCTTCCAGCGTTACATACGCCTTCTTGACGTCGGCGCGCTTGCCTAGACGGCCGCGGAAACGCTTGGATTTGCCTTTGGTGATGGTCGTGTTGACGGCCTTCACCTTGACGCCGAACAGCGCCTCGACGGCTTCTTTGATCTGCGGCTTGTTGCTGCCGATCGCGACTTCGAACACCACTGCGCCATTTTCGGACGCCATCGTGGCCTTCTCGGTCACAACAGGCTTACGGATCACATCGTAATGCTCTGTTTTCGCGCTCATTTCAGACTTGCTCATTTCAGTCGAGCCTCCAGTGCTTCGACACCCGCCTTGGTGATCACGAGCGTATCACGCTTGAGGATGTCATAGACGTTTGCGCCCATCGTCGGCAGGACGTCCAGACCTTCGATGTTGCGCGCAGCCTTGGCGAAATCTGCATTGACCTCGGCGCCATCGATGATCAGCGCACGCTTCCAGCCCAGATCCTTGATCTGCTTGGCCAAGGCGGACGTTTTGCTGACGCTGCCGATGTCCTCGATGATCACCAGCTCGCCTGCGCGCGCCTTGGCGCTCAGGGCATGCTTGAGACCAAGTGCGCGGACCTTTTTGGGCAGATCATGCGCATGGCTGCGCACGACCGGACCTTTGTAGATACCACCACCGCGAAAGATCGGAGCAGAGCGCGCGCCGTGGCGTGCGCCGCCGGTGCCTTTCTGGCGATAGATCTTCTTGGTCGAATACTTGACCTCGGAGCGGGTTTTCACCTTGTGAGTGCCAGCCTGCGCCTTGTTGCGCTGCCAACGGACGACGCGGTGCAAGATGTCGGCGCGAGGGTCCAGGTCGAAGATGTCTTCGCCCAGATCGACCGAGCCGGCCTTGCTGCCGTCCAGTTTGATCATGTCGAGTTTCATGCTTCATCATCCTTCTTGGTCTCGTCCAGAGTCTCGCTCTGGTCGCCGGCCTCTGCCTTGTCAGCTGCGATTTCGGCCTCGGCCTCTTTCTCTGCTTCGGCTTCCTGTGCGGCTTGCGCCTCGGCGGCTGCCTTGGCTGCTTCGGCCTCTTCGGCTGCTGCTGCTGCGGCTGCCTCATCGGCGGCTTTGGCGGCGGCTTCTGCCTCGGATTTCAGCGCGGCGGGCAGAATGGCATGCTCGGGGAACGGCTTCTTGACCGCATCCTTGATCGTCACCCAACCACCCTTGGAACCGGGAACAGCACCCTTGACCATGATCAGGCCACGGTCGGCGTCTGTCTTGATCACCTGCAGGTTCTGCGTGGTGATGCGTGCAGCACCCATGTGACCGGCCATCTTCTTGCCTTTAAAGACCTTGCCCGGATCCTGACACTGGCCCGTGGAGCCGTGCGAACGGTGCGAAATCGAAACACCGTGGGTCATTTCCAGACCCTTGAAGTTGTGACGCTTCATGGCACCCTGGAAACCCTTACCGATCGAGGTGCCGCAGACGTCTACGAACTGACCCTCAAAGTAATGGTTAGCAGTGATTTCCTCACCGACGGCGATCAGGTTCTCAGGCGCGACACGGAATTCCGCGATCTTGCGCTTGGGTTCCACCTTGGCTGCGGCGAAGTGGCCGCGCATGGCTTGCGACGTCCGCTTGACCTTGGCGGTGCCAGCGCCTAGCTGAACCGCGGAATAGCCGTGGCTGTCGGCCGTGCGCTGCGCGACGACCTGAAGTTTGTCCAGTTGAAGAACGGTGACAGGAACCTGCCGTCCGTCTTCCATGAAAAGACGGGTCATGCCCATCTTCTTTGCGATAACGCCAGAGCGCAACATACCTAGTGCCCTCCTTAGACCGAAATCTGCACGTCGACGCCGGCAGCCAGGTCGAGCTTCATCAGCGCGTCCACAGTCTGCGGAGTCGGATCAACGATGTCCAGCAGGCGCTTGTGCGTGCGGATTTCCCATTGATCGCGGGATTTCTTGTTCACGTGGGGGCCACGCAGAACGGTGAATTTTTCAATCTTGTTCGGCAGCGGAATCGGGCCACGGACGTCTGCGCCCGTGCGTTTCGCGGTGTTGACGATTTCCTGCGTGCTGGCATCCAGTACGCGGTAATCGAACGCCTTGAGCCGAATGCGAATGTTCTGGCTGGACATATATTTAGCCTTTCGCGGCATTGGAGTTGATAGGAGGGAGGCCGGACCACCCGGCCTCCCTCTTCGAACCCTTGGGGCGGGCAATATGCCCGCCCAGAGTAATTATTCGGTGATCTTCGACACAACGCCGGCGCCGACAGTACGACCGCCTTCACGGATGGCAAAGCGCAGGCCCTCTTCCATCGCGATGGGGGCGATCAGCTCGACACCAAAGCGCAGGTTGTCACCAGGCATAACCATTTCGGTGCCTTCGGGCAGCATGACTGTGCCGGTAACGTCCGTCGTCCGGAAGTAGAACTGCGGGCGATAGTTGGCAAAGAACGGCGTGTGACGGCCACCCTCTTCCTTGTTCAGGATGTATGCCTCGGCTTCGAACTTGGTGTGGGGCGTAACCGACTTCGGCTTGCACAGAACCTGACCACGCTCGACACCTTCACGGTCGACACCGCGCAGCAGCGCGCCGATGTTGTCGCCCGCCTCACCACGATCCAGCAGCTTGCGGAACATTTCCACGCCCGTGCAGGTCGTCTTCTTGGTGTCTTTGATGCCGACGATCTCAATTTCGTCGCCAACGTTGATCACGCCACGCTCGATCCGGCCAGTTACAACCGTACCACGACCCGAAATCGAGAACACGTCCTCGACCGGCATCAGGAACGGCTGATCGATGGCACGCTCAGGCGTCGGGATATACTCGTCGACAGCGGCCATCAGCTTGCGGATCGACTCTTCGCCGATTTCGGGCTGTGTGCCGTTCATCGCGTGCAGGGCCGAGCCGGGGATGACGGGAATGTCGTCGCCAGGATAATCGTACTTGCTGAGCAGCTCGCGAATTTCCATCTCGACCAGCTCAAGCAGCTCGTCGTCGTCGACCTGATCAACCTTGTTCATGTAGACGACCATGTAGGGGATACCCACCTGGCGGCCCAGCAGGATGTGCTCGCGCGTTTGGGGCATAGGGCCGTCAGCGGCGTTCACGACCAGGATCGCGCCGTCCATCTGGGCGGCACCGGTGATCATGTTCTTGACGTAGTCGGCGTGACCGGGGCAGTCGACGTGGGCGTAGTGACGCGCATCGGTCTCATACTCGACGTGAGCTGTCGAGATGGTGATGCCGCGTGCCTTTTCTTCGGGCGCGCCGTCAATCTTGTCATACGCCTGGAAATCGCCAAAATACTTGGTGATGGCAGCCGTCAACGTGGTCTTGCCGTGGTCAACGTGACCGATGGTCCCGATGTTCACGTGCGGTTTGCTGCGGTCAAACTTTTCCTTTGCCATGATTTGGCTCCTCTTTTTGCAAGTCAGGTGGTGAGCTAATTGCCCACCCTACAGTTTGGGTAGGGCGGGGATGTCCCCGCCACCCGGTTAAGCGTATTTCGCCTGGATCTCTTCCGAGATGTTGCTCGGAACCGGCTCGTAATGCGAGAATTGCATCGTGAACTGGGCGCGGCCCGAAGACATGGACCGCAGCGTATTGATATAGCCGAACATATTTGCCAACGGCACGTTACAGTCGATCGCAATGGCGTTGCCGCGATTTTCCTGCCCCGAGATCTGACCGCGACGCGATGTCAAATCGCCGATGATGCCGCCCGTATAGTCCTCAGGTGTGATCACCTCGACCTTCATGATCGGCTCAAGCAGCTTGGCACCGGCCTTGCGCAGACCTTCGCGCATGCCCATCCGGCCTGCGATTTCGAACGCCATGACGCTGGAGTCAACGTCGTGGAACTTGCCGTCGATCAGCGCGACCTTGAAGTCGATGACCGGGAAGCCAGCCAACGGGCCGCTATCCATGACCGAGCGGATGCCCTTTTCGACGCCGGGAATATATTCCTTGGGCACCGAACCACCAACAACGCGGCTCTCAAAGGAGAAGCCTTCGCCCGCCTCTGTCGGCGAGATGATCAGCTTGACCTCGGCGAACTGACCCGAACCACCCGACTGCTTCTTGTGGGTGTAGGTATGCTCGACCTCGTGGCCGATGGTCTCGCGGTAAGCAACCTGAGGCGCACCGATATTGGCGTCGACCTTGAATTCGCGGCGCAGACGATCGATGAGAATGTCGAGGTGAAGCTCGCCCATGCCCTTCATGATCGTCTGACCGGATTCCTGATCGGTTTCGACGCGGAACGACGGATCTTCTGCTGCCAGACGTGCGAGGCCTGCCGACATTTTCTCTTGGTCGCCCTTGGTCTTGGGCTCGACCGCGATCTCGATGACCGGATCTGGGAACGTCATCGTTTCCAGAACCACCTGCTCTTTGATATCGCTAAGCGTATCACCGGTGGTCGTGTCCTTGAGGCCAGCGAGCGCTACGATGTCACCAGCCCATGCCTCTTCGATCTCTTCGCGCTGGATCGAGTGCATCATCATCATCCGGCCGATGCGCTCTTTCTTGCCCTTGGTCGTGTTCTGGACAGTATCGCCCTTCTTGATCTTGCCCGAATAGATGCGGGTAAAGGTCAAGGAACCTACAAACGGGTCGTTCATGATCTTGAACGCCAGACCAGAGAACGGCATGTCGTCATCCGCGCGGCGCGGGATGTTACGCTCTTCGGTTTCGTCGTCGGGGCTAAAGCCCATGTAGTCAACGACGTCCTTGGGGCTGGGCAGGTAATCGACAACGGCGTTCAGCAGCGGCTGGACACCCTTGTTTTTAAAGGCCGAGCCGCAGAGGATCGGAACGAATGACAGCGACAGCGTGCCCTTGCGGATCAGCTTGCGCAGGGTGTCCTCATCAGGCTCCAAGCCTTCCAGGTAACCTTCCATCGCGTCGTCGTCCATTTCGACGGCAACTTCGATCAGGTTCGCGCGCCACTCGTCAGCCAGATCCTTGAGGCTCTCGCGGATCGGACCACGGGTCCAGTTCGCGCCCAGATCTTCGCCTGCCCAGACCCACTCTTCCATGGTGACGAGATCGACCAAGCCCTCAAGCTCGGTTTCCGAGCCGATGGGGATCTGGATCGGCGCAGGGATGGCCCCCGTGCGGTCCTTGATCATCTTGACACAGTTAAAGAAGTCGGCGCCGATCTTGTCCATCTTGTTGACGAACACGATCCGCGGCACCTTGTAACGGTCGGCCTGACGCCAGACCGTTTCGGTCTGGGGCTCGACACCGGCATTGGCATCCAGAACCGCAACGGCACCGTCGAGCACGGCCAGCGAACGCTCGACTTCGATGGTGAAGTCGACGTGACCGGGCGTATCGATGATGTTCATCCGGTACTTGGTCTCGGATGTGCCGTCCTGGGTCGGATCGTTCTGACGCTGCCAGAACGTGGTGGTAGCAGCCGAAGTGATCGTGATGCCACGCTCCTGCTCCTGCTCCATCCAATCCATGGTCGAAGCACCCTCATGGGTCTCGCCCATGTTGTGATTCTTACCTGTATAGAACAGGATCCGTTCGCTGCAGGTGGTCTTGCCTGCATCGATATGGGCCATGATGCCGAAGTTACGGTAGCGTTCTAGAGCGTAGTCGCGTGCCATGGGGCTGCTTCCTCAGAGTATCTGTTTTACCAACGATAATGGCTGAAGGCTTTGTTTGCCTCGGCCATCTTGTGTGTGTCTTCGCGCTTTTTGACGGCGCTACCGCGGCTGTTCACGGCATCAAGAAGCTCGCCTGCAAGGCGCTCTTCCATCGTGTGCTCGTTGCGCGAGCGGCTGGCATTGATTAACCAACGGATCGCCAGAGCTTCGCGGCGCTCGGGGCGCACTTCAACGGGCACCTGATAGGTCGCACCACCGACACGGCGCGAACGCACCTCGACCGACGGCTTGATCAGGTCCAGCGCTTCATGGAAGATCTCCACAGGGGCGCGCTTGGCCTTGTCCTCAACGCGGGTCAGCGCGTTGTAGACGATCGATTCAGCGACGGATTTCTTGCCGTCGATCATCAGGTTGTTCATGAATTTTGTCAGAACCCGATCACCATACTTGGCATCGGGCAGGACTTCGCGCTTTTCGGCGGCGTGACGACGGGACATCTGTTAATCCTCTTACTTCGGGCGCTTGGCGCCATATTTGGAACGGCGCTGCTTACGGTCTTTGACGCCCTGCGTATCCAGAACACCGCGCAGAATATGGTAGCGAACGCCGGGAAGGTCCTTGACGCGGCCGCCGCGGATCAGGACTACCGAGTGCTCCTGCAAGTTGTGGCTCTCACCGGGAATATAGCTGATGACCTCGAAGCCGTTCGTCAGGCGCACTTTGGCAACCTTACGCATGGCCGAGTTCGGCTTTTTCGGTGTCGTGGTATAGACGCGCGTGCAAACGCCCCGCTTTTGCGGGCACCCCTGAAGGTGCTGCGATTTCTGCGCTCTTACTTTTGGCTTCCGCGGCTTGCGGATCAACTGTTGGATCGTTGGCATTCCGGTTCTTTCCCCGTCTCTCGACACATGTGTTTGCACGGGCTGCCCCATGCGGTTAATCCATGCCCACTGCGCGTCCGCAATAGGCAACAACCGCGATCGCAACCCTTATGGTGCGGACGCGGCGAGTTTCCAGAGGATCGGAACGCCAGGCGTCCGGATCTTGACCACTTCAGTTCTGATATCGGCAGACAGGGCGACCCCTAGCCGGATGTGGGGCGTATATGGGGAGTCGCGGGGGTTGTCAACAGGCCCGCACAACGGTTTGCGCCCTACCCCGCATGATCATTTGCACGGCGGCGCGGCAAGGGGCGTGTCAACCCTCCGACTTGGTCCAGACCGCCATCATCGTGCCGCCGGGCGCGCGAAACTCGAACCGGCGTCCGCCGGGGAAATCAAAGATTTCGCGCGCAATCTCGGCGCCAGCCGCCTTGACCTGCGCCAATGCCGCGTCCAGATCGTCCGCCTTCAACACGATCAGCGGCGGTGCCTGTGGCGCGCGCGCAATCCCACCGCCGATACCCGCGCCCTGAATATCGCGGTAATCAGATCCATACTCGACAAAGTCCCAGCCGAAGGCCTTGGCGAAAAACGCCTGCTCCCTCTCCAGATCGGGGGCGTAGATTTCGACATAGTCCATTTCCAGCTTGTCAATCATGGTGGCCCTCACTGTTCGTGCGGTGAATGATGCACCGGCTGCGTGAAAGTCACGCCTCTGCCTTGTCTCGGCTTGGCTGCGCTGCCATCAAGGGGCGCAGGCAACCAGCATACCGCTCTCTTGTGGCAGGATCGCATATCTTATGGACACAGCCAAGATGCAGGTGATTGGCCTCTGCCGCTTCTCGTACCCCGCCCTCGGCGGTTTCCAGATTGAGCATGAAACACCCGAGGCGCGCGCCGCTTTCCTCTACGACCACGTGCGAATAGAGGAACGTTTCGCGACGTTTGCGGCCCTCACCCTGCCCCCGCTCAAGGCGCAGACAGATCCTGATTTCACCTTCGCCATCGTGGTCGGCGAGGCAATGCCCGAGCCGCTGCTGGCCCGGCTGCTGGATCTGGTCGCAGATATGCCGCAGGCCATCATCATCCCCCGCGAGCCGGCCCGCCACCGTCAAGTCATGCAGGAGGTCATCAATCAGGTGCGCGGGGATCGCCCCCTGCCCTCGCTGCAATTTCGCATGGATGACGACGATGCGGTCGCTGTCACGTTCATCCAGCGCCTGCGCGAGGCAGCGGGTGATTTGGCACCGATGCTGGCCAAGCATCGTTACATCGGGATCGACTTCAATCAGGGTCATATTGCCCGCATCAGCGTCAAAGGTATCCACGCCAAGCCCACAGTCGAAACGCTCTGGACCCCCGCCCTTGGCATGGCCGTGGCGCCGGGGGCGTCGCGCGGCATCATGAATTTTAGCCACGCCAAGCTGAGCCGCGTCATGCCTGTCGTCACTCTGCCGGGCGAGGACATGTTCGTCCGCGGCCATAACCAGTTCAACGACTCGCGCCAAAAGAACGGGATCAAACCGGTCCGCCTGCCTCTTCTGGACGGCGCGGGCGAAGCCGCGTTCCGGCGCACATACAACATCGACGCGGACGATGTCCGCGCGCTTTATAGGTAGGACAGCACATGCGCGTCATCGGAATCTGCCGCTTTTCCTATCCGGCCCTCGGCGGTTTCAAACGGATGCACGACACCGTCGCCGATCGCGAGGCATACCTCTACGGCTCTGCCCGCATGGCCCTGCGCTTTGCCCATTTCGAGACGCTTACATTGCCCAGCGTGCGTGCGCAGACAGATCCCGATTTCACATTCCTCATCGTGATTGGCCAGAATATGCCAGAGCCGTGGCTGACCAAGCTGCGCACCCTCTGCGCGCCCGTCCCTCAGATCAAGATCGTTGAATGCGAGCCGCTGAAACACCGCCTCGCCCTGCAATTGGCCATTCAGGACGAGCTAGGCGAGGGCCGCCCCGAAAGCCTGCAATTCCGCCTCGACGACGATGATGCGATGGGCGTGGACTTCGTCGAGCTGGCCCGCTCGGTCGCGCGCCGTACAGCGCGCCTGCGCCGCCGCCAGCCACGCACGGCGATCGAATTCAACACCGGCTACGCGGCTACGCTGTCCAGCGATGGCATCATCGCCAAGGACGTCATCAGCGCATTCTGGGCTTGCGGCCTCGCCGTGCATTTCGCCGATGGCGACAACAAGACGATCATGAATTTCGGCCATCACAAACTGCATCATGTGATGCCGTCCATCATCCATCCGCACCCATCAATGTATATCCGCGCCAAACACACCGACAACGATAGCGAGGCCAAATTCCGCCCACGCAATATGAAGCCGCTCTCAGACACCCAATCCCAGATTTTCAAGGATCGCTTTAACGTGGACGAAGAACAGGCGCGGGCCGTTTTTGCCGCCCTAGACGCGCCTCGCGGTAGAGGGTGAATACCCCGCTCGCGACGACGATCCCGGCCCCCACCAGCACAATTGGCTGAGGCCAGTCGCCGAACACCAGCCATCCCAGCACCAGTGCCCAAAGGATCGCGGTGTAGCGGAACGGCGCGGTAAAGCTGATCTCGCCCACGCGCACCACCATGATCGACGTGAGATAACCCACCACGATCAGCGCCGCCGCCCCGAGGACGACGCCCCAATTTGCGCCACTCAGCGGCACCCACTCGCCCCCCAGACTGGCGAGGCCAAAAACCACCATCACCGAAACCGATGTCGCGAATGTAACCAGCATCGACGACGTTTCGCGGCTCAGCCTGCGCGTCGCCAAGTCCCGCACTGTGACGCAGACGACGGCGGCCAGACCGTACAGCGCATAGATGTTAAACCCTTCTGACCCCGGGCGCACGATCAACAATATCCCAACAAATCCAGCTAGAACCGCCCCCATGCGGCGCCACCCAACCCGCTCGCGCAGCACCAGCGCGGCGACCAGGGTGATCGCCAACGGCAGCGATTGCAGGATTGCAGTCACATTGGCCAACGGCATGTGATATAGCGCAGTCAAAAAAAAGTAGGTGCCGGTTATCTCGCCAAGGACGCGTAGACATATCGCCCCCGAATCCTGCCGCGACACCCGCTTGGAAAACGCGCCCATGCGCCACGCGATCACCGCGACCGCAACACTGGTCAGGCACCCGCGCAGAAAGATCACCTGAAAAAGCGGCAGCTCACCCGACAGGGACTTCATCAGCGTATCGTTCGCTGTGTAAGCCGCCATCGCGACCATCATCAGCAATGCGCCAATCGTATTGTCGGAAAACTTCATCCCGGCATTTGTGCAGCCAACGTCTTGTCACGCAAGCTCCGCTTTCACTTTTCCAAAAATACTCCTGCCGCAGGTGCAGGCTTGCTAAAAAACACCACCGCTGTCACCGCCGCCGATCCGCAAGAAAAGGTTCTGATTTTTCGTAGAAAGGTCTCTGCCCTCTAAAATGCGAAAAGGCCCCACATTGCTGCGGGGCCTCATCGTCTCAACTTGCGGCGAACATTACTCGCCCAAGGTCTCGGAAGCGACTGCCTCGCTGTCTGCTTCGTCGATGACCGGGGCAGCCAATGCGGCGGCCGCTTCGGCCTCCTCGCGGCGTGCTTCGATCACGACGTTATCGCGAGTCGCTGCGATCTTGCGCATCTCTTGGGTCGCGCCACCGGTGCCTGCCGGGATCAGGCGACCCACGATGACGTTCTCCTTGAGACCGACCAGCTTGTCCCGCTTGCCCTGAACCGACGCTTCGGTCAGGACGCGCGTTGTCTCTTGGAAGGACGCCGCCGAGATAAAGCTGCGCGTTTGCAAGCTTGCCTTGGTGATGCCCAAGAGGATCGGTTCGCCCTGAGCAGGACGCACGCCCTTGGCCAGCGCCTTTTCGTTGGCGGCGTCGAACTCGGCCTTGTCCACATGCTCGCCTTTCAGCAGGGTTGTCTGACCAGAGTCCTGGATCTCCCACTTTTGCAGCATCTGGCGCACGATGACTTCGATATGCTTGTCGTTGATCCGCACACCTTGCAGGCGATAGACGTCCTGCACTTCGTCGATCATGTAATCGGCCAGCGCTTCGACACCCATGATGCTCAGGATGTCATGCGGCGCGGGATTGCCGTCCATGATGTAGTCGCCCTTCTGGACAAAATCACCTTCCGCGACCGGGATGTGCTTGCCCTTGGGCACCATGTATTCGACCTTGTGATCCGGATCCTCGGAGGACTCGATCGAAATACGGCGCTTGTTTTTGTAGTCCTTGCCGTAGCGGACATAGCCGTCGATTTCCGCAATAATGGCGTGATCCTTGGGGCGACGCGCCTCAAAGAGTTCGGCCACACGCGGCAGACCACCGGTGATGTCCTTGGTCTTGGCGCCCTCGCGTGGAATACGCGCGACCACATCGCCCATCTTGACCTCGTCGCCTTCTTCGATGCTGAGGATTGCATCCACCGACATCGCATACGTGACGGGGTTGCCAGCATCGTTGCGCATAGGCTCGCCATCCTCGCCGACGATAAAGATCTCTGGCTTCAGCTCGTTGCCCTTGGGGGCCGCGCGCCAGTCCATCACGATCTTTTGCGTCATGCCGGTGGCATCGTCCGTCTCGTCGCGCAGGGCAACGCCCGTCACGAGGTCGACAAACTTGGCCGTACCGGATTTTTCGGCGATGATTGGCAGGGTGTAGGGGTCCCACTCGAACAGCTTTTCGCCGCGCGCGACCGTGCTACCCGCCTTGACGTGCAGCTTGGTGCCATAGCCGACCTTGTGGCTGGCCAATTCGACGTCGCCCTCACCGATGATGAGCAACTTCATGTTACGGCCCATGACCAGCGTGTCGCCCGAGGAATTCTCGAGCGTTTGCTCGCCCTCGAACACGATCTTGCCGCTCTGGCTAGCCTCGAGGAAGGACTGCTGACCACCCTGCGCAACGCCGCCGATGTGGAAGGTCCGCATCGTCAGCTGCGTACCGGGCTCACCGATGGACTGCGCGGCGATGATGCCGACAGCCTCGCCCTGGTTCACCATTGTGCCGCGGGCAAGGTCACGCCCATAGCACATGGCGCAGACGCCATCCTCGGCCTCGCAGGTCAGCGGGCTACGGATGCGCGCAGTCTGCACTGCCGCCGCCTCGACAGCGTCTGCTGTCAGTTCGTCGATCAGCTGGCCTTCGGCGACAAGCACCTCGTCGGTGCCGGGGCGCACGATGTCCTCGGCAGCAACACGACCCAACAGACGCTCGCCAATGGACGAGACGACCTCACCATCATTGACAGCGGCCTCTGTGGTGATCGCACGGCTGGTGCCGCAATCGACCTCGCGCACGATACAGTCCTGCGCCACGTCCACAAGGCGGCGGGTCAGGTAGCCCGAGTTCGCCGTCTTGAGCGCGGTATCAGACAGACCCTTACGGGCGCCGTGCGTCGAGTTGAAGTATTCAAGAACGGTCAGACCTTCCTTGAAGTTCGAGATGATCGGCGTCTCGATGATGTCGCCGTTCGGCTTGGCCATCAGGCCACGCATACCGCCCAGCTGTTTCATCTGCGTGACCGAGCCACGCGCACCCGAGTGGGCCATCATGTAGACCGAGTTCGGCTCCGCTTCGGCGCCATTCTTGTCGGTCTTGCTGGCCGAGATGGTGCTCATCATCGCTTCGGTGACCTGATCGTTACATTTCGACCAAGCATCGACCACCTTGTTATACTTTTCGCCCTGAGTGATCAGGCCGTCCATATATTGCTGCTCAAAGCCTTTGACCAGATCGCGGGTCTCGCCAACCAGATCCCACTTGTTTTCGGGAACGACCATGTCGTCCTTGCCAAACGAAATGCCCGCCTTGAACGCCTCGCGGAAGCCCATCGTCATGATCTGATCGCAGAAGATGACCGATTCCTTCTGACCGCAATAGCGGTAGACGGTGTCGATGACCTGCTGCACTTCCTTCTTGCGCAGAAGGCGGTTGATCAGGCTGAAAGGAGCCTTGGCGTTCTTGGGCAGAAGCGCTCCGAGGCGCACACGGCCCGGCGTTGTTTCGACCCGCTCGAAGACCTGATTGCCCTCGTCGTCGATCTGCGGAATGCGCGCGGTGATGCGCGCATGCAGATGTACATCGCCGCTGTCCAGCGCGTGCTGGACCTCGTCGATCGACGAAAACTTCATGCCTTCGCCCTTCATACCCGCACGCTCCAGCGTGGTGTAGTAAAGGCCAAGGATCATGTCCTGCGACGGCACAATGATCGGCGCGCCGTTGGCGGGCGACAGAACGTTATTCGTCGACATCATCAGAACGCGGCATTCCAGCTGCGCCTCGAGTGACAACGGCACGTGAACCGCCATCTGGTCGCCGTCAAAGTCGGCATTGAAGGCCGAGCAGACCAGCGGGTGCAGCTGGATCGCCTTGCCCTCGATCAGGATCGGCTCGAACGCCTGAATGCCCAAGCGGTGCAGCGTCGGTGCCCGGTTCAGCATCACGGGATGCTCGCGGATCACCTCATCCAGAATGTCCCAGACCTCGGGACGCTCTTTTTCAACCAGCTTCTTGGCCTGCTTGACGGTGGAGCTAAGCCCCTTGGCCTCAAGCCGCGAGTAGATAAACGGCTTGAACAGCTCCAGCGCCATCTTCTTCGGCAGACCGCATTGATGCAGTTTCAGTTCCGGGCCAGTCACAATAACCGAGCGGCCCGAGAAATCGACGCGCTTGCCCAGAAGGTTCTGGCGGAAGCGGCCCTGCTTGCCTTTCAGCATGTCGCTGAGTGATTTCAGCGGACGCTTGTTGGCACCGGTGATGACGCGGCCACGGCGGCCGTTGTCGAACAGAGCATCAACGGATTCCTGCAACATCCGCTTTTCGTTACGCACGATGATATCAGGCGCGCGCAGTTCGATCAGACGCTTGAGGCGGTTGTTCCGGTTGATAACCCGGCGATAAAGATCGTTCAGGTCGGACGTCGCGAAACGTCCGCCGTCCAGCGGCACCAGCGGGCGCAGCTCAGGCGGGATGACCGGAATAACGGTCATAACCATCCACTCGGGACGGTTGCCGGATTCCAGGAACGACTCGACCACTTTCAGGCGCTTGATGATCTTCTTAGGCTTCAGCTCACCAGTCGCCTCGGCCAGATCGGCGCGCAGGTTCTCGGCCTCGGACTCGAGGTCGATCTGGGCCAGCATGTCGCGGATCGCCTCGGCACCGATATTGGCGGTGAAGGCGTCGATGCCATAGGCATCCTGCGCGTCCATAAATTCCTCTTCGGACAGCATCTGGCCGTAAGTCAGGTCAGTCAGGCCCGGCTCGATCACGACGTAGTTTTCAAAATAGAGAACCCGCTCCAGATCGCGCAGCGTCATGTCCAGCATAAGACCGATGCGCGACGGCAGCGATTTCAGGAACCAGATATGTGCGCAGGGCGCAGCCAGCTCGATATGGCCCATCCGCTCGCGGCGGACCTTTTGCAGCGTGACTTCAACGCCGCATTTCTCGCAGACGACGCCGCGATACTTCATGCGCTTGTATTTGCCGCACAGGCATTCGTAGTCTTTGATCGGGCCAAAGATGCGCGCGCAGAACAGGCCGTCCCGCTCGGGCTTGAACGTGCGGTAGTTGATGGTCTCGGGCTTCTTGATCTCGCCGTAGGACCACGACAGGATACGCTCCGGCGACGCCAGCGACACTCTGATTTCATCAAAGGTCTGCGTCGGCGCGACAGGGTTGAACGGATTGTTTGTCAGTTCCTGGTTCATTTAGTTACCTCGAATTTTGGGTAGGCCGGAAAAGGAAGGCGCCCGGTTTTTCGCAAAAAACCGGGGCCAGAAAACTCTGGTGAATTTTCTATTCTTCCCCCTCCGAATCCAGGAGTTCCATGTTGAGGCCCAGACCCCGGACCTCCTTGACCAGCACGTTGAACGACTCCGGCACACCGGCCTCGAAGCTGTCCTCGCCCTTGACGATGCTCTCGTAGACCTTGGTGCGGCCTGCGACATCGTCCGACTTGACCGTCAGCATCTCTTGCAAGGTGTAGGCTGCGCCGTACGCTTCCAGCGCCCAGACCTCCATCTCGCCGAAACGCTGTCCGCCGAACTGTGCCTTGCCGCCCAGCGGCTGCTGGGTAACGAGGCTGTATGGCCCGGTCGAGCGTGCGTGGATCTTGTCGTCGACAAGGTGATGCAGCTTCAGCAGGTACTTCATGCCGACCGTGACGGGACGTGCAAACTGCTCGCCCGTGCGGCCGTCAAACAGGATCGACTGGCCCGACGTGTCGAACCCTGCACGGCTAAGCGCGTCGTTCACGTCCTGCTCCTTGGCACCGTCAAAGACCGGCGTCGCGATCGGAACACCGCCCGTCACGTTGCCAGCAGCCTCGACCAGCTGCGCCTCGTCCATGCCCTTGATGCCTTCTTCAAAGACATCATCGCCATAGGCCAGATGCATTGCCTCGCGCACCGGGGTCAGATCGCCATTGCGGCGATAGCCCTGAAGCGCGTCGTCGATTTTGATGCCAAAGCCGCGTGCGGCCCAGCCCATATGCGTCTCAAGGATCTGACCGACGTTCATCCGGCTGGGAACGCCCAGCGGATTAAGGCAGAAATCGACTGGCGTGCCATCCGCGAGGAATGGCATATCCTCCATCGGGACCACCTTGGAAATCACGCCTTTGTTGCCGTGACGACCGGCCATCTTGTCACCGGGCTGCAGCTTGCGCTTTACCGCGATGAAGACTTTGACCATCTTCATCACGCCGGGGGGCAGATCGTCGCCGCGGCGAACCTTTTCGACCTTGTCCTCAAAGCGCGCATCGAGGGCATGTTTCTGCGCCTCGTATTGCGCGTTGAGCGCCTCCATGATCTGCGCGTCGGCCTCTTCCTTCAGCGCCAGCTGCCACCACTGACCTTTGGTCAGCGTGCTCAGCAGTTCCTCGTTGATCTCGGAGTTCGACTTGACACCCTTGGGACCCTTGACAGCCGTTTTTCCAAGGATCATGTCGCCCAGACGGGAATAGATGTTGCGATCCAGGATCGCCAGCTCGTCGTCGCGGTCACGTGCAAGGCGCTCGACCTCTTCACGCTCGATCTGCAGCGCACGCTCGTCTTTTTCCACGCCGTGGCGGTTAAAGACGCGCACTTCGACAACCGTGCCGAAATCACCCGGCTTGACCCGCAAGGACGTGTCACGCACATCGCTGGCTTTTTCGCCAAAGATCGCGCGCAGCAGTTTTTCCTCAGGCGTCATGGGCGACTCGCCCTTGGGGGTGATCTTGCCCACAAGGATATCGCCCGGCTCCACGTCGGCGCCGATATAGACGATCCCGGCCTCGTCGAGGTTGCGAAGCGCCTCTTCTCCCACGTTGGGAATATCGCGGGTGATTTCCTCTGGCCCCAGCTTGGTATCACGCGCGGCGACCTCGAATTCCTCGATATGGATCGAGGTAAAGACGTCATCGCGGCTGATCCGCTCGGAAATCAGGATCGAGTCCTCATAGTTGTAGCCATTCCACGGCATGAAGGCGACGATGACATTCCGGCCAACGGCCAGTTCGCCCATGTCGGTCGCGGGGCCATCGGCGATGACCTCATGCTTGCCGACGGTGTCGCCCACCTTGACCAGCGGACGCTGGTTGATGCAGCTGTTCTGGTTCGAACGCTGGAACTTGCGCAGGCGGTAGATATCAACGCCGGGATCGCCCGGTTCCATATCCGCCGTGGCGCGCACAACGATACGCTGGGCGTCGACCTGGTCGATGATGCCAGCCCGTTTCGCCATGATAGCAGCACCAGAATCGCGGGCGACGACGCCCTCAATACCGGTGCCGACCAGCGGCGCCTCGGCCTTGATCAGCGGCAGAGCCTGACGCATCATGTTCGAGCCCATCAGAGCACGGTTCGCGTCATCGTTTTCAAGGAACGGAATGAGCGATGCGGCGACCGAGACCAACTGCTTGGGCGACACGTCGATCAGATCGACCTGCTCGTTCGGGGCCAGCATGTAGTCGCCGGACTGGCGCGTGCTGACCAGATCGTTCACGAAACGGCCCTTCTCATCCAGATTCGCGTTCGCCTGAGCGATGGTATGACGCTGCTCTTCGGTCGCGGACATGTATTGCACGTCATCGGTGACCTGTCCATCGACGACCTTGCGATAGGGCGTTTCGATAAAGCCGTATTTATTCACCCGCGCAAAAGTCGCGAGGCTGTTGATCAGACCAATGTTCGGCCCTTCGGGCGTTTCAATTGGACACATGCGACCATAGTGAGTGGGGTGCACGTCGCGCACCTCAAAGCCTGCACGCTCGCGTGTCAAACCGCCCGGTCCAAGCGCCGAGAGGCGACGCTTGTGCGTCACTTCGGACAGTGGGTTGGTCTGGTCCATGAACTGCGACAGTTGGCTGGAGCCAAAGAATTCGCGCACGGCAGCAGCGGCAGGTTTCGCGTTGATCAAATCCTGTGGCATTACGGTGTCGATCTCGACACTGCTCATCCGCTCTTTGATCGCACGCTCCATACGCAGCAGGCCAACACGATACTGGTTTTCCATCAGTTCACCAACCGAGCGAACGCGCCGGTTGCCGAGATGGTCGATATCGTCGATATCGCCCTTGCCATCACGCAATTCGACCAGCGCCTTGATGCAGGCGACGATATCTTCGCGGCGCAGCGTACGCTGGCTGTCGTCGGCATCGAGGTCCAGACGCATGTTCATCTTGACCCGGCCAACGGCGCTGAGGTCATATCGCTCGCTGTCAAAGAACAGCGTGTCGAACAGGGCCGATGCGGCCTCTTCGGTGGGCGGCTCGCCGGGGCGCATGACGCGGTAGATGTCCATCAGCGCGGTTTCGCGGCTGCGGTTCTTGTCCGCAGCCATCGTGTTGCGGATGTAGGGGCCTACATTGATGTTGTCGATGTCCAGAACCGGGATGTCGGTGACGCCCGCATCCAGCAGATCCTGAAGCGTGCCGCCGGTAATTTCACCCGCCTTGTCATACTCAAGCGTCAGTTCGTCGCCCGCTTCGACATAGATCGCGCCGGTTTCTTCGTTAATGATATCCTTGGCAGCGAATTTGCCGACGATATGTTCGAACGGGACCAGCAGATTGGTCACGTTGCCCTCGTCGATCAGCTGTTTGACGGCGCGAGGCGTCACCTTCTTGCCAGCCTCGGCGATGACTTCGCCAGTCTTGGCGTCGACCAGATCATAGGTCGGACGGGTGCCACGCACACGCTCGGGGAAGAACTTGGTGACCCAGCCCTTACCCTTCTTCAGCTTGAACTGGATGGTATCATAATAGGCATCCATGATGCCTTCCTGGTCCAGCCCCATGGAATAAAGAAGGGTGGTCACAGGCAGCTTGCGGCGACGGTCGATGCGCGCGAACACGATGTCCTTGGCGTCGAATTCAAAGTCCAACCACGAGCCACGATAAGGGATGATGCGGCAGGCGAACAGCAGCTTGCCCGAGCTGTGCGTCTTGCCCTTGTCATGATCAAAAAACACGCCGGGGCTACGGTGCATCTGGGAAACGATGACCCGCTCCGTGCCGTTGACGACGAATGTGCCGTTGGGCGTCATCAAAGGCATGTCGCCCATGAATACGTCCTGTTCCTTGATATCCTTGACCGATTTCGCGCCGGTATCCTCGTCGATATCAAACACGATCAGGCGCAAGGTGACCTTCAGCGGGGCGCTGTAGGTCATGTCACGCTGCATGCATTCTTCGACGTCGTATTTCGGCTTTTCCAGATCGTAGCTAACGAACTCGATGACGGAGGTCTCGTTAAAGTCCGAGATCGGGAAAACCGACTGGAACACGCCTTTGATCCCCTCGCCATCCGTCGGAACGGATTGCTCGCCGGAGCGCAGGAACAGGTCATACGAGGATTTCTGAACCTCGATGAGGTTCGGCATTTCGAGGACTTCGCGGATTTTACCGAAGTATTTGCGCAAACGCTTCTGGCCAAGGTAGGATTGAGCCATGTGTCTGGTCACCTTTCATTTTCTCAACGGTCGCGCGTGCTGTCGGGCCCCAGCCGCACGGCCATCAGAGAGAGCGGGGGTGCGATCCATTCATGGCCATCGTCCCAAAGACGGCCTCCCGATCACACGAACCTCGCCTGAGATAAGCCCCCTGCCCTGCGCCGCAACTGCACATGCCGGCATCGTGACCGGCGCGGCATATGGCGCATGAGGGCCTGTCCAAGACAGGTTCGGCTGGACCCGGAAACTCCGGATCCAGCCACATCTGAGGGGGTTAAGACAGAGGCAAAGCGCCCCGGCCCATGCCCCTGAAATTACTTGACTTCGACTTCGGCGCCAGCTGCTTCCAGCTTGGCTTTGACTTCGTCGGCTTCGTCCTTCGAGACTTGCTCTTTGACGGCTTTGCCGCCCGCTTCGACCAGCTCTTTGGCTTCTTTCAGGCCAAGACCGGTGATCGCGCGGACTTCCTTGATCACGTTGATCTTGGAGGCGCCAGCCGACTTCAGGATGACGTCGAATTCGGTCTGCTCTTCTGCAGCCTCGCCGCCGCCGCCTGCGGGACCGGCCATCATCACTGCGCCGCCTGCTGCGGGCTCGATGCCGTACTCGTCCTTCAGGATGGTTTTCAGTTCTTGTGCTTCGAGCAGCGTCAGACCAACGATCGACTCTGCCATTTTTTTCAGATCAGCCATTTTCTCGTGCTTTCCGTTTTAGATGTGTTCCAACGACAGGGCGGTATGCCCATGCCGGAATTTCAGTTGCGTCAGGCCGCTTCGGCCTTTTCCTCGATAGTCGTAAGGATGCTCGCGATGTTCGAAGCAGGTGCGCCAATTGCACCGGCAATATTCGAGGCTGGTGCGCCGATGCAGCTTGCGATCTGAGCGATAAGCTCGTCGCGCGAGGGCATCTTCGACACGGCTTCGACGCCGGCACGGTCCAGAGCATTCTCACCCATTGCGCCGCCGAGGATCTCAAACTTCTTGTTATCCTTGGCGAAACCCTCGGCTACCTTGGCGGCTGCCACGGGATCCTCGGAATAGGTCAGAACAGTCATGCCCGTCAGGAAGCCTGCAATAGATGCGCAGGGCTTGCCGTCGAGGGCGATCTTGGCGAGCTTGTTCTTGGCAACGCGCACGGATGCATCGGCCGCACGTGCGCGCGCCCTCAGATCCTGCATTTCCGCAACTGTCAGACCGGCGTAGTGGGCTACCACGACGACGCCAGAGCTTTCGAAGATCTGGCCGAGTTCGTCGACCACTTTCTCTTTCTGGGCTCTATCCACAGTTTCACTCCAATATTCGGGGAAAGTGTCCCCGGCTCAGTTCAGCCAGGCAGGGATGCCCGGCATTTGGTCCTGTAAACGGGGCATCGATAAAGCACCCAAGCACGCGCTCGGCTGATAATGTCAATTCCCGCCTCGAGCAGGATATTAAGGGCCAAGGCCCACCCACCGTCTTGGACGAAACGCGAAAAAGGCAGGGGACGCGAATCCCGTGCCCATCTCGCAGAGCAGCCTTTAAAGGGTTCCGGCGCGAATGCCAACCCCTACGAGGACAGTTGGCGCATCACCGGCGCTGATTCTTGCGAATTGCACAGCAAAATCCGGGCGGACGGCCACAACATCAGAACGAAAAAGAGCGAGCCGACCGGCCCGCTCCCTTTTATCATGTCGATCGCTCGTCCGATTACTCGGTCGCGCCATCAGCCACGGCGATCGTCACGCCCGGACCCATGGTCGAGGTCAGCGAGATGCGCTTCATGTAAGAGCCTTTGGCACCAGCCGGCTTGGCCTTCTGCACGGCATTGATAAAGGCGCGCACGTTCTCGACCAGCTTTTCCTGATCGAACGACGCCTTGCCGACACCTGCATGGACCACACCGGCCTTTTCGGCCTTGAACTGGACCTGACCACCCTTGGCGTCCTTGACGGCCTGAGCGACGTCCATCGTCACCGTGCCAATCTTGGGGTTCGGCATCAGGTTGCGCGGGCCCAGCACCTTGCCCAGACGTCCCACGACGGGCATCATGTCGGGCGTGGCAATGCAGCGATCAAAGTCGATCTTGCCGCCCTGAACGATCTCCATCAGGTCCTCGGCACCAACGATGTCGGCCCCAGCGGCCTCGGCCTCTTCGGCTTTGGCGCCGCGGGCAAATACAGCGACGCGAACCGTCTTGCCGGTGCCGTTGGGCAGGCCGACGACGCCGCGGACCATCTGGTCAGCGTGACGCGGATCGACGCCAAGATTGACGGCGATCTCGATGGTCTCATCGAATTTCGCCTTGGCGTTGCCCTTGACCAGAGCGACGGCGTCTTCGACGCTCAGATCTCTCTTGCCCTCAAAAGCTTCACGGGCGGCGCGGGTGCGTTTTCCAAGTTTTGCCATCTTACTTCACCTCGATGCCCATGGAGCGTGCGCTGCCGACGATGATCTTCATCGCGGCCTCGACGTCGTTTGCGTTCAGGTCTTTCCATTTGGCTTCCGCGATTTCGCGGACCTGCTTGACCGAGACAGAGCCAACCGTTTCGCGGCCCGGCGTCTTGCCGCCCGACTTCAGCTTGGCCGCCTTGATGAGATAGTAGGACGCCGGGGGCGTCTTGATTTCCATCTCAAAGGACTTGTCCTGATAATACGTGATCACAGTCGGGCAAGGTGCGCCCGGCTCAAGGTCCTGCGTCTTGGCGTTGAATGCCTTGCAGAATTCCATGATGTTGATGCCGCGTTGACCCAGTGCGGGGCCGACGGGCGGGCTGGGATTGGCTTGCCCGGCTTTCACCTGCAGCTTCATCTTTCCGGCTAGTTTTTTGGCCATGTGGCCTCTCCTTCATTTTCAACAGACCTCGGGGCGCGCCCTTCGGCCTTCTTCGTTGCCGTGGTCCGGTCTGGGCGCCGCGGCCCCCTCGCCTTCCACATGATGCCCGGATTTACCGGGCCGCACCGCACAACGTGCAGCACGTTTCAGCAGGTCACCCTATTGCTTGGAAACCTGCGTGAATTCCAGCTCGACCGGGGTTTCCCGGCCAAAGATCGACACCGACACCTTGAGGCGCTGGTGATCCTCGTCGACATTTTCGACCGATCCGTCGAAGCCCTCGAACGGGCCGTCGTTGACCTTGACCTTCTCGCCGATCTCGAAATGGATCAGGGTGCGCGGGCTTTCCTCGCCTTCCTGAACGCGGCCAAGGATGGCCTGCACTTCGGCATCGCGCATTGGCATCGGGCGCCCCTGCGGGCCCAGAAAACCAGTGACGCGGTTAATCGAGTTGATCATGTGATATCCCTTGTCGGACATCTCCATGCGCACAAGAACGTAACCAGGCATAAAGCGGCGCTCGGCCGTCACCTTCTTGCCGCGGCGCACCTCGATGACCTCTTCGGTCGGGACCAATACCTCGTCGATATCATCTTCGAGGCCATTCTCGACGACCGAGGTTCTGATCTGCTCGGCGATCTTCTTCTCGAAATTCGACAGAACGCTCACCGAATACCACCGCTTTGCCATGCTGAGCTTGTCTCCGTCTCGTCCGGCGCGATGGCCGGAATTACCTTGTGTGCCCGGACATAACGCGGATCGCGCAGCCGGACGTTTGCAAAACAAAATCGGCGCGGGGCTCGAATCGCCGCGCGCCACATTGCAGAATTATCGTGGCAACTACCCGGCATCGCCTATGGAATCAAGGGGCTGTGACCAGATTGCGCGACACAGGCGCCAAGCGACTGATCCGCACCGTCAGCCGACGAGGGTGAAAACGCCCTGCAACCCGCTGCGAATGCCCAGATCGACCAGCGCAAAGAACACGGCGGTCAGCGCGGCCATGATAAAGACCATGATCGTGGTCAGCAGCACCTCGCGGCGGGTCGGCCAGACGACCTTGCTGATTTCCGAGCGGACCTGCTGAACGAACTGAAGCGGATTGGTGCGTGCCATGCGCTGCCTTCTTTACTGACCTCGGCCCCAGCGATTGAGAGCCTTTGAGCCGCGACATACGCGGCAAGCCGGGCAAATTCAAGGGTGCAAAGCCCGTCGCCGCCAAGGCCGGCGTCCCTGCGCGGCCGCAAGCCTAGACGCCGCGCGCCTCGGCGCGAAGCCGCTCGAACGGATCGGGCGCGCCGGCATCCTCGTGCGGCAACAGGGCCTCGCGGCTGAAATCGGGCATATAGAGGCCGATCGTCCAACGTTCAGGCAGGCGATCGAGAACGCCGTCCATGCGCGTCGCAAAGCGGTCCATGCGCCTGCGCAGCCTCTCCGCACGGTCAGGCCAGCGCGCATTCGTCCAGTGAAAGGCGCGGGTCAGTGCGTTTGCCACGCCGTCGCTGCCCAGCGCAATCACGCAGCCAAGAGGTAGCACGATAGCAGCTACCAGCGCGGCAGGCAGCAGCCAGGGCCACGCCCACATCGCGCCCAGCGCCGCAAACGGGAGCGTTCGACGACACAGCCATAGCACGCGTTGCGCGGTTATACGCGGATTCCGGCCCGTGAGATCCTCGACCTGAGGCGGCGGAGGGTTGTGCTGCGCCGCCACGGCATCAAGGCGCGCGGCTGCAGCGCTGTCCTCAAGAGCCGAGCGGCGGGCATTGCGGCCCGAATGACCCGACAACTCCTCTTGGCTCGCGATAGCCGGAAGCGCCGCGCGCGCGACGACCTGGCGCTCCTCAAACAGGGTTCTTGCGATAACCTTGTCTACTTCGGCCTCGGTCAGTACGACCTTCTGCGATCGCAGCGGAGTCAGACGCATACCCGACCTAAGCGCATGCGAATACAAGCACGTCGTCGTCAATTCATCAGAAAATGCCATACCAACATCACCCCTTTACCGCGCCCCCACGCGAATCCGACTCCTCGCCACAGGGGGCGCAAGCCGAATGGGTGTGGGATACGGCGCGAATCGGGCGAAAATGTGGCAAACGTGGCGAATTAATGTTGAAATCACCGAAATGAGGTGAGGATGGGGCGCCGGAAAAAAAGAAGTTTGCTTTCGGCGAGGATATTTACCGCCACAAGTCGCAATTAAGGCGCGGAAAGACGACAGCACCAAAGGGGGCGGCCGGCGCGCCATACATCGATGCCGAATGGCCATATGCTTGCGCACCTGACTGGTTCGGCGCGACAGCCACCCAATATAACTATGTAATATTATATTCTTAAGAGCATACCTCTCTCAATTGCCACCATAAGCATGCACACGGGAAGCATATGCATACACACCCGTGCCAAAAGAAAAGGCCCGCCAAATGGCGGGCCCATATAATCGGCCTTGCAGTCTGTTTACGCCCCCGTTTACGTCATGAAATCGAGGATCTTGGTGGCACCGAAAACCTCACCAAATCCGGTGCCGTGAACGGAGAGAACTTTTGGGGCATCCCAGTTTCCGAGGCAAATTCTTCGACGAAATCATCCACGGCAATCTGCGCCCTGCCCGTCACCCGACACCTGATCAGCGCGTCGATCACGAGTTCGATGACAAGGCCCCATCGATGGGCACAGGTGTGATCAAGCCGCGTCAGAAAATCTGGCGTTGAAAGCTCGTCGATATCGACATTGTCTTCGTCCGCGAAAGCAAACCGGGGGCTGTTAAGCAGCTGCACGTCCCGCTTGAAATTGATCTCCTCAAAATGCACCGGACGCGGAAGGTTCGAAAGCTGCTCCTAGGGCTGAACAAACTTTGTCAAATCTGGCACACTGGAAAGAAACAGCATCAGGCGCCAGCGGGGATGTTTCATCATGGATTTAAGGTTGTCGAGAAAATATCGGTTCGACTTGGCGGCTTCCACGAATACGTGTTGGCCTTCATCATAATGAACTCCGATGGCCCCCTTTCCGAAAGCTCCTTCACGCCAGTATAAAGGTCGCGGCCAATGAGCTTTGACGGTCAACTGTCGATGACAGATCAGCGCGTCATCGCATGCAGTCGCAAGAGCCTTAATGATATCGCGCCAGACCCCGCGCTGACCCCCATCGGACATAACTGTTGTAGACGGTCGTATGACGGTCGTAGCACTCCGGCAGGTTCCACCATGGCGCAGCGGTACGCTGAATGTAGAAAATGCCATTCGGATTGGTTCGGTCGTCGCGCCGGGCCACGCTCTTGTTTCGGCAGATGGCGCTCGATCGCTGCCCATTCCGCGTCACTCAGATCAAATCTCGCCATGTCACATCTGTGTTCAACAGGTGAATCACGCCAAAGCCATCTCAGCAAAAGCAGGAATTGGATTTAGGCCCTAGATGGGTCCGGGTCGGCATGCGCCGCCCGCCACCTGTAGATCGCATTCGTAGTTGCCAGGATAACCGACGCTTTGGCAGGTGACGTCCTCATTTGGGTCTTCGAGATTGGCGCCCGGACCACACTCCGCTCGGCAAGACGCTGACAATGGTGAATCGTCGGGTGCAAAGCGGCAGACCGGGCCAAATGTTGGCTGGTTATCTATGCCCTCCAACTCGCCATCCACCCAGCATTGAGTTGCCATCGGGGCATTGCATACGTTGGGCAGACACAAGGCTGTCCCGGAGGGATGGTCATTGTAGCAGAACGCGTTGTCGTCGTTCAAAAGCGTCCGACAGTCGGCAAGACAGGCCCAATGAGGGGGATCATCGGGTTGGCACGTGCCAGTGCCGGACCCGGATTGGGTTTCTTCGCCGAAACAGGTCAGGTCCGCACCGCAATCATCATCTGACGTACAGGAGCAACCGACATGAAGATCGCCGATGGCTCCGCAGGTGCGGCACAGGCCGAATGATCCCTGTGATACGCATGTGCGCTCGATATCGCCCTCATCAGGGCAGAATTCGTTGATGGAATGATCGCCATCGGGATGTGCCTCTTCGTTGCCAAATTGGCCGAATGTGACCTGGCAAACGCAATCCTCTTCACCGGGGTCGCAATCCTGTGGCGGTTGGGGTTCCCCTTCCGGCGGCTCGAGGGGCGGGGCGTCACATGTTTTGCGGATCTCAGCCAGATCGCAAACCCCGTCGCTGGCGGGCAGGTTCAGAGACTGACACTGGGACGCATTCGGCGCAAGAATATTCACGAAAAAGCCGGTCAACGTAAAATTGTCATCTTCGAGAATACCACCGGCGGCAACTGTTCCGTTTCCCTCAAGATGTTCGTGGCAGATATCGACCCCGTGCCACAGCCGGTATTCGCCTTCAGGCGCGCAGTCGGGATCGGTGCTGAGCGTCAGCCGCTGCACCCCGGTCGCATTCAGGCTGCCCGTGCTGTCAAACTCGATCTCGTTTTCGAGGATGGCCCCGGCCAGTGGTGGAATGCCGGGGAATTGTGATGTGGGATCGAAGGGCATATCTGTCCCGTCGGTCAGATAAAAACCGATGCTGTGGGTCTTGCTGGTATCCGCATCGTTGGCGCGGTTGGCAACCGTGAAGGGCACGTCAAAGCTGTCACCGGGGCACAGATTCTGCGCCCGCGGCTCATCCCCCGCCACGTCATAGAAACTGCCCTCGCAGGTAGGATCGAAAATGCCAAATGCGGCGCATTCAAGAATGTCCGGGTTGAACGCTCGCCGCGTACCCGCCAACCCGTAATTGACCAGCCGCTGATTGTTCGCGTTCGGGTTAATGATATTGGCTTGCTCGAGTATCGTATAGCGGTCTCGATAAAGCACCGGCAGTTCACGGAATAGATATTGGGATATCGCGATCAGGTTCACCTCGTCGCCGTTACCGCCATATTGCTGCCGGGCGCCCTGCTGATCGTCGGGCAGAACCATGTAACCGGGATCGGCGCTCCGCACGCGGGGCGCATCCTGACATGTCGGTTGCATCATCGCCATCCGGGTGGATTCATGACCTAGGCCGATCGCATGACCCAACTCATGAACCACAACACCTTGGGCCGTACAGAGGGTGAACTGATCGGTGGCCGGGTTGTTATTGACGACGATATTGGGGGCGTCACCTGCAATCCCGATGTCGGATTCCACGATCCTTCGGCAGCCTGCGCAATTATGTGTGGTGAACTCGCGGCCTGCGGCCCCGTCGATCTCGGACATGGGGGTATAGAGTATCTCGCTTTTGCCGTCGCCTTCTTCCATCACGTTATCCGTTTCGGCAGCACCACCAGACAGGGTGAAAAGCAATCGCAAACCGCCGGTCCGGTTCCACGCATCGATGGCTTGGGTGATCGCGGTTCTCCGGTCGCTTCCGCCTGGGGTGTTGCCGGAATCAAGGCGCCATTCGATTGGCAGATCTTCGTCTTCCCACCGGACCTGATTGCCCACCCAGTTTTCCTGAACATTGAAGGCCAGACCGGCCCGAGAGAGCATCAACAGAAGAAATCCGGTAAGGGTTATGAAGCGCGTCATTCTACCCCCCTTATCGTTGGTGGCACCAGTGGATAAGCCGTATATGGGCCACTCAGAACAGGACCCGCGCAATCCTCGGACTCCGCAACAAAATCATCGGACGACATTGCGTTCTCCGGTGCCGGCGTGCCGGTTAACTGCGGTGTGCGAAACAGGAATTCGGGGGTGCTGACGGGGTCGTCGGAGCGCCCGCCCTCAACATCAGTCACGGCAAACCCGTGCTGATCCACTAAAATGTCGCGATCATCGACGGTTTCGATCCGAAACACATCATCCAACGAAATCGGCTCATGCACCCAACCATGATTGGGCAGGATCAACAGATAGCGCGCGCCGACCGTCAAGACCGGCATTTCCGATGTGTCAAGAAACCGCCCGTCGGGAAAGAAGCCGCGGCGCAGCCGAATGTCCACCGGCCCGGCAACCACGCCACCTGCACCCGCCAGGATGGAAACATCCTCAATACGCGAAACCTCGCGCGGCCCTTCATCCTCTGCTTCGTCGAACGTATAGCTCTGGGCGCCAACCACACCGTTCAGTATCACGCTGCTACGGCGCAATCGGTCGCAAAAGCTTACGTCGCTGCCCACGCTGCCCCAATTGGGATTAGCAGGGGGCACCTCGACCGCTCTGGCCGGTACGTGGTCAACATCAAGGCTTGTCAGCCGCAGATGGTGCTTGGCCTCCGGTGCTGCGGTTGTCCAGACACCCGACACGACCAAGGGTTGAAGCGCGTCAATGCTCAGGAAACCTTCGACAAAGGGTTTGGGAAACCCATAGGGAAATGTTAGCGCCCGCAGGCTACGGCAATCGACGGCGGTGGCCTTTTGTGCCGGCAAGTCCATCGGCTCCAGCGCGACGATCTTGCCGCCGGTCAATTGCCCTGGCGGGTTTGCAAGCTTGAGCTCAAACGTCACTTTCAGCGGCGCGGGGTGCGGATTGAACAGGTTGATGACCGTCCCGTAATGTCCGCCCGCCAGTGGCCCCGGATGGTGCGATTTTATTCGGCCACAGATGATTTTTGCCTCATGCAGATATCGGAACACCGGCTGCGAGGGCTTGCGTTCCTGTGCCGTGCCATGCGTCGTCGCCGACGCAAGCAGACAGATCACGACGAATGCGATGCGCGTGATCATTGCTGCTCACCCGATGTTGAGCGCAGGCAATGCCCCCTGCGAATGTTGTTGGTCTCGAGGGTTTCGTCGATCGTCAGTCCGGCATCCGCAATCACATCAAACGGGCAGGTTCCGGACCGGCCCGACCCGAAGCAGTCACGCGGAATATCCGACCCGACCTCGTGCTTTTCGCCCGGACCGAGCGCGGGCACCGGCGTCTGGCTTTGCCCGAAAACACCGAAATCGAACCGGGCGACGGACGCAGCCGCCTCTACCGCGCCCTGATTGATGATCAATGCGACCGCATCCGGCGGAGAGCCGTCCGATGGCATCTGAGTACAAAAACCGGTGCCGGGTGCGCCCAGCGGGTCGGTTTCCAATGTGGGCGAATCCGGCAGCAGATCGGGCTTTTGTGTCGAGCCCGCCGTTGCGGGAACGGCATCAATCCGCTCAACATCAATGCTGGCCACCGGTCCGGGCCAGCTTTTGCAGCACGATTCCTTGAGGAGAGGCGCGGCGGTATAGACCGCCTGAACCGAAACTGGCCGACTGACCTGAACCACCAGAAACCCGTCAATGTACTTGTCCGGCAGGCCAAACGGAAAAGCCAGAACCTGAATGTCTTCACAATCGACGGCAGCGGCCTGCCCCGCGTCCAGCGTCAGCGGCCCAAGGTCGAAAACCTCACCCGGTGCAGGAAGAGTTGGAGGGTGTGCCAACGCTAACCGCAACGCGATTTCCTGACGTTCCGCGCCGGTGTTGAAGATATTAATAACGGTAGTGTAAAAGCCTTGAACCAATTGCAAATTTGTTGGGTCAGGTTGCTTGCCGCATATTATTTTTGCGGCATAAACCTGTGTCCGATCCGACGCTTCCTGAGATTTGACCAAACCTGCCGTGGCTAAGAATAAGCCGATGCATGAAGCAAAAATTCCGCACTTGCCTAGCATGATGCCCTCCGGTCTCAAATGACTCAGAATTTCAGACAACGTCACGCAGGCGAAGCGTTCGATTTCGGCCGAAGAAAAACATTCGATATCGCGTCAACCCGTCTGCGTGACGGGAAATCAGTTCAAAATTAATTTGCGCATTCTACCATAGGTATAGCGTTTCACCAAATATCGCATGCCGAGCGCCATTGTCGGTAAGAGAGGTCAGCCCGCCAGCAACGATCAGGGCTGATCTGGTGGTGCATGCGTCAGGCCTAAAGCGACCTGTGCGGCATGAGCCACTAAGGCCAACTGCGTCCGCTTGTCCAAGTTCATGCGAGGCACAGCAAAGGTCAGCTGCCATAAGGTCAGCTGCCATAAGGTCAGCTGCCATAAAGTGTTTCACAATTGGTCTTCACGACGAGCAAATATGCACGCTCGATCCAGTAGGCCTAAAGTGGCGGTTCGCAATAACAACGTGCGCTACGTCATCGAGGACATGCGAACCCAAGGCTAACGCACTCAGCAATGCAAAATTCGCTGCCGTCGTTCACATCGCCTGCACAAATCTTGCAAGTCAGGACTGACAATGATGCGTCATGCGAGGCCCAAAGATGATAGGGCAGAAACACTCCATTCGGTTTGAAAAAGAACAATACAGCAAAGAAAACGTTCGGAAATCGAAGACCTCTGGCGTGGCAAAGTGCAGCAATGATACGCGGTCTCGGATTTCATCACATGAGGAATACTAAAACACAAAGCCGACATTCGATTGCTGTAAACTTATGGCCGTGTCGCCGACATTCACGAGGTTGCTCTGTTAGCGCAAATTTGACGCCCGCCCACGCGGAATCTGTGGTATAATCACAGTTATTTCCAAGAATTATTTCTAAATCGGCATTTAACACAGGAGTTTAAAATGACTTGCGTGTCTCGACTTTTAATTCAGGTTGTGGATTACGAAGGCAGCCCGCTTCAGGAGGCAAAGGTGAGCCTCAAGCCCGGGTCAGGGCGGGGAAAATCCATTCACTCCAATTATTTCCAAGCGGCGGGCGGCTACGTTTTCGAGGGGCTCGCCCCGGGACGCTACCACATTGAGGTCGCCTCACGTGGGCTTGAGTCGCAGACCCGCGACGTGGAAGTGACAAAAGAGGAGGAGCGCGCGCAATTCCATCTCGGCAAGAAGGGGATGCTGTACTATTTCCGCGGCCAAGTGCGCATCCCGGTCGATCCGCCCGAGGGCCTCGTCGCGGCGAGCGTGCGGCCGGACATTGACGACAAGGGCGAAGAGGCACTCTATAAGCTCGCTGCGGAACTCGGGCTCACGGTCGTGGAGATCGGCGCGGCTATCCGCGGCGAGTTCGTCCGCGTCTTCCAAGCACCGAAAGCGCTTCTGAGCGAACAAGGGCCAGAGATCCTCGCCCGGCTTTCGGCCCATGAACTCGTGCGCCGGGCGGGATTTGTCCTCAGACTGACAGAAGAAAGCGTTACTTTCCTTACCGACGAGATATCTGTCCAGTTTGCCGAGGAGAGCGCGAAAAAGACAACCGAAGCCAACGCAAAGGACGATGGATACGAGGTCCTCCGCTGGCTGCCTTATTCGCCACGCACGGCAGTCCTCCGCGTCGTGGGTGTGGCTGATTTCGGAGTTCTTGAGACCTGCGAGCGCTTCCTGACCCGCGACGACGTGGTTTTCGCCGAGCCCAACCTCGTAACCACTGTCGTTCCAGATGTCACACCGGATGATTTCCTGTTCGCCAACCAGCCGAACCACGGGATTATTCAGACGGAAGAAGCTTGGGATGTAACGCTCGGCGCCGAGGACATCATCATCGCGGTGGTCGATACTGGCTGCGATGTGGATCACCCTGATTTCGTCACGCCGGATTTCACCAAAATCTACCAGCCGTTCGACTTCACCGGCGTCGACACAGACGTCTTCAACAATGGTAGCAGCCACGGCACGCAGAGTTGCGGCATCGCCTCGGCTGTCGCGGACAATGCTGAGGGCGTTGCAGGTGTCGCGCCGGGCTGTCAGCTTATGCCAATCCGCTGGCCCTCGGGTGGGACGGATACCGATTTCGCCGACATGTATGTCTGGATCGCCGGTCTTGATCCGGCGAGCGTGACGCCGGGTTTTCCGGCTGTCATCAGCCCCGGCGCCGATGTCATCAGCAACAGCTTCGGTCTTGGCGAAGCCGCAATCTCGGGAACGATGTCAAACGCCCTGGACGCGATCACCGATGATGGCCGAGGCGGTCTTGGCTGCGTGGTGGTTTTCTCGGTGGGCAACAACAACGTGGATTTCACCGTTGGAAACGGGCGACGCTGGGCGGAATACGACCGCACGATAGCCGTCGCCTCCTCGCGCAACAGCCCACCCGACGCTGCTGAAGTCAAGGTCAGCACCAGCAGTTTCGGCCCTGCGGTTGACGTCTGCGCGCCGGGCGGTGGGCCTGGCGGCGGGACAGAAACTCGGGTGATGAGCACGGTGAACGTGGGTACCGGCAACACCGCCGGTTCCGGGACCGCAGCCAGCAACGATTACCGGACTTTCGGTCAGACGTCCTGCGCCTGTCCGCAGGTTTCAGGCGTCGCCGCGCTGGTCCTGTCGGTTCGCCCGGACCTGGCATGGGACGAAGTGCGTGACATCATCCGTGAAACTGCCGACCGGATTGATGTCGACAACGTCGATCCCGTGGGCCAGTGGGTCGACAACGACGGGGACAGCTTCCCTGAATTCAGCCAATGGTATGGTTTCGGCCGCATCAATGCCGCGGCGGCGGTGCTCGAAGCGAGGCGGTCGCTACCGATCATCGCCGTAAACCTCGAACAGGGAATGGAATTCGGCCTTGTGTGCGACGGACCGGCGCATCTGACCCTGCAAGTTTTCAATGTGGGCCTGGACGATCTTGTCATCTACGACGTTTCAATCCTCGGTGGTGGCACGGTCTTCGAGGTCGATCCCCTTCCGGATACACCGCTGGTCATTGATCCGGGCAGCGAGGTGGATTTCACCGTGCGCTACACGCCTTCGGCGCAAGGTGCATCGGACAGTGCCGTCCTGCGAATAGAGAGTAACGATCCGATAACACCGGAGCTTGACCTTGACGTATCGGGTGAGGGCGGCATCGCGACCGCAGCGCTTGCCGTCGCGGATTCAGGTGATTTCGGCACGGTCTGTGACGGCGAATTCGTCGACCGGGATCTGCTCGTCAATAATTCCGGCACGTGCCCGCTGATCGTGACGGCGATCACGTCGACCGACCCAGCATTCGTCGTACCCATGGTCATCGATTTCCCGCTGGTGATTGCTGCGGGCGACACAATGAACCTGCCTCTTCGGTTCCAGCCGATAGCGCCCGGCTTGGCCGCGTCCACGATCCGCGTTGTCAGCAACGATCCCGACAGCCCGGTAGAGATCGAAATTTTCGGCACGCGCGGAGAGCCACGGCTCGTCCTTTCCTTTGCCAATGACGGTGATTTCGGGGCGACATGCGTAGAAGATATCACTGACAAGCCGCTGCTGCTTTCGAACAGCGGTGATTGCGATCTGCGGATCGACAGCATCGTCTCTTCGGATGCGGAGTTTGTTGTACCGGCAGTCATTGCCTTTCCGATGGTCATCGGTGCTGGTGCCTCGGCCAGCGTATCGCTGCGATTCCAGCCCGCTTCCTTCGGCGCGAAATCAGCAACGATCACGATCACCTCGAACGATCCGGCGAGCCCTGCTGTGCTCGATGTGAGCGGTACCGCGCCAAGCGGCAAGCTGACGCTCACTGGCACGACGCAATTCTGCGAGGTTGAGCTTGGGGACTGCGCGCGCGAAACTCTTTCGATCTGTAACACGGGAGACTGCGATCTTCACGTCAAGCGTGTCGCGTTCAAAGAGCCGGATCCCTGCGCGGCCTTCATGTATGGCAATTGCGATTGCGGCGGCGGCTGTTCTTGCGGCTGCGACGAACCCGAAAAACCGAAGAAGCGACCCGTTTGCGATCAGAAATGTCTGGATTTCAAAATCCTCGGAAATCCGTTCCCGGCGGTCGTGAAACCCGGGTCCTGCCTTGGTGTGACGATCCAGTACCGGCCCAATTGCGACGGTGCCTCGTGCTGCCAGTTGGTGATTAAAAGTGATGATCCGGACATACCGAAGAAGACCGTATTCGTGACCGGCCGGATCAAGCGCACGCTTTATTCGGCACTCAAATGCTGGGCCGGGCAGGAACTCGCTGATGCATTGAGCGGCAAGCATAAGTGTTGAGGGGTGCTGATGCGTCTTTGGACCTATGGATCTCCTACTTGGGATCTTCATCAACCGGCGCGCCGGCTCGTCTTAGCCGTTCACTACAGATGACGCGTAGGACGGATTGCAGACAATCGCTGCGATCTGCACCGAGGTCCGGTATGCGGGACTCTCGTACCATTCGCTGCCGGTGCGCCAATGGCCGTTCTTGATTGCCTCAGCCCTCTAAACTACCCACTCAAATATATACCCCGCTGCCAACGAGCCCAGAACCGCTAGGGCGAGATACAGCAAAAAGGGCTTCAATTTAAGAATCGGCGCAATGGCCATCGCTCCCCAAATGCTGACCACGCCACCCGAGACCAGAAAGGCCATGGCAGCGCCCTCGGACATGCCGTTGTCAATCAGCCCGCGCGTAAGTGGGAGCGCGGCATAACCGTCGATATAAGCCGGTGCGCCGACAAAGACGGCGGCGGGTATGGCCCACCATTGATCTTCGCCAACATATGCTGCAAGCGCCCCAGGGGTCAGAGCAGCGTTCAAAGCATATTCGGCAGCGAATGCGGGAATCAAGCAAATCAGGATGAGCCGCGCCGTTGCCCAAAATTGGGTGCCAAATGACCGCCGACGAGACTTGGTCCTCCAGACCCATGGGTCGAAGGTCAGGGCCGCTCCACAACGCGCGGCGCTCAGTTGGCGTACCAAACCGTTGTCGCGCAGCGCGTTCAGCGCCCACGGCGTCTTGGCGAACAGTCCGGTGACCGCACCACCGAACAGGCCCAATCCGAACGCCGCGAGCGTTTTGCCAATCGCAAAGCTCAGACCAAGAGTCGCGGCTGTTGTCGCGAGCATCGCTGGATCTGTGATCGGAGATGACAACCAGAAAGCCATGATCGGAGCCAGCGGCAAGCCCGCAGCCAACAGCCCAGCCATCAATGGCAACACGGTGACGCCGCAGACCGGTGTAATGGCCCCAATTAGCGATGCAACCAATACCGTTCGCAGCGTCCTACCCTCGAACGCGGCAGCAATGTGCGTATCCGCTCCACTGGCGATGATCCATGCCGCAAGAAGAATGCCCGGAATAACGATAGGGGCGACGGCAACCAGGCCCCACACGACGAACATGGCGGCATTTGCAGCGTGTACTGGCCAAGCCAGAACAATGCCTACCAACAGGAAAAGGCATAGGCCCCACACGATAGTTTTCTTGTTTGCTTGTCGGCGGGCAACTGTTTGATCGGACATCGGATACTCCTCTGACCTTGAAAAATAGCTGACCGTGAAGCATATGTGAAACAAATATCTTAAATTTCTGGTATTGGAAAAACAAATGGATAGTCTTGACAGCGATTTGCTGCGCACGTTTGTCGCCGTGGCTGAAGCGGGGAGCGTCACAGACGGGGCGGTGCGCATCTACCGGTCCCAATCCGCTACCAGTCTTCAGATCAAGCGTCTTGAAGCCATCCTTGGTCGACCCGTTTTCGAACGGCACGGTCGCGGTGTCATCTTGAGCGACACCGGACGTCGGCTGCTCCCAGTTGCACAAGACGTGACCGCACGCCTCGACGCCGTCCTGCGCGATATTTCTCGAGATGCTGTGACGGGCAAGCTTCGCTTGGGTGTTCCTGATGATCACGGACGTGCGAAGCTCGCGGGGATCATCGCGGCTTTCACCCGTCACCATCCGAAGGTCGAATTGGATGTGACCTGCGCTTTGAGCGCGTGCTTCCCAGATGCGTTGGACAAGGGATTACTCGATCTCGCGATCTACGAGGTGGAACGTCCGTCGCGACATGAAGAAGTGCTGTTCGAGGACCCAACGTGTTGGATGTCATCGGCGCATCGAGATTTCTCAGCCGACGAAACCCTGCCAGTGGCCTTGTTCGATCATGCCTGTTGGTGGCGCGACGCGGCTATTGCGTCTCTTGAGGCGCGAGGAAAACCATATCGCATCGCCTACTCCAGCCAAAGTGTGTCAGGCGTAATCGCAGCGGTTGAAGCAGGGATCGCAATCGGTCTGCTGGGCCGCTCGTCATTGCATTCTGGCCTGTCGGTTGCGGGAAAGAATCTTGGCTTCGGAAATACGCCTGCCTCGAAGCTGGTGATGGGGGCAAGTGGGTCCCAGAAGGCTGGACCGCAGGACGCGATGAAAGAGGCTATCCGTGCCGCGTTTTTGGTCAAGGTCTAGAAAACCGGCCATTCGTGCTCCGCGCAGCAATCGATCAGTTGGGATGATTGTATTGAAAAACTCCCTGGGGCACACTGGACGATCCAAAATGCAGAATTTTATTCCGCTCGATTTGCCATTGATCGAAAATCGAAGAAATACCTCATCTCTTCAGAATACCTTCCCTCCAAACTGGCTCATCCGACACGGTTGAATAGTTTTTCAACAAAATAGGTCGGAATGAACCTTCACTGCGCCGTACACCAAGGTCTGCAATGCGGACAAATAAGGCTTTCGCTGCGGTTGCTCAAATGGCAGCTTCCGGTATTGTGTAGAAAGCGGTCGTTTCAGGGTGACCTATCGGCAACTCGCGCGGAAGTCTCCGTCATGGAGGCTTGAAAATACAGCACCGACTAAATAGTCAATCTGAATGCGCTTTGCACTCTCAAATGAACAACGGATCGAGGCAACCCCCGGTGCCATGGGCATCTGTCCAGGCTGCAGTGCCGAAATGTTGGCCCGTTGCGGAACCAAGAAGGTTTGGCATTGGGCGCACAAAGGCAGACGCCATTGCGACCATTGGTGGGAAAACGAGACTGAATGGCACCGTGTTTGGAAAAATCGGTTTCAGAGCGACTGGCAAGAGGTGCCAGCTCGTGATGAGGCTGGCGAACTGCATATTGCCGACATTAAGACACCCTATGGCCTTGTGATTGAGTTCCAGCACTCTGCTATCAAGCCGGACGAAGTAGTAAAGCGCACAAATTTCTATGGCCAAGTGATCTGGATCGTTGATGGAAACCGCCGTCCGACTGATCGGACTCAATATGAACGGATGCTTTCAGAAAATTACCCGCAGCGATTCGATGGTGTGGATATCTACACTGTCTATCATGAAGAAACTCGGCTTCTCAAAGAGTGGGGGTCACTGGGCAGGATTGTTGGTTTTGACTTTGGAGGTGAAAGTCTGTGCTTCCTCACAGCCGCACAAGGCATGAGCCGGTATCTATTTGACTTTCCCAAGGCGGAATTTGCTGAGCTGATCGCCGAAGGAAAGCCATTGCCGGTGGTCCAATTCGGAAAGCCTGCCCCTCGTGGCTATCGTCGCCGTAGAAGAAGTTAAGAATCTCCCTGCCTAAAACGCTCGCTTTTGGAACATGCTGCCTGTAACGCTGACAAAACAGTTTGTCAGTAGGCGTCCCATGGAATGACACATTCTGTGGGTTTTCCCGGTCCATCAATCGCTCGCACATATCCTCCCAGTTGGTGACAATCTGAATGTTTCCATAAACCAAGCGGAAATATTGATCCGAACACCCAGCCCAAAATAACGGCAATCACAATCACGAAATTTTTTTTCAGCATAGAAGACAGGGTTTCACTTTCTCGGGGCGTCTGCAACGGGTTCGAACTTGCCATTCAAAACATTCGCAAAACTCACCAAAAACGCTCGTTTTTGGCACATGCGCAAACCACCCAGATTGACGCTGCCACAAACCCCGTTCAAAACCCATCCCGTTGCTGAAGGTTTTTGCCTCTCTCGTGATAGCAGACATTAGCTGCATAGCAGAAATTCGGAAAAGAGGGCTCGAAGCGGACCTCGGATGCGGCGCAGCATCTCATGATAGAGTGCCTCGTCAACGTCGGGTTGTCGATGTGGGAGGGCTTGGTGGATTGGAGGAGCTGTCATGCCAACACCAAACTTACCGGCCATCCGGGCGCTTCGCCCCGCTTGGAATAAGGGTCGGATCGTTGGTCAGAAACGACCGTTGATGCCAAAGCACGTCTGGGCAATTCGCGTGCGTCTCGAACTCGCGGAGAACCATCGCGACCTTGTCCGCCGCGCGTGTGGAACGGGGTGCTACCATCGCGTAGAACGTGTTCAGTCTGATGATTCAAGGTGTCTGCCCCGTGTTCAAGAAGCCATACGAACAGCTCATTCCTCGCCTCGAACGGGACGCCATAGAGAAGGCTCTCGAGATGGAGAGCGGCTACGTCCTTGATTTCAGCGACAGGACCTTCGACGATTTTTTCTTCGAGACAGTTAACATCGACGCATCCGCGCAGTCACACCTTTTCAGTGGTCGCGGCACTTCAAAAGCGAAGCGCCTCCGTTCGTTCATAGAGAATGCACAGCCGTACCTCGTGGTGAAAGTTCTCCGAGAACTCTGGGAGCACCGGGAAGCACGTGTCGCGGGCTATACATCCGACGTTCCTGACATCAACGAAAAGACGCAGGGGCTTTATTTCTCGGCCATAGCCGGCTTTGAGGGGCGGGCTGACCAGATCGACACGACGGCGATTGAGGCCTTTGGACCAAATGAAACTCTCGAGGAACTGGTCGCGTCCATTCGCCGGGATCTCGACGCGAAGAAGCCCCACGCCGCCATCGACCGCCTGCACACATATTGCATGAAGAGGTTCGCTGCCCTCATCCGGAAACACGGCGGTCCCGACTGCGGCAAGGATGACCCGCTTCATTCCCGTGCCGGAAAATACGTCAAGATTTTGCAGCAGACACACAACCTGACGCCTGTCTCCGACCGCATCGTGAAGACGCACATCGCGGTTTTTCAGGAGATGAACCCCATCCAGAATGACCAGTCCTTCGCACACGACAACGAGACGCTCGTGACGATGGACGAGGCGCGGTTCATTTTCGACAGCGTGACCGCGTTCCTGCGGTTCTCGAAAGCGATTGACGGACGCCTGTTCGAAGACTGACACGAAAGCCGGGGCGATCACGCCGAACCCCTGCTCATCCTGCGCAATAGCCCCCTGAACAGCGGATTTCAGGGTGGTAGCAGATGGGCATTTTCAGCGTATTCGAACGAAAGAAGGCGGCGCTTTTCAGCGGGACGAGCGCTTTGGGGTCGTTCTGTCGCCTCTCGCACGGCCGCGCGGGCGGACCCGTCACAGGCTCGCTGTCTAATGAAGCCGTTGCGTGTGATGCCGAAAAGCGCGCCGAGTCGGCGTGACACCATGCCCTTTGGGTCAATCTCGTTCAGATGCACTTCCTCGCAAAGCCGCCGCTCGGACCGAATGCCCAGGCAGTAGCCCACCAGCAGCATGCGGATCAGCAGCTCGGGATCGATCGAATGGCGGCCGGTGTTGCTGTAGCAACGGGGCCAGATGCTGACGGATGTCTGACAGGTCTACGAAGCGGTCAATGGAGCGCAGCAGGTGATCCTGCGGGACGTGATCCTCAATCGAGAACTCGTAAAACAACGCGCCTTGCGCCTCTTGCTTCGGTCCCAACATCGCAGATCCCCCCGCATCATCGGGGATAATTAAATCAGCGCCAGCGCCCCAAATCATCAAGAGTTTTTCAACAGAATACGCCCTATGTGACCATCGCAACTTCCGGCCCTTTGCGGACCTTCAACCACAACTAAAGATGCCGCACTGTGGCGCTTCAAACCCGACATTCGCTGCGAGTGCTCAATGTGCGCAGTCATAGGAGGCCCCTGTGCGGGATTTGCCCGCCGTTCCTAAGGAGTGTCCAAATGAGTAACCTGGATAGACAGCACTTATCGCACAGGCAGGTATTGCGGATATTATAGAACTCAAGAACAACTAAAATGTCCCCAGAATCCCACGTCTTTGCGCTGCCCACATCGACCATTTCTTCAAGCAACACTTTTGCAAGGAGAGCGCAGTGGAACTTCAACCTCAACTCGTCGCGAATTGGCATGTTACAGAAGCCTGCAATTATCGTTGCAAGTTTTGCTACGCGCATTGGTCCAAACCAAAGGCTTCGGAACTTTGGCGCAATAATGCCTCGTGTAAATTTCTGATATCGGAGCTGGGCCGATTTCTGTCACCTGACAACCCGCTTTGGGAACAACGTTTTGTCCGTCGGCCGCGACTTAACATTGCCGGAGGTGAGCCAACGCTTTGGGCCGGTGAGCTCAGTCACGTGGTGGATCACGCCGTTGCAGCCGGATTTGACGTGAGTTTGATAACCAATGGCAGCCGTCCCGAGACGCTGCGTAATATTGCATCAAGAATTTCAATGCTCGGTCTCAGTGTGGATTCCACTCGTTGCGACGGGAATTTGCGGATCGGACGGGTGGATAGAAAGGGCGCGCAAATCGGCTCGGACGATCTTATCGACTTGGTCCGCGAATTGCGCACCGCCAACCCTACACTGCAGATCAAGCTGAACACGGTCGTGAATGCGGTTAATGCCGAAGAGGATTTCTCGGCACTCATTTCCCATATCGCGCCAGACCGTTGGAAGGCCCTACGAATGCTACCGTCCTACAATGACGAACTGACCGTGGATGAAGCGAAATTCGAAAGGTTTGTCAGCCGCCACGCCGCTTTCCGGCGCATCCTTTCCGTCGAGGATAACCCCTCGATGGTCCAGTCCTATCTTATGATCGATCCGCATGGCCGCTTCTTCCAGAACAAGCTGGACAGTAAAGGATATTACTACAGCGAACCCATCCTCGACATCGGGGTCGAGCGCGCGTTCGCGCAAATCCCATTCTCCATCGACAGGTTTCTTGCGCGATACCAGCCTCTGGAGAGCACGTCATGAAATACTCAACCTGCAAAGAGATCGAGAAAGAGGTGCAATCGCGCGTACGAGAGGGCTGGCAGTATTTCCGAAAACGCAAACATGGGAGGCTGGTGTCACCGACCGGTGGCTTTGTAACCGTGCCATGCACCCCCAGCGATTGCCGGGCTCTTCGCAACTTCCGGCGCGATGTGGAGCGGGTGTTGAATGGGCAGACAAAACGTCACGCAGGCTGACTTGCCTGGCTCCAGCCCTCCTCCACCTCGGCCGCGGCGAGCAGAAAAGGCTTCCGCGCCTTGGTGACATTCTGCTTTTGCAGATACGTGTAGGAGCGCGCGACAAAGGCACAATAGCAAAGCCCCAAATCGAGCCAGTCGTGGAGGTCGGAGTTGGCTTTGCAGGCGTTCGAGGTTTCGCTGACGCGCTTAAGATCAGTTCGCAGCCTGTCCAATGGTGGCACGTCTCTTCCACTTGCAACCTTTGACCATTCGATGCGTGCGCTTTCAGGATCCAAATGCGGAGAGAGCGCAGCGTAGAAGTTGGTCTTCGTTTTGTAGCCAAGTTCGCGTTGGGCCGTGTCCAGCCATCTTGCTAACGCCAGACGCGGCCCTCTGCGGATGGCATCCCCACACGCAAGTTTCCGGAGCGACAGAACGCTCTCGGTCCTGTCTGGCCCGGTTTCGATTAGTAAATTAAAGACAAAGACACTCGCCATGAAAATATGTATCGGCGCCATGATAACCCGCAAATCGGCGCGGTTGGTTGTTTCAAGCGTGCTGGCACAG